>CAYLRL010000001.1:0-177082 GCA_964385875.1 uncultured Syntrophales bacterium
TTCCCAAAGGGATATGGCAGGAACGCCTTTATCTTTCAACCAAGCTCCGCGAGACCGGCCGTATCAAACCGGAAAAATGCCGAAACTATAGTCCAGAGTGAATGCGTCGAGGAACATGCCATACGACGCAATGCATGTCAACCCCACCTATCCAAGCGGTTCTTCCAGCGCCCGAGTCCGCTTCCGCTCAATTGGACGCTCCCGCGCGGACGCCGAATTCGAGTCTCGCCCTTACTCTCGACGTGATCGTTCACCGGGCTTGAGACGACTCTGCGCCCGGTGAGAATGGAGGGGGGAGACTCATCTCTCCATCCAAACCTCCCCCATCGGGATATCAAGGGGTTATCGCCGGCCCGGTGAACGGTTACCTCTCGACAAACGCTGTTCTCACTGCTATTCTTCGAAGACTCATACCTTATGCTTTCGGAGCCTTACCGAAATGCGCATGGAAACGCACTTCAGTTGCGTCCCGACAAGGTGGCGACCCGGGCGGACATTCAAGAGAGCAACGGTAGCGCTGATCCCGGTTGCGATCGGCCTGGGTTGCCTGTGTCCCGACACGGCCTGGGCCTTTCAGACTCACGGCGCGCCCGAGGGGTTGATCGCTCATCAGTTGGCCCACGTACTCTTCGCCCTGAGCATGGGAGTGTTGGCGTATTGGCTTGAATCCAACCGGTTCATCGAAGCCCGAGGCTGGCGATTGATTCAGATCTCGTGCCTCCTTTTTCTCCTATGGAATGTGGTGGCGTTCACGGGTCATTTCGTAGAGATCAAGCTGCCCCCGGACATGATCCTCGGTCCGAAAGGGAGCTGGAATCAGCGACTGCTTGCAGGCGGAGGAACGGTTGCGGCCGCGTACTACTCGTTGAAGCTCGACCACCTGGTGTGTGTCCCTGCGATCGTGTGCCTGTTTCTCGGCATACGCAGCTTATACGTTCAGACAATGACGGAGGGGGCGCGGTCCAAATGACGGATTCGTATTCTCTCGCGCCGGTGTGGTTTTCGGACGTTGTGGGATCAAGCCTTATGATCCTCTTCTCGTTCCTGTGCGTCCGGTACGCCCTCCGTCTCAAAGCCGCCGAACCCTCAAGCGTCATTTGGACCTATCTGGTGGTGTTATCGCTCGCGTTGGCCGGCTTCTCCATTTCCCGCGCGGTCGGGCACTTGGCCAAACACCTGCTGCTCCTCTCAGGCCATGCGGACGTCTGGGTCTTCATTCGACCGTACACCGGCGCGATCAATTCCATCGCATTCGTGGTCGTGGCAGCGGTCACCGTCTTTTTTCAGCGGGTGCAGAAGATCAACGCTCAAATTCTGAACGACAAACAGGCGCTGGAGACCGCAACGCACGAGGTGATGAGGCTCAATCGGGACCTCGAGTCGCTGGTCGAGCAACGAACCCGGGAATTGAGCCTTTCCGAAGAGAAATATCGAGGCATCTTCGAAGGCTCCATGGATATGATCTTCGTCCTTGACGACGATTTTCGCTTTCGGGACGTCAATCAGGCTGCGCTCGATACTCTCGGCTATGATGCGCCCGAGCGGCTGATACCCGACGTACGATTTACCGACGTGTTCGCGTCGCAGACCGAGTACGAGGATCTCCTGAAAGAGCTCGAGACCGCAGGCGCAGTGAGGGACAGGGAATGCCGGCTCAAGGACCGGAACGGTTCGGAAATCGTCATCCTCCTGAGTGTCGCCGTTACCCGAGACGATTCCGGGCAGGTCAAGGGCTACGAAGGAATCGCCAAGGACATCACGTCGAGACGACGGATGGAACGCCAGCTTCAGCAAGCGGACCGGCTTGCCTCCCTCGGCCAGACCGCGGCCGGCGTCGCTCACGAACTCAACACCCCGCTCGGCGTGATCCTGGGGTACTGCCAATTGCTCTTGCGTTCCTGCCGTCAAGACGACGCCGCGTATCAGGATCTTCAAGTCATCGAGAAGCAAACCAAGAACTGCAAACGAATCGTCGAGGATCTGCTCAAATTCGCCCGAGACTCGAAGACGAGCAAATCGCCTGTCGACCTGCGGCTCTGTTTCGACGAAGCGATCTCTCTCCTCGGCCATCAATTCGGCAAGGAGGGCGTGACCGTCGAAACCCGTTTCGATGACGATCTGCCCAGACTGCTCGCGGACGGTGAGAAACTGAAACAAGTCCTGGTGAATCTCTTGGTGAACGCCAAGCAGGCGATATCGGGCAACGGGAGCATCGTTGTCGAAGCCGGCTACGACGAATCGGAAGACGCGATCCGCGTTTCCGTCACCGATACGGGGTGCGGGATATCGCCGGCAGTGATCGACCGGATCTTCGACCCCTTCTTCACAACCAAGCCCGTCGGCGAAGGAACCGGACTCGGGCTGTCCGTCAGCTACGGCATCATACAGGATCACGGCGGACGAATCGAAGTGCAGAGTGAAGAGGGCGTTGGAAGCACGTTCACCATCATTCTGCCGGTAACGGCGTCGGCGGAAGAAACCGGCCGGCAGTTCGAAAAAGCTCACGGCGCCGGGGAGTGACGCGTTCGAGGAGCGCAGACCCGCACACGGACCGGACATTCAGGGCGAACGAGAGGCCCGTGGGAGCGCTTTCAGGATAATGTAGTCCCGCCTGCGCAAGTTTTCTCTTGCACTGCGCTCTTTTTGTTGCTCACCCACTAACCAACCGATGTGACTGATTCTTTTCTCGACCACATACCCCTCCGCAGCCTTTTTAGCGCAGTTTCCGCGCCGTGAAAGGCGGTCCCCATTGCAGTCCGCGCGGTCATTCGTTGTAGTTATCTGTGTTATCTTGGTGGGTTAGCTCATCGGCGCCGACAAAGGATTCGCCGGCACGGGGATTGCTACTTCTGTTCAAACAGTTTTGACGCGACCCCTCGCCAAGCCGAATTCACCCAATCACCTTCCTTGGAGCAGAGGACGGAGAGCGCGTCACCCAACGGAATAGCGCCGGGGATGGAGGCATTCATCAGGCGTCGAGCTAACACACTCATTCTACGAGGAGGTTTTATGAGACACACCCGCTTGGTATTATTCGGATTCATTGCGGTCACGGTCCTTGCGGCCGCACTGGCTCTCTCAGGACCGGCCGAGGCGATCAGTCTTGAAAAAGCCATAGCCGAGGCCCCCCCGGGAACCGAACCGGGCCACATCAATACAGGGGCGGAACCGGGGTACCTGGGCATCCCGGGAGCGCCTCAGCCTTTTGTGCTCTGGGGACTGCTGTGGGCGGTCTGGGTCGGCTGGATATTCTCGTCGGTGGGCGCGTTCGGCGGGATCATGGCCGGCGTCGGACATATCACCATTTTCGGGCTTGGAGACTACGCCAAGACGTTCAAGAAGACGAGCCCGCAGCTCAATAAGCTGGTAACGGACTCGATACGCGTCAGCAACCAGTTTCTCGTCGGCCTATCGGCCTTCATCTCCGTCACCAACTACTACCGAATGGGCAGGCTTGTGCTGCCGCTGGGGATTTGCCTGGCGATCGGCAGTGTGACCGGTTCGATCCTGATTCCCGTCATCACCGCGGGTAAGATCGATCTCAGCACGTATATCGGATATTTCGGCCTCTGCGTGTTCGTCATCGGTGGTTTCCTGTTCTATGAAACAACCGAGCGGGGACAACGCGGCAAAAAGGAAGCGAAGGCGGCGGCCCAGGCGTTTGAGAAGGCGAACATCGAAGCCGCAAACAATAAGACCCAAGCCAACGAAGGCGTTGAGGTGAAGGAGTGGGGTCTCTCCAAGATCAGTTTCACCTTCTACGGCGTGGAATTCTCGTTCAGCCCGATCATACCCGTCATCGGCGGCTTCCTGATCGCGGGCTTGGCGTCGTTTCTGGGCATCGGCGGGGGTTTTCTCTTCGTGCCGTTCCTCACGTCGATCGCTGGACTGCCGATGTTCCTGGTGGCGGGCACCTCGGCGCTGGCCGTGCTCATCGGTATGATCGTGTCGATTCTGTCCTATATGTTTATCAAGGGCGTGGTCGTGTACTGGCCGTTGGTGGGAGTCGAGCTTATCGGTATCTTCATCGGTTCCATGATCGGGCCCCGAACGTCCAAGTACATCCCGGACATCTGGCTGAAGCGAATCTTCGTCGTTTTGGCCATGTACGTGGGTGTTCGGTACGTCACCAAGGGATTCCTCGGGTACTCCGTGGTTCCGCCTTTCTAAGACTCGGAACGTCCGACGCCGAAACGGTATAGTGAACTTCACCCACAATCCGCTTGTCGAAGGATTTCAACCATGAGTCTCGATCAGCTGAACGTTTTTGTCGATCCCTACCTCATACAACTCTTTCGTTTCACCGGCGACGCGTTCGTCGACTTCCTTATAGGGACGTTTCTACTCGCGCTCGTTGCGGTCATCGTGGGAGAGTTCACCATAGCGTCGGCGTTTCTGTGGGTTCGAGAGTCCATCGAACGCAACGCCGACGAAACGGCCCGCTATCAGAATATCTCGGTGGACGCGATCGAAAGCGGTGACGGGAAGACCTATACGGCTGCGAACAAACTGGCCAACGACGCGTTCGGCAAGTCGTTCTTTCAGCAGATCGCGCTGGCGAGCGGTTTTCTCTGGCCGATTCCGTTCGTCCTCGGCTGGATGCAGTATCGATTTGCGGAGGTGGAATTCGGGGTGCTCTTCACCGATCTGACCGTCGGATACCCCTTTGTATTCTTTCCGCTGTTCATCGCCGCCTATCTGGCGTTCAAGCGGGTGAAGTATCGTATCCCCTTCTTTCGCAGAATCAAGCGTATGCTGGACGCATCCGCGGAACGACACAAGCATATGCGGACGTTTGCAGACCTGTTCCCCAAGACGGACGGCAAAGGTTCGAAGATTGAGGCGTCGATGTCTGCGCGCTGAGACGCTGCGCCGGCGAGGATTCGACAATAGGCGCGAGCCCGAGCGAACACACGACCGCGACGGAAAGCTCGACGGAGGGTCTTCTCCCTCCCCATGCGCTTCCCGGCGGGTCGATCTCATAAACCCGGAGGCTGTAATGGCAACCATACTCGTGTTGGATGACGAACAAGACGCTTGCAATCTGGTCAAGCGTATTGCCGACGGCTTGAAGCACACCACCGTCGCGTTTACCGACGAGCACGAAGCGCTCGACTACGCCGAATCCAATCCCATCGATCTGGCGATTCTCGACCTGAAGCTCAAGCACATGAGCGGCGTGGACGTGCTCGAGAAACTCAAGGAAAACAATCCTGAGATCAAAGCGCTGCTGCTGACGGGATATCCGACGGTGGAGACAGCCAAGAAGGCCATCGGACTGGGCGTGCACGCGTACCTGACAAAGCCCATAGACGTGGACGATCTGGAAAAAGGCATCACCTCTGCGCTGCAAAAAGGCAGGAAGGGCTCGAAGGAGAAGCTGAACCTGTGAGACGGCGTGGAAGCGGCGGACACGACGCCGATCCCCGATCGGCCGAATCCGCGGTCGTCGTCCGGGTAGCCTTTGGGGACGACCATGCATATCCTATGGGATGATCTCGTGTGGGAATGAAACCGTTACGATCCTTGACCGCCGGTCGGGGAACCTTCTTTCGGGCGCGGCGTCCCGGGTCGACGGTATCCCGGCTGCGGCGCCGACGGAACCGGCGAGAGGCTCGGTTCAGTCCGAAGCCCCGGTCGTTGTCACCGAGCGGCAAACCAACCTAATTCTACAGCCCCGAGAGGAGACGCTATGGACGGGCTTAACTTCACTACTGGACGGGTAAAAGTTTATCGGTTCCTGTCCGCTCTTTTGGCCGACGAAGTCAGCCGGTCGACGTGGGAGAGCTTGCGAAATCCGCTTTTTGTGGAAGCCCTCCGAAATACGTCGGAACGGCTGTCATCGTCCGATTTGCGTTTAGGGTTCTCCCGCATGGCCGGTTATCTGCAAACGACCGATCCGGGTGCGGCGTACAACGATCTACGATATGAGTATGCGGATATGTTTCTGAACGCCGGGTCGGACCCGGTCTTTCCCTATGAATCCGCGGTTGTGGTGCGTGAACCGGTTCTCTGCCGCGAGCCCTATTTCGAGGTCAGGGAGTTCTACCGCAAGGCCGGCGCCCACAAGACCCCGGACTTTCTCGATCTTGACGACCATATCGCGGTAGAGCTCGATTTCATGGCTTTTCTTTGCCGACGAGAGCTTGAAGAGGGCGGCCAAGAGGTCCTCGACCTTCAGAAGGATTTCCTGACCAAACATCTACAGCCGTGGTCGGTGGAGTTCGCCGCGATATTGGGCAAGAGCGCGCAGTCAGACTTCTATCGAGGTCTCGCCGAGATATCGCTGGGCTTCCTCTTCCTTGAACGCATGGCCGCGCTCGACCGCGCCGCGGCGCGACCGATCAATGAAGACTACGTCGGTTCCCTGGACGCGCTGGCGTCCGTTTTGGCTCGCCTCGACCTCCCCGACGAGCCGCAGGTGGTTTCTCCGGGAACGGTCGAAGCTGAGCCGAGCCGGACCGTCAACACGCATTGCTACACGTGCGGAGCTTTGTGCGGCGTCACCGCGAAGGTCGAGGACGGCGTGCTTGTCTCGACGGCGGGATTGAAGGGAGATCCCAAAGGTGACGGCCGGATATGTCCGAAAGGCTCCAACGTGCGCTCCCAGGTCTACAGCGCGTACCGTCTCAAGAGCCCGCTGATCCGGGAGAACGGCAGATTCCGCAAGGCTGCGTGGGACGAGGCCCTGGAAAAAACCGCCGGGCATCTCAAGAATGCCTCGGATCCCCACAAGGTGGCTTTTTTTCGCGGCAACGATTGGAACAACTGGCTCACCGAAGCTCTTTTTGATCATTACGGCGCCCACAAGCACGGCCACCGCTGCATGTGCGACAACTCCAATCGAATGGCCAATGAGCACAACCTCAATGACAAGCGCCCCTGGATTCATTACGGAGACTCGGACTACATCGTCCTGTTCGGCGTGAATGAGTTGGCGACCTCGTACGGACAGCGGAAGACCTCAATGTTTCGGGCGGCCTTATCCCGAGGCGCCAAACTGGTAGTCTTCGATCCTCGCCGGAGCGAAACGGCCGCCGCGGCAACGGAATGGATTCCGGTCAAACCGGCGACGGACGGGGCCGTCGCGATGGCCATGGCGTACGTGATCGTAAAGAATGATCTGTATAATAAAGAGTTTGTCGAAAAATGGACTCACGGATTCGACGCGTTCAAGAAGAGGCTCCTGGCCGAAGAGGACGGGATACCCCGCACTCCACAATGGGCCGAGAACATCAGCGGCGTGCCGGCGTCCACCATCGAACGAATCGCACGAGAATTTGCCGCAGCGAGACATCCCGGCGTCATCAGTTGGGCCGGCGTGGCGCAGAGCCCCAACGCTTTTCATGCCGTCCAAGCGATCCAGAGTCTCAACGGCCTACTGGGCACATTCGACGCTCCCGGCGGGCCCAGCTTGCCGTTCAAGCCGAAGTTGAAGAGCGCGTGGGGCCCGGGTCAACAGAAACCGCCGGCCAACGGGCCCGGCAAAATGTTCAACTTCAAGATGTGGGATGGATGGGCGCCCGCAAAATTCTCCGAAGCCGTTGAGACCGGCCGAATCACGGGTATGATCGCCTATTACGGAGATCCCGTGCTGTCGTGGGGAAACCAGGAAGCGGCAGTAGAAGCCGTGAAGAAACTCGATTTTCTCGTGACCGTCGACGCGTTCATGTGTAATACTGCGTCACTCAGCGACGTCGTCCTCCCCGAATGTGTATACTCTGAACAGAGCCAGTTGAAGCCGGACTGGCTGTACGACGCGTTCATCGCCTACTACGCGGAAGTTGTCAAGCCGCTTTATGACACCAAGGCCGGTTGGTGGATATTTGTGGAACTGGCCCGGAAAATGGGTCTGGGATCGTACTTCCCATGGCAGGATGTCGCAGAGGCGCAGAGAAATCAGATCGAAGGCGCCGTTTGGTCGTTTGACGAAATCAAGAACAAAGGCTACGTCATCACGGATCCCCATGAGTTTTACAAGTACGAGAAATGGGGCGGCTTTAATCCTCCGGAGGGATATGGGTCATCAGGCAAAACGAAGACAGGGAAATATAATTTCGTTAACCCGACGGCGGAAGAACGAAACGTTGACCCCTTACCGGACCACAAGGATCCGGCTGATGAAATGCCCGAAATTGCCCCGGATAGCGAGTATCCGCTCATCTTGGGGAACTTCAGGGTTTTCGAGCACGAACACTGTTCGACTCAGAACAACTTCGCGTTGATGCGTTTGTACGGCAGAAATCCCCTGTGGATCAACGTATTGGACGCACGGGCGAGAGGAATCGAAAGCGGCGCCCCGGTGGAGGTAAGTTCGCCCTATGGTAAGCTGGTCATGCCCGCACATGTTACTTGGTTCATACGTCAGGGCGTAGTCGGCGCGGCCGGCGGATTCGGGCACTGGAAGGGCCTCGAGGGTGATCCAAAGTACCCCGCTTACGGCGGCGTCAATAACGGGGGCATTGGCCCCCCCAACGCGCCGGAGAAGTACGGCGGAACGACGTTGCTCAAATACATCAAGGTTGAGGTCGCAAAAGCCGGCTGAGTTAGGCGGGCAGGCGATAAGCTCCTGATATCTCGATGGGGGAGGTTTGGAGGGAGAGACTCATCTCCCCCTCCATTCTCACCTGGCGCAGAGCCGTCTCAAGCCCTGTGAGCCGCTACTCTCAAACCAAGATGGGGTGTCTCCGGCGGGGACCCCGCAGGCGGCCATTATACATTATTGTAACCGTCCTCCGCTCCCTTCGGCCTTGGGGAAGCGGAGCGCTCGTCGGGAGTTAAGCGGTTTCCCATGTCCGGCCGGAATTCCGACAGACAGAAAGAACGCGACTACCTGGATGTCTTCCATGAGGTGACGAAGGCCGTCTCGTCCGCGATGAGCTTGGAGGAGACGATGAATCTCATCGTTAGCAAGCTCTCCGAGACGCTGGGCGTGGCCGGCGCGACAGTGAGACTCCTCGACGAGGATTCTCGACTGGCGCTTCGCGCCTCGGCCGGGCTGAGCGAGGAGTACTTGAACAGAGGACCGCTCGAAGGCGAGGAAAGCTGCGCCGAGACACTGGCGGGTCGGCCGCTGACGATCTACGACGCGCCGTCCGATCCGAGGATTTGTTATCGGGAGGAATCGCGATGGGAAGGTATCAAGTCCATATTGTCGGCGCCGATCGTCGCGTACGGCAAGGTGCTCGGGGTTTTAAGGCTTCTCACCAGGGAGAACCGCGAGTTCACGTCGGAGGAAATCCGTCTTGCGGTGTCGTTGGCCGAGCATTGCGGCATCGCAATAGAACGCCGGCGCGTCACCGAATCGTATGCCCGGCAAATCGCCTTTCTCGAAGCGCTTCATGAAGTCGGCCGGATGGTCAACACGTCCCTCGAGTTGAAGACCATCCTCGATCTCATTGTCTCCAAGATCCCGGATATGGTGGGTGTTGAGGCCGCCACGGTGAGGCTGCTGGACGACACGGGCGATCACTTGAGCCTCGTAGCCGCGACCGGCCTTTCCGAGAAATACCTCAGCCGCGGCTCGGTGGATCGCGAAGAAGCGATCAGGCTCGCGCTGCAGGGAAAACCGGTGCTCATCAAGGATGCGGCGACGGACCCCCGTATCAGTTACCCCCGAGAAGCGGAGGAAGAAGGCATCACGACCATCTTGGCCGTGCCGATCATGGCCATGGGAGACGTTCTCGGCGTGCTCAGGCTTCTCAGCACAACCGCCCGGGATTTTTCCGAGGAAGAAATCAAATTCGTATCTGCTCTTGCGGAACAAACCGGCATAGCCATCCGCAACGCAGTCAACTATGAACGGGTCAATCAGTTACTGCAGACGATCGAAGCCGAACGTTCCTTCCTTCAGCAAGTGGTCGATTCGCTGGACGCCCAACTTCTGGCAATAGATCTCGACAAGAATATCATCCTGGTCAATGCGAAGTTCTCAGAGGCGCGCAACCTCTCCCGAGAGGACGCGCTCGGACGACCCTGTGAGTCGATCGACAGAGCTGATGGAGCGGAGCCCGGCGGTCACTGCCTTTCATGTCCCTTCCAGGAAGTGATACGGACGAAGTCTCCGGTCAACTTCGCCACACGGCGGGACTCGGCGGATGGACGAGCCTCCTTCTTCGACGTGATCATCGCTCCCATGCTGAATGCGGAGGGCGAAGTGGAAAACGTCATCGAGATAATCCGAGACGTAACCCACCAGTGGGAGCAGGAACAGCGCGTCCTCGAAGCGGAAAAAATGAAGGGCGCATTGGAAGTGGCGGCCGCGGTCTCTCACGAACTGAATTCTCCGATTTTTGCGGTTCTGGGTACTGCGCAGCTTATGAAGCGGGGCATGGACCATCAAGAACGGTTGCTCGAAGATATCGAGCTGATCATACGGAATGTGAAGAAGATCAGCGAACTCACAACGCGAATCGGCAAGATCAGCAAATACCAGACGCGCGATTATGTAGGCGATGAGCGGCTCTTCGACATCTACGGTTTCGACGCCGAATAATCGGACGCTGCCGTCCGTCTCTCCCGTTTTGCTCCGCCCTTAACCGCTCATCCGAACATCCTTCATTTTCGGTCCCACGCCCAGGGGCCGGTCATTCCCGCCGGACGCCGCCTCTCGTACGCCGCGCACATTGGTCCCGCTGCCGTCGCCAACCCGGTATAAACGGTAGAGAGATCGGGGAGCGAAGTTCGCGCCCCGAGACAAGCCGACTCGGCGCCTCGGCGGAGCGGCTCAGCGTCCGGGCATGGCGGATCGAGCTTCGATAAGCCGCTCCAGTAACTCGTTCTCAGCATTCAAAAGGCGGTCTTGAACACGTGAAGCGCGGCTTGTTTCTCCTTGACGTACGGTCGACGATGGGGATAACCTGAAATCGGGCGTTCAGGCTGAACTTCCCCGGGAGATGCGGCTATGCTGACCGACATCATAATTACCGTGTTACGCCAGGTCTACCGAAACCGCCGCCGCTACCGAAGCGCGATAATCGGCACGACGCTCGGTATTACGGGACTGCTCACGGTGCTGACCATCGGCGACTCGGTCGAGGAAGCCCTCGGCGAAAATCTCGAGATGCTCGGCAGCGCGACGATTGTGAAGGCGACCTGGGATTACGGGCGAAAGAAGCGATGGCATGAGGGAGACTATAGCTGGAAAGACGTGGCTGAACTGAGACGTCTGCCCGACGTGCTCTCCGTGGCCCCGGCCATCTGGAGAGGCGGCATGCTCTACTATAAAGCCAAGAAGAAAGGGGCGCATGTCATCGGCGTAGATACGGAGTTCTTTCCCGCCATGCATCTTTTCACCGAGGCCGGTCGCCTCCTCAACGAGAATGACATCAGGACATACCGTAACAATTGTGTGATTGGGCGCAACATCGGCGGGTACATCTTTGATCGCAAAAATCCGTCGTCCGCGCTCGGCCAGACCTTAATCTTCAAGGGTATACCGTTTACCGTTGTCGGAGTGCTGGGGGACGCGGAAGACCCCGATTACCGCGAGGCCTTCCTTATCCCGATTACCGTGGCTCAGGCAAAAATTCCGAGCATGAACAAAATCAAGGATGTGTATGTTCGCGCCAAGAACTGGGATGTGGCTGCGGACCTTCGGCATAACATCGAAGCGATTCTCATTCGCAACCATCCGGGATACGGGGACGGCCTCACCGTTCATTATTATAAGGAGCGTATCGCGACGATTCAGATCATCGTGTCCATGTTCAAGTTCTTTCTCTATGCGGCAATTGTCATCACCCTTATCCTAGGCGGCCTTGGGATTACCAACGTCATGCTGTCGGTTGTGCGGGAGCGCACCACGGAGATCGGGTTGCGCAAAGCGGTCGGCGCCACGGAGCGTCTCATCATCTGGCAGTTTCTCGGTGAAGCTCTGTCGGTAAGCGCGATCGGCGCGGCGATCGGCATAGGGCTCGGAACCGTTGCGGTCCAAGTATTGAGCAATATGCTGGAGTTGCAACCGAAGCACCATGTATTCGCGCTGAGTCTCATGGCGTCGATATTTCTCGCCGTCCTTATCGGGGTGGTGTCCGGCGTGGCGCCCGCCGTGCGCGCGGGTCGGCTCGATCCCATGGAAGCCATGCGCTTCGAGTAGTCCTTCCCCTCATTAAGCGCTGTCAGAGAGTGTATCCGGAATAACTTCGCTTCGGGAGCGATCGCGTCACGCCTCGCAACAGACGAACGGATTGTAATGGTTCACCGGGCTTGAAGCGGCTCTGCGCCCGGTGAGGATGGAGGGGGAGAATCATCTCCCCCTCCAAGACTCCCCCATCGAGATATCAATGGCTTGTCGCTATCCCGGTGAACGGTTACAACGGATTTAACCTTCACCTTTCGCAACGCTTTCGGTATCGGTTCCGGTCTGCTTTCGCTTTTCCTTCTCCATCTTGCGCATTTCGTCGTCGCGCACCTCTCGTCTGAGAAGCTTGCCCACCTTGGACTTTGGAAGCATGTCTCGAAACTCGATATACGACGGGACCTTGTACGACGCCAGGCGGCTCGAGCAGAAGTTGATCAATTCCGGCGCGCCCACTCCTTTTGCGTCTTCCTTGAGCACAACGATTGCTTTGATCCGCTGACCGACCTTCGGATCGGGGACCCCCACCACGCACGCGGCGACCACAACCGGGTGCCCCTGGAGGGCCGCTTCAACTTCGGACGCCGACACGCGGTACGCCTTATGTTTGAGGATGTCCGCGGAACGCTCCACATAGATAATTTCACCGCTCTCTTCCGCTTTCACAAAGTCGCCGGTGCGATAGTGCGTTTCTCCGTTGAGCGTAACGAAGGCCTTTTCCGTCTCTTCCGGCTTGTTGAGGTACTCCTTTATCGAACAATCGGAGGTAACGATCAGTTCGCCCACATCGCCGACCGGGACGGGCTCGAGCGTATCCGGGTCGATGATTTTGGTTCGCCTCGACGGGAGGGGCCTACCGATGGACATTGGCAGAGGTTCGCCCTCATCCGGCCGCGAGTAGGTAACGTGACCCGCCTCCGTCGATCCGTACACCTGGTAGATCGGCCGGCCGATTCGCTCTTTCCAGCGCAACAAAACCTGAGCCGGTAGGACGTCTCCTCCGCAGTAGCAATAGCTCAGCGAACTCAGGTCGTAGAACTCCTGGCGGTCGTTTTCGAGGATCATCCGGTACAGAGCCGGCACCCCGAGCATCCATCGGACACGGTATCGCTCGACGGCTTTGAGGATCGCGTCGACCTGAGGCACGGGCATCAACACGGTTCGGTTTCCCATGTTGAGCCCGACCGCGAGAAACAGGCCCAACGCCATGATGTGAAACAGCGGATTAATCGCGATGTAGCAATCCTCGCCGGGCTTGATGTGCCCCGAGAAGACCTCGTCGCTGATGTCGTTCACGTAGGACGTATGGCCCCAATGATTGCCGGGAACGCCCTTTGGAAAGCCGGTGGTCCCTCCCGTGTAGAGTATGTAGGACAGATCGTCGATGGGATCGAGATCAACCCGGGGAGGCTCGGTCGAGGTCCGCAGGACGTCTTTGAACGTGACGGTCTCTGCGCCGCCCCGAGCCCTGCCGTGAGGGATCTTGTCGAACAACCATCCGACGACTCGCTTGGGCAGCGACACGAGATCGACCAAATTGGTGACGATCACGTGCCGAAGGCCCGTCTTGGGAAGTATTTCCTGGACGTAGCCGAAGTTCGTGTCGTGGCAGACCACGGTTTGCGCGCCGGAATCGTTGATCATGTATTCGAGTTCCGCCGACGTGTAGATCGGAGAGACCAGCACCACCACGACGCCGATCTTCTGAGCGGCGAGGAAACTGATGATAAGTTGGGGCGAATTGCTGAGATACACCAGCAGACGATCGCCCTTCTTTAGTCCCAGACCGGCAAGTCCGGCGGCAAAGCGGTCTACCATCTCCTTGAGTCGGCGGTAGGTATAGTGTTCACCCAGGAAGGTGACGGCCATATGATTCGGGAATCGTTCGCACGCCTGCTCAAACCTGGTAAACGTGAATTCCTGCTCCATGGTCGCTCCGTTGAGACGCGTCCGCCGAGGACCGTCCTCTTTCAGTCGCGTCTCGTGCCCTCGGCGTTCCGTTCGCTCACGTTCCGAAATACGCGGTCTTCACATCGGGATTGTCCATCAGTTCCGAGGTCGTGCCTTCCACGACGGCGGATCCGTTCTCGAGGATGTATCCGAAATCGATGATGGGCATGATCGGCCGGGCGTATTGTTCCGCGACGATCATTGCGGTCCCTCGTTGGTCTCGTATCTCTTTGATCGATTTGGCGAGGAGGTATTGGATAACGGGGCTCAGGCCCAACAACGGTTCGTCCAGCAGCAGAAGCTTGGGTTGGGCCATCAGTGTTCGCCCGATGGCAAGCATCTGTTGTTCTCCGCCGCTCAGGAATCCTCCCAATCTTTTCGGAATGCGCCGAAGCGCCGGAAAGATGGTGAACACGTATTCCAAGGTCTCTTTCGCCTGGGCCGAGTTCGCCAGGTAGCCGCCGATACGCAGGTTCTCCAGGACGCTGCTCTCCGGAAAGATACGGCGTCGTTCCGGGCAGAGGATAATGCCGGCCCGCGCTCGCACCGCCGGCTTTGTCCCGCTCACGTCTTGTCCGTTGAAGGTAATCGTTCCGCGGATGGTAATGCGCTCGCCGCCGGCCATATCTTCCTTTTTCTGGATATCGCGCATGATGCCGGAGAGCGTATACATGAGCGTCGACTTGCCCGCGCTGTTTGCGCCGAAAACACCGACAATTTGCGTGGGACTGCAGGCGAGGCCGACATTGTTGAGCGCCAGCATATTTTCGTAGAACACCATCAGGTCTTTGGCTTCAAACATAGTCAAAGACCTCCTCGGAGCCGAAATAGGCCTCCTTGACTTCTTTCCGGGCCAGCACTTCATCGGAGGATCCTTCGGCGATTTTGCAGCCGAAGTTCAGGACTATAACCCGGTTGGCGAGGCGAAAGAGTTCCCGCAGACGGTGCTCGACCATAACGAGGGTTATGCCCTCCATCTGGAATTTCTCCATGAGGGGAACCATGCTGGCCATTTCGCTCATGCTGAGCCCGGAAAAGACCTCGTCGCAAATAATGACTTCGGGTCGGACCGCAAGGCATCGGGCGAGCTCGAGTCGCTTCAGATATCCCGTGGGGAGCGACGACGCGTTCTTATACGGGACGTACGAGTCGCGCTCGAATCCGATCTCCTCGAGGATGTCGACCGCGACGGTATCCCGGCTGCCGGTTTTCCCCCCGCCTCGCCATCCGCCGCTTCGGCGCGCGCGAGCTGAGATCAGCGGAACGATGAGGTTCTTATACGCGGGAAGGCTGTAGTACGGCCGCATTACCTGGAAGGTCCGGGTGAGGCCGGCGTCCGCGATCTTGTGGGGTTTCCAGTTGGTGATATCCCGGCCTTTGAAGGTGATCCGCCCGGTGTCCGCCTTGAGGAAGCCGGTAAGAACGTTCACCAGGGTGGTCTTACCCGATCCGTTCGGTCCGATAATGCCCACCACGTCGCCCGGGTACACCTCCAGATCGACGGCGGATAGAGCCATGACGCCGCCAAAGCTCTTGCTCACGTTTTCGGCCTTCAGCAGAGGTTCTTGACTCATTCGTCATCCAGCCTTGTGTATGAAATCCCATCCCGCCCCGCGCTCGTCACACGGAAACGGGGTGTCCACAGCGAAATCAGATCTCCACCCACCGCTCGAACTGCTGATATTTTCGGGTGGCGTAATTCATGAGGCCCTCGCTCTTGAGAACGATAAATCCCATCAGGACGATCGCATAGACCACGATCCGCAGTGTGCCGAAATCTCGGAGCAACTCCGACATGGGGACGAGGATCATGCAGCCCAGCACCGGGCCGATGAGCGTGCCTCCGCCTCCGACTACGGTCGCAGCGATGGGGATAATCGAGAAGTCGAGAGCGAACTGGGAAATGCCGGCCCACATGTACATGTGCGCCAACACCGCGCCGGCGAAGCAGCCGAGCAGCGCGGAAATGAACACTCCCACGGCCTTGACCGTCGTTATGTTGATACCCGACGCCTTGACCGCCTGATCGTTGTCCTTCACTCCGCGAAAGACGAGCCCGAAGTCGGACGTCACCAATCTTCGAAGGGCAAACACCGCAACGAGCACGCTCACAATGGGGATGTACTGTTCAAGAAATCCGCTTGCAAGGCTGTCTACGCCGAAGACACCGTCGGTTCCGCCGAAGATGTCGAACGCTTCGATGAGCCTGGCCGCGAGGAGGGGATACATCAAGCTGACAATGGCGAAATAGACGCCGCGCAGCGGCAGGCACGGGAGCAGAAGAATCGTGCACAGGGCCCCGCCGGCTACGGCCGCGACCGGCATGGTCACAAGCGGAGACAGCCCCCACTCCGTGTTCATCAGAGCCGCGCAGTACGCTCCCACACCGACGAAGAAGCCGCCGCCCAGGCACACCAGCCCTACGTAGTTCGCCAGGAAGTCGAAGCTGATCGCCAGCAGAGCGAACACGGCGATTATTGAAACGACCCGTTGCCAGTACGGGAAATGTGAGAGCAGAAGGGGCGCGGCGAGTAATCCCACGATGAACACGACGCGCGGAATCATGAGATACGAGATTTCCAACCACGATGAAATCGCGTATACGCCGTCCGTTCTCACCTTGATGCCTCGATCGAGGCGCTCTTTGCGGATGTCCCGCGTGTGGTCCGCCATGTTTAGACTCTCTCCTCCAGCTCCTTCTGTCTGCCGAATATGCCGCTCGGTCGTAAAATGAGGGTGATGATAATGGCCACCAGAGCCACCACGATTTGGAAGTGCGCGCCCAGGAGCTTCACGGTCAGGATCTGCGCGAACCCGATGAGGAACGCGGCGAGTATCGCGCCGTTCCAGCTCCCCAGCCCGCCCACGATACAGACTGCGACGGCCATGATCAGCACGTGGTATCCCGTCTGTACGACAATACTCCCCAACGGCAGCAGGACAAGCGCCGCTATTCCGGCAAGGACCGACCCGAGCGCCATCGCGACCACCGCCATACGGTCCGAATCGATACCCAGGGTCAACGCGGCCCGTTCATCCTGCGCCATGCCCTTCAACGCCAGTCCCAGATTTGTCCGATTAACGAAGAGCCAGAGCGCGGCCACGAGAACCACGCCGATAACGACCACCAACAACCGCTGATAGTCGACGGACACGCCGAAGATTTCCGTGCCGCCCTCTATGAACGGCGGGAGCATAAACGTGGCCCCCTTCAGTCCGCGCCACCGAAGGCCCTCGAGGATCGCCAATCCCGCCGCGTACGACGCGATTATCTCGGAGACGGACATGCCGCGGATGCGAATCAGTATGAATTGATAAAGCGCGGCGCCAATGACGCCGATAATCACCAGAGCAATGATCATCGACAGGACATAGTTGAGCCCGACGGTGAAGAGCAATTGCCAGGTGATGTACCCTACGAGCACGTAGAGCGCTCCGTGCGCGAAGTTCGGCAATCTGCTCACGCCGTACACCAACGTGAAACCGAGGGCCATCAACGCAAGTGTGACGCTGTTGATGATCCCGTAGATCAACACATCCATGCCGCTCTCCTGCGGTCCGGGCGCGGCCGTACGCGTCCGGCAATCCGGCGCAAAAAGGGGAGAGAGCCCGCGTTGGGCCGCTCTCCCCCACCGACCGAAACGCTTACTTTTTCATCCACGGCGGAAGCTTGATCTCACCGGTGGCAATGCTGGGCGGGAAGACCACCACCCGCTTGCCGTCCTGCCACTGGAAGATCGTGCCGACGGCGCCCTCTTTCGGATCGAGGCTCGGAATGATCTGATTGGACTTCGGATCGAATCGGACTCTGCCGTACACGCCCATCATGTCGGTCTTTTTCAAGGCGTCGACCACCTTGTCGGGATCGAGCGAGCCGGCTCGTTCGATTGCGTCCTTCAAGACGTACACCGCCATGTAACTGGACGACGTCCCGTAGCCTTCCGGCTCGAGACCGTACTTCTCCTTGTACGCGTTGACGAACTTCATGGTCCACGGAGTGGCCTCGCTGGGCGCGTTCCCCGCGTTGACCACGTTGGCCAGGCAGTATTCGCCCTTGCCGTCCGTCGCTTTCCAGAATCCCGGCTGTTCGGCTGCGGCGATGATCGTCCCGAACGGCAACGCGGGGACCTTATTGTCGTACCATTGCTTCAGCAGGATTGCGGTCTCGGGCATGTCCATCCAGATGATGATGACGTCCGCGTCCTTCTTCTTGGCGTCAAGCAGCGCCATGGAGAAGTCCGTCGCGCCGGTGGGAAAGACCACGGGATCACCGAGGACTTCCCAGCCCTTCTTGGACATGACTTTCTTGAGGATAGCGCCGCCGGTTCGCGCGTGGGCCACGTCCTGTACCATGATGAAGAGCTTGTTCAGTTTGAAATCCTTGCCGATTTTCTCGAGGCAGGGCACCAGCTCGCCCAAAACCATCCATTTCGCCTCACCCGAAATACGGAAGCAGTATTTGAATTTCTCGGGATTTTTCTCAACGAGCGCGTGGTATTTCGGCGTGAGCGAGCCCGTGGTCAGAATCGAGATCGTTTTGTGCTTGCTCAGAAGCGGCATCGCCGCAAGCGCGGCTTCCGACCGAACAGGCCCGCCGATGAGGAATTCGGCGCCCTTCTCGAGGATCAGCTTCTCGACGGCAAGCAGCGCCTCGCTCACCGGGACTCCCGGTTCAAGGTCTCGAGTGTCGATCACTTCGACCTTGAACGGCCGTTTCTTGTCGCCGACCTTGACTCCGCCTTTCGCGTTGATTTCGTCGACCGCCAGCTTAATGCCCCGTTCCGCGTCCCATCCGTAAAGGAAGGCCGTCGAAAGGGGAGCGCCGATGACGATAGGCTTCTCCGCGGCGGCCGCGGACATGGGAACAACCATGATGGCCAGCGCGGCCAACACGCCTACGAGCGTCTTCATCATGCAGCTCATAAGTTCTCTCCTCGGAAAGTGAGTATGGCTCCGGATTCCAGGAGTTCGGGCGCCCGCGGCGCGGACCGCCGAGGCAACCCCAAAATACGACTCTGTCAGTGTCCCACATGCCGCCGACACTTGGCAAGAGAAAATACGACGAGTTTGAACATCTCTATTTGCCGTCAAAACGTTCCTATATGGGGACAAATCGCGCGCCGCCCATAGACACTCAGCCGGCGCTCGTATCCGACCGAACCCAAATCGTTGCACCACACGTCCCGGGTTATCGTCGCCTCGTCCGCGCGGAAGCGCTCTCATGCCCGGCGTTCAACGGATGTGTCCCGCGAACGCGCCATTGACAAGCAATCCCGAGTGCGATAACACATGATTCGTCGTAATGCGGGAAACGGCATGCCGATGTTTGCTTTTCGCCGGCGCCGGACGCGCACTGAGCGATCGAACACCCGAAGGGCGGACCGGGCCGATGAACCGATCCTGCGCATTGTGCGGATTCTATGACCCGATCACCATGTTCAGGGTGAACGGCTATACTATTGTCCGATGCGCATGCTGCGGATTGGAATACGTCGATTGCACGGTCCGAGATGACTTTCCCGAAACATTCTATCAGGATGATTTCTTCAAGGGCGGTCACGAGAAGTTCGGGTACGCTGACTACCTGGGGGATCGAGACAACAACATGCGGATGGCTTCGAATAGAGTGCGGCTGATCGAGCGATTCCGCACGAGGGGGTCCGTCCTCGACGTGGGGTGCGCCGCAGGTTTCTTCCTCGAGGCCCTGGGATCTCAATGGGACCGATACGGCTGCGAACCGTGCGCGGGAATGGCCGATACGGCTCGGGAAAAGTTCGGAGACCGAATCGCGCGGACGGCCTTCGAGCAGCACGACACGGATCGACGCTTCGACGTGATTACCATGTGGGACAGTCTCGAGCACGTGACCGACCCCAACGGCTGTCTGAGCAAAGCGTACGACTATCTGAAAGACGACGGACTGCTTTTCATCGGAACGCCGGATTCGGGCAGCGTAGCGGCGCGACTTCTCGGCCGTCGGTGGTATTACTACGTGCCGCCGGCCCACCTCTTCTTCTTTGATCGGCGCACGCTCCATGTGCTCCTGAGGAAACACGGTTTTCAGCGTCAACATCTCGAGTACACCGCGACATACCTCAGTATGGCGGAACTTCTCATCAATTTGAGCTACCTGTCCGGAACCACGGCTCTGCGGACCCTGTCGGAACGATTCGCCGAGGGATCGCGGTGGAATTTCAACTTCCCGTACAAGGTCTTCGACGAAATGGCCGTAGTCGCTCGAAAGAGCCCGAAAGAGTAGTGTGAAAGCATCGCGTTCGACCGTCCCGACGAGAGGGCGACACGTGGCGGCGAGGTCTCGAGGCGCCGCGCAAACCCCATTGAGCCGGCAAGCGGCGCATGCTCTTCACCGAGCCTATCGAGGAGAGGACGCGTGAATGTCCTCTTGACGGGCGCAACGGGATTCCTTGGCGAGTACATATTCGCCCGGCTTCTCGAGCGAGGCCATACCGTTTGGGCCCATTACAGAAGCGAATCCAAGCGAGTGGACACCCTGCGCTTCCTGAGTCGCTCCGGCCTCCCATTCAGCGCCAGGAATCTGCACTGGTTCAAAGGGGATCTGCTCAGGGCCGACCTCGAATGGGACTCCTGGGTCCGGAAGAATAAAGGCCTGTCTTGCGTGGACACGCTGTTTCACTGCGCCGCGTCCACCCGTTTTCACCTCGATCGTGAAGGGGAGCCGGTCAAGACCAACGTGGGGACCTCGCTGGCCTTGCGGCGCCTGTCGGATCGGCGCCCGATGGACGTCCACCTGGTGAGCACCGCGTTTGTGTGCGGGATGGTGCATAATCACGTGGTCTGCGAAGAGAACCATCCCCGCGGACAGTTCCTCAACGTTTACGAAGAGAGCAAATGGGAAGCCGAACAGATCTGGAACGGCCGCGCCACGATTCTGCGACCCGGCATCGTTATCGGTGATTCCGAAAACGGCCGTTGCAGAGCCTTCACCGGCTACTATGTCTTTCTGCAGGCCATGCATTTGCTCGACCAGCTCCTCGAACACGCCCCGAGCTCCTACCGCAACAACCTCGGGTTGGTCGCGCCGGTCGATCCCGACGGACGCGCCAACATCATACCGGTGGACTACGTGGCCGCGGCAGCAGTAAAAATCGTTGAAGATCCGAAGAATCACGGCAAAATCTATCACTTGACGCATCCTAATCCGCCGACGAACGGGTGTTCCGTCGAGCGCGTCTGCAGGCGATTCGGTTTGAACGGCATCAGATGCGCCGGCGTTTCCGCGCAGCTGACCACCCCTCGAAATGTGGTCGAACGGATGGTGCTCAAGCAGATGGACGTGGTTCGGAGCTACTTCACGAACAATCCCGTATTCGATCGCAGCAACACCGATCGAGCCCTGCGGGATCTCGAAGTTCCTCCCATCGACGACGCTCTCTGGGACAAGCTGCTGACCTACGCGATTCGGCGCAATTGGAGTTGACCGGCCGAGCCCCCGTGAACTTGGCGTCCCCGCACAACCGATTCAACGATACACCCGTCCCCGCCATGCCACGCCGCTTCCGGCCACGGTCGCCCGAAATGTCGCAAGCGCGGTCCAACACGCCGTGCCTGTCGCGATGGGGCTGAACAGCACATAGAGCCGACTTCCCGTCCGTTCGCGGAAGAATTCGCCGAAAACTCCGGCGAAGAGGAGCACCCCGATTGTGGAAACGATCGCCGTGAGGGTCATCAAAACGGACGCCCCGCCCGGCGCCGTCGCGACGATCGACCATATCCATACGAGCGGCGCGGCCGTCAGCGATGCGTAAAGGCCCGCCAGAAGAGCCGTCTTTCGCGGACTTCGCTCCAACGCGCCGTAGAAGATGCGCTTCCACATACGCACGAGATCGCCCACGCGACCGACCCGCGCGGTCCGGATCACTTCATCGCCGCGAACCAGTTTGAGGCGTGCTCCCATCGCTTTGACCCGCCTGCTCATCGCCACATCCTCGGTCACTTCGGTCCGGACCGCGGCCCACGTTCCTGCGGCTTCATAGGTCCGTCGCCGGATCATGATGAACGCGCCCATGGCCAGAGCGCTCGAACTCGAGGGAGAATTGATTTCCGCAAGGGGATAGAGATAGGAGAGCCCCAACATGAAGTGCGGATAGACGGCCTTCTCGATAAAACCCGGATTCAGAAAGCCCGGGACGAGGCTGAGCATATCCGTGTTCTCGGAGAGCAGGTAATCGACCGCGCGCGATATCCCATTTTCCGAGAGAAGGCTGTCCGCGTCGATAAAGAGGAGCACGCTTCCGCGCGCCTCGTCCGCGCCGCGTTTCAGCGCGTACGTCTTGCCGGTCCAGCCATCCGGTAATCGGTCCGTGGAGAGCGCGCGCACGCGCTCTTCCGAGCGCTCCAATCGAGCGATAATCGCCGGCGTTCGGTCTTCACTCCTATCGTCCACAACGATCGCCTCGAGATGAGGATAATCCGACGCGAGGACTGCGATCAGGCATTGTTCGATGAATCGTTCCTCGTTGCGGGCCGGGATGACGACGCTCACGAGCGGCAGCGGCTCTTCCGACAGCCGGGACGGCGCCGGCGGAAGCTTCGGCTCGGATCTGAGGTTCTTCACCAAAGTGAGAGAAGAACGGATCGTTTCGATCAGGAAGAGCGTAACAAATATCAGAGCTGCCGGTTCGACAAGATCGTTCAAGGCGGTCCTTCCTGATACGGACTCGAGCGGATTCGCGTTCGTGCGGCCGATCGAGCGCCGCTCAAAAAGCGGTCTTCAGATTGAGCAGAAAAAGGTCCGTGAACTCTTCGCATTCGTCCTTGGTCAGCACACTTCCCGGCGTGACCGTCACGAGATTGAATTGACTCCGATACAAATACGATATCAGCATGATGTACGGGGCGCCGGCCTGTTTGTAGTTGGTCCCCGCGCCTCCGAGGATCTCGAGATTACCCGTCTTGAACCATGCGGTCTTCTGCTTCACGGGATCGCCCGTGTCCGGATGAACCACCCCGAGAAAGGTCACCGCAAATGAGTACTCATGTTTTTCGAGTATGTGGTGGGCTATCCGACGGCGCAGGGAAAACGGAAGATTGTTGAGCGTCGAAATGAATCCCGCCATCTTCCTGTTCATGCTGAGATCGGTCTGACGCTCAAATTGCAGGGCTCGGGCTTCCCGGAGCTTGAGGGCCAGTCCGCGGGGATCTTTTCGATCGTCGGCTTCGGAACGAAAAAAGATCACCGAACTGTTGTTACGACTGTTGCTCCACTCGAAGCGGCTTTTTACGCTCACCGTAACCGCGGTGGTGATCGTTTCGGACGGCGCGTCTCGTTGCTCGTTCCAGCGATCCAACGATATGTTGGACGCGGCGACCATGCGATCCACAAGCGGCAGACCCCGTTCCCGGAACACATGCAGCAGGGCGCCGGTGTCGGCCTCGGACAGGATACGGCAGGCCTGGAATTCCCTCTCGTCGCTCGGGTCGCCCGATCCAACGGGCTTGGCGGGTCGACGTCTATGTGAAAGCGTCTCCGTGAGAAATCGCGCGGCCCCCTTCACAAATCCCGGCTTCCGATGAGCCTTGACCTTTTTCTTCGTGTGGGGCGACATCGAAACGCCGTGGTCCATCCAATCGGGCTTCTCTCCTGTCGTGATCCGGTGATATCGGCCGAAAACGCCGGCGCTTATCTCGAGTCCCATCCCCGCGTCCGCCGCGATATGATGAAAGACGTACACGATGACGTGATGGTCCGGGTTGAGCCGGAAAAGATGGAATTCGCACGGCGGTTCGGTGAACAGATCCCATTGGCGATCGAGCCGCGGTCGAAGATGATCCATGACCGCGTCGAACGGATGAACGTCAGGTCCGGGCTCCGGAAGCCGGCTTACGAAGAAGGGCAATTCCAGGTCGGGGCGGGCTTGGCTGAACAGCCCATACTTACGTCCAACCCGCTGTTCCGTGACCGTGCTCGTAAGATGAGGAAAGGATTCGGCCGTTGCCTGAACGGCTTGCCTCATGGCCTCCTCGTCAAGCGGCCCGAACAATTCGAAGGACAAAATGACCAGATTCTTCGTGTTCTTGTGGCTGGTGAGGACGAAGAGCTCGGAGTATGTGTCGAGTCTCACCGGAGACGCGCCGGCTGAAATCTCCGCGGCCCTAGTCATCGACGTCGACCTCCTCCAGGGACCGGAATCCGAGGACACAGGATTCCATCATGCTCGAATGTGCGCCCGACTGCGTCGAACGCGCAGCCGGCCGGACACCCCGGCTGCGCCGAAGAATATCTCATGCCCCGCACGTTTAGGCAATCGGATTCCCGGCGCAGGGCGACGCGCCCCCGGCGATCGCGTTATTTGGTGGGTTCACCGGGCTTGAGGCGGCTTTGCGCCCGGTGAGGATGGAGGGGGCGACCCATATCCCCCCTTGTATATTAATAATAAGGCCTTAACGCCGGCCCGGAGAACGGTTACGATGGAAGAAACTCCCCGGGGAATTACCGATCTCTTTTGCGCTTCAGGTCCGACTCGATGACTGCGTCGATCATATCTTTCTCCCCGGAGAATTTTCTGATCTCCAGTTGTTCTCTAACAGCAGCGAAGGCGTTCTGAGATAGTTTCCTATACGGCGTCATGCTCAGGAAATGGCGGAGATTCGTGTGCTTCCTCAGTATCGCCGTTATTCTCCTGTAATTACTGTCGAGATCCACCGAATCGCTATGGTCTGCATCCGGTCTTTTCTGAAATACCATCGTTATGTTTCCGTTATACGGTTCAATTCTTTCTCTTAGTGGGACAAATCCCGTTCTGATTCCAAGAGCGGTCAGCGTCTCGGGGTTGAATGTATAAACGTGTGCCTTGTGGTATCTGTTTTTAGGATCTTGTCTTATATCTTCCGCATTCGGCACTTCGACGACCAGCTTGCCGTGAGATCTGAGCATCGCCCAAATATTGCTCAACTCCTTCAAGGGATCGGTCATGTGCTCGAGGACATGGTACAGGGTGACTATGTCATATACTTCCTTGTCTGAAATATCAGCGGCGAATCCGGTTCCGACCGGAACACCCAACACCTCTCTTGCATATCGCGAATGATTCCGATCCGGTCCTACACCTTGGGCGTTGAACCCAAGTTTTCGCAGGCAATACACAAACACCCCATTGCCCGCTCCAATGTCCAAGAGCCCGGCTTCCTTCGCCAGTAGATCTTGTATGAACCGGTATCTCTTCATCGCCTCCCCGGCGTCCCTGTAGAGATGCTTCTTCTTGGGCCTTGTTATTCCCTTGTATTCTCGTCGATATTCGTTCGAGTAAAATTCTCTTATCGTTTCTTCGTGGGGAAGTGGATCAATCCGGATCAAGCCGCATTTCTTACATATGACCGTTCTGAGATCCTTGCCTTTTCGGTCTTTCAGAGCGAGAATATCCACTCTTGAAGACCGGCAGAGATTGCACGGAACGTGGCTCTTTATAGCAATATCATCCATTTTATTGAGCATGACGGGATTCCTTAAATGCCCGAGGTTGAATGGCCCTATCATGACGATTGACATTCACGAGTCTTTCTAAAAACTATGTCGGGCCATTGCTCCGCCACGAAGTTGAGCCTCCATTTGCTTTCGGCTAAGTAGGCCAGGTTCCCTTCCGGGTCGACTGCGAGGTTCCGCCGATTAGCCCCCTCGAATGCCTCCATTCTCTTGTGATCCTCACAGGTGACCCAACACGCGGCGGCATAATCCATCGGTTCGTACACCGCGTCTACGCCGTACTCGGCTTTAAGCCGCTCCATCGTTACATCGAACTGCAATGCCCCCACGGCGCCCAGGATGAAATCATTTCCCTGCAGCGGGCGAAACACCTGCACTGCGCCTTCTTCCACCAGTTGAAACAAGCCCTTGTGCAGTTGCTTGGACTTCAGCGGAGATTTCAGTCTCACTCGACGGAAATGCTCGGGCGCAAAATTCGGGATACCGGTATAAGTAAGCGGCTCCTTTTCCGAAAAGGTGTCGCCGATCCTGATCGTACCGTGGTTGTGGATACCGATGATATCGCCGGGCCAGGCGTCCTCCGCTATGGCGCGGTCCTGAGCCATGAAAATGATCGGGTTGGCGACGAGGATATCCTTCCCCACGCGATGGTGGCGGACCCGCATTCCCCGTCGGAATTGGCCCGAACAGACTCGCAGAAAGGCGATTCGGTCGCGATGCGCCCGGTCCATATTGGCCTGGACCTTGAAAACAAACCCTGAAAATTCCTCATCGTCCGGCGATACCATGCGGGTAGTGGTCGGTCTGGGTAAAGGACCCGGCGCGATCCGGACAAAGGTGTCGAGCAACTCACGCACACCAAAGTTGTTAATTGCGCTGCCGAAAAATACAGGCGTCTGGCTGCCCTTGAGAAAGTCCTGCTGATCGAAGGGGTTGGCCGCGCCCTCCAGCAAGGCCACATCTTCTCTTAGTTCGTCGGCCTGTCCGCCCAGAATCTTATCGAGCAGAGGGTCGTTCAGATCGTGTATAGTGATCGCATCCTCGGGAAGATGATCTTGACCGGGAGTGAAGAGGGTGATGTCCTTGCGATAGAGATTGTAAGCGCCCTTGAAGCGTTGGCCCATGCCGACGGGCCAGGACAGCGGAGCGCATTCGATCTGCAGGGTTTCCTCGATATTTCCGAGAATGTCCAGCGGTGACATTCCCTTGCGGTCGAGCTTGTTGATGAAGGTCAGGATGGGAGTGTTGCGCATCCGGCAGACTTCCATGAGGCTCCGGGTTTGCGTCTCAACCCCTTTGGCGCTGTCGATGACCATGACCACACTGTCCACAGCGGTTAATACCCGGTAAGTATCTTCCGAGAAATCCTGATGTCCGGGTGTGTCCAGGAGGTTAATTTCGTAATCGCCGTAATGGAATTTCATGACGGAACTGGTCACCGAGATGCCGCGTTCCTGTTCTATGGACATCCAGTCACTGGCGGCATGCCGTTTGGCCTTTCGAGCTTTGACCGACCCCGCCATCTGGATTGCGCCGCCGAAAAGCAACAGTTTTTCGGTCAGGGTGGTTTTGCCCGCGTCGGGATGGCTGATGATACCGAAGGTGCGACGGCGGTCGATTTCTCGGCGTCTTCTTTTGTCAACCGTGTTTTTCATCGCCGGCTCCGTTCTCGGAAGCTCCTCTTTCGCCGAAAGCAGGGTTCTGCGCCGAGTCCATAAACGGACTCGGACCTCCTTGATGTCGGCGGAACCGCTGTGATTGGAAAAGATGTCTCGTAAAACTTTGACGAGGTGCTGGAAGCTAAATACCGCCGCTTCTCCGTTAACTCAAATCGGTAATCTCACGGCGGCGTCATAAAGGATGGGCCGTTCTTGCGCGCACGTCCCGGCGGGGCGGCGAAGGCTCGCAAGCCGGCGTGTTCGAGCAGCAGAATCATGCGATAGGGCCTCATGGCATTCTAAAATAAAGACCTTCCTTGGCTGTGTCAACGAAAATCACTTTGTTCCGGTAGGAATGCCGGTTGCCCGGCGCCCCCCGCACGGATCCGTACGAGCGGATTTCCCGCATACGGCTCCTACCTCGGGTGAGAGGCGCGAAAGCGCACATCAGGATATGCGTGCAGAATACGGGCACGAGGGAGCCAACGGGTGGCGAAAGGACCAGACCGAGCCCAGGTGAGGCGCCGGGATCGCCTCGGCGCCCGGTCATCGGGCCAGGTTCGGCAGCCAGAGCGCTATCGCCGGGAAAATCATGATAAGCGCCATCACGACCAGATCGCAGATCATGAACGGTATGACCGCTTTGTAGATATCCGACATCGTCGTCCCTTCGGGCGCCACCCCTTTCATGACGAAGAGAAGCAGGCCGAACGGCGGACTGGTGAACGCGATCTCCAGGTTGATGAGCATCAAGACGCCGAACCAGAGCGGATCGAATCCGAGACCGTGGACGATCGGCATGTAAATGGGAATCGTTATCATCATCATGGAGATCTGATCCATAAACGCGCCCAGAATCAGCAGCAAAATTTGCATCACAATCAAGAGCAACATGGGTGACAAGGGCTGACCGACGACATATTCGGCCAGTCCCCGACTCGCTCCCGTGAATGCCAGGATCTGACTGAAAGTAACGGAGCCGGCGATGATCAGCAGCGTCATCACCGTTACCCTGAGCGCCCCGTCGACCGACCGCTTGATCACGACGAGACTCAGTCCGCGATATACGGCGGCCAGGATCAGCGATCCGAGCGCTCCCATCGCGGCCGCTTCGGTCGGCGTCGCGATACCGAGAAAGATGAGACCGACAACGAGAAAAACAATGGACGAGAGGGGAATCACGTATTTGACAAGCCCGGTGAGCTTCTCTTTCAAAGAGACGGGCGACACATCATAGGACGGCGCCAGATTGGGATTGAGAGCGCATCGGATAATCACGTACCCGCCGTAGAAGAGCGCCATTAACAAACCGGGGAGGATCCCGGCGATCAAGAGTCCGCCGATGGAAATTCGCGCAAGGGTGCCCAGGATGATAGCAATTGCGCTCGGGGGGATGATCATCGCGAGGCCGCCGGTTCCCAGAATAGGACCCAACGACATCGACTTGCTGTACCCGCGGCGCATCATCTCGGGTACGAGCAGGGACCCGAGCATGGCGGTGTTCGCCATTGTGGAGCCGCTCAGGTTGGAGAAAATCGTGCCGCCGCCGATCGTGAGGAGACTCAACCGGCCGGGCACGCGGCCGAGCCATTTGTCCAGCACTTCCAACGTTCGCATGGCCATACCGGACTGAAAGAGGATCTCGCCCATGAAGACGAAGAGCGGGACGGGCGCGAGGGTGAAACTGGTCAGCGCATTGTAAATTCCGAGAATGAGCTGCTGCAGACCGAGTGTTCCGCCCATGAAAACGTACGCTCCGACGATGTTGAGGCAGAAGAACGCAAAACTCACGGGTATGCCCGTGATGAGAAGGAGCACAAGGGCTCCGAGCAGAAGACCGATTATAACCCACCATTCCATAGAAACCGCCTATTGTGGACCTGTAGCAGTTCTCGTAACCGTTCACCGGGACAGCGATAAGCGCGTGATATCTCGATGGGGGAGGCTTGGAGGGGGAGATGAGTCTCCCCCTCCATCCTCACCGGGCGCAGAGCCGCCTCAAGCCCGGTGAACCATTACCAGTTCTCGAAGATTTCACAGGTTGGGGCCGGTCACGTCGATAGTTTTTCCTCCGCGTCCGGTGGAGGCTCCATACACGCCCCGATCAGCTGCCTCAAGAATTCGGCCGCAAGAAAGAAGCAGCCCGCGGAAATTACGCCGACCAGCAGGAACTTCGGCACGGAGAGCGTTTTGATGACGGGAAGCCCTCTTGTGTAATAGTCCCATGTGATGGCGGAGCTGAAATAGAACAGGATGAGACAAATCGCGATTCCCATAGTCGATGTGACGCCGCGCATGAACCGTCGTGCGTTCGGCCGAAGTCGACTTGTCACAACATCCACCCTGACGTGACCGTTCTCCCGCAAGAGCCACGGGGCGCCGAGAAAGGTGCAATAGAGCAGAATGTATTCCGTGACTTCCGTTACCCAGACAGGCGGTCGAAAAAGCAGGTACCTCAGCACAACTTCGTAACAAATGGCAAACATCATGAACAGGAGAAGAAGCCCCGCTGCGACGGCCATGATCTGCACAATCCGATATTCCAGCTTGGACAGCGTTCGCACAATAAACATGTGTCACCGTCGGCCGGTTGGGCGGAGCGACCGAAGTTCGGCCGCACCGCCGCCGGGGATTATTGGGATTGCTTGGTGATGAGTTTCTTGTATTCTTTGGCGAGTTCGGGCGCACGCTTCATGACCTGCTTCCAGCCGGCGTCGTACGCGGTGTCGATGTAGGTCTTTTTTTCCTCTGCGGAAAAGGTGATCGGCTCGACCCCCTTTTCAAGAATGAACGCTCGTTCTTCCTTGATGAGCTTGGCGTAGTGATCCGAGGCGGCGTGTTCGGTCTTCTTCGCCGCGTCGATCAGGGCCTTCTTCACATCCGCGGGCAGCTTGTTCCATTTATCCAGATTCACCACCAATCCCACATCAACCTGATAGAATCCGGGATCGACGATATACTTGGTCACCTCATGCCACCCGAAGTCCGAGATTTTGATCGAAGGCCAACCGTATCCGTCGACCACGCCTCGTTCCAAGGCCGTGTACACTTCGCCGGGAGCGGTCGTTATGGGAATGCCGCCCAAGGCTTCCACAAAGGGCTTATACACCGGGGTCACTCGAATCTTGAGCCCGGACAGGTCGGGCTTGTCTATCTTCTTGTTCAGATAAAGATGAAACTTGATGCCGTTGGTGAATTTGCCCAAATAGTAGCAGTTCACCTGCGCTTGATGCTGTTCGTTGATGAACCGGTACGCGCCGGTTTTTCGCTCTTCCCACGGCGTCAGTTCGGAGAGCTTGACCGCGTCGGCTATCGGCATTTGCGGCACATAATACGCGGCCGGCAGTAACGCCATATCCACAACCCCGTTCTTGACCGACTCGATCTGCTCGAACGGCGGTATGGCTTCGGGACCGCCCAGGTATTCTATGGTTACCGTGTCCTTGGCTTCCTTGGCAAGGATATCCTTGTAGATGAAGAACGCGTCCACAAACGCGACCTGCTTCCCCTGGAAGGTAACCGCCTTCAGTTTGACCGGCTCCGCTGCTACAGCGGCGGTTACCCCAACGAGCAGCAGCGCGATCAGCCCTGCCGACGCTGCTATTGACATTCCTCGACCGAGTTTCATGAACATCCTCCTTCTGCGTTACGTCCCGGGAGCTTCTGCCGGCCCACGGCCGGTTTCTCCCATGATCAAATGAGTCGCCTTAAGCGACAGTGTGAGCGTTCGGGGCGAGCGTGCGGCGATCCCGGCCGTACTTCGCGCTCTGCAGTGTGGAATCAGAGCAGCGCATACGGCAACCACAGCGATATCTGTGGGAAAAGCACCAGGAGCGCCAAAACTACCAGTTCCATGAAGATGAACAGCACTACGCCGCGAAACACCGTCTCCAACGGCACGTCCGGCACAAGCCCCTTGATGACGTACACATTGAATCCGACCGGCGGCGTAATCAAACCGATTTCAATGAGAATCACCACAACGACGCCGAACCAAATGGGATCGAACCCCACGCTTACGATAACGGGAAAAAAGAGGGGCAGCGTCAACACCATGGTGGATACGGGATCCAGAAACATGCCGAGGAGAACGTAGACGAGCACGATGAGCATGAGAAGCACGATCGGAGGCACATCCAGGCCGATCATCATCGTCGCCGTATAGGTGGGGACTCGCGCCAATACGAGAAACTTGGAAAAGAGGGACGCGCCGATCAAAATCGCGAAGATCGAGCAGGTTATCTGAGCAGATTCCTTGATCGCGAGAATAAATTCGCTCCAGTTGCGATTTCGTATGAGAAAGATGATGAAGGCGACGAACGCGCCGACCGAACCGGCCTCGGTCGGCGTGAGGATCCCCGCGTAGAGGGTCCCGAGCACGCCGAGGATCAAGACAGCTATACCGACACCGCCCTTGAGGCTCCGTATTCTCTCCTTCCAGCCGACTCCTTCCGCTCTCGGGGCGACCGACGGGTCTCTCAGGGCGACAACAGTGATACCGGATACAAACACGGCCGCGGTGAGAATTCCGGGGACAACCCCGGCAAGAAGGAGTTTACCCACGGACTGTTCGACGATAATCCCATACAGGACCAAGATGATGCTCGGAGGAATCATGACGCCCAGCAGCCCGCCGGCTGCGACCGAACCGCAGGCGAGACTGCGCGAATAGCCGTATCGTCTCATCTCCTTGATGGCGATCTTTCCCATGGCGCCGGACGTGGCGACACTCGAACCGCTGGTCGCGGCAAATAAGGCGCATCCGGCCACCGTTGCGGAAGCGAGCCCTCCCGGCAGGAATCCGAGCCACTTTTGGCCGATGTCATATGCGTCACGGGAAATGCCCGAGGCCATGGCAAACGAGCCCATCAGCAGAAAGAGCGGGATTATGGTCAGCAGGTACGACGCGACACTCGAAAATGGAACAATACCGCCGAGATTGAGGCCCACATGCGTCCCTTTCAGGATCATCGTGCCGACGAGTCCGATCACACCCAGGCTGACCGCAACCGGAATGCTCAAACTTATGAGGATGAAGGCGCACACTATTCCCAAAAATCCGAGCACGTGAGGTTCCATTCAGATCTTCCTTCGTTCCGACCCACTTAATCCGGACCGGTCATACCTCGGCGGCCAACGAGTCCCGTATGTCGATCACCACCTGCATGCACATGACCAACACGCCGACCGCCAGCATCAGCCTGGCAGGCCACAATGGAAACTTGATGAGCCCCTCGCGGTACTCCCCGATCATGAACGAATCCCAGGCCCTCGGAACGGCTTGCGTCAGCACTATCATCCAGAAGCCCAGCGAAAAAAAGAGCCCTACGATATCGAGGATCCTCTTTCGCTTGGGCGACAGTCGGGAAACAAACAATTCCGCGCGAATATGGGTCTGCTCTTGTTGCGCCACTCCAAGCCCGAGAAAGACGATTCCGATCATAAGGACTTCATTTAGCTCGATGACTCCCGGCACCGGCTGTTTGAGCAGGTGCCGGCTCAATACGTCCACAATGGTGACGAGCACCATCAGGAAGCAGTTGGCCATCGAAACGATGAGACATACCTGCAACAGAGACCTCATGTTCAAACGGCCGGTGAGGCCGGCCCATATTTTCCCGTACGCTCGACTCATAGCACGACCAATCGATACCTTGTCGAGGTATCCTTCTGGAGACCCCTTCCCGCTTCAAGCAGGAAGGGGTCGTCAATGCGCTCCGCGGCGCGTCATTTACTTCAGTTGCAGATCGGGGAACCGTTTGAACGGGCTTTCGTATGTGGATTCGCCGTTGTACTTTTCGACCGCCGCCTTGTACGCTTTGAAGAACTCCTTGCCGGGGAGGCCTTTCTCCTCCATTTCGGCGATCCAGTCCTCCCATTGCGCCGGCACGATCATGTTCTTCAGTTCGGCCTTGTCTTTGTCCGAGAAAACAACGGTTTTGACCCCGGCCTCTTTGTATAGTTCGTAGGCCTTTTTGTCCGCCTTCATGAAGAGTTCCGGCTGCTTGAGCAGCGCCTCCTCGGCGATCTCTTCCATCACCTTCTTCACATCGTCGGGAAGCCGCTTCCACTTGTCGAGGTTAATGAAGGTAGCGGCCGCTGCGTAGGGTCCGACGCCCAGATCGAGGATGTACGGCGCCTTTTCGTACAATCGCGCCGCCGCGGCCAAGTCCCACATTGTGCCCGTGTACGCGTCGGCCACTCCCCGTTCCAGGGACACATAGAGCTCGCCGAAGGAGATGGCGACGGGAATGGCGCCCAATTTCGCCAAGGGCTTCTCAAGCCCGGGAAAGCTTCGAATCTTCTTCCCTTTGAAGTCCTCGAACGACGTCCAGGGCTTGCGGGAACCGAAGATCAGGGGCGTCGTGCCGGAGAAGAGGATGGGCCGGATATTGTTCTTCTTTTCGAGCTCGTTCTTGAACGCGGGAACGGTCCGATACATCTCCATGAGCGCCCGGGAGACCGCGTCGGGCTTTTCCGCCAGGTAGAAGAGTGACGAGGCCGTCGTGAGGGGCAGTTGCCCTCCAAAGTACCCGACCGCCATAAACGCGATGTCGGCCAGACCCGTGCTTACCGCCTCGAGGGATTCGGGGATCTTGGCGAGCCCCTGTGACCAGTAGAACTGGATTTTCACTTTGCCCTTCGTGCGTTTCTCGACCTCTTTCGCCCACCAGATGTCGGTCAACGAGAGCGAAAAGGTGTCGCCGTAACCGCTGGAGTAGGTGAGGACAATGGGATCGGCGCATACGCCGGGACTCGTCCCGACAAAGACGAAAAACACACCGATGAAAAGGGCCGCAATAGCTGATTTCTTCATTCAGTTACCTCCCGTTCTGTTCCGACCGTTTCGGTGTCCGAATATCGGCCGGTAATGAGGGCGCAAGGGGGTCAATCCACAGCAAAGCCTCCAACGCGAACCGCCGATCGATCCACGTCGCTCAACCGCGGCCTCCCTATCAAGGCCAGCGTCCGATCGATTTCATCACTGAGAATCTCAAAAATGCGTTCCACACCCGCCTCACCGCCTATGGTCAGGCCCCAGAGATACGCTCGGCCCACGAGGCACGCCCGGGCGCCGAGAGCCGCCGCCTTGACCACATCGGCTCCACGTTGGACGCCGCCGTCGAGGAGCACTTCGAGCCTGTCGCCCACCGCGTCCGCGATCTCCGGGAGCGCATGAAGGGTAGCCGGCGCTCCGTCGAGCTGCCGCCCGCCGTGGTTGGAGACAACAATGCCGTCGATGCCGATATCCGCCGCTTTCACAGCGTCTTCAACCGTAACGATCCCCTTGATGACGAGCGGTCCTTTCCACAGGGATCTCAGCCACTTCAGATCTTCCCAGGTTGCCGCCGCGCTCAAGACCTTCGTGTTCACGAACGTCGCCAAGGACGAGGCGCTGTCGCCTTCGGCCAAGCCCAGGAAGTTGCGCAGCGTCACCCGTTCCCCGAAGAGGAAATCCTTCATCCAGGCAAATCTCCACGAGCAGTCCAGCACGTTACGCAACCGGATGCGCGGAGGCACGGTCATCCCACTGCGGATATCCCGTTCACGCTTGCCGGAGACGGGCATGTCCACCGCGAGGCAGAGCGCTTGATAGCCCGCCTGACGGGCTCGCTCCACAAGAGACCTGCTGATGTCTCGATCCTGCGAAAGGTAGAGCTGGAACCAGAGCGGACCGCCGGCCACCGCGGCCACCTCCTCGATGGTGAAACTCGACGCGGTGCTGACGATGAAGACCGCGCCGGCTTTGCCGGCGGCGCGGGCCGCGGCCAGCTCCCCTTCGCGGGAGACGAGCCGCGTCAGACCGATCGGCGCGAGCAGGACGGGCGTTTTCAGATCAGCGCCGAGCACCGTGGTCGATTGATCTCTCCGTGACACCTCGACAAGCACGCGCGGTTGAAACACCACATCATCGAACGCATTTCGGTTTGCTCGAAGCGCCTGCTCATCCTCGGCTCCGCCGTCGACGAACTCGAAGATCATCCTCGGCAGCCGCCGTTTGGCCGATCGTCGAGCGTCTTCGATGTTGACGATGTGTTTCAATTCCACGCTCTCCTCCAGGCCCCCTGCCGTTAGGCGGACTGCAACCGCTCGCGGCCGAAACGGAGGCGCCTGCGTAATAGGGACGGTTGGACCGTATGCGTTGATGCGGCTCCGCCGGAGTCGCCGTCGGGGGCGGCCCGGCTCATCCTCGGAACCGATCCGATCTGTGGTGCTATGAGCTCGAGAGCTTCATATATCTGTTCCAGCGAGTCGGGATTCGCTTCATCACGCCGGTCCTACCGAGGCGCCCGGCGCGGTCAACAGGCCGCGCTCACATCCTCGGACTCGATGGCGCGGGTGAATCGTTGGAGCAGGTCGATGTGCGCTTCAACGCTGCGCTGGATATGGCAAATCTGTTTCTCGTCCAGATGGCGGAACTTCCCGAGCAGTGAAAGATATTCTTCCACCGGCGCGGGATTCTCGACGGATCGGGTCAAGCGCAGTTTTCCGTGTTCGTATTCCCACAAAGGAAATATGTTGGTTTCCACGGCCTTCCGGGCTATTTCAATCAACATGGACGGCTGAAAGCGCCATCCCGTGGGGCACGGCGAGAAAACATGGAGATAGGCCATGCCCTTCTTCGCCGCGAGGATCGCTCTGTCCAGCTTTTCGTAATAGTCCTGTATGAACGCGGTCGAAGCCGTTGCCGTATATTCGCAGTTATGCAGCGCCATCAGAAGGGGAAGCGGTTTTGCGTCACGGCCCTTGCCTCTCATGGCCGCTCCCACCGGAGTGGTCGAGGTCCACGAACCGTACGGCGTGGTGCCGGAGCGTTGCGCGCCGGTGTTCATGTAGCCTTCGTTGTCCACGCAGATGTACACCATCTGTTCGCCGCGTTCGGCCGCGCCGGAGAGTGATTGGAACCCCACATCCGCCGACCCGCCGTCACCCGCCATGGCGAGCATGGTCACGTCCCGGCCGATTCGGTTGTAGTACCGTTTTGCGCCGGCGAGCATCGAAGCCGTATTTGTCAGAAGAGGGTGGAACGAGGGTATCTTGCAGCCGGTCATACCGTTGTGGCCCACAAGGCCCACTCCCGCGAGACAGCCGGGCGGAGACGCCACAATCGTATCCGGACCCATTCGTCTCAAGGTGTGCCGGAGTAGCAACTCCGAATTGCATCCGAGGCAGGTCGAGATGCCCGGGACCACCAGATCTTCGGAATCCGCACAGGTTCGATATATGGGCGAAATCTTGTTGAACTCGAGGGCCCCGCGGGAGCACGCGGCCACACAGGCCGCTTCGCCGCGGCAGAGATCGCATTTGACGACTGCGCCGGACGATGGATGCGTCGTTATCCCGCCCGAAACACACGCCAAGGCGCACAACCCGCAGTGAACGCAGCGGTCTTCATCCCACCGGACAGCGCCCGTCGATTCGTCCTTGGAAAGCGCTCCCGACGGGCAACAGTCGACGCAGCGGGGCTCCGCGCATTGCCGACACAACGCGACGTCCCACCGATCGTTCTCCCGGTCGTACCCGAGGCGAATGGCGGAATCAGCCGGGTCCGACGATTTCGCTCTCGTCCATGAACAGGCTTCCACGCATTTGCGGCATCCGTCGCACTTGTCCGCGTGTATCGCTATCGTATCGTAGATGTCTCCCACTTCGCTCTCCTTAGCATTTGCCGAGAAAGGAGCCGCGTTCCGAAGACCCCTTCTCGAGGACGGCGCAGCGCCGTCTCGTCTTCAATTGGCGTCAGCCGCTTTCCGCAACCGTGTTCGCATCGACCATCCGCTCTTGAAGTCGCCTGAAGTCGGCCGACTGTCTTGAGTGTCTCCACCAGAGGGTCGTTGGCGCGATATCCGTTCTCGAGGGAGTTCAGATGACCCGCCGGCCTTTGATAGACGTCTTCCGCGGTCATTCCGTCGCCCCTTTCGGTAGGCAACAGGCCGAGATTTCAGCTTCTTGCGGGGCTTCGAGGAATCGCTTTTTCAGATGCCCCAGCCGCGTCCGGTCTTTCACAAGCTTCCAGAGAATGCCCGGCCTGAGCGGCGTGTTCATGCCTACCGCGCCGACAAGCCGCTCGTCGGAAAAGATGAACGTGCGATGAACCCGATCGTCTTCGTCGTGGAATTCGAGGATTTCATGGCCGCCTTCCGCCCGGCCGGGGTTGAGCCCGACGGAGAACGCGCGACTGCCGAAAAAGGTGAAGACATACTGAGGCACGGCGCCGGAATAGGGTCGCACATAGGGATCTTCGCTCATCACCATCCCCGCAATGCGGCCCTGATCGACCGCGTCCGGCAACACGGGATTCACTTCGAGGCTCGTTTGGAAAAAGCTCCGAGCCTGCGTGACGTCCCCCGCTGCCCAGATGTTGTCGCGGTTGGTTTGCATCAAGTCGTCGACGATAATTCCCCGATCCGTTTCGACGCCTGTGCCCAGGACCGGATCAAGCCGGGGACCGACACCGACCGCGAGGACGACAAAATCCGCGCTCAGCTCGGTCCCGCCGGCCGTGGTCGCCGCGAGTCCCGACGACGAAGGGCGGAGCTCGGCCACGCGCTCGCGCGTGAATATTTTCACTCCGTGTTCGACAAAGATCTCCTCGATCGACGACGACGAGGCCGGATCGAAATACTCGCCCAGCAGGTTCTCGGCCATTTCGACCACGGTTACCTCGACACCGAGCGTGTGTAGGCTTTCCGCGGCGTGCAGTCCCACGAGCCCTCCGCCGATGACGAGCGCCGAGCGGGCCGACTGAGCCGCGTCTTTCAGCCTGAGGGCGTCATCGAGCGTTCTCAGCACGTACGTGGGAACCTCATCCGCGCCCGGAAGGGCGACTCTTGCGGGACGGGAACCCGTCGCGATCAGGAGCTTCTCGAACGAGACACGCTTCCCGGAAGCGAGCCCGACGGAAGACTCGCCCGAATCGATCGACACGACCTTCGTATTCCTGAGGAAGCGCACGTCTTTCTTGGCGAAATATTCGTCGTCACGCAGGAAGATCCGCGCGGCCTCGATTCGTCCCGAAACCACGTGGGGCAGGACGGTCGGCGAGTAGGGGAGCGTGTCCTCTTGATTGACCATGAGAATGGAACCCTCAGGATCGAACGCGCGTATCGCGTTGAGGGCCGTGAGACCCGCGTGGGAGGCGCCTATGATCAGGTATTTGGTGTCGGGCATGATTCACCGTCGCTCAATCCGTCTCGTTAAGCCAGATCGGCTCCGATCGGAATGTCTCAGGGGCGCCCGCCGCGCGAGCGGTCTCCTCGATGGCTCGTTGGAAATGGTCGACCGTCAGGTCCGCGCCGGCCAGGCCTCCGATGAAGCTGACCGCGCACATGCGGCGTCCAGTTCGGTGCAATGTCCCCAGGACATCCTGATAGACCGGTCCGCAGTTCCAGCCGAAACTGACCGAGCGATCCACGACGCCGACCGCGTCGAGTCCCGAAAGCGCGCGGCTCATGGCCTCGACCGGGTAGGGCCGATAGGTTTTCACTTTGATCAATCCGACTTTGGCGCCCGCGTCCCGAGCAGCGTCCACCGCGTCTTTGGCCGCGCCGGTCATTCCGCCGATGGTCACCAGCGCGAACTCGGCGTCGGAGAGGCGATACTCCTCGATCAACGGGGCGTGCCGCCGGCCGAAGCGCCGCTCCCATTCATCGTGCACGTCGGTTATGACCTGTAGCGCCGCCTGCATGGCCTCGCAGTGACCCTGCCGATAATTGATGAACATTTGCACGCCGGGGCCGCCGGCGCCACCCGTCAACGGGTCTACGCCCATGGGCCGCTCGGGGTCCAGCGCAACGTGCCAGTTGATGTTCTTCTCGCCGAGGAACGCGTCCACTTCGACTTGATCCGGCAATTCGACCCGCTCCACGCCGTACGACAAATAGTTTCCGTCGTGGCAGACATTCACGGGAAGCATGACGCTCCGGTCTTCCGCGATTCGGTACGCCATGATGATGGTGTCGAGCACCTCCTGGACGGTCTCGCAGTACATCTGTATCCACCCCGTCTCCCGGACCGTCATCGCATCCTGATGGCCTCCCCACACGCATTGCGGCGTGATGCCGTCGCGGGTCACGATGGACATGACGATGGGAAGACGCATCGGAGCCGTCCGGAAATAGGGCTCGAACATAAATGCCAGTCCCTGGCCGCAGCTCGCGGTGAACGTGCGCGCGCCGGCCAGGCACGCTCCCTGGAGCACCGAGAGCACGCTGTGTTCGCCTTCAACGTCCATCAACTCGGCGTCCAAGGTCCCGTCGCTCACGAACTTGGATAGATACTCGGCCAGCGAGGACTGGGGCGTGATCGGATAGACCGCGCAGACGTCCGGCCGGGCAAGCGCCACCGCCCGAGCCGCCGCCTCATTGCCGTCGCATACGATCGTTTCCGGCATGTCTACTCCTTGGTCTCTTCCACAAGAGTGACCGCGCCGTGCGGGCACTCGGCCGCGCATACTCCGCATCCCTTACAGATGGTCAGATCGGCTTCGAACCAGGTCGCTTTTTCCTTGATGCACTGGCATGGGCAGTAGACCCAACACGTGCCGCATTTGACGCACTTCTCCCGATCCACCTGCGGCCTCATCGCACGCCAATCCCCGGTCTGAAGACGGGTAGGTTCGACCGCGATCGGGCACAAATTTCGCGGAATCGAAGATGCGTCAAAAGGTTTTCGCGCCTCGCGTTTCATGAAGCTTCCTTCCGATTGAGATCAATTACCTGCGTCTGCTCGCAGCCTTCGGTCACAGCGGCAACATTTTTATCAAGGGCCGCGTCACGAAAGTCTACTGATGCCATACCTTTACATAATGATTCGACGGAAACGAGCCCGGTGGTGCGGGCAAACGCGCCCAGCATGACCGAGTTGGTAATCGGGCGGCCGAAAATCTTCAGCGCAAGCCCGAACGCGTCGCATAAACCGGCCCGAGTGACGGTCCCGGGCAGGTTGAGCTCGTCAATGGGTCGCCTCGTGGCGTGGACAAGGACCCCGTTGTCCTGAAGATTCTCGAAGATGTCCACCGACCGGGGGAGACTCGGATCGAGACAGATGATGCAGTTCGGCGTGTACACGTTGGTGTTCTGCCTGATCAGGCGGTCGTCAAATCGGAGATACGCCTCGACCGGCGCGCCTCTTCGTTCGAATGCGAACGAGGGGATCGCTTTAACATGGCGACCTTCCGCGGCAAGCGCCTTCGCCAGTATCTTCGAGGCCAAGACCGCGCCTTGTCCGCCTCGTCCGTGGAATCGCACTTCATACATGGTCTCTCCGCGGCGTGAGATCGCCCGCGAGATCGCGTTTCCTTCCTTACCGGCCGACAGCGTTACAATTGAAAATCGTCGTCTCTGACAAAGGACGCGGAGCGAGCCCCCGCCAGGTACTGAAGAATGTCTGTCTTGGCTTGCTCCAAATGTTCCATCACCGAGCGATCGATCGCATCCGGATCCTTCGACCGCAGGGCGTCGAACACGGCCCAATGGCCGTCCCGAGCTCTTTGGGCCACATCCGCAAAATGGATGCACGCGATCCGAAATTTCAACGTTCGATCGTTGAGAATCCTGCTCAACCTATACATGGTGCGGCTTTTCGCGGCCTGACACAGAATATGATGGAACTGCATGTCCAGCTCGATCATATTCTCCGTTCGATTTCGCCTGATCGCCCTATCAGTCTCTTCAAGGTTGTGCTCAAGGCGAGCCGTCTCCTCGGCCGTCAGTTTCTCCGCTGCCCACTTGCAGGCGGTCTGCTCGAGCGCGATCCGAGTTCGATACAGGTCTTCGATGTCGCTTTCGCTGAGACGCTCAACCACATAGCCGGCTCGGGGGATCGCCCGAACAAATCCCTGGGCCGCCAACTTTTGCAACGCCTCACGGATCGGCGTTCGGCTGACGTTCATCTTCGAGGCGAGGACTGTCTCGAGGAGTCGCTCACCGTCGGCTATCTCACCCAGAATGATGGACTTCCTCAATTGTCGATAAGCGGACTCGGTCTTCGACGCGGTGTCCGCGGACCCTGCTTTAGCCGGTATCATTGAAAGGCTCCTCACCCTCTCACATCAGAGTTCCGCTTGGTTCCGATGAGAACCTTCGGTCGATCAGTTCGACCGACACGCCGTTCATGTATTTGGGATTCATGAAGAGGCGCCCTGAATCCCGCCGCTGCCGTTCGGCGCCTACACGTTCGCGCCCAGCCTGTATCCTTCGTGAATCGCAGTCGAAAGCGATCGCGGCATGACTGCGTCCCCGACGATATAGAGCTCATCCACTAGGCTCTCAATGCGGAAGTACAAGTCGTTGGCGGATTTCCAAGGGCGAGCCGCGATGATCGTTTCGCCTTCGACGAATTCTTCCACACCTTCGGCATTGGCGATCTTCACGCCGTTCGACGCGTACTCGAGGATCGTGATCCCTTCCTTGACGTTGACGCCGTGCTCCTTGACCCACGCTTTGTGACGCCACTTGAACGTGATCGTCACGTCGCCGGCGATCTTCTTACTTTCTTCGATGAGAGTTACATCCTTGCCGCGGACAGCCAGGTATTCGGCGAGCACCAGACCAGCACGATTTCCGCCCAGCACCACGACTCGATCGCCCGCTTGGTCGCCGTTTCCCAACACGTCGTGCACGGAGAGATAATTGGGCCGCTCGTCGTACCCCGGAATCGTCGTCGTATCGACCCGAGCGCCCGTAGCAAGGACCACGACGTCCGGTCGCTCCCGCCGGACCACCTCGGGAGTCAGCGCGGTTTCCAGGTTGATATCCACACCGAGCTTTCCGAGGTTGGTCTCGTAGCTCGACACCAGTTCCATCATGGTGTTGCCGCGGGAGATCTCTTTGGCCGCCATGACGAGCTGACCGCCGAGCGAAGCGCTTCTCTCGTACACACTCACCCGATGGCCGCGTTTGGCCGCAATCAGCGCATACTCGAGACCGGCCGGTCCTCCCCCGGCGACGAGCACGCGCTTGGACATCGGCGCCGGCGTAACCGCGTAGGACGCTTCGTATTCATGACCCAGAGCGGGATTGACCTCGCACACGTACGGCAGATTGTTGAACATCCGAGCGAGACAGGTGAGCCCTCCCAGGCATGGTTTGACTTCATCCAACGCGCCGGCCTTGATCTTGTGGAGAAGCCGGGGATCGGCCAGGAACGGACGGCAGACCTCCCAGAATTCGAAGACACCCTCCCGCATGAGCTGCTCTGCAAGGCGCGGATCCCGACATCGAGGTCCGAACGCAATGGGAATCGTCACTTTTTCCTTGGCGTTCCGAGCGAGATGAACCCAATGATCGACCGGAAGATCTCGTCCCAACGCGCCGTACCGCGATTCGTGCCAGCCCACCACCACGCTGATCATGTCAACTCCGCCGTCCTGCTCTGCCATGCGCATAAACTCGACGCATTCCTCGGGCGTGGTTCCCCCGTACTCGTCCATGAGTTCCTCGCCGTTGAGGCGGACGATTAGGAGCTTGTCCGATCCGATCTCTTCGCGAATCGCCTTGAGCATCTCGACCATGAAGCGGCCGCGGTTTTCGATGCTCCCTCCGTATTCGTCCTCACGCTTGTTGGTGAAACTCGACAGGAAGTTGGCGAGCAAGTATCCCTGAAAGCTGGTGATTTCTATCCCGTCGAAGCCGGCCTTGACCGCGCGCCGCGACGCCGAAACGTGGTCGTCGATCACCTGCTTGATCTCATCGCGCGTGATTTCACGGGGAGGGCGAAAGTGCTTCAACGTCTGCGGAACCGCGGACGGTTGAAGGCAGTAATCGAGGTCGATGCCGCCATACCTGCCGCCGTGCAGGAGTTGTTGCACCGCAACGGCCCCCTGGGACTTCAACATGTCGGCCACCCGCTGAAAGCCGGGAATGAACTTATCGTCGTAGAGAGCCAGCTGCCGATAGTACGCCTTGCCTTCGCCCTTGGGGTCGGGGTAGGCCCCTTGATTGGTGATGATCCCGCATCCTGTGCGCGCGATCACTTCCATCCGGGCGAATTCCCTCTCCGTGTAGAAGCCGTTTCCGTCATTGAAATTGGATATGGAACAGGCCGCGTACTTCACTCTGTTGGACACGGTAAAAGGTCCGATCCGGACCGGCTCAAGCATCTTCCCAAAATCGGCATTGGCGGACATCGGGTTTGGTCCTCTAATTGTCGGAATTATCGGATCCGGTCCTCAGGCCGGGTCGCATTGACTGACGGGGGGGCAACAAACCGCTGCTGCAAGCGTGTATACATTATGAATTCATAACGTATACCATGTCAAGCAGATTCATAACAATCCCGTAATTCTGCTAATCTCAGTATGTTAGGGGGTAATCCCCCGAGGGCGGTCTTCATGCCGGCGTCTTCCTCACTCTCCGCGAGAGTGGGAGACGCCCGGCTGCATCGAACTTTTCCAAAATTTCGGAATAAGAGGCGAGCGTGAGGGGAGGTCGTGATTCGCCGGCCCCGACCCTAGCGGACCCAGGTCGTCATCACCTTGTCTGTGCCGTTCCGTATTCCGACGATGTTGACGGGGACGATCGGAACCCGGCTTTGTCCGGAGAACGATATCTCGCCGCTCACGCCCTCGAACTTTCGCACAAGAGGCAGCGCTTCGGCCGTGGAAGCCCCGTCCGCGCTCCGGATTATGCGAACGGCCTCGGCCAAGAGGTTCACGGCGTCGAATCCGAGCGCGGCGTACGAATTCTCGGGGTCTTTTCCATATTCCTTTTTGTACGCTTTCACAAACTCGAGAACTTCGGGCCTCTCGGACCCATAATAAGCGTGCGCGGCGAAGTAGACTCCGTCCGCGTCCCGCCGACTGGGAAGGCGGTCCGGGAGATTCGAGTCAAACCCGTCTCCGCTCAGAATCGGAAGCGCTATTCCCGCTCGACGCAAGGCGGTCACCGTCGGAACCGCGTCTTGGGGATTACCCGAGATGAATACCACATCCGGCCGGGGTGCGAGTTTCTTGAGACGTTCGATTGCTTCGGTGAAGTCGTCTTGCCCGGTTGTGAATCGTTCTTCGTCGTCGACCGCGCCCCCGAGATGATGGAACCGCTCTTTGAAGTACCGGGCCAGGACTCTGGTGAAATCCGTTGACGAGTTGATCCACAGGACCGCGTTTCGAGCCCCGAGCTTCTCGTACGCGAAGTCCGCCATTGCATAGGCTTGATCGTTATCGCCGAACGGCGTCATAAACATGAATCGGCCGATTCTTTCGGGCAGCGCAGGATCCGTCGCGCCTGTCGTGAGAAACGGAATGCCGTGACTCTGAAATACGGGCGCGGCGGCAATGACGTAATCGGTGTCGCAGTATCCGAGGCCCGCGGTGACGCCGAGGGAAACGAGCTTTTTCGCGCCTTCCTCGGCCGCGGGAATGTCGGACTTCGTATCGATCACGACGAGTTCAAGCTTTCTTCCGCCCAAGATCCCGCCTTTTGCGTTGATCAGCTTGGCTGCAAGCATGGAACCTCGGCACGCGGGAGCGTCTATGGGCGCCATGCCGCCCGTCAAGTTGTACAGAGCGCCGAACCTCACGGCCGATTCTTCTCCCATCGAATGGGTTGAGGCCAAGAGCGCCATCGCAACGCACACAAGCAACGCCGAAAGATATCTCATTGTCATCTCCCTTCACTTCGGTCGCACAAGCCCGGAAGCGTCTCGCGTCACGGACGCCGCGACGGAGTAACGGTCGACATTTTCCGAGCGGCCGCGATCAGCCGGAACTTCATCCACTCCGGGAACCGGGGATGCGAAAGCGAGGCCTACCCAAGAGCGCCCAACACATGTAGGCCGCGATCCCCGAAACAACGCCGGCCACAATATACCCGAGGCCGACAAGAAACAGGGCGCTCGCGTAGAAGCCTTCTTCTCCGACAAAGCCGCCGCCGTCCGATGAGAGCGCCAAAACGACTCCGAAGACGCCGAAGCCGACGGCCGTGACGGCAAACAGACCGGAGACGGCCGCAATGAGCGTGACAATCACGCGACCCACGGCCCGTGCTCGAGCCCACCGGAGGGACTCGGAGTCGGGAGATGTCGGGGCGCTCCGGTTCACGCTCATTCCCATTCCTCACATCGCCGGCTTGGGCGCCCGGCGTCGGCTGCGTTAAGCCTTTACGGCTCGGAGGAGCAAGTTGATCAGCTGCTCTGTACGGGTGACGGCGGGTTGCTTCCTGGAGAGCATCATGCGGGCGAGCGCCTCGTGCTCGAACGCCCCCTGAACCAGATGCATGTAGTAGTCGATTTGGAAATCCTTCCGAAAGTGGCCGCTCTCTTGTCCGGCCTCGACGGTCGACCGTATCAGTCGCCAGAATTTCCGTGTATTCTCGTATTCCTGTGATTCGTAGAACTTGGGATTCCGGTAGAGCTCCAGTATCAGGACGCGGGTCTCCCACTCGCGGATGTGGAAATCGAGCGCCCATCTTCTCAGCAGGTATATAAGCCGTTCATACGGGGTCAAGGACCCCGAGAAGACGCGCTCCAACTCGTCGGCCAATTCGATGAACCAGGTGCCGAGCACCGACAGAAGCAGTTCTTCCTTGCTCTTGAAATACTGGTAGACGGACGCTTCCGCAATGCCGGCCTTCCCGGCTATTTCCGAGATGGTGGCGCCGCCGTATCCCTTCTTGCCGAAAACCTCCGAGGCCACCTTCATGATCGTACGTCGCCTGATCTCTCCGCGGCTCGGTTCGTCGCCGTTTTCGTTTTCTTTCTGCCCGTCGCGCTTCCAGATGGCCGCCTTTATAAGGGAGCAGAGCGCGTCGGCGGCCTCATTGGGATCATAGACCTCGTCGAAGAAGAGCCGGCGCAGAACAATGCTGTCGATCGCGCCGAAAATCATCTCGAGGACGAGAATAACCTCTACGCCGGGGTCGACCTCTTCGTCTCGTATGCCCTCCCGCACGGCCTCGGCGGCGAAAGCGCTGTATTGTCTGATCATTTCATATGCCGGCGAGTGATAGAAGGCAGGCAGTGTCCGAAGTTCGCGCAAGAGAATCGACGTGTAGTTCTTGTTGATGGAGAGATCCCGGAGCTGATGCCAGAGGAGTTTCCGTATCTTGGGTTCGGCGCCTTTCATCCCCTGCAGATGCTCGGTGATGCCGGCGAGAGTTTCTTGAAGATGCCGTTCAGGAATGGTGACGATCAGGTTCTCTTTGGTCTTGAAGTATTGGAAGATGGACGCTCCGTGTACGCCGGAATCGCCCGAGATGTCGGCGATAGTCGTATCGTAGAAGCCGCGGGCGGCAAAGATCCGTTCGGCTGATTCCAGGATTCGTTGACGTTTTCGGTCGGTTGCGGGATTTCTCCGTTTGTTGGAAGAAACCTCAGGTCCGGCGCTTCCGGGCGGTCCGGTGGAATCCATCGAGAAACTCCGAGAGTCGGGCCGTTACGCCCGGTATATCTTCACCTTCGCGCAAAACCGAATATCACTCATATAGTCGAGAGTCAAGAACTTTCTTCCGCGTTGACGTCGTAACCGCCCGGAGTGTTTCGGCTTACCGGTAATAGAGCGATATCGCACGTAATGTTAGAGTTCCACGCATGCCCGGCTCCATAGAAGACCATCACCGCCCGCGCGCCGAACGCCTCTCGTGCTTCCCAACGCCGGGGGAGGGGGTCGGACGAAGATCCGCCGGCGCGGAGATCCCGTCACGCTCGGTTCGATGGCGGCCGCCGTACGACGTATCCCAAGCGTGCCACGCCTGGGTTCGGCTGCGCTCGGAAGAAGGATTGAGCTTGACAGCGCGGGCAACGGAGCGCTATTTTTTTGCTGAAGGCAGGAAAGGGGCCGTGTTTGTCGACCCGGTGAGCTCTTTGTCTCTCGGGTCGGGCGGATAACCAAACTCGGCTTTGCGGGGTCCGGCAGCCGACACATCGGCCGCCGACGCAGTCGCGCCGGGACGCATGGAAACGTCGCCGACGCTCTGATCGCTCGGAAGCGAAAAAGGGGACATCGTTGGCGGTGAGCGGCGAAGACGCCGGCCCGAAACTTACGGTCGAGGTTGCGGCGCAACGGTATTCCAAGGACAAGCTGGAGCCGACGGTCATCTCGTTGGCCCGAGAGTCCCCGTATACCCTCTTCGTGAACGACGAGGAGATTCTTTCCATTGCGACGCTGCCCACGCACCTCCGCGAGCTTTTCGTCGGCTTCCTCGTGTCGGAAGGAGTTCTGCAGCGGCCGGAAGAAGTCGTGGAATGCGAGGTGGATCATCCCTCACGGATCGTCCGCGTGGAACTCGAGGTTCCGGAAGAGCGTCTGGCGGGACTTCAGCGGAAGGGCATGCTCACATCGGGCTGCGCCGGCGGGGTGATTTTTTCGGTCGAGGCGGCCGGCGCCGGAGATAGTGAGGAGATGCGGCCGCGTCTGAGGCTCGCCGTGTCGACGATCCTCGACAGGATGAAGGAACTGGACCGCTATCCGGGCATGTACAGTGTCACCCGTGGAGTGCATGCCTCATCGCTTGCGGATGAAAACCGAACGCTGACTATTCTCGAAGATCTGGGCCGGCACAACGCGGTCGACAAGATCGTGGGTTACTGCTTTCTCAATCGGATTGAGACGCGCGATAAACTGCTCCTCACAACCGGGAGGATAACGTCCGAAGTGCTGATCAAAGGCGCTCGCAGCGGCTTTCCGGTTATCATTTCACGGTCGAGCGCCAGTTCAGTGGCCATCGCAACCGCTCGGCAACAGCGGATCGATGTGGCCACGTACGTGAGGGCGGGCCGTTTCAACTACTTCCCGCACGGGGGCGCCGAGCTGGTCGAGGATTGAGGCGCCTGCAACATTTGTAATGGTTCACCGGGCTTGAGGCGGCCCTGCGCCCGGTGAGGATGGAGGGGGAGACTCATCTCCCCCTCCAAGCCTCCCCCATCGAGATATCAAGCGTTTTTCGCCGGCCCGGTGAACGGGTACCAACATTTTAAGGATTTAGGGGAGAAGCTTTCCGCACAGGCGCCGAAAAGGTCGGAGTCTGCCCAAAGAGGAACTCTCGACCCGCCGCGCGGTTGGGCTCGCGGACATCATTGAACTCGGGCTCATAATCCCGGCGTGGCCGCGGGACGGTTTTCAGCGGTTCATGTGAGTTGGCCTCAGGTAAGCCGAGCTGCTTGAACGCGGTGCGATCACGCCGGAGGCGGCGGACTCTCCCCGGTTTGAACGAACACGGGACACGAAAGGAAGGCCGATGAAGGTGAATCGAGTCGATCATATCTGTGTTGCGGTCAAGAATCTGGATGAAGCCCGGAAGCAATGGGAGCCGTTCCTGGGAAAGGAGGGCCCCGACGAAGCGTACGTGGATGAGCCGGAAAAGATCCGCGTCGCTCGATACTGGATCGGTGAGGTCGGCTTCGAGCTGATGGAGTCCACCTCGCCGGACGGAGACGTGGCGAAGTTTATCGAGGCGCGCGGCGAAGGAGTGATGCTCATCAGTTTCCACGTGGACAACACCCGCGAAGCCGTAATCGAGGCCGAGAGCAAAGGATATCCCGTGATCCCGGACGCTCGGGGAGAGAAAGTTCGGCCGTTCAGAGACCAAGAGTTCGCGTTTATTCATCCGAAAGCCCTCAACGGCGTGCTCACCGAGCTGATCGACTCCACGTGGGAGAGTTCGGAGAAATAGCCGGGATTCGAAGAGACCGGGTGAGTCGGGCGGTTGTGCCTGCGAATCTCGTTTTGGACGGAAAAAATGCCTTGACAGGCGCGAATAAAAGTCTTATTCATATTAATGACGTTACCAAGTCTCGGTCAACGTGGTTTTCGCGCCCCGGACATGCGTCCGGACGATCCCGCGGCCGCTCGCAAACGCGGGCCGGCTTGAACGGAACCAATAATGATCCGGCGCAGGGCCGGATTGGCCCCATATATGAGAACGATGACGCGGACGCCCCGCCGGCGTTCGAGGGCGCTCCCGGCGGAGCGACCCGACCAAATGATACGGCACGGCCGGCCGAGCCTTCGACGCGCCGGAATGAGCGCGTCTCGGGGGCCGGAATCGTAGACGGGCACAGGGCACACTGTCTGTAAGGGGTAAGCACGATGAGGTACGCAGAGACCGGATATAATTTGGAAATCGATCTGACGCGAGGCAGCGTCGAGCGAGTCGCCACCGATGAGGCCGACACGCAGTTGTACCTGGGCGGATTGGGCGCCAACGCCAAGATGCTGTGGGACAGGGTTCCCCCGGAAGTCGAGCCCTTTTCACCCGACAATCTCCTCATATTCAGCGCCGGCCTCCTCTGCGGGACACCCGCTACCGGGTGCAACCGCACGATCGTATCGACGGTTTCGCCTCAAACGCAGCTCATGGCCTTTTCCATGATGGGCGGGTTTTGGGCGCCGGAATTGAAGTACGCGGGGTACGACAGAGTGGTCCTCCGCGGTAAGTCCCCGGATCTGGTCTACATTTGGATACACAACGACAAGGTGGAAATCCGTGACGCCTCGCACCTGAAGGGCAAAGGCGCGGTGGAGACCGCAGACCTTATTCAGAAGGAATTGAACGAACCTCACGCTCAGGTGGCCGCGATCGGCCTGGCGGGCGAGAACCGGGTTTACTTCGCGTCCATCGAACAGGGCAGGTCCAGCGCCAGCCGACTCGGCATCGGCGCGGTCATGGGCGACAAGGGCGTCAAGGCGGTCGTGGTTCGGGGAACGAAGGACGTGAACGTCGCTCGCCCCCAAGAGTACCTGCAGCTCTGCAATGAGGTCATGCAGTACATCAAGTTCCGGAACGAAAACCCGATTCCGGGCGTCATGCCGATTCTGGCCGGGCTCGGCTCACCCCAGGAAATGAAGGTCCACGACGAGAAGTGGCACACCGAGAATTTCATGTGGGGAAATTCTCGGGAGCGCAAGAAGAACTTCTGGAATGAGGAAATCGCGCGGGCGTGGACGGAAACCCTGGAGAGCATGCGGACTCGCCTGATCAGCTGCTACAACTGTCCGATGACGTGCGGCGCCACCATTACGCCTCCGGGGCTCCCGACGTACATGATGAAGTGCTTCTCGAAGCTCACGTACACCATGGCCGCGTATTCGGATCTGGAATTCGGATTGGGCATCGCGCAAAGCGCCACCGAATACGGCGTCGACGGTTTTTCCGCGCCGCAGGTCATGGCGTTCGCCCTCGAGCTCTACGAAGACGGGATTTTGACCGATTCCGACCTTCCCGGTCTGCCCGACGACAATGAGGGGCGCTTCTACTACTTGCTCGACAAGATCGTCCGTCGGGAGGGCATCGGAGACGTCCTGGCCAACGGCACGTACTGGGCGGCCAAAGAGATCGGGAAGGGCGCGGACGCGTACGCGCACAACACTATCAAGAAACACGAGCAGCTCCCTCTCAAGCTCTCCATGCTCAATCCGATCTACTTCCTGATGTACGCGACCGGCGAGAAGATCAACATCACCCAAATCGAAGGGCAGTTTCCCCAGGCGCCCTGGCCCACGAGGGAGGAACGGGAAGAGTTCGTCAAGGATTGGTTCCAGGTTCCGGACGAGAAGTTCAAGCAATACCTCCTGGATTGGGAACTGCGGGGCGAGAATTCGATTCCGTACTACCCGACTCCTCAAATGTGCTGCGACATCGTCGACTGGCAGGAACGGATGCACTACATCGACGACGCGCTCGGCATGTGCGCGGGCTTGTCGTCGTTCCCGCTCAAGCCTCCGTATCATATACACAATTATCCGAAGTTCATTTCCGCGGGCGTGGGAATCGAGATGGACGAAGAGACGTTGACGAAGGCCGCGAAGCGATACCGCACCTTGATCAGAGCGTACAACATACGACGGGGCATGCGGCGAAAAGACGACAAACCGCCCGCGAACCATTGGAAGAAACGATTCCCCGAGCTGGAAAAGGAACTCCTCGACACCTATTACAAATTCAAGGGATGGAACAATCAGGGCATTCCCACAAAGGAGTCCCTGCATGAATTGGGCTTGGACTACGTGTACGAGGATCTCGAAAAACGAGGGGTTTATGCGGAACCCGACGACGCCGAGGCAGAAGAGGAATCGTCTGCGGCCGGCGGCAAGTAATGGTAGAGGTGGTGAGCGGCATGGCTGAAAAAAAGAAGAAGACCGTTAAAACCATTAAGATCGATGTGGACAAATGCAACGGCTGCAGGGCCTGTGAAATGATCTGCTCAGCGTTCCACGCATCGCCCAAATACAGCAGCAACAACCCGGCCAGGGCTCGTGTTCGGGTGATTCGCGAACCGCTCAGAGACGTCTATGTTCCCGTTTACGCGGGCGAGTACACGCCGGCCGAATGCGCCGGCCGCGACAAGTACACCATCGACGGGAAAGAGTACGACGAATGCGCATTCTGCCGAGCGTCCTGTCCGTCGAGAGACGTCTTCAAAGAGCCCGACTCCGGCCTGCCTCTCAAGTGCGATATGTGCGAAAGCGATCCCGACCTTGAGACTCCGCTCTGCGTCCAGTGGTGTATGGTGGACGCCCTGACCTACGAAGAACGAGAAGAAGAGGTCGAGGAGGGCGAGGAGCAGGAGGATCTGGAAATCGGATTGGAGGCGCTGGCCGACAAATACGGCCTGGACAAGATGCTGGACACCATGGCGCGCATGTCACAGTCAAAACAGGAATAGTCCGTCCATACGGCGCGGGAACCACGAAGCGGCAAACGTCGCGGAAGCTGGGAAGAGACAGTGGAGACAGCAACCCCTTTCAAAGAGATCATAGAGGTAATCAAGTCCAGCGGTGGAGACGCCTTCAAACGATGCTTTCAATGCGGCCTCTGCGATACGGTCTGCCCCTGGAACAAGGTGCGGAGCTTCAGTATGCGCAAGCTGGTCCGGGAAGCTACATTCGGCCTGACCGAGATTGAAAGCGAAGATCTGTGGCGATGCACCACCTGCGGCAAATGCCCTCAGCAGTGTCCGAGGGACGTGCGGCAGATAGAGTCGGGCGTCGCCTTGCGACGGATCGCCACCGAGTACGGCGTGTTTCCGCCGTCGGTCAAACCCGTCCGCACCGCGAGCGGCAGCCTCGTCGGTGAAGGCAACCCCCTGAGCGAAGAGCGCAAGAACAGGGCGAAATGGTCCGAAGGGCTGAACGTTCGGCCCTTCACCGAAGAAATGGAGATCCTCTACTTTCCCGGGTGCTATCTCAGTTACGACCCGAGACTGAAGAAGGTCGCCAAGGCCACCGCCGCGGTCCTCAACAAGGCCGGGGTGGACTACGGCATCCTGGGCGAAAAGGAGGTCTGCTGCGGGGAGAGCATCCGCAAGACGGGCGAGGAAGATGTGTTCAAGCGCCTGGCCAAGGAAAACATCAAGACCTTCATCGACAACGGCGTGAAGCGGATTCTTGTCTCTTCCCCTCACTGCTACCATACGTTCAAGAACGAGTATCCCGAGTTCAGCGTCAACTTTGAAGTCATTCATATGTCGCAGTTCTTGTCCGAACTCATCGCCGACGGACGCCTCGATGTCAAGAATGAATATGTCAAGAAGGTGACGTACCACGATCCCTGTTACCTTGGTCGACATAACGGCGTTTTTGATGAGCCCCGCGACGTGTTGAACGCGATACCGGGTTTGGATCTGAGCGAACTGCCCGAATCGCGTCTGAACAGCCTTTGCTGTGGCGGCGGCGGCGGCAGGGTGTGGATGGAGACCGAGAAGGGCGAGCGATTCTGCGATCTGAGAATCGATCAAGCCCTCGACCTGGGCGTGGAAGTATTGGCCACGTCCTGCCCGTACTGCATTACCATGCTCGAGGACAGCCGCCTGACCATGGAAGGCGTTGAAGAAAAGATCGAAATCAAGGATATCACGGAGATCCTCCAAGAGGCGCTCTAGCGCAAAGCATCCGACGACACAACAATCCGAATGAGGTCCGGGTTTGGATCCCCGGCGGATCGAACCGCGGATGAGAAGACCGGATAAGGAAACGGCCCAATGGAAAAAGAATTTCTTCAAATCGCTCGCAGGAGATTCGCGGACGGAAATTTTGGAGACGTGATGGTTCTCGGGGGAGGGGTCAGCGGTATTCAGGCCTCTCTCGACTTGGCCACGGCGGGCTTCAAGGTGTATTTGGTCGAGAAAACCCCGAGTATCGGCGGTCATATGGCCCAGCTGGACAAGACCTTTCCGACCAACGACTGCTCTATGTGAATTCTGTCGCCCAAACTGGTCGAGGTCGGCCGGCACCCAAATATAGAAGTCCTGACGTACACGGAAGTTGACCGCGTCGAAGGCGAGGCGGGGAATTTTGACGTGACGTTGACGAAGAAACCGCGCTACATCATCGAGGAGAAGTGCACCGGCTGCACTGTCTGCACGGAGTATTGCCCGATCGAGTATCCCGATCCGTTCAACCAGAGGATATCGAGCAATAAGGCGGTCCACGTTTACTTCTCGCAAGCCATTCCGCTGGTGTCCTATATCGATGAGAGCTGCATCTACCTCAAGGAAAAGAAATGCCGTATCTGTGAGGCAGTCTGTCAAGCCGACGCCATAGATTTTCAGCAGAAGCCCGAGAAACTCGAGATCAAGGTGGGGGCGATTCTGCTGTCGACCGGCATGGAGCCGTACGACCCGAAGGTCAAAAGCGAATACGGTTACGGCGTCTACACGAATGTTGTTACCAGCATGGACTTCGAACGGCTGTTGTCTTCCACCGGACCCTTCGAGGGCGAAATACGTCGCGGTTCGGATCACCGGCATCCCGAAAAGATCGCATGGATTCAGTGTGTCGGTTCCCGCCGGGTCACGCCGGGCGACAACAGCTACTGCTCCGGCGTCTGCTGCACCTATACCCAGAAACAGGTTGTCCTCGCCAAGGATCACAACGCGGACGCGGAATGCACGATCTTCCACAACGACATTCGTTCCCACGGCAAGGACTTCGAGCGGTACTACCAGCGAGCCGCCGACCTTCCCGGGGTTCGATTCATACGGAGCTATGTGTCCATCGTCGGCGAGGACCCTGAAACGAAGAATGTCAAGGTCAAGTACGCGACGACCGACGAGGGCGTAAAAGAAGAAGAATTCGACATGGTGGTGTTGTCCGTAGGACTGAATCCCCCGGTCAACAACGAGGAACTTGCGCGGACATTCGGAATCGATCTGAATTCCCACGGCTTCTGCCGAATCGATTCGACCAATCCTATGGCGACCAACCGGCCGGGCGTCTACATCAGCGGCGCGTTCCAGGGTCCCGTGGATATCCCCGAATCGGTCTTCAGCGCAAGCGGGGCAGGCTCTCAGATAGCGGAACAATTGGACTACCGACGAGGACGCCTCGCCAAAGAGCGAGAGTATCCCGAAGAGCGCGATGTTTCCGGCGAGGAACCGAGAATAGGCGTCTTTGTATGCCACTGCGGCGCGAATATCGGTCGAGTGGTTAATGTCCCCGATACGGTCGAGTACTGCAAAACGCTGCCCAACGTCGTGTACGCGCAGGAGCAGCTCTTTTCGTGCGCTACCAATTCGGCGAAGGAAATCACCGATGTCGCCAAGGAAAAAGGCTTGAATCGAGTGGTTATCGCCGCGTGCTCGCCCAGGACCCTTGAACCCCTCTTTCGCGACACCCTGAGAGAGGCCGGAATCAACCAGTATTACTGCGAAATGGCGAATATCCGGGAGCACAATTCCTGGGTTCACTCGAGAGAAAAAGAAGAGGCTACCCAAAAGGCAAAGGATATCACGCGAATGTCGGTCGCTCGCGCCTCGCGCCTCGAGCCGCTGCAGGAATTCGACCTGCCGGTCAACAAGGCCGCGATGGTCGTAGGCGGCGGCATAGCCGGCATGACCTGCGCCCTGTCCATCGCCGCACAGGGGCATGAGGTCCACCTTCTGGAAACGGATGCGGAGCTCGGCGGGATCGCCCGAAAAATCCATTACACGCTCGATGGACTGGATGTGCGGCAGTATGTGCGCGATCTCAGCGCGAAAATCTACAAACACCCGCTCATCCACGTGTATCACAACGCGTCGATCACCAAGGCAGGGGGTTACGTGGGAAGCTTCATCACCGACGTGCAGTCCGAACGGGGTCCCACGCAGATTAAACACGGAGCGGTCGTGATCGCGATAGGCGCGGACCTTTACACCCCGAGCGAATATCTCTACGGCGAGGACGAGCGGGTAATTACCCACCTGGACTTGGAAGAACGCATGGCCGCGGGGGATGAAAGGATCGTCAACGCGCAAAGCGTCGTAATGATCCAGTGCGTCGGGTGCAGAAACGAAGATAGAAACTACTGCAGCCGTATTTGTTGCAGCCAGTCGGTGAAGAACGCATTGAAGCTCAAGGAAGTAAACCCCGACATGGATATCTACATCCTCTTTCGGGATATGCGGACATACGGCTTCAATGAAGAATATTACCGGGAAGCTTCGGAAAAGGACATCAAATTCATTCGCTTCGAACCCGAGGATCCTCCCGCAGTACAACCCGGCGACGCGGAAGACGGGCGATCGGTCCTGAAAGTGGACGTCACGGATTTCGTCCTGGGCGGTAAACTCCAGCTCGATGCGGATTTCATATCATTGGCCGCGGCTGTTGTTCCGTCGGAGGCCACGAACGAGATCGCCGGGTTATTCAAGGTAACGTTGAACCCGGACGGCTTTTTCAAAGAGGCCCACGTCAAGCTGCGACCGGTCGAGTTCGGAACCGACGGCGTCTATCTCTGCGGCGCAGCGCATTATCCGAAGTTTATCCAGGAAACGATCAATCAGGCGTACGGCGCGGCCGGCCGCGTACTGACGCTCCTGTCCCACGACGTGGTCGTCGCGTCCGGCTCGGTGTGCGAGGTGGACGAGGATAAGTGTGTGTCGTGCGGGGCGTGCATAACTGTGTGCAACTACGGCGCTATTGATTTCTATGAAACGCCCGCGGGTCGAAAGGCACGGGTCAACCCGGTTCTCTGCAAGGGGGACGGGCTCTGCAACGCCAAGTGCGCCACCAACGCGATTCAACTGAAGCACTTCACCGACGACGAACTCATGTGCCAAATCGATGCGGCGTTTCCGGATGAAGACGTCGCGCAGGAAATCGACAAGGCCGTTGGAGACGTTTAAGAATCGCCCAATGTCAATCCGATAAACACCCCCGGGAGGTGAAACCTCATGAGCGCAGCATCGAAGTTTAAACCCAGAGTCTTGGGGTTTGTGTGCCACTGGTGAGGGTACGGCGCAGCCGACTTAGCTGGAGTTTCCAGAAGTCAATATACAAGTGAAATGCGACTCATCCGCGTGATGTGTTCCGGTCGAATCGACTTGGCGCACGTCTTCCGCGCGTATTCCAACGGCGCGGATGGGGTGTTCATCGGCGCCTGCCATTTGAACGAGTGCAACTATATCACGCATGGGAATTACCATGCCTTGACAATGGTCGGCTTGGCCAAGAAGCTGCTCGAGCATGTCGGGCTGACTCCGGAAAGATTGAGGATTCAGTTCATGTCGGGCAGCGAGTCCGGTGTTTTCGTCGACGCGGTTAACAGCTTCGTCGGCAAAATCAAAGAGCTCGGCCCTATCGGACACGGGGAAGGCCTCGACGAGAAGCAATTGAAGTTCAAACTCGACGCGGTAAGCGGTCTTATACCGTATGTCCGATTGGTCGAAAGAGAGCGGCTCAGACTACCGACGATGCCCGAAGAGGATTACAGGAAGTTCTTCGAGAGTGACGAACTCAAGCGGCTGTTCGATGAGACCATCGCCGACAAGTTGGCGGTGGCGCAAATAGTCGCGCTCTTGAGGGAAGGGCCTCGCTCGACCGCGGAGATTGCGACGACGCTGGGTCTGACTCCGTCGCAGGCATCCAAATACCTGAATACTTCATCCAGACAGCGGTTGGTCCGATACGACGAAGGCGAGAAACGATTCGCCGTCGCCTGAGCTCGAAGTGGGCGCGCGGACGGGAAGAACTCCAGAACTTTAGGGCGGAAGCTATGGACAAAGACAGAATCGATCAGATCATCGATAAATACGATAGCGATCCCAGTTATCTCATCCAGGTGCTGCTGGACATTCAGACGGAGCATAACTGGCTCCCGAGGGAGACCCTGGAACGGGTTTCGGAGCGATTGGACGTTCCGTTGACACGCATACAGCATATCGCGACCTTCTACAAAGCCTTCAGTCTGGTTCCCAAGGGCCGGCATCAGATCCACATTTGCGTGGGAACCGCGTGCCATGTTCGGGGCGGGTCACGCGTTCTGGACGCAGTGGAAAGCTTGACGGGAATCAAACCGGGCGAAACCGATGTGGATCTCAAGTTCAGCCTCGAGACCGTCAACTGCCTGGGGTGTTGCGCTCTGGGACCGGTGCTCGAGATCGACGGAAAGACTCACGGCAGGGTCAAGCCCGGTCAGACCGCGGACGTCCTGAAAACCTACGATTAAGGAAAATCCATGTCGCGGATAAATTCACCTGCTGAATTGGAAGAATACAGAAGCAAGGTTCTTTCGGAGAGGGACCCCGACAAGACCACGATTACGCTCTGTTCGGGCTCCGCATGCAATGCTTCCGGCAGCCGAGAGGTGGCTGCGGCGTTTCAGGATGAAATCGAGAAAGAAAGCCTGAACGTCGACGTGGAATTCAGACGGAGCGGTTGTCACGGCTTCTGTGAGCGCGGGCCTATTGTGGTTATTCGCCCGGAAGAGATCTGCTACTTTCAGATAACGCCCGAGGATGTGCCTGAAATCATCTCGGAGACGATAAAGGGCAAAAATATCATTGAGCGTTTTCTGTATACCGATCCCGCAACCAAAGAAAAGATCGTTCACGAATCCGAGATCCCCTTTTACAAGAACCAGGGTCGTATCGTATTTGGAGCCAATATAAACGTGGATCCCAAGAGTATCGACGACTATCTGGCGATCGGCGGATATTCGGCTTTGGCCAAGGTCCTCAACGGCATGACGCCGGAGGACGTGGTCGAAGAAGTGAAGAAAGCCAATCTCCGTGGGCGGGGCGGCGGCGGGTTTCCGGCAGGAATTAAATGGGAGGGATCCCGGAACGCTCCCGGCAGCCCCAAATACGTGATCGTCAATGCGGACGAAGGCGACCCGGGCGCGTATATGGACCGTAGCCTGCTGGAAGGCAACCCCCATTCGGTCTTGGAAGGGTTGGCGATCGGCGCGTATGCGATCGGCGCGAATGAAGGTTACATATACGTTAGGCAAGAGTACCCTCTCGCGGTCGAAAACGTGTACGCCGCCATAGCGCAAGCGGAGGAGTTCGGCCTGCTCGGAGACAACATTCTCGGCTCGGGATTTGATTTTACGGTCAAAGTTCATCGCGGCGCCGGCGCGTTTGTCTGCGGTGAATCGACCGCGCTCATGACGGCTCTGGAAGGTCGCACCGGAGAGCCGAGACCCAAATATATCCGATCGAATGTTCAGGGCCTCTGGGGCAAACCCAGCGTGTTGAACAATGTGGAGACATGGGCCAACGTCCCCCTTATCATCAATAACGGCGCGGACTGGTTCGCTCAGTACGGAACCGACTCGAGCAAGGGCACGAAAATTTTCTCCCTCGTCGGGAAGATAACCAACACCGGTCTCGTTGAAGTGCCGATGGGAACTCCCCTCAGGGATATCATCTACGATATCGGCGGCGGAATTCCCGGGGGCAAGAAGTTCAAGGCAGTGCAGACCGGCGGTCCTTCCGGCGGATGCCTCCCGGAGGAGTCCTTGGATTTGCCGGTGGGGTTCGACGAGCTGACGAGAGCCGGATCGATGATGGGCTCGGGCGGTATGATCGTCATGGACGAGGATACGTGCATGGTCGATGTCGCGCGCTATTTCCTGGAGTTTCTGACCGATGAATCATGCGGTAAATGTGTGCCGTGCCGTGAAGGCATGCGGCAGATGCTCAAGATTCTCACCAATATTACCGAAGGAAAGGGGAAGGAAGGGGATATCGAGCTCCTTGAGCAGTTGTCCGAAACCGCGATCGAAGCGTCTTTGTGCGCGCTGGGTAAGAGTTCCCCGAACCCCTTCCTGAGTACGTTAAAATACTTTAGAGACGAGTATGAGGCTCACATCCGGAACAAGAAATGCCCGGCCTTGTCCTGCAAGGAGATGATCGCCTTCTACATCGATCCGGAGAAGTGCCGGGCATGCACCGTCTGCGCCAGGAAATGTCCCGCGGACGCTATCGACGGCGGTAAAGGATTGATTCATATCATCGATCAGGAGAAGTGCACCAAGTGCGGAACCTGCTTTGAAGTGTGCCCTTCACGCTATGAGGCCGTAATGAAGATTTCCGGTGAACCTGTTCCGCCTCCAATCCCCGAAGAAGCGCGAACCATAGTCAAAGAGAAAAAGCAGAAATGAGCGAAATACTCCTAACCATCGACGGACAAGAAGTCAGGGCCCGGGAGGGTATGACGCTTCTGGAGGCGGCGCTGAGCGCGGGGATAACCATTCCCACCCTCTGTTACCACGAGAAGCTGGAGCCCTACGGGGCATGCCGGCTCTGTATCGTGGAAGTGGAGAGCCGAGGCCGAATGAAGATGGTCGTTTCATGCGTCTACCCCGTCGAGAACGATATCGTTGTGCGAACCCGGTCGGAGAAGATAGACAGAATTCGCAAGATGATATTGGAACTCCAACTGGCGCATGCTCCCGATTCGTTCGTCCTGGAGGAGCCGGCGAAGGAATATGGGGCGGACAAGAACCGCTTTGAAAAAGAAGCTTCCTTCTGCATTCATTGCGGTTTGTGCGTGCGATACTGCGCCGAGGTAAAAGGAAAAAACGCCATCGGTTTTGTCGATAGAGGAATTCGGAAGGAAATCAGTTTCATTCCGGAGATAGCGTCCAAAGAGTGTTGGCAGTGCAAGGAATGTTTTCCGCTCTGCCCGACGGAGGCGCTCCAAGCCGCGTACGTTCTGATGGAGTCGCTGGTGTCTCCGGAACCGCCCTTCAAACGTGAGGCGTCCAAATAGGCTGCGTCGCCCGCTATTCGATGTCTGTAACGGTTCACCGGGCTTGAGGCGGCTCTGCGCCCGGCCACAATGGAGGGGGAGACTCATTACCTCCTCCAAACCGCCCCATCGACATATCAATATCAATGGCTTATCGCTATCCCGGTGAATGGTTGCCGACGTCTTCTGTCCTGTGGGACGTTTGAATACATCAACTCTCGCTCAAAGGGGGGCTGCAATTTCTTGTCAAAGACGGGTTAAATGAACCCGGATAGATAGCCTTGAAAAAGGCCGGTTTCCGGCCCTCGAATGGGATACATGGCTTTTGGAGACGATGTATCCAAGACGAGGACCGGAATGGAGAGACCGATATCGGAAATGGCGACGATGGTCAATCAGATTCCGACGTTCGTTCGAGGCGAGGCCCAAGGCATGGAGATCGGGGAGGTCGAGCGGCGGCTTCTTTCACAGGCGCCGGCCCCCGGGCAGGCCAAGATTTGGGCGGCCACGTATCCCTTCCGACTCGCAGTCGTTTCCGGAAGCCCTCCTCAGATCGCTCCCGAGTTTTCCAACGCCTGGAGGTTTACGCAGTGAACGGGCGTCTCGCCGGCCTTGAGACGCCGAATATTTGCCGCGACAACCGCGGCGATTCCTTCGACGCTCTGTCTGGTGACCCCGGCAATGTGCGGGGTGCACACTATTCCCGGCGTTCGAAGAAAGGGATGATCGCGCTCGAGCGGCTCGTCGCGGAACACGTCCAATCCTGCGCCGGCGATGTGTCCTTCCCGCACTGCGCTCAGGAGATCGGCTTCATTGACCGTCGCACCGCGTGACACGTTTACGAAATACGCGGTGGATTTCATCGTGTCGAAGAATCGGCGGTCGAACATCTCCCGGCTTTCCTCGGTGAGGACCACGGTGGAAATGACGAAGTCCGCGGTAGCGGTTAGCTCCGGGAGATCACTCGGTCCACCCAGCCGCCCGTCGGGAAGGTCCGTCGCCTCCCCTCCGGAAGTTCGACGGACAGCGTCGACGGCCATTCCGAGCCCGGTCAGCTTTCGAGCGAGCGCTCTCCCGACCCGGCCGAAGCCCACGATGAGCGCGCGATTGCCGCTGAGCGCTTCTCCCATGGGCGCGCCCCAGGTGTCACCCGAAAAGGCGGCGAAGCATTCGTGAATCCTCCGAGCCGACGCCATCATCAGGAAGACCGCGTGTTCAGCGGTTGAATCCGCGTTCGGCGACTCGTCTCCCGGAACGTTGCACACATAGATGCCCCGTGATGTGGCCCGCGGGATATCCACCCCTTCCAGACCTACTCCCCACTGATGAATCATTCGAGCGCGGGTATTGTCGATCAGTTCCGGTTCGAGGCCATGCATGAGCGGAATAAGGACGTCCGCCTCGAGGCCCAGCTCCTTGGCCCGAGGCTGGGGGCAGTTCGCCACCTCGTCGTGAGGAAGCATTCGCTCAAGGAAACGGGGTCCATACGGAAAAAACGTGCCGCAGAAAAGAATTCTCATAACGCCTCTCGGGGATTCCACTCGGAAACGCGCCGACGGGGCGGCCGCCGTACGCTTCTACGGGAAATGCGCCCCCCGGCAGGGACGCCTGCGATGGTTAATAGTAGCCGAGCACCTCGTAATGCACTCCCGGACGCCCGTCCACCGGACAGATGTCAGCCTCGAGATACGCGGTTATCGGAAAAAGCGGACACGTGTTGCCCGGTACCAGAAATTTGGGCAGCCGCACGCCCAGGAACTTCGATGAGCCCGTGCCGTACTGCCGCGCAACGAGCGGACCGCCCTTCACCGGCGATTCGGGATCCAGCGGTATCTGGATCGTCCGGACCTCGCGCGAGCGTTCGCAGACCACGATAACGTTCTGCAGGTTCCGTCGAGCGTGCTCTTCATCCGCGCCCTGGACGAAACGTTCCCGGAAGCCGCATGACGAGCAGTATATCTCGACGATTTCCGTCTGACAAAACGCCGACGCAGGCCAAAGTATGAGCGCCGCAACAGCAGCCGGAATCAACCTTCTCAGCATGGCCGGTCATCCTCCCGAGCTTGTTGGAAACAGCCAATCATCCGGCTCTCGGTCCTTGACGAGCCGCCTCACCGGCACGATCAGCCGGCGGCCCCCCATGATTAGCGGGATCGGAGAATTAAATCAACCCTTATAGGAACATAGAGCCATATCTATTTTGGATTATTGATTAAAGCACGCATTTAGTCGGCGCCGACGCGGACGTCCTATTCAATACCGAGAGCGATACCGAACAGCGCACCAACGATCAGATACAGAACCGCATGGGCCCACTTCTCCGGCGGAGACATGCTCCTGTTCTTGGCCAGTCCGTACGCTCCGATGGGCGGAAATACGAGATACAAGAGCAGCAGGACGATCAGCCGGTTCTCGTACCAGACGCCCTTTTCGCCGTCGACAAGCGGGAGAGCGGACTTCGAGTACGGATCCCGCGGCGCAAAATGCGGTGAAGACTCTATGGCGTGAGCGATTTTTCGGTGAACCATCCCCCACATGACCGGGATGAAAACGACCATACCGAACGCCCACAAGGGGCCTGTGACAGCAAGGAGATTGAAGATCGCGTGGAACACTACTCCGAGAAAAAACCCGACAATGAGGAGCTTGCGGCCCAATTCACGGTCCGAAAACTTCGCAAGTCCGAGAGCGTACCCCCACATGATCGCAAAAGCCGCATGCGCCGGAACCGAGAAGACCGCCCGAATGAGGGTGACCGTGGGGAACGATCCGTCGGCGGCCGCATACGCCTGATAAAGATAGAGGACGTTTTCGAGCGACGCGAAGCCCAAGGCTGTTGCGGCGGCATAAATGACGCCGTCCATGGGTTCGTCGAATTCTTCATGACCGTAAATGGTGACGAGCACTGCGATGAATTTGAGGCTCTCCTCGACGATCGGCGCAACAATCACAATCGTAAAGAATTGAGAGAAGGCAAGGAGTTGCTCGAGGATTGCCGCGGGAATGACCACCGCCGCGCCGTAGAAGAATGAATTGCGAATCAGGTGCAGCGGCTCAGGTTCGAGCTTGTCCAGCTCGTAGAAGTAGTAGAGCCAGAATAGCCCGGGCGCCAGCCCGAGAGCCAAAACCATGAGGATGATGTGCGTTTCACCCATGTGACAATTCCCGCAGAATTTCGCGAAGAGGCGGCGGCTCGGGAATGCTCCCGGATGCGATGTCCGAGAGGTCAGCCTGTCCGGCGCCTCGTTGCCTCAAGCGTTCGAGCCTTCACCGAGTCGTGCAGATCGATTACGTCGTCGAGGCTCCGAACCTTCGGCGGCAAGATCGCGTCCAATGCGGAAAGCACGATTCGCGGGATGGTCGGAAAATCGATCTCGTCGTTCAGGAAGAGTTCCACCGCCGCTTCGTCGGCAGCGTTCAACACGATGCACTGTTCGTCGCCGTACTCGAGCGCGTCGTACGCGGCCTTCAACAGCGGGAACCGATCGGTGTCCGGACCCTCGAAGGTGAGTCGCCCCAATTCGGGAAAATCGAGCGGAACCGTTCCCGAATCGATCCGCTCCGGGTAGGCCATCGCGTAGCTGATCGGGATGCGCATGTCCGTCGCGCCGAGCTGCGCCAGAATGGACCCGTCTTCGAATTCCACCATGGAATGGCAGATGCTCTGCGGATGGATGACCGTCTCGATGCGCGACCCCGGTGTGTCGAAGAGCCAGCGAGCCTCGATTACCTCCAAGCCCTTGTTCATCAGGGTCGCCGAGTCGACGGTTACCTTCGGCCCCATCTTCCATCGGGGATGATCGAGCGTCTGAGCCCTCGTGACGCGCGTCATCTCCTCCGCGGACATCTCCCGAAACGGTCCGCCCGACGCAGTCAGAATAATGCGGCGGACGCGTGCGTCGGCATGTCCCTCGAGGCACTGGAAGATCGCGGATTGCTCGGAATCGACCGGAAGTATCTTGACCCCTGCAGCGCGCGCCTCGTCCATGAAGAGTCGGCCGGCCGTCACGAGCACTTCTTTCGTCGCGAGCGCAATGTTCTTGCCGGCGCGAACCGCGGCGAAGGTCGGCTTGAGCCCCGTCCCTGCGGGAAGACCCCCGATGACGAGATCGGCCTCGGGCCATGCCGCGGCCTCCTCGGCGCCCTCTTCCCCGGAGACGATACGGCAACTGAATGAAATGTCGCCGAGCCGTTTTTTGACGCGCTCCGCGGTCTGTGTGTCCGCGCACGAGATTACCGACGGTTCAAACTCCCGCGCCTGCTTCTCGAGGAGGTCGATGTTGCTCCCCGCGGCCAAAGCGCACACCGAGAAGCGGTCTCGGTGGAGACGGACCACGTCGAGAGATTGAACGCCGATCGACCCCGTGGAACCGAGTATGGAAATTCTTTTCATTGAGGAACCGCGCGCCCGGTTAGGAGCAGATAGTAGTAGGCCGCTGGGAACGCGAGGATGAGACTGTCCGCCCGGTCCATGAGCCCGCCGTGACCCGGCATCAGCGAACCGAAATCCTTGATTCCCAGCTGTCTCTTGAGGGCCGACGCGCAGAGATCCCCCAACGGTCCCACGATCGAGAGGACGATCACCAGAGGAATGAGCAGGCGGAACGAGCCCAGATCGGGCACGGCGGCCTTCATCCCGAGCATTGCGATGAATCCGGCGACGAAGACGCCTCCAAGCCCTTCGATCGTCTTGGCGGGACTGATACGCGGCGCCAGTCTATGTTTTCCGAAACGCTTCCCCGCGAAGTACGCTCCCGCGTCGCCGAGGCATATCACGATCATGACGAAGAGCACCCACGCGACACCCATGTCCAGACGTCGCAACAGGACCGCATGGCCCAGGGGGATGACGGTGTACGCCAGGACGAAGATCATGTCCGCGGTCGAGCGGACCGTCTCTTCAATGGTTCCATACAGCAGCACATGAAGCATGAGAACCGCAAGCGGGAACCAGACGACCATCCCCATGATCCCGACGGGCGGAAGAAGATAGAATCCCGCGACAAGTACAATGACCATGCCGACTGAGAGTTCCCGCGCCGGAGACGCGGCAAGGGTCGGCAGATGCTTCCCCACTTCCCGGACGCCGAGCGCCGAGGCGATCGTCACGAGCGCGGCCACCCCGATCGTGCCGGTGAAGAGCAAAAGGGGTACCAGAATCGCTATTGCGATAACCGCCGAAATGACCCGCGTGCGTAACATCAGGCTTCGCCGCCCTCCTTGAGGATCTGCTCCGACGTCATACCGAATCGTCGCTGCCGCGACCGATACGCCTCGATCGCTTTCATAAACGTGTCGTCATCGAAATCGGGCCACAACACGGACGTGAAGTAGAGTTCCGCGTACGCCAGTTGCCACAGCAGGAAGTTGCTAATCCTCAGTTCGCCGCCGGTTCGTATGAGCAGATCGGGATCGCCGAGGCCCGCAGTATCCAGGAATCGGGCGAAGGTCGTCTCATCGACGTCGTCCGCGTCGAGGGCGCCCGAGCGCACCGCTTCGGCGAGCTTCCGGGCAGCGTTGACGATCTCCCGACGGCCTCCGTAGGAGAGCGCGATGTTGAGGATCATGGATTTGTTGTTCCGCGTGAGATCTTTTGCCGCTTCAATTTCCTTAACCAGGTTGGCCGGCAATCGACTCAAATCGCCGATGGTCATCACTCGGATGTCGTTCTTGTGGATCTCGTCCAGTTCCGAATCGAGATAGCGCGACAGCAGCTGCATCAGGCCGGATACTTCCGACTTGGGTCGCTGCCAGTTTTCGGTCGAGAACGCGTAAAGGGTGAGTACCCTGATCCCGCGACGACGGGAGAATTCGACGGCCCGGCGAACCGCCTTGGCCCCCTGCCGGTGGCCTTCGATGCGCGGCCGCATACGGGAGCGGGCCCAGCGGCCGTTACCGTCCATGATGATGGCGACGTGATCGGGCAGTGTGGGGGATTCTTCCGAAGATGAAACCAACGGTTTCTCCTGGGGAGACCGGGTTGGTCGGGACGAGGCGCGGTCGGTATCTCCGAACTCCCGCCTTCGTAGGGAAAATCGGCCGGTTGCGGCGTCCGTCAGATTTCCATGATCTCTGCTTCCTTTTCCGCAACGACCTTGTCGATCTTGGCGACATAATCGTCGGTGATCTTTTGGACGTCCTCCTGGGCCTTGTGCATCTCGTCTTCGCTGATCTCCTTGTCCTTTTTCAGCTCCCTGAGCAAGTCGTTGGCGTCTCGACGGTGATTGCGCACCTGGACCTTGAAATCTTCGGCCATGCGCTTGACCACCTTGACCAGCTCGCGGCGGCGCTCCTCGGTGAGCGGGGGGAGTGTTATTCGGATCAGCTTCCCGTCGTTCATCGGTGTCAGTCCTAGTTCCGACTTGAGCAGCGCCTTCTCGATATCCGCAATTGCGTTGGAATCCCACGGTTGAATAAGGATCTGTCGCGGTTCCGGGATCGAAAGGCTCGCAAGCTGGTTGATCGGCGTCGGGCTGCCGTAATAGTCGACCATGATTCCGTCCAGCAGCGCAAGTGACGCGCGGCCGGTTCGAATCCGCTTGAGATCGCGTTCGAGCGCCTCGATCGAGGCGTCCATGGATGATTTCATTTCACTGAGCACGTCATCGATCATGATCTCGTCTCCGCAAAGATTGAGAAGAAAGCCGACCTCGTGAGAGCGACTCATCCCCGGCGGTCCCTGTTCGGTTTGGCGGTCGACTTATTGTACGATCGTCCCGATCCGTTCGCCGGCGAGCGATCGAGCGATATTCCCTTCCTCGTGCAGGTCGAGGACGATAGCCGGAATACTGTTGCGCGCCAAAATGTCCGCGCACGCCGCATCAATGACCTCGAGGCCGCGTTCCAGAAGCTCCCGGGGACTGATCCGCTCGAAGAACGTCGCGTCGGGATGCGTCCGCGGGTCCTTGTCAAACACCCCTCTCACCTGCGTGCCTTTGATCATCACCTCGGCTTCGATCTCCACCGCCCTGAGCGCGGCCGCAGAATCGGTGGTGAAGCAAGGATTGCCGGTGCCTCCCGAGAAGATCGTCGTATACCCACGATTGAGGTAGTCCATTGCCCGTTCGCGATCGAACATCTCGACGAACGTTCCCACCGGAAAGGCCGACATGACCGCGGCCGGAGCCCCTCGCGCCTGCAGCGCCCCTTTCAGGGCCATCGCGTTGAGCACGGTGGCGATCATCCCCATGTGGTCCCCGATCAGCCGAGGAACGCCCGCGGCGAGCGCGTCTTTGCCGCGCAGGAAATTGCCGCCGCCGATAACGATTCCCAGCTCACGGCCGGCCGAGCGGGCCTCATCAATTTGACCGGCTATCCATCGGGTCTTGACGGGATCGAGGCCGAATCCCCGCTCACCCGCCATTGCCTCTCCCGAGATTTTCAGGAGCGCCCGTCTGTACCCTTGGAACATCCGGTCCTTCCGTTACTCTCGGCCCAGCTCGAATCTCACGAAGCGACCGACGGTGATATTCTCCCCGAGCTTGGCGATCGTCTCCTTGATCAACTCGCCGACGGACTTGTCCGTGTCCTTCACGAACGGTTGCTCGAGCAGGCAGACTTCCGTGAAGAATTTGTTGAGCTTCCCTTCCGCGATTTTGTCGAGGATCTTTTCAGGCTTTCCCGCGTCGCGGGCCTGATCCATATAGATCTCTTTTTCTTTCGCGACAATATCATCGGGCACGTCTTCGGGAGAGACCCACCGCGGAGCGCTCGCCGCGACCTGCATGGTGAGGTCCTTGGCCAGTGCGGCAAAATCGTCGGTCTTGGCCACGAAGTCGCTCTCGCATCTTAGTTCCACGAGAACGCCGATTTTTCCGTTCATGTGGACGTACGATGCGATTCGGCCTTCCGAAGTGGCTCGTCCTTCTCTCTTTGCGGCTTTGAGCGCGCCCTTTTTTCGAAGGTGATCGACGGCTTTCTCCATATCGCCTTCGGTCTCCACCAGCGCGTTCTTGCAGTCCATCATGCCCAATCCGGTTTTTTCCCGGAGTTCCTTCACCATCTTGGCCGTTATTTCCATCGGATGGTCTCCTGTACAGCGGTTCTCGAACGATTTCGCAAGGCGCCCGTGGCTGTGATGGGGATTCCTTCGGAGGTCCCTGCCACGGCTGCGCTTACCCCCGACGATGTCCTCGGGATCTCCACTATGGAAGCCTCGTCCGCCGGCCGCCGAATGGACGGGCCTCGATCGGACGTGCGGATTGTGTCGCCTCGGAACCGTCGACCCTCGCATGCGCGAGGCGCGACGATCGTCTTCGGTAATCTAGGCCTGCCCCGCGCTCTCTTCCGTGAGAGGCGCTTCAGGCTCCTCAACGGGCGTCTCGGCGGCCAAAGCCTCGGAAACGGTATCTCCGGGCTGGGAGGCCTCAGGGGGGCCCGGTTCGGGTTCCGCGACCGGCTCTTCCGAAGTCGCGGCGGGCTCTTCGCCGGCTTCAGCCGCGGCCGGAACAGCCGGGGCTTCAGGCGCGACCTCCTGCTGAGCGGCCATTTCCTCTTCCACGTCTTCCGCCAGGGACGCCTCGTACAGGTCTCGGCCCTCGACGCACGCGTCAGCCATCTTGGCCGAGAAGAGCCGAATAGCTCGAATCGCGTCGTCATTGCCCGGGATTACGTAGTCGATCTCATCGGGATCGCAATTGGAATCCACGATCGCGACGGTGGGGATGCCGAGTTTCCGGCACTCGCGCACGGCGATGCTCTCGTTTTTCGGATCTACGATGAAGGCCGCGCCGGGAAGTTTCTTCATATTCCTGATTCCGGCGAGGTTCTTATACAGCTTCTCATGCTGCCTCGACAGGGTAACCAGTTCCCGCTTCGTGAAATTGGTCTGTTCCGGATTGTTGAGGATTTCCTCGATCTTGTTCAGCTTGTCGATGCTCCGGCGGATAGTGGCGAAGTTGGTGAGCATGCCCCCGAGCCATCGTTGGTTCACGTAAAACTGACCGCAGCGGGCCGCTTCTTCGTAGATTGCGTCCTGGGCCTGCTTCTTGGTGCCGACGAAGAGCACGCCGTCGCCCTGGGCCACGGTATCCCGCACGAACATGTATGCTTTCTTGAAGAGCCGGACGGTCTTTTGCAAATCAATGATGTAGATCCCGTTTCTGGCGCCGAAGAGGTACGGCTTCATCTTGGGATTCCAGCGACGGGTCTGATGACCGAAGTGGACGCCGGCTTCGAGCAATTGCTTCATCGTGACTAAGGACACTTTGAACACTCCTTGTGCATTCGGGTTGTACTTCCATCCCCGCATCAAGTCCGTTTCGGACGTGACCCGACCGGCCGGGGATGTGCGAGTTAAACGATAATTATGATCAAACCGGGAAAGGGATGCAAGGGAAAAACCCCGGAAAACGCGCGAAAATTACTGCCGGCCTAAACCCGCCGGCGGAACCGTCAACGACTCAACCCGAAACAACAGCGCAACCAATGCGTCAAGAACCGCGAACCATCTCGATCGGACCGACTCACGCTCATTCCCGCCCACGCTCAGTCCCGCGGACGTACGACAGAGCAGCCCCGGAAGCAACCCCCTCCAATTGTCCGACGATTCTCGACCGAGCATCGCCTTCAGCCGCACCGCATCGACCGGGGCGTCATCCGACAACACATCTTCGTCCGTCGAGATCACCTTCCACGCGCGCTCGTCCGCCGCACCGTCCATGCCCCTCCCGTCGGGACGAGGTATGGGAAGCCCCAGGATCTCCGCCGCGGAGATGTAGTTGTTCGCGCTCACCGCCTTGAACCGCCAATTGAGCAACCGTGAATTGAGCAGGGCGAGGAGATACTCATGTGGAAGGGTCGCGTCCGCGATGAAATTCGTCATGTCTCCGAGAAAACTCCCGGCGGGAGCTTCCGCGGCCTTGAGCCGGCGATCCGCGGCCATGTTTACGACCCGCCCCAGTACGATTCTGCTTCGCTCCCAGGGCCGACCGTCAACACGGAGCCCTCGGCGCCCTGTTCCTCGGTCGGTTCGGCGGGATTCGAGGAACTCCGGAGTCACCCAGTCGAGTCGCTCGCGGTTTCGGCATGGATGGTCCGCTCGAAAGGGTTTCACGTGCTCCCCGCGAATAAGCGGGTACGCGGTGCGAAGATGGGTGATGAACCGCCGATGAACGGTGAGATTGACTTCTCCCTGATGCACGCGGCCCGCGGCGGGGACGCCGTTTTCTCCGCCGAATCTCGGGAACGCGGAGAGCGCTTCCAGGAGCCGCTTTTCGGCCTCATCCCGAAGGACGGGAATACGACCATCAAGGCTCTCGATCAGCTCGCGGGGAACCTCAACCGCGTGTTCGATCTCCGGTTGATCCCGGCCGTCCCACGGAACCGGCGTGACCGACGCGGTCGCCCCCCGTTTGCGGGCGGTGAAAACGAGCAGCGCTTGAGTGACCCCCTCGAAGACGCGGGCCTTCTCCGGAATGACCAGGGTCTCGAGGATTTCGGACTCATCCAGGAACATCCGGCGGAGTCGCCCGGCCGTGGCGTCCGCGAGAAGGCCGGCCGGCACGATGAAACTCAGTACGCCGCCCGTTTGAAGCAGGCGAAAGCCTCGCTCCATCATGAGCCGGTAGAGATTGATTTTCCCGAGGCACGATGTGTACGCGGCGCGATAGTAGCGCTGCTCGCCTTTGCGTTCATCGATCCCCGATTCCTTTACTGAAAGGATCTCGTACGGGGGATTGCCGATGACCGCAGCGAAGCCCGGCCGATCCCCCGCGAAGGCCTCCGGAAATTCGAGCGGCCAGTTAAAGACCGGCTTCCGGTGCGCCCAAGCGAGAATCTCGTCGTCCGTGAGCTTCTTATTCCCGTGAAACAGCCGCATCTGCCGCGCGTTCGCCTTCTGCCGGGACAGCCCACCCCCCTGGAAGTCGGCCGACCCGATCAGGGCGTTGCCGATCTTGAGATTCATGCGGACTCCGTCGATTGTGGTGAATTGGCCCAGTGCTTCCCGCCGGAGTATCGCCCGAGCGATCGTCGCTGCGATGGGGTCGAGTTCGACGCCGTACAGGCAGTCTTCGAGAATGCGTACACGAATGAGCGTGCGTCGATCGGGCTCGTGTTCGACGCCGGTCGAGCGCGCATGCGTCTGAAGTCGCTCGCGGACCTCTTCCAGGCGCCGGTCGACTGCCGCCGCAGGCGCGGCTTCCCACAGCGCGGTCAATCGGTTCAACGCCTCGACGAGGAAGGCGCCCGTTCCCGCCGCGGGATCGACGATACGAAGCCGCAACACATCTTCGACTCCACGCGGATCAAGGCCGTCCAGCCCGGACGCGGTAATGCGCCGGACCACCGCGGGCGGCGTATAGAACAGCCCCTGATTTCGCTTGGATCGAGACGACGGGATCAACGAGAAGTCGCCCCGATGAGCGGGATCGATCAGAAAACCGCGCATCCGCTCGTAGAGCGACCCTATCTCGCGCGGAGCGACCGCGCCGAGCCTCGAGCGCACAAATTCCGTTGTCGCGGCGTCGGGGCTTCCGTTCTCATCGTACGGCTCCTCACGGTCCCCGGGGCATGCCGGCTCGAGCAGTATCCGCACCACCGTCTCAACCGTGCGATTGTACAGATCATCCGGCGAGCCGGCCTCGACGCCCGCGCGCTCATGAAGCCCGCGCGCAACCGCGGGAAGAACCTCGGTGAAGAGGGGCTCCGAGAGTCGGCTCATGCGGGTCGTCTCCGACATATGGGGCGACGCTTGTTTCATGGCACGGGGATTTCGCAGCGCAACCGAACGGCGATCCACGGTTGTGGGAACGCGCGCTGCCGGCCAAGCCTTTTCACTTCTAGCGCATATCCGCGTCGAACTCAAAGGCGGCGTGCGGGAGATTGAGTCGGACCGCGTCGGTGTGGTAATTGAGGTGACATGAGAAAGGCTCCGTCAGCGCTCACCGTTGCGGCGATGGTTTCCTGCCTCGTGATACTCGGGCCGTCGCCTGCGGACGCGGGAAGAGGACGTCCTCTGTTTCGGCAGGATTCGTCGTGGGCCGCGCAGTTTGCGGGTGAGTGGAGATTCGCGTCCGCCGGCGACGGCGCGCGCGGGTGCCCTCCGCTGCCCCAATGTCCGGGGGGCCTCGGCCTTCCTCTTGCGCCCGGGAAACGGAAGTCCGCGGACGAGAAAAAAGCGCCTCTACCTCGCGCTCGGGTCTATCCCCGGGAAGGTCGAGGCAGGTACGAGGGTATGATCCACATTCCGGTCGGTCCGTTTCTCATGGGAAGCCCCGAAGGCGAAGGACGCCTTGACGAGCGCCCTCAACACCGGGTCCTCGTGAAGGGCTTCTACATCGGCAAACACGAAGTCACTGCGGCCGAATATTGCCGGTTCCTGAACGAGCGAGGTTTGACGGGCAAAAGCGGCATCCCGCGCGTCAAATTGGACGCGGCCGAGTGTCCGGTCGAGCGCAACGGCGAGAGTTACCGCCCCAAGCCCGGGATGGACGAATTACCCATGGCGTGCGTCTCATGGCACGGCGCTCGGGCCTACGCGCGCTGGATCGGCGCGCGACTTCCCACCGCGGCTGAATGGGAAAAGGCGGCCGTCGTGCTTACACCTCAACCACCCGGCGATTATCTAACCGTCCTGCCGAGGAAGTCGAGCGTCCCCGTCCGGATCGCGGCGCCGGGAAAGGCCGGAGCCCGCGGGTTTGTGGGGAATGTGTGGGAATGGTGCTCGGACTGGTACGATCCCGAATACTACGCGAACAGCCCGACATCCAATCCGCCGGGGCCTCCCCTTGGCGATGAAAAGGTCATACGCGGCGGCTCGTGGGCGTCGGCCGAATCTTCCCGTCGCATCAGCAACAGGCACAAGGCGCCTCCGAGCGGTCGATTCGGAACCGTTGGATTCCGGATCGTCAGGGATTGACGGCCGAACGGCGTATTTATCGTGAACGAACACCCGCCCCGAACCGCTAAACGTATCGACAGCGTCCCGCATCTTGTCCGGAAGGAGACGCTTGCCGCGCTCCTCAGCCTTGCCGTTCTCTTCATCTTGAGCGCGGTATCCGATGCGCCGCTGGTCGGACCGGCCGATCCCGCCGGCGTTCCCGCGGAAGGCGTCAAGGCGCCCTGGATTTTCGTGGGAATCCAGCAATTGCTGCGCTATTTCTCGCCGCTCCTTGCGGGAATCGTTATCCCCTTGCTCGGACTGGCGCTTATGGCCGCGCTGCCCTACGCGCCGGCCTTTGCGGCTCGACGTCGACTCGTGATGAACATCGCTTTCTATGGATTGCTCTGCGCGGCGCTCGCGCTCACCATCTGGGGGTACGCGGCATGACCGGTCTCCAGAGACTATACCGAGGCGGCCTCCTCGCGGTGTTGCTCCTGTTGGGCGTCGCACTCGCGCTCGTCGAGTATCGCAGCAGGAATCCCGAATGGGAGGCGTTTCAGAAAAAAGGGATCGCGCTCAAGATTGCACAACTGGAGCGCGACGCCAACGCGGCCCAATCGGTCGAGGAGCAGAAGCGACTAAAGGCGGAGGCGGCTTCCCTCAAACGAAGGACTCCGGCGATCGTCGAAGTGAGGCCCTTCGGCGGCAAAATGGGCGTAGAGCGTTGCCTCACCTGCCATTTCGGGATCGAGGATCTCTCCGACTCCCACCCCAACTCGGTCTTCGGGTGCGTGATCTGTCACGGCGGGAACGGCCCGGATCTCACGACCGCCGGCGCGCATCGTGGACTACGAGGCGGACGGAACCCCTCGCGGCTCGACCTGGCCCAGCTCACTTGCGGGAGCGGGTCCGCTGTCGCGGGGCAATGCCATTCCGATCGAGGCGACACGCTGCTGAATCGGACGGTGAATGTCCCCCGTTCGCTCATGGCCACCAACGCCGGGATAATCGGGGTCATGCGATTCCAATGGGGAGTGGAACGAGACAGTGAGTCCGCGTTCGGCGTCAAGGCCGTCTCGGACGGTACGACGAAGTTCGAGGCGATCGGACCGGAACGTTCTCCGGACGGGACATATCAACTGGCGAACAGCCATTTCCGGAAGTTCTGCGCGTCCTGTCACCTGTGGAACGCTCAGCCCCGAGAGACCATGGGCCGCATGCAGGGCTGCGCGGCGTGCCACGCGCCGTACGCGGACGACGGCCGCTATCACGGCTGCGATCCGACCATCGACCGAAACGAGGTCGGCCACGCGCGAACGCACACCATGACGAACCGCATCCCCGACGAGCGATGCCGAGCGTGCCATAACCGCAGCGGCCGTATCGGGCTCAATTACCACGGGCAGATGGAGAGCGCGCAGTACGGAACCCCGTTCGTCGAAGGCGGCCTCAACGATTACCGGCTCACCGACGGGCGATTCGTGTTGCGGCTCGTCCCGGACATCCACCACGAGAAGGGCATGGGATGCATCGACTGCCACACCGGGCAGGACGCGATGGGAGACGGGCGAGTCTATCGCTTCATGAAAGATCAGATCGAAATTCGTTGCGAAGACTGCCACGGCTCGTACACGGAACCTCCTCGGACGATCAGAGTCGACCGCTCAAATCGCCTGATCCGAACGCTCATGCGGACATCGCCCTATTTCAAGCTCTCCGAAGGGGACGAAATCCTTGTCACGTCAAAGGGTCGACCGCTCCCCAACGTGAAGAAGACTCCCAAAGGCTTCAAGCTGACGAGCAAGCTCACCGGGAAAGAGCACCCCGTCACCGTCATCACGGGCGGGAAGAAAACGCACGTGATCCCCGGCCACGCACACATGGAATGCGATTCCTGCCACAGCGCGTGGAGCCCGCAATGCTACGGCTGCCACCAGGCGCTCGATTTCAGTCATGACGGCACGGACCACATCACGCAGAAGAAAACTCCGGGCCGATGGGTCGAGGGGCGCACCTACTTTCGGTTCGGCCGCAATATCCTGGGGAAGAATTCGCGCGGCAAAACCGGCGTGCTTGTGCCCGGCTGCCAGGTGTGGAATACGGTCCTCGACCGCGAACAAGAGGTTATCCCGCCGTACAACTCGAAGATCATGCCGCTCGAAAACGGAATGACCTCCATCGCCGTGGGCTCGACCCATCCCCACACCACGCGGAAGGAAGTCCCCCGCTGTATCGACTGTCATTTCGACGCGAAGGCGCTCGGACTCGGCGAAGGCCGGTTGACGAGGACCAAGGACAGCGTAGATCTTCAAGTGACCCACACGTACGATTCCCAAGCCGCCGGACTGAAAATCGATTACCCCCTCGAAGCGGTCGGCGAACCCAACGGCGACCAACTTCAGAGCACCTCCCACCCGAAAGCGCGACCGTTTACCGCGAAGGAATTACGAGCGGTCACCGCAATCGCGCCGTGCCTCCCCTGCCACGATCGATACGACGCCCCCGCGTGGAAACGGCCCGGCCCCTATACGCTGCAACCGGCCTGCAGGAAGGCTCTTGAAACAGTTGAATAGAAGACCACGGACGCCGGCGCCCGGTCGATTACCGTCTTTCGACCCCGAAGGGGTCGACCGATCAGCCGTCGAAGTCTGCAAAGAGGGTGATTGTGAGCGACGCGATGCAATCTCCGCGCGTGGCCCGGACGTTATACGTCCGGGCGGGGCAGCCGCAAGAGGGTGTTCTTTTGATTTTTCAGCGCTGCGCAGGTCCGTCGTGGCCACTCAACCGAAGGCCGACAGAGGCGCTTCTTCTTACGGATCTTCCGTTCATTCTCAAGCCTGGCGGTGGTTAAGTAATTGAGAGGACTGGAGAATCCAGCAAGGCCCGTTGCGGCGGATGGGGCATGTAAGTAGACATTTTTGGCTTGACATATAAGGCATGATGTGCCAAATAGTCGGGCATGTTTGTGCATCGCATACCCAACAGAAACTCCCCGCCGTGCTTCCTGCTGAGAGAAAAATACCGTGAAGACGGGAAGCAAAAAGTGCGGACATTGGCCAATCTGTCCCATCTGTCTCCGGATCGCATCCTGGCTATTGAGCGAGCCCTTCGCGGCGAATTTGACGAAATCGCCGCAACCGGCCCCGGGGATTCGGGTACGGAGCAGGGGCCCGGGTTCGGCGGGATCTATGCGTTGTTCGAGACGGCAAAGCGGGTCGGCGTCGTCGAGGCCCTGGGCACGGATCGCAAGGGCAAATTGGCGTTGTTGATGGTGATTGCGCACGTGGCGGGCGGGATGAGCAGGAGAGCGGCCGTTCAATGGGCCCGCACTCAGGCGGTGCATGAGGTCTTCGGTCTTGGCGCGCCTGAGGACGGTGTCGATTTCGATGAGAACACGCTTTGTGAGGTATTGGACGAGCTTTCGGACAGAAGGATCGAGATTGAGTCGAAGTTGTTCAAGAGCCGCGGCAAGTCGTGCGGCAGGCTGTTTTTGTATGACGTCACGTCGCCGTATCTTGAAGGCGATTGTAACGAGCGTGCGGCCCGGGGATACGATCGAGACGGTAAAAAGGGGAAGAATCAGATAGTCATCGGGCTTTTAACCGACGAAGACGGAGACCCGATAGCCGTGGACGTATTCAAGGATAACACGTCGGATCCGAAGACGGTGGTGGATCAGGTACGGCTTCTGAGCGATCGATTCGGAGGCCGAGACGTGGTCTTTGTCGGTGAGCGGGGAATGCTCAAGCGGATTCCATGCGAGTCGATCAATGAGGCGAGCTATCGCTATATTACGGCGGCTGCCGAGCCTGAAGCGGAAAGCCTGATCCGATGGGACGCGCTGCAGCTTTCGTTTGTCAACGAAGAGCTGGGGGAAGTGGAGAGCGAGGGGATTCGTTACATTTTCAGGGGCAACCCGATACGAGAAGAGGAGATGGAAGCGTCCGGCGGCACTGATCGTTTGGAAGGAGCTCGGTCTGTGGCGTCGGCTCTGTCTGCGGCTTTGGCCGAATCCCCCCGCAAGCGGGCGGATGTGGCTTTGAGAAAGGTGACCGAGAAGATTGAAAAGCTCAGTGCAGACGGATTTGCGGCCGGCCGGCTTGAGGGTCGCAGCGGCGTCTCGGTTGAGGTTGACGAAGAAGCTCTGGAGCGCATTTTACGATTGGACGAGGTGTATGTGATGAAGACCGACACCCCCGCCTACGAGCTGGACAAGGAAAAGGTTCACGCGGCGTACAAAAACCTGTATGGGTTTGAGCGGGACTTTCGACGGATGAAGACGGATCTTCAGGTTCGTCCCGTCTATGTCCGCAAGGAAAACCGCACACGAGGTCACGCGCTGACGGTCATGTTGGCGCTCATCCTTCGTCGGGAGCTGGAGAAAAGACTCGCGTGCATTGAAAAGGAAGCGGTCCACGCCGTTACCATATTGAACGGCTGGACCTTGCTTCGAGAGCGCCTCGGCACGGTGGATTTCTGCAGACTGCCCAAGCCGAACGCCATGCAACAAGACATACTCGATGCTCTTGGGTTGGTTCAGCCGACTCACTTGATCGGGGGCGGTAAAAGAAAGAAGAGAAAGAAGGCTTAACATTCTGAATTACAAGCGGTTAAGTTCCACCGAAGGCGCTTTGCCTCATGGAAGATCCGCTATAGCGCGGTGGTGGGCGCACCGGTGCGCCGTTGCGAAACTTTCCCCGCGCCGAGACGATCGGGCGCGGAAGGTCGGTCCGACGCCGACGCTGCACTCAATGGGGAGGAACCGATGTCGCGATTGATGAAGACCGCAACCCTCTGTCTGTTTATAGGGTTAGTTTTTTCATTTCACGCACAGGCCAATATTGTGGAGGCGACGTTGAACCAGTTTACTCTGCCGAACGGACTACACGTCATCATGAATGAAGACCCCGCGCGCAAGGTTGCGGCGATTCAGATTTGGGTCAAGGTCGGAAGCGCGGATGAGAAAGAGCGCGAGCGCGGCATCAGCCATGTGATCGAACATATGGCGTTCAAGGGAACCGAACGCCGGGAGGTGGGAGAGATCGCCCGCGAGATCGAAGCCCTCGGCGGAGACACCAACGCGTACACCAGTTGGGACGAGACGGTCTTCTTCGTGACCGTGCCGGCCGACGCGGCCCTGAAGGGATTGGACATTCTCACCGATGCGGTCCTCAATCCGACAATCGATCCGGAGGAATTGGAAAAAGAAAAGCGCGTGGTGCTCGAGGAAATACTCGAGGGCGAGGAGCGGCCGGAACGCAAAGCCTCAAAGCTGCTTTTCAGGACCGCGTACGTACGGAGTCCCTATCGATTCCCGGTGATCGGCTATCGGGAAACCGTGGCCTCCTTCACCCGCGACGACATCATCGCGTTCAGAAACAAATGGTACGTGCCCGAGAATATGTTCCTGGTCGTCTCCGGCGCCGTGGATACGGAGAAGCTTCGACCCGCGATCGAAGAGACGCTCGGGCGACTTGAGCCGGCGGGCTTCTTTCGGCCGCCCCGTCCAAAGGAGCCGGTCCAACGCGAGGTGAGACAAGAGATCCTCGAGGATGCGAACGCGCGGGAAACCCGGTTGCACATCGCGTTCCACATTCCTTCAATCAAAGGTCCCGAGGTGAATGCGCTCGATCTGGCCGCGGACATTCTCGGGGCTCGGGAAAGCTCGCGGCTGATCCGGATCATCAAGAACGAAAAAGGTTTGGTGAACACGATTTCGGCCTTTTCGCTCACACCGAAGAATCCCGGGATATTTGTTCTCTCGGCTACCCTTGACGCGGACAAGCTTGAAGCCACCGTGACCGAAATGATGGATCAGCTGCGTCTCCTCGGAGGTGAAGCGCCCACCGGAGAGGAACTGAAACGGGCCAAGGTCCACATCGAGTCGGAGCATCTCTACGCGCGGGAGACCGTTCAGGGGACAGCGCGCGGCATCGGCAGCTTCCTTGCGGATACGGGCGACGCCCAGTACGAAGAGAAGTACCTCCGGCTCAACCAGGCGGTAAAGCCCGAGGACGTCTCGGCTGTGGTCGAAGAATACCTCCGGGCGCCGAATGTCAGTCTTGTCGCGCTCGTGCCGCAGGCCGAAGCAAAGAAAGTCGACGCGGACACGCTGAAATCGATTATCTCCGACTCTCGACCGAAAGAATCCTCGCTGGCCAAAGAGGCAGCGGAAGAGGGCGCGGTCTTTCGGACCTTGTCCAACGGCATTCGAGTCGTGCTTGTGCCGGATGATTCCAATGCCATCGTGTCGTGGCGCATCGCGTGCCTTGGCGGCAAACGGTTCGAGACCGAGAGCGACCAGGGTATCATGAACTTCATCGCCCGCATGTGGACAAAAGGAGCGGGCGATATGGACGAAACGGAGATCTATCGGAAAATCGAGGATATGGGCGGGAAGCTCCAGGGGATCTCGGGATACGATTCGCTCGGTCTGTCCACGACCTTTTTCAGTCGGTACCTCGACGCGGGGCTCTCTCTCTTGCGGACACTCTATACCGAGCCTACATTCCCCGAAGACAAAGTCGAACGGGAGCGCACGCTTGTCTTGAATCGCATCAAAAGCGAGCCGGATCGACCGGTGCAGTTCGCCTTGAAAACGCTGAGCGAGACGTTGTTTCCTCATCATCCCTACGGCTTCGACAAGAACGGGACGCCCGCAACGGTTGCGGGATTCACTCGAAACGATTTCGTCGACGCGTACCAACGGTTCATCGTGCCCGCGAACACGGTGATTTCAGGGGTCGGGGACATGGACGTGGACGCGACCATGAAGCTGGTTGAGCAACTCTTCGGCGATCTCCCCGGAGAGTCGTTCACTCCGCCCGATGTGCCCGAAGAAGAGCCCATCAAGGAGACCCGAGAGCGCACGGTTCGGATTCCTCGCGCCAAAGCCCATCTCATGCTGGGTTTTCGTGCGACAACTTTCGCGGACAAGGACCGGTACGCCCTGGAAGTCCTGAACAACGTCCTGGCGGGGCAGGGGGGGCGACTCTTCTATGAGCTTCGAGACAAGCAATCGTTGGCCTACGTGGTGACGTCTCTTATCAGGCCCGGCCTCGATCCCGGCCTGTTCGCCCTGTATATGGCGTGCGACGTCTCCAATGTGGACGAGGCGCTCGATGGGCTCTTCCGGGAAATCGAACGAGTCCGGTCCCAGCCGATCCCCGCGGATGAATTGGAACGAGCGAAATCCAATCTGGTCGGCAATCACCGCATTGTGCTCCAAAGCACGTGGTCCCGAGCTGAAAGCAGAGTGTTGAATACGCTGTACGGCCTTGGCTATGATTATGATGATGAATATATTCGGGAGATAAAGCAGGTTACAGTCGATCAGGCGCTTGACGCGGCAAAGAAATATCTTGATACCGACCATGGAGTTGTGGTGAAAATTCTTCCGGAAGACGACGCACCAAACGAATAGGGGGCAGCTGTTGATACATGAGACAAGCATCCCGATGACGCGCCGCGAATCGGGACGTGACGTGCGGGGGTGCGGGTGAGCGCAGTTTATGGTTCACTCCGTGGGCTCAAAAGATCCCAGAAGACGCGCATCGAGCGACTCGGTCTGAAGAGGATTCCCACTCAGCGGGTCGTTACGCAGGACGTCTCACGACAACTGACCGAACTCTCCGCAGAAATCAACCGTCAACTGGGAATTCTCGTCGATCGCCGAGGGCGGATCTACAAGGTCCTTGTCGGGGACGCGCGGTCCATTCTCATCCCCAAGCTGGAAGGATGGCGCGCGGGACGCGGACGTCTTCGCGGTCTGCGGTTCATTCATACGCATTTGAGGGACGAGCCGCTCAGTCGGGAGGACCTCACCGACCTTGCCCTTCTGCGCTTCGATCTGATCGCTTCGATCGGCATGGACGACGCGGGCTTGCCGACGCTTGTGCATACCGCGCATCTCCTTCCGGAGAATCCTTCGGGGGATATCTGGCAGCTTCTCGATCCTTCGCCTCCTTCGCTGCTGGATCTCGATTTCACCAAGTTCATTCGGTCGCTGGAAGACGAGATTTCCCGATCCCGACAGGGCCGTTCGGTGAAGGCCGAGGAACGCGCCTATCTCGTGGGCAAGACCATAGGCAGGGATTGGGAGATCGAAGAGTCGCTGAAGGAGCTCGAGGAACTGGCCCGATCCTGCGGCGTTAGCGTGGTCGGCAAGACCGTGCAGCGCCGAGACGGCGTTGACGCCAAGTACGTGGTGGGACGGGGCAAGCTGAAAGAGACGGTCATCGACGCGCTTCACAAGGGCGCGGATCTCCTGGTTTTCGACCTCGAATTGACTCCCCATCAGGTCCGTACGATCGCGGATTTCACCGAGCTGAAGGTCATCGACCGCTCCCAGCTCATCCTTGATATCTTCGCCCAACGAGCGGTCACGCGAGAGGGGAAAATTCAGGTGGAGCTGGCCCAACTGCAATACGCCCTTCCGAGACTCGGTGAAAAGGATGACGCGCTGTCGCGGCTTACCGGCGGTATCGGCGGCCGCGGCCCGGGTGAAACAAAACTCGAGATCGATCGTCGGCGTATCCACAGCCGTATCGCGTTCCTGGAGAAGCAGATCGACAGGCTCGGCAAACAGCGGGCGATGCGCCGGCAATTGCGAAAACGCAGGGAAACGCCGGTCATCTCGATTGTGGGCTACACCAACGCGGGCAAATCCACCCTCCTCAACAATCTCACGAAATCGCGCGTCCTCACTCAGGACAAGTACTTCGCCACCCTCGATCCGACCAGCAGACGGCTGCGCTTCCCCCGAGAGACCGAGGTGATCATCACCGACACGGTGGGGTTTCTCCAGGATCTGCCCGAACCGCTCGTGGCGGCCTTTTCCGCGACTCTGGACGAACTCTCCGATGCGGATGCGCTCCTTCACGTCATCGACGTTTCCAACCCCGTCTTCGAGAAGCAAACGGCCGCGGTCGAGAAGCTCCTCGAGGATTTGGGTCTCGGGACGATTCCAATGATCCGCGTCTTCAACAAAGCGGACCGAATCGACCCGGAGGTCGCGGCCAATGTGGCCGATCGATACCGCGGGATCGCGATCGCCGCGCTCGACTCCAAGACCTTCCCTCCGCTTGTGCGACGGATGGAAGATGAAATAGTGCGCATTCTCTCCGAAGAGCCGTATGAGGAAGAGGACGACCGCTTCGCTCCGCGTCCCGGAGTCAATTGATGCCCGAACTGAGCCGAGCCGATCGCCGCCGTCTGGCGGTATCGTTGACGCTGCTCACTCTTCTGATCGTCGGCGCGATCGCGCTTGCGGCGTCGGGGAAGCTCGGTCCGCTGCTCGGCGAGCTGTGGCGCCTTTTCGAGAGCCGAAAAGCCCTTCGGGATTACGTGGAAAGTTGGGGGGCGGCCGCGCCGATCGCGTTTATTATCATTCAGGCATTGCAAGTGCTTTTCGCTCCGATTCCGGGCGAGTTCACCGGCGCGGTCGGCGGCTTCATCTTCGGCGGGCTCCCCAATATCTTCTATTCGACGATCGGTCTCACGCTGGGATCGATCGGCGCGTTCTGGGCCTCGCGCATCATCGGCCTGCCGCTCGTCAAACTTGTGGTCAGTGAAGAGACCATGAGCCGGTTTGACTTCCTCACCCGGCGGCGAGGCTTTTGGCTCGCATTTGTGTTCTACGTCTTCCCCGGCTTCCCCAAGGATATTCTCTCGTACCTCCTCGGGCTGAGCCCCATGGGGTTCCTCAAGTTTCTCGCGGCCTGCGGACTCGGGAGGATACCCGGAACCATCCTCCTCAGCTATACCGGCTCCGCGGTTTTCGATGGGAATTGGCTGCTCCTCGGTATTGTGACGGTGATATGCTGCGTCGTCATGGGCTTTCTCTACCTCTATCGCGATTCGTTTATCAGCCGTGTCAGGCACGGCGATGAGTCGAAGTCGGACGCGGAAGCGGTGTCCACCGACTGAGGCGCGCCCATGAGTCAATCAGGCCCATCCGTGAAGACGCTCCTGATTGTTTATCATTCGCAAGGCGGCGGAACTGAGCGGCTTTCCCGCGCGATTGAGGAAGGCGCGAGCCGGGTGGAGGGAGTCTCGGTCAGACGACTCCGCGCCGTGGACGCAGACTCGAAAGATATCCTCGAGAGCGGCTGCATCGTATTCTGCACTCCCGAGTATTTCGGGTATATGGCCGGCGCGATCAAGGACCTCTTTGACAGGACGTACGAAACCGTTCGAGAACGCGTTGTCGGCGTCTCCTACGCTCTGGTCGTCTGCGCGGGAAATGACGGGACCGGCGCGCTGACAAGCGTCGAACGGATCATCGCCGGACTCAACCTGCGGCGCGTTCAGGAGCCGATAATCTGCCGAGGCGGCGTTACCGACGAGATCACGGCGGAGTGCCGCACCTTGGGGCAGACGCTCGCCGCAGGGCTCGAATTCGGCATATACTGAATGGGGGGCTCGAGCGTGCCGACGCTTTCTCAAACCGAACGCCTCCATCGAAAATCACGCTGAAGCGATCACGATCCAACGGAGGAGGAATGATAACCGACGTCATATTTGACCTGGGAAAGGTGCTCACACCATTCGACCGAACCATTGCGTACCGTCGCTTGGAACCGCATATCTCCTCGGACATGTTGGATCTCCTGCGCACGGACACAGCCGCATTCGAACGCCCGTTCGAAGAGGACGCCGCGGCGCTGGAAACCGGTCAAATCGATTTCGATGAGTTTCACAAGCGGGTGGATTCGGTCTTGAAGACGGGCCTGAGCCCCGACGAGTTCCGCCTGATCTGGTGCGACATATTCCGGGTCAACAATGATATGGCCGCGCTGGGTCATGTCCTCTCCGAACGATACGGCGTATGGCTTGCGTCCAACACGAGCCGAGCACACTACGCGTGGATCATCGAGCGGTTCCCGCAGATCCGTTTCTATCGGGACGCGGCGCTCTCCTTCGAGCTGGGTGTCATGAAACCGGAAGCGTCCTACTTCGAGCGCGCCCTCGAGAAATTCGGCGTCCACCCGGAATCCTCCGTATTCATTGACGATATTGAAGACAACGTGACCGGCGCGCGGGCCGTCGGCATGCAGGGGATCGTGTTCGAAGGATACGAACGGCTCGTTGACGAACTGGCTCGACTGGGCTTAAACGTTCCACGGAAAGGATTGATAGAGCGGTGAAAAATCACGAATGGCTCATCGACGGTTATAGATTCGGGACTGTGGCGGCGCGAGTGAAGCAGAGCGATTCGGATCGCCTCGACTTGGCCCTCATCGTAGCGGATCGTCCGGCGGTCGCGGCCGGGCTTACCACAACGAACCTAGTCTGCGCGGCCCCCGTCGAGATCACCCGTCGGGTTCTCGAGACCGGCCGATGTTCGGCGATACTCGCTAATTCCGGAAACGCAAACGCGTGCACGGGAGAGCGAGGCGAGCGCGACGCTCAGGAATTGATCGCGGCGGTGGCGAACGCGCTCGGTACACCGGCGGATTTGGTGATTCCGCTCTCGACCGGGGTCATCGGCGTTGCGCTCCCCATGGATCGGATGAGGCCGCGTATCCCGGATCTGGTGAACGCTCTGAATCCGGAGGGAGCGCTCGACGCGGCCCGCGCGATCATGACGACCGATACGGTTCCCAAGACGGCGGTGATCCAGGGCGAGCTCTCGAACGGACCGGTAAGAATGGTCGGCATAGCCAAAGGCTCGGGTATGATCGCTCCGAACATGGCGACAATGCTTGCCGTCATCCTCATCGATGTCAGAGCGGACCGGTCTTTCCTGCAGGAGTCACTCGCTCGGGCGTGTTCGACGACATTCAACGCGATCACCGTCGACGGCGACACCAGCACCAACGACACCGTCGTCGCGCTCTCCGGCGGAAGCGTGAACGCGGCCGAGCTGGGCGCGGATCCTGCGGACCGGCGGAAGTTCAATGAGCTACTCTTCGATGTCTGCGACGAGCTGGCGAGGAAGATTGTTCGAGACGGGGAGGGCGCGACCAAGGTGGTGGAAATCATCGTTACCGGCGCGCCGGATAAAGCCTCGGCCTCGCGGGTCGGCCGGACCGTGGCGGAATCGCTGCTGGTCAAGACCGCGTTCAACGGTGAAGACCCCAACTGGGGCCGCATCATTGCAGCCGCGGGACGCTCCGGCGCGGCGTTCGATCCCGATCGTGCGGTATTGTCCGTCGGCGAGGTGGTTGTCTTTCAAAAAGGAGCGCCGGCGGTGGGAGATTGGGAATCCGCGGCTCATGAGATCATGAAGCGACCGGAGTTTGCGGTGAGCCTCGACATGGGCGCGGGCCCGGCTCGCGCGCGAACGCTCACCACCGACCTGTCCGCCGAGTATGTGCGGATCAACGCGGATTACCGATCTTAAGACATTCTCCGGGAATACGCCGATTACCTGAGGAGGGATACCCGACGGCGCTTGGGCGCGGGCTTCTCCCGAACCGTGCGGCTGACGGGGACGACCAGCTTCTGCCCGCTCCGCAACATTCGTCTGAGATTGACGTCCGGGTTGAGATTGGCCAATTGGGCTCGGTTGACGCCGAACCGCCTCAGGATGCGATTGACGCTGTCGCCTCGGCTCACCGTATAGAGCACGTGGCCGGACGCCTTGTCGGGAGCGGTATATTTGAGGGTTTGAGCGATCAATCGCTCTCGGCCTCGGGGAACACGCAAGGGGTACGGATCGCCGGTCTTCGGCGTCGTCCCGCGCACTAACGCGGGATTGAGCGCAATCAGCATATCCTCGGGCACGCGGGATATGTGAGCCAATTTCGTCAGCGCGTATGAACCCTTAATATGAACCACGTCGGTGTCGAGCTCATCCGTTGTGGTCTTCAGCTCGTTGAAGCCGTACTTCACGGGACTCCGGGCAATCTGGGCAATCGCCTGGAATCGCGGCCAGAATTCCCGCGTCTCCCGCTTCAAGCGGGGACTGGCGCAGATCTCGTCGTACTCGTCCGCGTCTTCCTGGCAGAGCACCTTGTTCAGCTTGTTTTCGCCCGAGTTATATGCGCTGAGCGCAAGACGCCAGCAGCCGAACATGCCGTAGAGGTCCTTGAGGTAAAGCATCGCCGCGCGGGTCGATTTTTCGGGGTCGAGGCGTTCGTCGACCCAGCTGTCGACCCTCAGTCCGTAGCTTCGGGCCGTCGCCGGCATGAACTGCCACATCCCGAGCGCATTCGCCGGGGATCGAGCGTCGGGGTTCGCGCCGGATTCGAGCATAAAAAGATAGCCGATTTCCTCCGGCAACCCGTGTTCGTCCGCGATTCGTCTCACCATGGGGAGGTATCGTTCGGCCCGCGCCAGATACCGGCGCATGGACTCCCGATTCTTGTATGCGTAATGACGGACGAATCGGCGGACCCTCGGTCCGTCTTCACTCAAGGGGAGCGGAGGAAAACCGGCGAGTCGGGGCGCGGGAACCGCCTCTTCCTTCCGCGGCTTCTTGACCGCCTTCTTCGCCATGCCTGCGGCGGACGCCAAGGATGATCGGAGGGAATCCTTCTTGACCAGGGCCGCCTTGGAACCGCATCCGCTCAGCGCAACCACGAGCGCCGCGGCGAGCGCAAGCAAAAGCGCCTGCTTGACTCTCAAGCGCTGCACGCGATCCACCGGTCGTTCCATCCCCGGTCGGCAAGCTCTCATTCCCACTCCGGGCAGCGCCCTGATTTAATTGAAGAATGCAACACCATGGCGACGCATATGATAGCACAGTGAGCCGGTCTGTCAATCGATATAAGCCGTGATGAACGCTCCGGAACGGGCTGCGAAGGGCGATTGCGGCGAAGAGACCCCGGGCGGTGTCTCCGGCTGTGAGGAATATGCCGGGAGCTAATGAGGAAGCGTCAATTCAATCGAGGTTTCGGTTATGGAAAACCGACCGCCGCGGGCCTCGAGGACCGCTTTGGCCACGAGCGTTCCGCCGTTATTGAGGGCCGCAGCCGTGGACTCTTCGGACGGCAGCGTCCCTTTCGGTCGCGTCACCTCCAGCACGGATGCGCCCTCTTTGCCAAACAGGCGCACACTGAGCTTCATATCGTACGGCAAAGACTCCTGTTCATGTCGCCGAGCCGTTTCCAAGACGGTATCCCGCGCGACGCCAAGCGCGTGAGCCACAAGACTCTCGACCACATGTCGATCGTCCCGTATGGAAGGCGGTTCGTTCAGCGCTTCCCAGTCCAGATCGATGCCGCGACTCACGAATTGCTGGCCCATCAGGCCGTGGACCCGTTCGAAGATCTCACAAAGGTTCGTTTCCGTCGAGGACGGTCGATCCTTCTGACCGAACGACCTGAGACCATCGAGGATCTCGGTGGCTCGGGCCACTTGTGACGACACCAGCTCGAGGCGCTGAAGGAAGAACTCGAGTTCCGCCGGGGGCAGCTCGGCCCGTTGGGCCCGTAGCTGCATGACCTGTGACGCGATCATGATCGCGTTGAGCGGCTGCGCCATCTCATGGGCAAATCCTCCGAAGACCTCTTTGAGCGAGGTGAGGACGAGGAGATCTTCCATATCAAGTTGTACGTCTGCGCTCATGACCCGAACCCCCGATGCCCGGAGCGCGCGATCTTCCCGAGGTTTGCCCGCTAGGGGAGCTGCTCGTCCGCCGATCGGACGGTGCGGCCCGGGATCGTTGCGCGGCCGTCCCTCACCGATCGAGGATTCGTCCCGCGGTCGGGCCGTCTGCAACGGCGTGGATCGCGCCTCTGAGAGACTGATTATCGAGCGTATTCTACGGCGCGCGCCTCCCTGATGACAACGATTTTAATCTGACCGGGATACGAAAGATCCTTCTCGATCTTTTTTCGTATTTCGGCCGCGAGGAGGGACAGCCCGTCATCCTGGATGTCGGTGTTCTCGACGATGATCCTGATCTCCCGCCCCGCCTGGATTGCGAACGACTTGCTGACCTCCTTGAACGAGTCGGCGATCCGCTCGAGGTCCTCAAGACGTTTCACGTAGTTCTCGAGCATCTCCCGCCGTGCCCCCGGACGTGCGGCCGAAAGGGTGTCCGCGGCCTGAACGAGCACCGCAATGGTCGACTTGGCTTCTTCGTCTCCGTGGTGGGCCGCGATGGCGTTGACTATCAGCGGCGATTCGCCGTGCCGGCGAGCGATGTCCGAGCCGATCACCGCGTGGGCGCCTTCCACTTCATGGTCGATCGCCTTGCCGATATCGTGGAGAAGGCCTGCCCGCTTGGCTTTCTTCTGATTCAATCCTAATTCCGCGGCCATGATGCCGGTCAGGAACGCGACTTCAATCGAGTGCTGATACACATTCTGAGCAAACGAGGTTCGATATCTGAGCTTGCCCAGGAGTTTGATCAACTCGGGATTGATCCCGTGGACGCCCACGTCGAAGCTGGCCTGCTGACCTGCTTCCACGATGGTTTCCTCGAGCTCCTGGGTGACCTTCTTGACCACTTCCTCGATCCGCGCGGGATGAATCCGGCCGTCGTTGATGAGCCGTTCGAGCGAGATTCTGGCCACCTCGCGACGGATGGAATTGTACCCGGAAAGTATAACTGCTTCAGGAGTGTCGTCGATAATGAGGTCCACGCCGGTGGCCGCTTCGATGGCTCGAATGTTGCGGCCTTCCCGACCGATAATGCGGCCCTTCATCTCTTCATTGGGAAGATTGACCACCGATACGGTGCGTTCCGCGACAAAATCAGCGGCGTACCGGCCGATGGCCGACGCGATAATCTCTTTGGCTTTCTTGTCGGCTTGGGCGTGAGTTTCCTCTTCCATTTGGCGCATGATCCGCGCGCGTTCGATGAGGCTCTCTTCTCTCACTTGATTGAGGACCATCTCCTTGGCCTCGCTCGCGGACAACCCAGCCAGATCTTCGAGCTTCCCGGCCTGCTGCTCGACCAGAGACTCGGCTTCGGCTTCTTTTTCCCTCGCCTTCCTATATTTGCCTTCGATTTCCCGTTCGCGCTTGGCTAGGCCGCCTTCCTTGGTTTCCAGCTGACCCGCCTTGCGTTCGAGATACTCTTCTTTTTTGAGAAGCCGCGCTTCCCGTGCGGAGAGTTCGCTGCGCCGATCCTTGATTTCGGTGTCAAGCTCCGAACGAGCTTGCAGAAGTTTGTCTTTTGCCTGAAGAAGCGCTTCTTTCTTGGTTGTTTCCGCTTCTTTGTTGGCTGCCTTAAGAATTTCCTCAGCGTGCGCTTTGGCCGATTGTATCCGGCTCTTGTCGAGTATCCTGGCCGCGGCGTACCCGCCGGCTAGGCCAATGATGACAGCGACAAGGGCGGGAATCAGAAATACACTCGATTCCACAACCCCCTCCGTCCTATGTGACTGACGGGATGCTGAACCGGAAGGATTCTTCGGACGAGGAGACGGACGCTCGAACAATCAAGGGTGTACGTTTGCTGTAAATCGGACCTCGTTTCCTGAACTCGATATATATGTAATCTCCGTCAAGCTATCCGGAGTTTCCTTCCGCATCCCGGGTGAATGTGTATATGCGCGACGATCAAGCTGAGATGAGCCCCCCGCAATCGGCCGTGGCAACAGTTTTTTTGAACCTGGTTTCCCAGGTGGGATCCAAAGGACTGCTTCAGGCGTCCTGCTTCAACGGCAGGCATGCTCACCACAGTTCGAGCGGATCCCGTTTGATGCTTGTTGGCTCAAAAAAACGACGTTCCTCACGAACCGCGCAGGGGCGCTCGTATCTATACCGCTCGGTCGATGGCCTTGAGAAGCTTCTCGGTCTTCGCCTCCAATTCTTTGATGGTCTGATCTTTCTCCTGCTGATGCCGGAACATTTCATCAGTGATATTCAACAAGGTCAAGACGACGAGATCGAGGGTTGACACTACCTGCGTGTTTCGGCGGATCTCCTCGGATCGCTCATTAATGAAATCCGCCAGTTTTTCCAAATACTTCTTGTTACCCTGACCTCTTACTCCGTATTCCCGACCGAATAGACGAACCTTGACGGCCTCACCAGACGAGGTCGATGCCGGCGTTGAATCCAAATGCCGCTCGTTTCCGCCGTCTTTCAGGTGAACGCCTCCAGTTTCTCGATTATCCTGTCCAGCTTTCCTTTGGCCGACTTATGGTCCTTTTGCAGCTTCTTGAGTGTCCCTTCCAGATCGCCGATACGCTTGTCCCGCTTCTCCAGTTCCTTGCTAAACCGCTCCTGTTCCTTCTTCGATTGATCGTTCTGTTCGATCAGTCGCATGATCTTCTCTTCGAGAAGAGCAAGCTTGTCAGAGTCCATCAGGGTCACCCCGGCTGTACTTTTTGAGAACCGCTATTAATTATATTTCCTTAGCATTAGGTGTCAAGAAATATCTTGAAGCACGCAACGCGGCTGCAGGCCCATTCCGTCCAGGTCTTCCACGCGGTCCCGACGGCCGTCGTCTATCCCCTCATGATTCGGTCAGTTTCTGCAGTTTTCGATGGAACGTGTTCCGGCTCATTCCGAGCATCTTGGCGGCTCGGACCTTGTTGCCCCGGCTTCGCTCGAGCGCCTTGATAATAAGACGCCGCTCGATCTCGCCCATGATGAAGGGATGGATTCCGTCAACGTCGTTGTCAACCATGTACTCGATCAGCCGGTCGATGGACCGACCGATATCCCGTTCCAGCATGCGTTCCGCCTTTCGGGCTTCGCGCTCCGAAGCGCCGTCGGAGCCGATCTGAGTATCTGACTTTTCAGACGTCATTGAACCGCCGCGTCTCCAAAGAAATCTTTCACAACAGCCATTACCCGGCCCGGGTCGTCCAGTTTCATGATCCGCTTTCTGAAATCGGTCGCCTCGGGATATCCTCGGGCATACCAGACAAAATGCTTTCGCATCCTCCACACGCCCGCACGCCGGCCGTGGACCTCCAGATGGTCCTCGTAGTGGGATCGGATGACGTCCACGACCCGCACCGGGGGGCCGTCCTCACCGCCGGGGGCGAACGTCCCCAGAATCTTGCCCGGCAGCCACGGCGCGCCGAGCGCGCCTCGTCCCACCATAACGCCCCGGCACCCCGTCTCCGTGGTCATGGACCCGGCGTCCTCCGCAGTCCAAATGCCTCCGTTTCCCACAACCGGGATCCGGACCGCTCGGGCCACATCCGCGATCACCTCGGGCGACGCGGGACCCGAGTGAGCCTTGGATCGCGCGCGCGCATGAACCGTGACCGCGTCGGCGCCTTCCTGTTCAACCGCGCGAGCGAGCTCGGGGGCCGTACGGCTTCTTTCATCCCACCCCGATCGTATCTTAACGGTCAGGGGGATGCGAACGGCTTTGCGCACCGAGGCGGTAATTTCGGCCGCCAGCGGTATATTCTTCATGAGCGCGGCGCCGGCGCCCTTGCGCACGATTTTCTTCACCGGGCAGCCCATATTGAGGTCGACGCCGGACGCGCCGGCCGCCTCCACAATGCGAGCCGCCTCGGCCATGATCTCCGGGTCCGCGCCGTAAATCTGGAAGATCGTCGGCGTTCGGTGCCCCGTCAAATCCATCGTAGCGAAGCGGGCCTTGATGACGGCGAGTCCGTGAGCGCTGATCATCTCCGTCCATAGAGCCGACACTCCGAATCGCTGGACCGCTCGTCTGAAGGGCGCGTCCGTGATCCCGGCCAAAGGCGCCAGAAGCACGTTTCCCCGCAGTTCAAGAGCCCCTATCTTCATCCTCGTCCGTCTTACGCGACTTACCCTTGCGTCGTATGTTCCGCTGCCGGGCCCGAGCGACCGCAAGTGTCCCCGGCGGCACATCCTGAGTTATCGTGCTGCCCGCGCCGATCAGGCTGTCTTCGCCGATCTCCACCGGCGCGATGAACTGAACGTCGGACCCGACGAAACACCGATCACCGATCACCGTCGCGTGTTTGGCCTGCCCGTCGTAATTGCACGTGATCGTGCCGCAACCGATGTTGACGTCCGCGCCGATCGTGCTGTCACCCAGATACGTCAGGTGCGAAGCCTTCGATCCATCACCCACCGACGACTTCTTCACCTCGACGAAGTTCCCGATCCGAGCGTTCTTGCCGATTCTCGCATCGGGCCGAAGATGGGCCATCGGACCGATGGACGTTCCCGAGTCGATGACGGCCGAATCAATTCGCGAGCCTTGGAGGATCTTCACGCGGTCACGGATCGTGGAATCCTTGATCACTACGCCTTGCTCGATGACGCACTCTCGACCGATCGCCGTTCGACCTGCGATCGTGACCGACTGATGAATGACCGTGTCTTCTCCGATGTCGATTCCCCGATCCACGAAGACCGAACCCGGGTCGACAAGCGTAACCCCCGCCAGCATGAGTTCGGTCCGGCGCATGTCCCACACGATGCGCGAAACTTCGGCCAACTGCACGCGGTCGTTGACGCCGATCACTTCCCGAGCGTCTTCGATGACCCACCCTTCGACGGGAATATTGTCCCTGTTCGCTTCGGTGACGATGTCGGTAAGATAGTATTCATTCTGCGCGTTCGCGGAACCGATTTTCGCGAGCAGCGAGAAAAGAAGCTCCCGGTCGACCGCGTAGATCCCCGTATTGACTTCCCCGACCGCCAATTCCCCGGGCGTTGCGTCGCGTTGCTCGACGATGCGTTCGACACGGCCGTCCGAGTCGCGTATGATCCGACCGTACCCGAAGGGGTTGTCGGGAAAGGTGGAGGCCACGGTAAGTCGGCCCGAGCGGGCCTGGTGGAAATCCATGAAGTCTTTCAGGGTCTGCGCGCGGATGAGCGGGGTGTCTCCGCAGAGGATCAGCGCGTCGCCGTCGAATCCCTCGAGAGCCGAAGCCGCGCTCATCACCGCGTGGCCGGTTCCCAGCTGGGGTTCCTGGATCACGAACTCGATTTCCGGGTCCGGAAAGGCCTTTTTCACCTGTTCCGCTTGATGCCCGACAACAACGACGGTCGTACGGACGGCCGCGGCGCGCGCCGCTTCCAGCACGTACGAAAGCATGGGAAGCCCCGCGACGGGATGGAGGACCTTACAGAGACTCGACTTCATTCGGGTCCCCTTGCCCGCGGCGAGAATGAGAGCGCAGCGTTGTTTCATATCGATTGAATTCGCCCCGTAAAGACTAACGCTGAAAACTATCCGTTCGGCGCGAGGCTTGTCAAGGACCTTTTCAGCCCGGCTGAAAGCGCCTCGAACGCGTGACCCCCATTCCGGCCCCGCATAGGGGCCCCGAAGGAGCGGATCGAAATGGAACGCCGATACAAAATAGCCGTCTTGGGATCCGCAGGAACACCCGAAAAGAGCGCGGAACGCGCCGCGTTCCGGGCCGGCCTCCATGCGGCGACCCGCGGAGGGATCATCCTGACGGGAGGATGCGGCGGTCTCCCCTACGCCGCCGAGCAGGGGGCGCGTTCCGTCGGTGGTCTCACCGTCGGCGTCTCACCCGCAATGAGGGCGGAAGAGCACCGACAACTCTACTCATATCCGTTGGAGAGCGATGTCATGCTCTTCACCGGCATGGGCCGGAAAGGCCGAAACGTGATCCTCGTGAGAAGCGCGGACGCCTGCATCTTCATTGGGGGCGGCATGGGAACGCTCAACGAATTCACCATAGCGTTCGACGAATTAGGGCCCGAGTGCGCCATCGGGGCGCTTGCCGGCACAGGCGGGCTTTCCGACGAGTTTTCGCGGATCGTTTCGATCAGCGGCCGGGTTCCGCGCGCGCTCCTGGCGGTCGATCCAAGTCCGTCGAACCTTGTGGACATTCTGTTCGAGCATTTGATTTCACACGAGGCACGGGGCGGCTGAGCGCGCCCGCGCGGTCGGGACCGGTCCGGTGTCGATTTGCGGGCCATATTGAGGGCTATCGCGGGAACGCGCTCAAAATACCGGGTTTTTTCAAGGACCTGCACACGGATAATCCTTGACCGGACGGCAAAAAACTGATAACTCTAGAGACGTTCCAGTGAATCACAGATTTTCCGAGCTTGAAAACAGGACGTTTCAGGACCGGTTCAAAACGTGCGGGGGTATGGAAATGACGGCCGTTGGACTGCATAAAGCCTTGAGCAAGGATAAAGCGCCCGGGTCCGAACCTGAAGGGGGCGCGACCTTGAACGCACCATCAGAAACGAAGAATTCCGGAGGACCGACGCCTCGTCGGGCACGTGAACGCTCTCGTGGTTCGGCGCTCTCAAAGGCGATCCCGGCGATGATGATCGTCATGCTTCTGGCGGGCTTGGTCTGCGCTCCCGCGCCGAGTCACGCGCAGCTTCCGACGAAGCTCCAGGAGGCCGTCGACGAGCAGCTCGCCGGCAATCTGGACAAGGCGATCGATCTCTACACCCAATTCCTGCAAAAAAATCCGAACTCTCCGGAGGCGTACAACTGGCGGGGAATGGCGTACGCGGACAAAGGCCAATTGGACAAGGCTCTCGCCGACTACGACAAAGCGATCAGTCTCAGTCCCAAGTACGGAGACGCATTTAACAACCGCGGTGAGATCTACCGGAAGAAGGGCGACTTCAAACGCGCTATCAGCGACTACGTCACGGCGGCCCAACTCGAGCCGAATTTTGCCGAGCCCTGGTACAACGCAGGCCTCGCATACGAGGCGCTCGGGAACACGAAACAGGCGATCAGCCACTATGAGGGGTACCTCAAGCTAAACCCCAACGCGCCCGACAAAGACGCCGTCCAAGCCAAAATCGAACAACTCAAGAAAGCGCCCCCCGCCACAAAGCCGAAACCCAAGCCCCAACCAGGGCAGGCAGTCAAGCGACCGGGACCCCCTCAGCAGGCACAACAGGCCGTCAAGCCCGGCGAGCGACCGCCCGCGCGGCAGAGAGCCGGCGCGCAACAGCGGAGGATGCAGCCTGAACAAGCCGTGCCCGGTCTTCCGGGCGGCATCCCGATGACCGTTCCCGAGCCCGGCCCTATCTCTATGGCGGTGTCCCTGATCGTTTACCTCCTCTTCTCGGCGATGCTTTTCCTCATAGCGAAGAAGACCAACACCGACATGCCCTGGATGGCGTTCATCCCCATCGCCCAGGTGTTTCTCATGGTCAGGATCGCGGGAAAGCCCTGGTGGTGGTTTCTGGTGATCATCTTCGTTCCGCTCGTCAATATTGTGCTCTACTTTCTCGTGTCCCTGGGTATCGCCCAGGCGCGCGGAAAGGGAACCCTCTGGGGCGTGCTCCTCTTCTTTCCGTGTACAACGCCCATTGCCCTCATCTATCTCGCTGTCACCAAGTGATCAGGGTCTCCCATGTGGGAGCCGCTTCTTGACCACGATCTCTTCACACGCGACGGGGTTCTCTTCAGAGAACCCCTTTTTCGCGTCGAGGACCTAGTCCGCATCGAGGGCGCTGAACCGAATGACGACGCAGTCCGCTTCAAAGGCGATCGTCGGCTTAGGTTAGAGCTTACCTGCGCGTCGCCGGATCTCTCGCGCTTCAACCTGCTTACCGTTCGGCTGCGAAACGACGGTCCCAAGCCGCTGTTGGTCGGTGTGACGCTCATCCACGGTTCGGAAAGTCGCGGCCGGGATATCCCCGACGTTTCCTTGTCCGGGGGGAGAGCGCTCCTTGAGGTCGGTGAATCGACCGAGCTCCTCTTTCCCGCCGAGGGCGTCGGCTCGTACGGCTTCCCGGCAGCGTGGACGTATATCCGCGAAATCGCGCTCTCGTTCGCTCATGAAAAGACCGAGTCCGAGCCGGGGGCGATCGACATCCGCATCCACGGCATTGACGGGGAATATCGTGAATATCCGCAAGGACCGCGATTGACCGACGTCGGGTTGGCTCACGTGATCGAGCCGCCCGGATCGTCGAAGAGTCTTCTCGACGCATGCTTCGCCGCGTACGCCGACGGTTCGGCCGCGGCGGTCCCCCCGCCTCATCCCTATCCTCGGCACACGGCGGAGGATATCCTCGGCGGCCTGATCATGGGACGACGGCTTACTCTGCCGATCCCATGGGACGCGAATCCTACGGGCGAGCTCGAGTGGCGGCATTTTCTCCATCGACACCATTTCCTCCGGCCTCTCATTGCGGCATGCCGTGAGACCCGCGAGGCGCGCTGCGCCGCCTTCCTCCGTGATATCATCACCAATTGGATTGAGTCGAACCCGGCGCCCGTGGGATCGAACGGCGGAGCCGGCCCCGCGTGGGAGACTTTGTCAGTCGCATGGCGTCTCCGTGAATGGTTCTATGCGATCGACGCTCTGATCCCGAGCGACGGATTGAACGACCGCACGGCGCGGCTCATGCTTCGTTCGATCTGGGAGCACGCCCGCAGCCTCATGGATCATCAGGGGCATCCCACCAATTGGCTGATCGTCGAGTCGTCCGCGTTGGCGCTCGTCGGCTTTCGATTTCCCTGCTTCAGGGAGGCCGAAATGTGGCGCGAGACCGGCGTCGATCGGCTCACCGGGGAGGCCGCGCGGCAGTTCATGTCCGATGATGTCCATTTCGAGATATCGCCGCTCTACCATGCGATTTGCGTGACCGCGTGTCTCGAGGTCAACGAGACTGCACAAGCGGTCGGTCGATCTCTTCCGGACGCTTTCTCACGAGCCGTGGAACGATCCTTGGAGTATGTGGCCGCGCTTTGCCGACCCGATTTCACTTGGCCGTCCATCAATGATTCAGGATCGACGGGCGGAGACTTCACCGCTCTGTTGGGATGGGGCGGCCGAGTCTTCGATCGGCCGGACCTGGTGTGGATAGGCTCGAAGGGGCGCGAGGGCGCGCCTCCCACTCGGCGGACCTACGTCTTGGATCGAGCGGGGATCGGCGTCCTACGGTCATCGCACGAAGCGGACGCGCATCATCTCATCCTTCGCGCGGGACCGCCCGGCGCAGGCCATGCGCACGCGGACAAGCTCTCCCTGGAATTGACCGCATCCGGCCTTCCTCGGCTGGTCGACCCGGGAATAACCGCGTACGCGCCGGGGCCGCTCACCGATTACTACCGCTCGGCCGACGCGCACAACATGCTCTTGATCGATAGGAAAGAGCCGTCGATCGAGGATTCCGGTCTCGATGCGCGGATCGACCCTGCGTGCGCAACGATCGTCGTGCGCCGAACTCGGGACCCCGTAATCCTTTCGGCTTCTTCGCGCGATCGAGTCCCGGAGTTTCCGGACGCCTGTCGTCGGACCCGCACGGTTGTGTTCGTCCACAGAGCGTATTGGATCGTCGTCGACCAGGTCGACGGTCACGGAGAGCGCGAATTGACCGTGTGTTGGCAGTTCACACCGAGTCGCGTCGAGGTCGACATCGACACGTACGCGGCGCGAGTCAACGACATGCGAGGCGCGTTCGAGATTGTGCCTCTCTTGGGCCGGCCTCGTCCGGTGGTGGAAATGTTCACCGGGTCGCTTTCTCCCCCGCGCGGATGGGTATCGATCGAGGGCGTGGATTTCCCCGCCACGCAGGTGCGCTATTCCATCACAACCCTCCTGCCCGTTTGCCTCATGTGGATACTCTATCAGTACCGTGAATCGCCGATTCGGCCGGTGAGCGCTTCTCGAAAGTACCTGAATTCGGGCGAGATCGAGATCCGTGTGCGTCACCCGTTCGGAGATGAAGATCGATTCTTGTTCGACGCTCATGGGGAGTTCGAGTCACTTGAATCCGTGACGGAGACGGGTTTCCCGATCAGATCTTCACGGGAATAGGAAGCTTCTCCGCACCTCATCGCAATCCGATTCGCTCGAAGAAGGCCTCGACGTCGTCTTTCAACACATTGGGCGCGCGGAAGACAGCGAAGTGCCCCAAGGGATCTTCGAACGTGAGAAACCGGGCGTCGGGCATACGTTTGGCCGCGTCCTCGGCGAGGCTCACTCTGATCCATTGATCGTTCCGAACGTGCATGACGAGCGCCGGACAGGCGATTTCGGACATGTGCGGATAGATATCGAAGCCGAGCTGCGTGTCATTGCGCGCGAGGAGGTCGTTGGCGTCGTAGTCCCGGGCGTATTGTCGGAGGAGTGCGCCGTCGTCACCCTGCGGTTCCCAGGAGAAGACTTCCTTCCGCACTTCGTTCCATCCTTGGCGGATGCGCCAATCCGGGCTCAAACCGGTGCTCAGAAGGATCGACCATCCGAACATCATCCCCCGATTGGGGCCCTGCTCCTTGGGAACGTGATAATAGTCGCCGTTGGTTCGCCTCCAGACCGGGTCGCTCTTCATGGCCTCGCCCATGAGGTGGAAGACCCACTTGAGGACCGGGTCCCGCTCCGCGGACCCCGCGCCGCCGATCGGCATGATCGCGTCGACGAATTCCGGATGGAGCAGCGCCCAACAGTAAGACTGCGTCGCGCCCATGGATACGCCGGTTGCGAGGCGGACGCGTCCCACGTTCAACTTTTCCCGGAGTGTGAGGTAGTTGGCCTGTACACAGTCGAAGAGACTGTATCGAGGGAAGCGACGCCCCAGGCCGTCGCTCGGTTTCGAGGCCCCCCAGAGTCCCAGCGCGTCGAGGAAGATCACGTAGTAGCGATCCGTGTCGACCAGGCGGCCCGGGCCCACGACCGGCCCGCCCGCGAAGTCTTTCCCGGCCTGACCGTCGTGCCAGTAGTAATAGAAGAGCGCGGAATCGCCCGAGTAATAGGGGGAGATGACGATCGCGTTGACGATGCGGCCCTCATCGTCATATTCGGGAGTCCCCGTCGCGATGTAGGCGGTGCGCAGGGGTTCGCTCCCGAGAGATTCGAGGGTGACGCCGCCCTCCCCGCCGAGCCTGTAGCGGCCTTCATCTCCGAATGAATACGCGCCGCCGATGCGGAAATCGGGAATCGAATGATAATGCTTCAAATGGGCGAGAGACCTGACTCCCGAACGAGCGGTATGGAGTTGAGTGCGGCGATGGTCGGGTCGGCCGGGCGTTTCCATGGCGCGGGTCACCGTGTCGACGCGGCTCAGCCGGCCGTTTTCAGGCTTGCGGTCACGGCAAAGGTCAAAGCGCCGAGAAGTCCGCACACCAGCGCAAACGGTATCAGAAGGCCCGCCGCGGCCTTGGGAGTCGAAATATCGTGAACCGACCTCAGTCCCACCACGGTGATGTAGATCTTCCACACCAAGCCGATCAGGCCGCCCACCACCGGGACAATGGTGAACAGTTCGGGTCCCGACGCGTAGCACACGACGCGGAACGTGGCTTCGAAGTTTCGCACCGCGCCGCCGATGAGCGAAAGCGCCGCGTGCACGAGAACCGCGGACAAAACGATGCCTAGGAACAGGAAGACCGGCATGAGTAAACCTATGAAGAGTGTGGCGCGGCCGGAAACGACGCCTCCCGTGACAAAGGGATTTTCCAGCGCGTACCCCCAGACGTACCCGATCATGATACCGAGCGTCTGGACGATCAGCGCGAAGAGCAGCGGTAGGAGAAATCCGCCTTGAGCCGGCATGTTCGAGAAGAACTCGTCCGGGGTGAGAACGCTTTCCTTGATGGTGCGTCCAAGGCCGGTGAGGAGGCCGAGATGCTCTTGGTCCTCCCACGGGCAGTAACCTCGCTCCGGAGCGGCGGCCGACGCGCCGTCGGAAGGGGTGTCGCCGTAGCCGTCCGTTTCGCCGTTTCGGTCTCCGATGCTTTGGTCGGGTCTCGACTCGTCAAGCCGCGCCCCGCAAAAAGAGCAGAACCGCTGTTCTTTATCCGAACCCAGATCTCGACCGCATTGTGGACAGTTCAAGAGGTGTTCCTTTCGTGGTGAGTCACACTCATACGGTTCTGAAGCCTAAGGTGAAGACCCTCACCCCGCCCTCTCCCGGTGGGAGAGGGGGCCCGGACGATCTCCCCGAGAAGGAGAGGGGACCGGGCAAACCCGTACCGATCAGATACGCGCCGACGCATGTTCGCGTCAATCCTGCGGGGCACGGTCGGCGCCTTCGTTCATGCCTCCGTGTCGGTTCGATCGCTTAGATAAGCCGCTCAGCGACCCAGTCTTCGTCGGCTGTAGCTGTCGCGCGAATGCCGCGCATGCCGGCCGAGTCTCGAATATCGATCCATTCCCCGCGTCTGGAGGGGGCCGAGTATCGTCGGAGTATCGAGCCGATGAGCGCCTCCTCCTCGGCGTCGGGCCGACCTTGAACCGCAATGACCGGCCCGGGAAAATCGTGAGGCGAAAAGAGCATATCCCATCCCCCGGTTTCTTCGATAATTCGATTGTCTGTGCGGTCCCTGCCGATGACGATCTTCAGGCCGGGACGAATACGGAGATGCCTGCCGGTTCCCAGAAGCGCGAGGGCCTCCCGGCTGAGATCCGCGGAGTCTTCGAGGAGGTCCCGGAGTCGATTCGAGAAGCCCTTGTCCGTGAGCAGGCAGCCGCCGGCCGGCGGAGCGTATCCGGTGAGCCCTATCTCCTCGGCCAGTCGGATCTGCGTCTTGCGCCCTCGGCCCGCAACGTCGAGGAGCTGTTCTCGGTCGAGGATGCCCGCCTCTTCGGGAAGAGTGATGGGAAGATGTTTGGCCGACAACGGACGCACAATTCTGCCGTCCAGTCCCGCCTGCTTCTCGATGACCCTAATGGCGTCCTTGCGCTGGGACATCGGCCGCTGACCGACCACCTCTCCGGTGACGAGAAAAGACGCGCCGATTTCGCGCATAGCCTCTTTGGCTTTATTGAACGTGTAAATGCGGCAGTCAATGCACGGATTGAGATTCTTGCCCCATCCGAAGCGCGGGTTGCGGATGATGTCGATGAAGTCGTCTCCCTTGGCGCGGAAAACGACCCGGATCCCGAGCTCGCGCGCGGTCGCGTTAACCGGGGAGTCCTCGCGGGAGGGGTCGAGCGGCGAGAAAAAGGACGTGAAGTGAAGCCCCGTTACGTCAACGCCCTGCCGCTTGACCAAATAGACGGCCAGCGCGGAATCCAGGCCGCCTGAGACCAGCGCGACCGCCTTCCGATTCAGTTCGGGGAGATTCTCGGCGCTATTGGAAGACGTCGGCTGAGAAGACATAAATCCGTGTGTCCCGGTCCTTCCATGCGTCCGAGGGGAGGCCGGCTTTGGCGCTGGTTTGCTCGAGGAAGGTAACGCGATCCCAGTTGCGTTCCGTCGCGACCTGCGGCAGCAGAAGCCCGGAACGGTACCCTTTGGCGACCATGAGGCCGTGGACGCCGACCTCGATCTCGTCGATGTCCGTGATCTCCCTGAACGGGGTCAGGACCGAGATTTCCACGTCGAGGCCCGGTAGCTCATCCTCCGTCACCGGCCGGAATCGGGGATCACGAAACGCGGCCGATTGCGCCATTTCCTCGACTGTCTTGTACAAGGGGGCGACCGGCTCGAGCGAGCCGATGCATCCTCGGAGCATGCCCCGTTTGTGTAAACTAACAAAGGCTCCCCGCGGCTCTTCCAACTTCTTCGAAACGGGAGGGCCCGCGGATGGTGTATCGCCTTTAACGCCCCTTTCGATGGCGGATCGAGCTATCCCAATGAGTTCCTCTTTTTCTTCCTCGGACAAACCAAGATCCAAACCGACATTCTTTTCTTCTGCGCTCATCGTGGCCTCCAGATGATTGACGGGCCGCGGTGAATTCTAACGGAGCGAGCCTCCGTCGGCGTCTCGGTCTTTAGCGCCTCAGGGGTAGAGCGGCAAACCCGTGAGCCCCGCGGTTTCGGGCAGACCCATCATGAGATTCATATTCTGAACGGCCGCGCCCGAAGCGCCTTTGACGAGATTATCAAGCGCGGACATGACGATTACCCAACCGGTTTGCTCATCCAATTCAACGCCGATGTGGCACATATTGGAGCCCCGCACATGCGCGACGCTCGGAAACTCACCCGCGGGGAGTATGCGCACGAAGGGCTCATCCCGATAATAAGATTGGTACAGTTCACGAAGCTGCGCAATGTCAAACTCCGCAATTGCAGGAACATACAGGGTGCTGACGATCCCTCGACTCATGGGAACCAGATGGGGAGTAAACCTCACCTTGACCTGCTTGCCGGCGAGCGCCCGCAGTTCCTGTTCCATTTCGGGGATGTGGCGGTGTCCGATGACGCCGTACGGTTTGAAGCTCTCACCGGCTTCGCAAAAGCTGGTCGTCAGCTTGGCGCCCCGACCCGCGCCTGAGATCCCCGACTTGGAATCCGCCACCGGGCGGCTCATGTCCACCGAATCGAGTTTCGCCAACGGCGCCAAGCCGAGGATAACGGTCGTTGGGTAGCAGCCGGGATTCGCAACGAGCGTCGCGCGACGGATCGCTTCCCGATGATGAATCTCCGGTAGACCGTATACCGCTTCGCGGACGATATCCGGTTCAGGATGAGGCCCGTACCACTCTTCGTAGGTCGGTATATCCTTGATCCGGCAATCCGCGGAGAGATCGACCACCTTCAGACCCGCGTCCATCAGCGGTCGTACCGCCGAAGCCGACTCTCGATGCGGCAGGCAGAGAAACGCGACGTCGGCCTCCGGCACGTCGGCCGGCGTATGCGATCCGATGAGCGGAAAGCTTCGTTCCCGTGGGATGTACGGAAAGAGGTCGCTTGCGGCGTGACCGGCCCACTGCCGGGACGTGCCGGCGACGATCGTCGCGTTCGGGTGTCCGTCGAGCAGGCGGATCAGCTCAATGCCCGTATATCCGGTCGCGCCGATTATGAGCGTTCGTATCATGTTCGACTTCCTCAGAGACGCGGCGCTGCGGAGCCCCGATCGTCTCAGGACTCGATTCGGTAGTTGGGGGCTTCCTTGGTGATGACCACGTCGTGGACGTGAGATTCCTTGAGGCCGGCCGCGGTGATTCTCACAAATTTCGCCCGTTCCCGCAGCTCGGGGAGGTTTCGCGCTCCCGCGTATCCCATGCCGGCTTTGAGACCGCCCACCAGCTGAGTAATGGAATTGGCCACGGGGCCCTTGGCCGGCACCATGCCTACGATGCCTTCCGGGACAAGCTTCATTTCGGGGACGCCTTCATGCTGGCCGTATCGATCCCTCGAGCCGTCTTTCATGGCCTCGACGGATCCCATTCCGCGGTAGGCCTTGTACGAACGACCCTGGTAGAGCACCATTTCGCCGGGGCTCTCGTCCGTGCCGGCGAGCAGGCTGCCGATCATTACCGTTTCCGCTCCCGCGGCCAAGGCTTTCGTGACATCGCCGGAGAACTTGATTCCGCCGTCGGCCACCAAGGGAACATCCAGCTTCCGCGCGGCTTGCGCGCAGTCGAGGATCGCGCTCAGCTGGGGCACACCCACACCCGCCACCATGCGCGTTGTGCAGATCGAACCCGGTCCCACACCGACTTTGACTCCATCCGCGCCGGCTTTCACCAGGTCTTCGACCGCTTCCGCGCAAGCCACATTCCCGCCGATCACCTGGATATCGTCGAACGTGCTCTTGAGTTCCCGCACCGTCTCGAGGACGTTCCGGGAATGGCCGTGGGACGTGTCGACAACGATAAGGTCCGCGCCGCGGTTGAGACAGGCTTGGGCCCGTTCGATCCTGTCTTCCCCGACACCGACGGCCGCGCCGACTCTCAGTCTGCCGTACTCGTCCTTGGCTGAATCGGGAAACATAATCGCTTTTTGAATATCCTTGATCGTGATCAGGCCCTTGAGCCGATTCTCGTTGTCGACGACGAGCAGCTTTTCGATCCGGTGTTTGTGCAACAAGGCTTTGGACTCGTCCACGCCGATGGTCTCGCTCACCGTTACGAGCCCTTCCTTGGTCATGACTTCCTCGACCTTGAGGTCCATGTCCTCGACGAATCGAAGATCCCTATTGGTGAGAATGCCGACCAGGTAGCCGTTCACCGTCACCGGCACGCCCGAAATGTGATACTTCCTCATGATGGCGAGCGCATCGGAAATCTTTCGTTCCGGCTCGATGGTGATCGGATCGACGATCATTCCCGACTCGGAACGTTTCACGCGGTCGACTTCTCGTGCCTGCTGTTTAATTTTGAGATTTCGGTGGATTATGCCGATGCCCCCTTGTCGCGCCAGGCCCACGGCCATCTGGGACTCGGTCACAGTGTCCATGGCCGCGCTCACGATCGGACAATTCAGCGTAATGCCCCGCGTCAGGCGGGTAACCACGCTCACCTCCGACGGAAGCACATCGGAATACCGCGGCAGCAAAGTAACATCATCAAATGTAAGAGATTCTTCTATCGCCATCACGTCGACTCCACATCTATCTTCACGTTAAACGCCCGGTAACGTCAACCGGCCTTAATCATCACGAACACCGGCGGGGGGATCGGCCTGCGCCGGCGTCAGCGCATCACGGGCGTGGTCCGCCCTATCAGCGATCGCTCGACCGCGTCAACCGCCGCGGTGGAAAACGACTCTGCGAGCAGGCCCAGAAGTCCCGGCCACTCCTCGGGCGGGTAGATAAGATCGGGCTTGCCCTCGATTTCACCCAGCTTGGCCGCGACATCCACCGCGTCATAGAAATTCCCGATGGAATCGACCAACCCCAGGGAAAGCGCGGTCTCACCGGAAAAGAAGCTCCCGTCGGCGATTTCCCGCACTTTCTCTTCGGAGATCTTACCCTTCCGCCCTTTAGCGACATCCACAATAAACTGATCGTGCACCTGTTCGGCGAATGATTTCAGGAGATCACGCTCTTTTTCCGTGAGAGGCCGCACGCCCGTTCCGATGTCTTTAAAGCGACCCGCCTTGATGATGTTGATGTTCACACCAAGCCGCTCGATGACTTTGTGCACGTCCGGCAGGAACATAATCACGCCGATGCTGCCTGTTATCGTACCTTTGGAACAGACAATCGAGTCCGTGTTGCTCGATATGTAATACGCGGCCGAAGCGGCAACCGTCTCCATCGACGCGACGACCGGCTTTTTCTTCCGCGTCCGCTCGACCTCGCGGTAGATCTCCTGAGCGGGAGCGACCGCTCCCCCCGGCGAGTTGATCCGCAGGATAATCGCCTTGACGCTCGACTTCTTCCGGTATTTTCGCAATTGCTTGAGGATGTCGTCGGAGGTGGAAATCGTCCCTTCGATCGGAATGACCGCAATCTTGTTTGCGCTTTCCAGCAAACCCGCGAGCGCCGAATCTTCGTCATCCCCGCCGAAGAGAGCCGAAAAGATGAATCCGAGAACCGCGAATCCAACAATCAATCCGAGAATGAAGAGGATTGCGGATTTGACTCTCGATCTTCCGCGCGTTCGGTCATCAGCCATAATTCACCATTAATATCAAGATATTGTGCCGCCATCCAGCCAAGGTGTCAAACATTAGCAGAATTACCGTCCTGCCGCAACATGGTGCTGTGCGACCCGGCAATCCGAGGGACGGTCTCACGGAAGAGATTCAGCCTGCCGACGGGATAAACAAGCGAAACCGATCGAGTGGGGTATTGCGGCCGGTTGCGCGACAAAGCGATCCCACGAGTTTATCGACGCCTTCGGCGCTGAGATTGCGTCACTCCGTTCGCAATGACATGGTTAACGGGGCCTGCGGCGCTGAGATTGCTTCGCTCGGCTCGCAATGACAGTCTTCTTGCTGCGCCGCTCGCCTCTTTCACGCTTCGGAATTGCTTTACTTCGCGGCGGGTACGTCGTTGCGAGGAGCGGAGCGACGAAGCAATCTCGAATGGTCGGTCGAGGCCTTCGGCGCTGAGATTGCGTCACTCCGTTCGCAATGACATGGTTAACGGGGCCTGCGGCGCTGAGATTGCTTCGCTCGGCTCGCAATGACAGTCTTCTTGCTGCGCCGCTCGCCTCTTTCACGCTTCGGAATTGCTTTACTTCGCGGCGGGTACGTCGTTGCGAGGAGCGGAGCGACGAAGCAATCTCGAATGGTCGGTCGAGGCCTTCGGCGCTGAGATTGCGTCACTCCGTTCGCAATGACATGGTTAACGGGGGCCTGCGGCGCTGAGATTGCTTCGCTCGGCTCGCAATGACAGTCTTCTTGCTGCGCCGCTCGCCTCTTTCACGCTTCGGAATTGCTTTACTTCGCGGCGGGTACGTCGTTGCGAGGAGCGGAGCGACGAAGCAATCTCGAATGGTCGGTCGAGGCCTTCGGCGCTGAGATTGCGTCACTCCGTTCGCAATGACATGGTTAACGGGGGCCTGCGGCGCTGAGATTGCTTCGCTCGGCTCGCAATGACATGGTTAACGGGGCCCGCGGCGCTGAAAGAACAAAAATGCCCTCTTGCGGCTGCGCCGCCCGGACATATGACGTCCGGGCCACCCGGGGAGGACACGGTAAAATATCAGTGAACGAGAAGTCTTGTCCCCTCGTCCTCCAGGAGAGGGAGCGGCGCCGGTCTTTGTCTTGGCGGCCGGGACGAGCCCGGGGCGAGCGTTCTTACGGCCCCGGAACCCCGAGATTGAGCGAGAAGCCGAGAATCTCTTTCGGGTCGGAGAGGCGTATGAGTGTGAGCGGGTCCTCTGTGTAGATTTCTTCAACCCGGACGCGATGCATGACGTCTCGCACGTCTTCAATGGGGATCTTGCCCTTGATCTTCAGGTCTTCGAAGTCGGGGATCTTTCGGAGCGACAGGAAGACATGGATTCTGTCCCCGGCGCTCTTTAGATCGAAGAGGAATCCGTCGTCGTCCGGAGGAATGATCACCGGTTCGCGAGCGGTCACGCGGGCGCTTTCAGGATCGGGGGCAAGGGGGCGCTGCGGTTTTCTGCGCTTCGATTTCGGCGGGGGAGGTTGAGGAAAGAGCATGGTGGTGGTCTTGGGATTCTCTCTGAATACGTACAGATAACCGTTCACGTTGGTGACGAAGCGCAACTTGTAGCGGTCGCCCTTGGTGAGCGCCGTATCGAAGGGCCGTGGTTCGCTCCACTCCTTTGCGCCCTTCTCCTTAACGAGAAGTTGGCTTTTGACGCCTACGATCGGGTAGGGGACGACGATTTTTTCGCCGACGGGCACGTCCAAGGGGGAGGCCAATTCATTGTATGAGGCGAGGCCCGAACTCAGCGCGGGATCACCCATGGTCTTTTCTGCGATGATTTCCATCGTGTCGCCGGATTCGGCTACGTACACAAAGGTATTCAGGTCGTTGCCGTCTTTGCGCGGCTTGGGCAGTTCGTCCCAGGGGAAGCTCTCGAAGTAGGCGCCCTTGAGTTTCAGCGGCGGCTTCGGCTCTTCGATGGGCGGCAGGGGCGGAGGCTCATCCTTCTTCTGGAAGTACGCGCATCCAACCATGAGGCCGTGGACGAGAAAAAAAAGAAACAGGATTGCACATCGTTTCATGAATTCCTCCTGCAAAGGCCCCGGGGACGGCTGTACCCTAATTCCTTTCCATGGGAGGCGAGCCGGTCGATTTGTTCGGGCTCGCGGCCGCGGTGGGTCCGGGTCGCGTGCCGGTCTCGCCGGCCGGCGTTTTGTTCGGTCGAACCGTATCATCGGCCCCTTCCGCGTCCGACTTTGAACCAGTGGAGGCGCGCGGATTCTCGCGGCCGTCCTTCCATTTTTCCACGAGCGCGTCGAACTGCTTGGTCGCGCTCTTCGGAGCGTAGGTCATGGCCGTTCGGGTGAGTTCGTCAACGGGCTTGGCGAGCCGGGATTCCTTGACCACCTGCCATTCCGGAATTCCAAGCAGAACCAACTGGACCGCAGCCGCGACCACAAGGAAGCCCGCGGCGAGACCCATGGCCGCTCCAAAAGACCGATCCAGCCAACTGAGCCGCGTTACGTCGAGAAGGGCGTCGAGAATGCGACGGATGACGACAAAGACCACCTGCACGAAGATGAAGATCGCCGCCATCGAGAGAACCATCGATATGTGAGGGTCGAGCGAAGAGATCTTGGCGAGATAGGGCTGGACCTTCGGATAGTACTTCGCGGCCGCAAACACCCCCACGGCCAATCCCGCAAGGCCGGTCAGCGATCTCAGGAATCCCTTCCACACCCCGAGAGCCAGCGTAATGAGCAGCGTTCCGCCGATAAACACGTCGAGGAGATTGTACGCCTCAAGAAATTGCATCGGACCGTACCAACGATTCCTTCTAGACTATACGTCGCCGGGCGACACGCGACCCGCTCGACGACGAGCGAGGCGGGGCTGCCGCGAAAACGCGGAAGCTCCCCCGCGGGTCCGCGAGCGAGTCCGCACGGAAGTAAACCGACGCGCAACCGTCGAACCACGCCCGTCTTTCGGTGTGCGACCTCGACGGCGGATCGGCCGCTGCGGCAATAATCTCGTTCGGAGGGTCCGGTATTGCTCTGTGTGGTTTCGCCCCGGGATGCATCCTGTATCCTGTCGAGCCGATTCGCGTCGAAAACCTTGTAGTATGAATTATGTCATTTGTCAATAGAAATCAAAGTGTTCTCAAGAAATGCTAAAGCCGAGGCCGATTGGTCTCACGCGGCGCGCCCCGAATATCGGTCGCAGTCAACCCGGAGCTTGAAGATTGCCCAATCCCGATGATAATCTACATCGGCGCTTCAAGCGCCCCCGAGGTGTCACATGACGCGGCGCGACGGCCGAGGTTCCGATGAACTGAGAGAATGGAAGATCACCCGTGGAGTGCTCGACCACGCTGAGGGATCGGCTCTTGTGGAGGCCGGCAAGACGCGTATCCTCTGCGCGGCCAGCGTAGCCGATCGGGTACCTCCATTTCTGAAGAACGGCGGATCCGGGTGGGTAACCGCGGAATACGCGATGCTGCCGCGAGCGACACATTCTCGATCGCCTCGGGAGCGAAACGGCCGCGTCGCGGGGAGGACGTACGAAATACAGCGGCTGATCGGCCGGTCGTTGCGATGCGTCACGAATTTAAAAGCGATCGGCGAACGCACCGTGACCGTCGACTGCGACGTGCTCCAAGCCGACGGCGGCACGCGGGTCGCGTCGATCAACGGCGCATGGGTGGCGCTCAAGCACGCGTTGGAAGGCCTCAGGGAGAAGGGAGAAATCGATTCGGACCCCCTCGAGGACGCGGTGACCGCGATGAGCGTCGGAGTGGTCGGCGAAGATCTCCTTCTCGATCTCGACTACGAGGAGGACTTCGCGGCCGAAGTGGACATGAACGTGGTGCTCACCGGAAACGGTCGGCTGGTGGAGATCCAGGCCACCGCGGAGGGCAATCCCTTCTCCATCGCTCGAATGAATTCTCTGGTGAGGCTGGCCCGAAAGGGCGCGGGCGAAATCGAACTCTTGCAGAAGGCCGCGGCGGACCTCTAAGCACGAGGGGGCCGCTCGAAGCGAGCGTTGACGCGACGCCGCGCCGGGCCTCCCGGCGATGATTCTCGGCTCTTTCAGACGACCGGACACGCCGGCTATTCCGGCCGAGAGGCCGCCCCCCCTCCGGGAATCGGGCTTTTTTCCGTCTCCGACTGCGCCGCGGCTGTTCGTTCCGCAGCCTCGGTCGTCGGTTCGTGAGACTCGGCCTTTTGCCGCTCGATCTCCTCCTGCAGTCTCTCCACCCTCAGTTGCAATTCTTCGGCTCGTTCGGGATCCTTATTGACGCGCTTGGCCGCGCTGTAATGCTCCAAGGCCTTTTCATAATCGCCCTGGGAAAGACGCGCCAATGCCAGGTTCTCGTGAAACACCGCGTTGTTGGGGTCCAAAGCGATCGCCCGCGCATAGTCCGCCGCGGCGCGATCCAAATCTTCCCGTTGATGATGCACAAGGCCCCTGTTGTTGTAGCCCACCGCATCGGAAGGATTTATCTCGAGCGCTTTGTTGTAATCTTCGAGCGCCTTGTCGGTCTGTTTCATTCGGTAATAGGTGTCCGCGCGGACGCGGTAGAGTTCCGCGTTATCCGGATCGAGCTCGAGAGCCGCGGTAAAATCCTTGAGAGCCTGCTCGTGTTTGTCCGTCTTGTGGTACGTGAGCCCCCGGTCACGGAGAGCAGTCAAGAGCCGAGGATTGCGATCGAGCGCTTTGGACCAGAGTTCGACGGCTTTTTTCTCCTCCCCGGCGCGGTAGGCGTCCAGGCCCTCGTCATAGAGCCGCGCTGCAAGCATTTCTCGAAGCGCGGTCAACCGATCCTCTATCTCCTGCGCGTCTCCGGCATCCTTCCGCAATTCGGCGGCCTTTTCATACGCGTCAATGCTTTTCTCGAAATCGCTCTGCTTTTCGTATATTTCGGCAAGCGCGACGTACGCGCGCGAATTCTTCCTATTGCGCGCTATGCCGCTCTTCAGTTCATCGATCGCCTTTTCGAAATCGCCCTTCTCCTTGAGCGCCATACCGTAATTGGTCCGCACGATGCTGTTCCGCCGGGCCTTTTTGGCCGCTATGGAGAGGTCCTGCAGCGCGCCGTCCACGTCCCCCTTCCTGAATCGCGCCATTCCCCGGTTGGCCAGTGCGTTGAGGTAGTCGGTGCGGATCTCCAGCGCTTTGTTGAAGTCCTCGATCGCCTTGTCATACAAGCCCTTGCGCTTAAACGCGACACCGCGATTGTTGTACGCGTAATGGTCCCGGGGATCGAGCTCGAGGGCCTTGGTGAAGAATGCGATCGCTCGATCGAGCTGATTCTCCTCCAGGGCCTCCACGCCGCGGTTATACGGCTGGACGACGGAATCCACGGTTTGCTGGGCAAGGCCCGTCGAAGTTGCGGAGATGGCAAGAAAACACAGTAAAAATAATAGCTTTTTCATGGGATATCAAAGCCCCTCTCAGGTTTCCAGGTTGGCGTCCCAACCGCCCCCCATGTAGCACAAAACGTACGAGCGCGTCATCACACAGTTAACGTGATTGGCGAGATTTTCGCGAGCGCGAGGATCTCGATCGGTTGATTATTCAGCAATGATACAAACCTTGTAGGCGCTGACAATTAAATGATGTCGACCGTTTGCCGGTAACAGAAGCGGATCAATAATTTTGCTTGACACGGTTTTGAGGCCGTGTTAAAGCCTCGGCTCAACTTAGCCGGACAAGCGGCTAGTTTCAGTATCCTTCGCTTGAGATCTACGCCCTCAAGCCTTTTGTGAAGGATCCGCCCCGGAAGGATACGCCGAAGAAAAGGAGGATAGGTATGGTGACCAGAGTCGCTACCGTCACGCTCTGCCTTACGGCGCTCGTTTGCGCCGCACTCGCTACCGGCGCCGTCGCAGGAGGGCCGCCGGCGTGCGCCCCGAACTATTGCCCGCCGCCCACGTACGCGCCTGCGCCCTGTGGACCGCCCGCTCCGCGGTGCGGACCCCCTCGACCTTTTCCCATCTGCGGCGCGCTGCTCGGCGGATGCGCCAACATCTGCGGCTTGGCCTTTCGCATCCCGGCCATGATCATGGGAGGACTGCTCGCGCCGCCGCCCCCGCTTCCCCCGTTGTTCGGCGGATGCGGACCAGCCCCGTCATGCGCTCCTCCAGCCTGTGCGCCGCCCGTGTGCGCTCCGGCGCCGAGCCCGCCTTTTCGACGTATAAGCAAATGCAAACAATATTCGGCGAATAAACCCGTCAGAACCAGAGCCTACGCGGTCGCGCCGGTTCAACGGGTCTATCCCGCGCCGCCTTCAGGGTTCAGCCCGATGTTTCGCGCCGACGACACGGCAATGACCTTCTGTTCGGCGATGACGGAACGTCCGTTCGTCCTGGCGTCGGGTTCGCTGCAGGCCCCGTGGTCTTCGGACGCGACACGGACATTGGCCGAAAAGCCCGCTGATACGAACGTTACGAGCTTCGGGCGTTACTGGTAGCACGAACTCGAGCCGCGGTCCCGGATCTTCAGGATAGGGAGCGCCCCAACGGCGGCTCCGCCTGAAATCCCCGACCGGTCGCATACAACACGTCAAACTCGGGAGACTTCCTCGGCTCCCGAAACACCGATCAAGACCGAGGACACAGACGTCCACATCGGCAATACGCCGAGAGTACGGACAACCGACTCGGAGGCGGGGGTTGCGTTACACGACGAGCCTCCGAGCGGCACGCGAGGGAAGACCAACGGCTCCCTCGACGGAAAACCCCCAATCCTCCTAATGTTTCGGGGACGATTGTCGTCCCCGTTTTTTTTTCAATGCAATTCAGCTCGGACGAGAACGCTTGGGAGATCTGCGGATGGGAATCGGTCGGGAATCATGTATCCAAACCCCGGCGAGTTCCGGTCTTATTCGCAATTCGGCGCAAGGCGCGACGGTCATCGTTTTTTCCAGCCTTCTTTGGTTTCTTCTCTCAGCCGGCGTTTGCGGTCTCTGGACATTTGCCTGGCGAGGTTCTCCTGTCTGATCTTCTCGAAACGCCCCCGTTTTTCCTGATATTCCGCCTCTTCCTTGGCTCGCCGGGCTTCCTCGATGAGTTTACGCTCATACGCCTTGAGCCGCACATCACTGAGCACCGCGTCTTCGATGGAAAGCCAATGTTCCCCCATGTCGCCGCACTCGGAGAGATGCCTTCGCATGAGCGCTCCGGGAACGCCCACGATGAGCATATTGCAGAAGGGGCAGGAGTCCGCGATTTCGTCCGCGTCGGGATCGAGCTCTTGAAAACCGCGTTCGTGGAGCTCGTCGCGGGAGCACTCTTCCTCTACCCACAGGTCTCGCCGGCGGATGTACCCCCAGCCGGGGTGCGCAATCCAGAGCGTTTGGAGCAAGGTTCGGGGCGGGTCGATCCGATAGGTGAACGACGAAGGGTGCAGCCAATAGACACGTCTTTCCGAGTTGGAGATCGGTTCTTCCCGAACTTTGGACTGAAGATAGGCGGAATGTCGCGGCGGCTTGTTCACCGGTGTCTCCTTCTCGTCCCGGAGCGGATCGTCTGTCCGTCTGGGAGATCGGGGGGGTATTCACGTACACGTGGACCTTTGGTCGATTCTACCGTGAGCGGAGAAGGCTCGTCAACGGACGATCCGGAGTGGGCCTGTTCGGATCGGAGAGCCTCCCTTGACAGGCCGCCGGCTCGTTCACTAAATGTAGAAGGGTTACATGGAAGCCCGAACCACGGCGGTCTCCCCGCGAGCGGCTTCGGCCGCAAAGGTGGCGCCCTCCGGCCGGTCTTCCGCTCCATCGATCTTAATCCGGAAGGACTCGCTATGGCGGAATATTCCGAAACCGACGCATTCCCTCGCTTACTCGTCACCGCGGTGGGCAGCATGCCCCATACGGACTGCGCCGAAGCAGTGGACCTGGTGTTGGCCGGCTTATCCGAGGCGCCGCATGCGCCTCAGCTCTCGCGCATGGATCCCCGTGAGCAGATGTGGATTCAATTTACCGAGGGTCTGCCGGGATTTACCGTTGATCTCGAGAACCTAAATTATTACTTCGACACGACCGGTGATCCCCTTGCCGCGGTTGAAGCGTTCTACGCGGAATATCTCACCGTCTTCGAAGGCGGGCCGGCCGACGCGTTCGCGGTCGGCCGCGAATTCGGGCTCGGGATTCATATGTTTCTTGAGCGACTCAAGAACGAAGGCCGGAAGCGGCCGTTCGTCAAGGTGCAAGTGACGGGCCCCCTCAGTTTCGCGCTGACCGTTACCGATGAGGAAAAGAAGCCGATTTTCTATCATCCTTTGTTCAAAGACGTCGCGGTCAAGGGGATGGGACTGAAAGCCGCATGGCTCGTGGATCAGTTCAAGCCGTTCGCGGAGAATGTGATCGTCTTCTTTGACGAGCCCAGTTTGAGCGCGTACGGATCGTCCGCATTCCTTGGGGTTTCCAAGGAAGACGTCATAGAATCGCTCGATGACGTGATCGGCATGGCGCTGAGCCGCGGCGCCATTCCCGGCGTTCATTGTTGCGGCAATACGGACTGGGGTTTGCTTGCGGAGACGCAAACGCGCATTATTAACTTTGACGCGGTCGATTACATGGAGACCGTTCCCATCTACGCGTCGCAGCTGGACGATTTTCTTCGGAAAGGCGGCGTGTTCGCATGGGGGGCGGTTCCGAACACGGATCAAGCGCTGAAGGAGTCCGCCGACGTTGTGCTGAAGCGAACCGAGGAGGGCTTGAACCTCCTGGAGAAGGCGGGCATGGCTCGGGATAAAGCCGCGGAAAAGATGATCCTGACCCCGGCGTGCGGATGCGCCGGCATGAGCATGGACGGGGTGGCGGCCGTGTATCGCATTCTTGGGGAACTCGATGCGCGGGCGGGCGCCGCGTGAATTGATTCAACCGATTGTTTTCCAATCCCGAACGGGATCGAGAGGATACCGAGATGAGCACCACATTGGCCGTTGCAGGCAAAGGCGGAGTAGGGAAGACATCGTTCACCGCGCTGGTGATCAAGGCGCTGCTGGACGAAAAGAAGACCCCGCTGTTGGCCATCGACGCGGACTCCAACTCGAATCTCCATGAAGTCCTCGGAGTGCGGGAACCCAAAAGCGTCGGCTGCGTGCGGGAAGACAGTCGTAAGCTCGCGGACGACATTCCCGGCGGCATGACCAAGGACCGATTCATGGAGTACCAAATTCAGGCGTGCCTCGAAGAAGCGGACGATTTCGACTTTCTCTCGATGGGCCGCCCGGAAGGTCCGGGCTGCTACTGCATGGCGAATCACATTCTGCGCGACATCATCGGCAAGCTCACCGGCAACTACCAGTATGTGGTGATCGACAATGAAGCCGGTATGGAGCACCTTTCCCGCCGCACGGAAGAGGAGGTGGATCATCTCTTCATCATATCGGACCCGGCGCCCCGAAGCCTCCGCACCATCGGGCGCATCACCGAGCTGATCGACGAACTCGGCGACCGCATTCGCAATAAGCACTTCCTGCTGAGCAGGTCGAACGGCGCGGACGACGAAGCGAACGAATCGATCAAGAAAGAGATCGAGAAACTGCCGTACCCGCCGGAGGGCAGAATCCCGTATGATGAAGCGCTGGTCGGCCTGGATATGGCGGGTAAGCCGCTTCTCGAGATTCCTTCCGATGCGCCGTCGTACGTCGCGGTGAAGTCCATCCTGAAAAATTTGGGCGTCATGGCCTGATTTCTTCGGCGTTCTTCCCGAATCGAATCGTTCCGGAACGGGTGAGTCGCGGCCGCGTGGAGCGGCCGTGCGCGCGACGGTGTGCGCTCTCCGCACTTTGTGTTTTTCTCCAACAGGTTGAAAATAATACGTTTTGTTGGCGGGGCGCGGAAAACGGCTTGACTTTGCAAGCCGCTCCTCTATAATGGAAACTATCGATATGTTTAGTTTATTGCTATGCGCCCGCAAGGGGTTATGGGCTTGCCGAATTGAGGCTGGTTTTCGAGGGGTTAGTCGTGAGGGAGAGGAATATGGTTTACACGGACGCTCAAGCCTGGTTGGACGCTCACGAGGTCATTGAGTGCAAACCGCTCAAAGGTCGCTGGACGAGAAAGACCTGTCTCGAGATTTCTCGACGCGCCCAGAAGACACCGAGAAACGCGAAATCCACTGCGCGGAGCGGCTCGCTCCGAACGGTTCCGTGCGCGAATTGTCCGATTCTGGCGGCTCTGGAAAAATAGTACGTTTCCTACCGGCGCAGCTTGATAGGATGAACTTGGGATTTTCCTCAACGCTCTTCCACAGGGAGAGGGGATAAGGCTGTACGTTCGCGGATGTTTTGCCGTGTCCTCCCCGGGTGGCACAGCCGCAAGAGGGGTTTCACCGAAGCGCCGGCTTTCTTCTCCCTTTCCCTCCGGGCAGGGTGAGGCCGGGGTGAGACGTTTCGCCGGTTTCCCGCTGCGCCGCGTGGAAACCGAAAAGGCTCCGCAGAATCGAGATCCTCGCGGAGCCCCGGTATACGCTCTTCGACCGTCGACTTACTACGACGACGCCTGCAGTCCGGCGACGATCCGGTCGATCTGATCCTTGACGATCTCCTCGACGGTATCGAGAAGCTTTGTCTGTATTTCCGTCCGGAGCATGGTGACGATTTCTTCTCGGTTGGGCATGAGCCCCTGGGTCCGTTCGTCGAAGAGCCCGCGGGATACCCGTTCCAGCCAGACCCGCTCGGGAAGCGCGTCGCCGATGGCGAGCGCGACGCCTTGGCTGAGCACTTCTTGGAACCGTTCCTTGCCGGGGATCGACTGCCGTACTGCTTCCAGCATAACTTCGGGTTTCGGGAGCATTTGCGGCAGCGCGTTGTGGAGGTCCGCTCGATCGATCGCGTCGCCGATTCTCCCTTCAAGCGTGACTCGCACATCCGCGTGGATCTGCTCCGGTGTCGGCAAGAGCGTCACCAGCCGCTGCTCGATGTGAGCAAGGATCTCTTCGGACGAGGGCGCTCCGGCCAGGGCTCTATCAACGCGCTCAAGGACCTCTTCCCGCTGCGGGATAGACCCGAGCGCGACGTCGATCCGTTGATTTACCGTCTCTCGCGACGGTATGCTTTCGAGGGCCCGCTCCAGTCGAGCCATGACTTCATCTCCCGACACCACCTGCAGGGCCGTGTCGATCCGATCGGTGAAGACTTCCTGAGAGGGAACCGCCTCACGGAGGAGGGCGTCCACACGGTCGGTAACGGCCGAGGCGGGGGGGAATGCGTCCATGGCTTGATCGACTCGAGCGTTGATCTCTTCGTTCGTCGGAAACGCGTCGATAGCTCGATCAATGCGGGCGTTCACGTCATCCGCGGTAGGAAGCTCGCCGAGGACTTTGTCCAACCGCTCGCTGACCATCTCCGGCGATATCGATTTCGAGATGGCGTCATCCAGCCGTTCGTTTATCGAGTCGAGAGAGGGGATTCGTTCAAGCGCTCGGTCCATATGCTCCGAGACGACGGTCGACGAAAACGCCTCCTGAATCGCTTCATCCAGTTTGCTCGTCACTGCGTCGGACGACGGGAAGTCGGCGAAGGCCGCTTCCGCACGCTTGGCCACTTCATCCGCAAGGCCGATCTCGTTCAGGGTCGCGTCGAGCCGATCCGACACGATCTGCTGCAGGGCCGACGCCTGCAGGCCCTCTTCGACAAGCTCCGAAACACGCTCCGAGGAGGGAATGCCGGTCAGGGCTTCATCGACGCGGGCCTTGAGATCCTCTTCCGACGGCACGCCCTTGAGCGCTTCATCGACGCGGGCGCTGATCTCCTCGCCGCCGGGGAGGCCCGCCAACGCGTCGTCGATCCGTTTGATGATCTCTTCCTGAGACGGCACACCCTGCAGGGCGGCGGTGATTTGCTCCTGAAGGCTCTCCGCCTCGGGGAACATCCCCTTCATGGTTTGGTCGAGGCGTTCGAAGACCGCATCCTGCGTCGGGAGGGCTTCCTTGCAGAGCTCGTCGACGCGCGACATGATCGCGTCTCTTTCGACCGCGCTCTCTTGAAGGCCCTTGCCGAACGCCTCCAGGAATTCATCCTTGGACGGCAGGACCTCTCTCAACGCGCTCGTCAGCGCTTCCGAAAAATCCTCCTTCCTTGGTGCAAAGCCTTGAACCGCGGAATAGATTGAACTCCGTACCTGATCGTCAGGTATGGCTTGCTTCAACTGAGTCTCAGCGATTGTCCTGAACTGGCCCAGGAGATCGTCAACGGAGGGCATCGCATCCGCGGGGATCGCGGCCGTATAGGTCCCGGTGGGGGCGGGCGCCTCCGGCGGAATCGGAGCGGGCCGCGGTTCGGGCGCCGCCTTGTCGAGCGGCTGGGGCATGACGGGAGGATAGTCGGGCTCAGGGATGTCCTCCAAACTCAATTCCTCCGTTTCGCGACCGACCGGCGGTTCGTCGAACGCAATCTCATCGAGTGAGATGTCTTCGGTTACCTCGAGCATGGGCTCGCCTTCGTCCACGCCTCCGAGGATAAGCTCGTCTTCTTCTTCCACCGGCGCAGCGGCTTGAACAGGCGGCGGTTCGGCAACCGCGCCCGAGTCTTCTTCATCGAGGGAGATTTCCCGGTCAAGGCTTACGTCGCCGGTTTCTTCATCAGGGAACTTCTCGGTGGGGAATTCTTCCGTGGGCAACTCCTCGCTGAAGAATTCCTGCGTGGCGATCTCCTCTTCGGAGACTTCTTCAAGGCTGAGCTCGTCTTCAAGCTCTTCGCCGCCTTCTTCGAGATCCATCTCCCCCAGGTCCATCTCGGGCGGGGCTTCGTGGGGTTCCTCAATGTCGACGTCCGCCCGCATTCCGGGCGGGGTCTCGTCGGAGATATCCAGGTCGATTTCGCCGAGGTCTTCATCGGACATGGGGTCGACCTCGATATCTTCCATGGGAATGGTGGCGTCGGAATCGAGGGCAGCCGGTCCGGAGCCTGCGGCTGAGAATTCGGCGCCCTCCTCGAGGCTCATTTCGGTATCTTCTGTGAAATCAATCCCTTCGGTGTCGTCTTCTCCCCCAAGCTCAACCGACTCGAAGTCATCCATCTGCATGGTTGCGGTCTCGGTACCGGTTTCCGCGCTCTCCTCGAGATCAAGATCGAGCTCGGAGGCGTCCAATTCCGCGGCCTGCTCGGTCTCCATGTCGCCGATGTCGGTGTCCGTATCGGTATCGCCGATCCCCTCCAGTTCTTCCATTTCCATCTCGCGGATTTCCGTGTCTTCCTCGAGATCGATAACGTCGAGCTCCGCGCCGGACGTGGGATCGGAAACGAGTGAATCGTCGTCCAATTCGAGATCTTGCGATGTCAGCACCGAGGAGGGCTCCTGAACCTCGAGAATCTTTCCCACTTCGGTGTCGTCCAGATCGATGCGCTCCTCATCCGCGCCTTTTTCATCCAGGTCGAGGGCCTCGTCCGTATCCATTTCGAGTTCCAGGCCCAATTCATCCACGTCCATGTCCACCGTTACCGAGTCCTTGGGGATCGGACCGGTGTCGTCGCCCTCGGACGTGACCGAGCCGAAATCGGGAAGGGGGCCTTCTTCGGCTGCGTCAAACTCTTCCTCTCCCTGATCGAGACCGTCCACCTCGACTTCCAGATCCTCGTCGCTGTCCGAACCACCGAATTCCGGGGCCACGTCGGCCACGAGTTCGATCGTGGGTTCGAGCTCGGGCGCGTCCTCCTGATCGTCGAGCCCCATATCGTCGAGGTTCAGACGCACAGTGTCCTCATAGGTGTCTTCGCCTTCCAGATCGCCCGCGCTGTCCAGTTCGGCCACCAGCGTGCCCGTGTCGATCTCGACGGTGTCGCCCACATTGGCGGACGGCTCTTCCTCTTCCGCCGCGGCGCTGGACATGGCGAGGAGCTCTTCCGTCATCGCGCCGGAATCATCGTCCGAAAAATCGATAAGGATATCGCCGTCATCATCCCCGACCACATCGGTCTTGCGGAGTCCCAGAAGGGACTCGACCGTGCTCCTCAGGACCGACCCATCGATGGGCTTGGAAAGATATCCGTCCGCGCCCGTTCCTTGAACTTCCGACGGCGGCGGACTGCCGGGGTCCCCCGTCATCAGGAGGATCGGCACATCCTGGTAGTCGGATGAACCTTTAATACCTTTGACGATTTTCCAACCGGGGGCGTCGGAAAGGATGGCATTGAGTATGATAAGGTCCGGCTTTTCGCTCTTGATCGCTTTCTTGAGTTCGCCCGACGTGGAGACCGCCACAAACTGGCTGTTCTCCTGCGGGAGCAAGCGCGCCACAGCTTCTCTGCTTGCAGGATCTTTGTCGGCCACGACGATCCGGTAAGGCATGTCAACCTCGCGGTGGGAGCAGTGATTTTCTTTAAAAATACAAGAAATTCGGCCCAAATGTCAAGTATATTGCAAGGTAAACCTACGAAACCTCCACTGCGCTATACCCGGAACTCTTCAGGCCTGCTCATCTATTATAACCGATTCCGCCGATATTTTAACATAATCCTTCATGGAAATCACGTCGCATGACGCGTCGAACGAACGACCCGTATACCTCGCTTATAAGAAAACAACGGCGGGCTTACGGTCAGCCCCCCGGCGTATCCCCGTCCGTCGGCGCAACCAAGGGAACTTCATTCCTGAGCGAATGTCTAAACTCGCGTCGATAAGTCCCCGGCAATCGTCCGGCGTGCGGCTGCCGAAATCATGTCTCAGACCGAAAGGAATCGACCGTGTCCGCGACGCGGGCCCCCGCGCCGAACTTCATCGCGGATCGAAACGGCCCCGCGGCCGCGCTGTTCATCGCAGCGCGTTCGGCCCCGCGGTTCGTGAAAGGCAAAGCGTCGGGAGATTGGGAACGCCGCGTTCCACGGTCCCGTCTGATGCGCGGGCTGAGGGGCGTGTCGACGACTCCGGACGACGTTCGGCATCGGCGGTTGGATGATCTAGAATCGGCTGTAACTAAAAGACTTAAGGCCAGGGAAATTAGGGCATAACTTGACTTGTTAACGAGAATGTTCTAAGGAACGCTCTCAATCGGAGAAAGGAGAAGGCCTCCATGCATGAAGTCCTCGCCGCAGCATTCCCTACGCAGTCCGTCAGCCCCCACGGCATGTGGGCCATCATTATGGGGGCCGGCGTGGTTGTCAAGGGAGTTATGGCGCTGCTGCTGCTCTTTTCCGTCGTCTGTTGGGGAATAATCCTGACCAAGGCGATCACGCTTTCACGGGCGCGCAAAGACACCCAGCTTTTCTTCGACGCGTTTCGCGAATCCCGCAAATTTTCGCTCTTGTACGCGGAAGCCAACCAACTCAATTTCAGCCCGTTGGCTCAAGTCTTTAAAGCCGGGTACGCGGAGCTGAACCGACTTTCACGGCTGCAGTCCTCTCAGGCGGCCCGAACCGCGGAATCCCCCCATGAACCGGAGTATGAACGTTCGGGCATGGACAACGTGGTTCGTTCGCTTCAGCAGGCGGTCACGTCCGAACGGACGCGGCTCGAACGGGGAGTGAACTTCCTGGCGACCACCGGATCCGCCGCGCCGTTCATCGGCCTCTTCGGAACGGTTTGGGGAATCATGGAGTCGTTCCGGCAGATCGGAATCATGAAGAGCGCGTCGCTGGCCGTGGTCGCGCCCGGTATCGCAGAGGCGCTCATAGCCACCGCCGCGGGATTGGCCGCTGCGATTCCTGCGGTCATCTTTTACAATTACTTCCTCAATCGAATTAACACTGTCTCGATGGAGATGGACAACTTTTCATCCGAGCTCGTCAACATCATCGAGCGTATTTATCTCAACCGCAAAGCCCATTAGTTGCGTCCCGAGACGGGCGGACCGCGCTGAGGAGGCGCTTTTCATGGCTTTCAAAGTGAACGGATCGCAACGGACCGCCATGGCGGAGATCAATGTGACGCCGTTGGTGGACGTCATGCTGGTGCTGCTCATTATCTTCATGGTGACCGCGCCGATGATGCAGGAGGGCGTGTCGGTGGACCTGCCGGCCGCGCAGGGCAAACCGCTGGAACGCCGACCCGACACCGAAGAGGTGGTGATATCCATCCGCGATAAGGGCGGAATATTCGTCAACGATAAGGCGGTCAAAGAATCGGAGCTGACCCAAACCGTCCTGAACGCGACCAAAAAGTCCCCTTCGACACAGGTCTTCCTCCGCGCCGACAAGAATGTGGCGTACGGCGTGGTTGTGCGCACCATGGCCGCGCTCAAGGGCGCAGGGATAGCAAATTTGGGTGTGATTACCACGCCTTCGGAGGATTCCGGCACGGCTCAATGATTCCCATTCCCAACCAGGGGCGAGATTCCGTCTCGCCGGCGATGTTGATCGCGTCGTGCATTCTCCACGGAGCGATCCTCCTCTGCCTGGTTTTGGCGCTCGGTCCCGCGGCTCATCGACCCGCGCCGCAGGATCGAGACGTTACGCGCGTGAAACTCGTCGAATACAAACCCGGGCCGCCGACCATCGAGAAACTCGATACCCCGTCTTCATGGACCGAACCGGCGACCAACGCGTCGCGCATGCGGTTGGAGAAGTCCGAACAGTCCAAACCCGACGCCCCGGACGCGCAGGTGAAGCGGAAGCGGCTCGCGGCCGTCGATAACAACGGTATCAAGTTTCGCAAACGGAAGCCGGCGCGGCGGAGCGAGCGGCCCGCTCCCAAGCCCAAGGAGCCTCAACGCGCGGACAAAGAGAAGAAGGAAAACTCGGACGAACGCCTCGAGCGGCTCATCGACCGAATTCGGAAACGCGTGGCCCAAAAGAAGGCGCGTGAAAAGCCCGCCGCCGGCGCCCCCGGAACCGAAGCTCGGGGAGATATCCGGACCGATCCCGAAGTGGCTCGGTGGCTCCTTGCCGTGAGGAGTGCGGTCAACGCGCAATGGCCCGCGCTGTGGAGGAAAGAAGCCCGGGATCTCGCGGTCGAGATCGGCGTGCAGGTCGCGGACGACGGTCGAGTGACCCATGCCGGCGTCGATAAAAGCTCCGGCGACAGATTCTTCGATCAATCGGCTCTTAGAGCAGTTTGGCTGGCCTCACCCTTTCCGCCGGTCCCCGAAGCCGCGCGCGAGGAACTGCGCCGAGAAAAGGGACTGGCCCTGGAATTCACCCCCGGCGGACTGCAATGGGGAAATCAACGCGACGGTTCCTCGCGCCTGCGCACGGCCCGCTGATCGCCGGTGATAGAGGGAAAGAGAGCGCTCGATACTATGACCCCGGCCCCACAGCAGTTACATGACAAACCGGAAGGGACCCGGCCGAAACCGGTCGCTCCCGCCGCGCGACGACGGCGCCTTTCGTCACGATTCATTCATGTTAGGGGACTCGTGATCCTGATGTCGCTCGCTGCTCTTGTTTTCGTCGGACACAACGCGGCGGGCAAAGTCAGACTATCGATCGAGGGCTCCGGCGCGGCAATGCCCATCGCGGTTCCCGATTTCAGGGTCGCTTCCGGACAATCCGCCGCCGGAACGGAATTGGCCGAGATCCTCCGACGAGATTTATACCTCACCGGCCTTTTCGACATTATACCCGGTCGGCCGTCAGGGCCCTCCCCTGAAGCTCCGGACTTCGAACGATGGCTCCAAACCGGCGCGCAAGCGATCGTCCTCGGCGTGTTCCAGGATTCGGGCGGCCGAGGCGTCCTCGAAGGCCGAATGTACGATACGGCCACACGCGGCCTCATACTCGGCAAGCGGTTCAGCGGAAGCCCCGACGCGCAACGCCTCATGGTCCACACCCTCGGCGATCGCATCCTCGCAAAGCTCACGGGCGTACCCGGCTGCTTCACGAGCAGAATAGCCTTTGTGGGCCTGGGGAAATCCCGAGAAGTCTACTCCATGGACTTCGACGGTCATAACCTGCGCCGAGTGAGCGCAACCAACAGCATCAACATGTCGCCCGAATGGTCGCCCGACGGGTCCGTGTTGATCTTCACGTCGTACGTGCGGGGCAAGCCGGATTTGTGGGCGCTGAATCTCAAGACGGGAAAGCGTCGGTTGGTTTCGGGTCGGGCGGGGATAAACGCGTCGGGGCGGTATTCGCCTGACGGCGGGCGGATAGCGCTGTCGACAAACTATAAAGGAATACCTAAGATATTTGTAATAACTACTCAAGGAAACATAATAAAAAGGTTGACTGACGGGAGGGGTAATGATATCTCTCCCACGTGGTCGCCGGACGGCGCCTCCATCGCTTACGTCTCCGACCACACGGGGTCTCCCCAGATCTACGTGATGTCGGTCGATGGGGGCCGAGCCGAGCGACTCACATTCGAGACCAACTACAACACCGACCCGGACTGGTCGCCTCGAGGGGACAGGATCGCGTTTACCGCGCGGGTCGAAGGACGGTTTCAGATATGCGCCATGAGAACGGATCGAACGGATTTCAGGGTTTTGACGAGCCAGGGAACCAACGAGGATCCGGCATGGTCGCCCGACGGCAGAATGATTGCGTTTTCATCCAATCGGGACGGTTCGAAACGGATCTACGTGATGGACGCGTGGGGGCGTGTGCAGGTCCCGGTGTCGCCGATTCCGGGAAAGTCTCCGGCATGGCGGTGAGTGTTGAGAGAGGGACGGTCGAAACGGATCGCGAAAGAACGAGGAAAGCCATGTTCATGAAGAGTGTCCCGCTGAAGGCGGCGATAGCGCTGTGTATCCTCGTGGCCGTCGCCGGCGGGTGTTCCCGGAAGATAGTGAAGCCCACTCCGCAACAGCCGGGCCCGACGGTTCCGCACCATCCCGGGTCGATTGCGGAGGCGCCGCTCGAGGCGGTTCAGGCGCAGTTGAAAGAGGTCTACTTCGGGTACGACACCTATGTCTTGACCCCCGAAGCTCAGGCCGCTCTCCAATATAACGCTGAGTTGCTCAGACGAGCGCCGCAGGCCAAGGTGGTCGCGGAAGGCCATTGCGACGAGCGTGGGACCGACGAGTACAACCTTGCCCTGGGCGAGCGCCGCGCCCGATCCGTGGTGGATTATCTCGTGACGCTCGGGGTCGAGCCTCATCGGTTGTCAACCGTCTCCTACGGCGAGGAACTTCCGGTAGACCCGGGACATAACGAAGCCGCATGGGCGAAGAACCGACGCGTCTATCTCCGTGTGACTCAATAATACGGGCGGGGGAATGACCATTATGTGGAGGGAGATACACGGGCATCGCAGGCCGCGCGCGGTCGCGATCCTTACCGCGGCGGTCGCGATGATGATCGGCGGCTGCCTCACCCGGACGAACAATCCGCCGCTTCCGTACGTCAAACCCGCGCAGTCAGTTCCACAACAGGATCAGGCGAAGCTCCACCTTGCGGCTCGCCTCCAGGAGATCGATCAGGAGATCGCCCGGCTTCACGGGATCGTCGAACGTCTCCAGGCGGAGGGCGATCCGTCGGCCGCGCTCCGCAATCTCGAACAGCGTGTCGCGCTCATCGAGCGACAGCTTGGTATCGAGCCCCCCGCGCCGGCAAGCGAATTCACCCCGGCTCCGTCCCAAGAACAAACAGCGCCCCCCGTGCCGCCGGCGCAACCGGCCCCTCCGGCGAATCAACCGCCGGCCCCGCCGGCCGTTCAGCAGCCGGCGCCTCAGCAGCATGCCCCCGACCAGCGGGTCGAAATCCGGAACAAGCCGCTTCCCACCGATGAGCAGTCATATCGCCGCGCGTACGCGCTGGTCCGGAGCGGATCCACCTCGGAGGCGCTCCCTCTGCTCCGGGAATTCGTCACTCAGTATCCCAAGAGTCGGTATGTGCCCGACGCGCTCTACTGGATCGGCGACGCGCTCTTCGAAGAAGGGCGCTACGATGAAGCCGTGCTTCAGTTCGACCGCGTCGTCAAAGAGCACCCCGGGTCGAAGAAGGAGTTGAGCGCGCTCCTCAAGCTGGGGCAATCATTCGCCAAAATGGGCGACCCCCAGTCCTCCCGCATCATCTATGAGAAGCTTTTGAAAGAGCATCCCCACTCGGCCCAAGCCAGACACGCGAAGACACTCCTGAAAGAGCTTGAATAGCCCCGTCGCGGGCGCCTTCGATCTCTCCGCCGACCGTCTTCAGGCGCACACCCACACGGCGCCGTATCACGCGAACCCGGCTGAATGCTTCTGCGCGGCCGAAAACGCACACAACAGCCGTCGCACGCTTCGGTCGGTCTCAGCGCGAAACACCGTCGCAGGCGACGCGGTCACAATCTCGTTCAAGCGCGCCTTACCGCGCGGGATAGCCTTGATACTGCGGGGCCGCGGCGCCCTGCTGCGGATAACCGTACCCCTGTTGCGCCGGCGCCTGATAGGCCTGAGGCTGCTGATATGCAGGGGGTTGCTGATACGCCTGAGGTTGCTGATACATCTGAGGCTGCGGAGCCTGATAGGCCTGCGGTTGAGCAGGCTGTTGGTACATTTGCGGCTGCTGCGGGGCCGCGCCCGCGTAACCCTGGGCTTGTCCGGGCGGGTAGTACGTGGTCGTCGGCTGCTGATACTGCTGAGGAGCGCCGTATCCGTACTGGGGAGGGGCCTGTCCGCCTCCGGGAGCATACTGGGTGTTCGCCTGGGGCGCCCCCTGTTGCCCCGGCGGGCGGGAAGAACCCGAATAGAACGGATTGAAATTGTAGATGGGATTCCCGGACCACCAAGCTCGTACCTCGCCGATGGCCGAGTTACCGACCGCGTTGCGGCTGGACGATCCCGAGAAGAGATAATCGAGGAAGCCGTGCGCCGGAGCGGACATTACCATGATTGTCAGCAGCGCAGAGCCGGCAATATACTTTTTCATGATCGGCGCCTCCCTGGAAAGAGCGGTGCTGTGTGCGTTTACTCTTTTGGATTCTCCCTGTTCTCGGCGTCAGTCGCGTCGGTGCGGCGATCCCTCGCCCTGCGACAGCCGTTTCGAGAACCTTTTTAATTCTACAGCATTGCACGGCATTTGTCCAGAATGGGAACAAAGGAACCCGGCTGCGCGGTCGAGCGCACGTTTTTCGATGGGAGCGCCGGCGGATTGGAATCGGAGGGAAGGTCTAGCGCAGAGTGCTGCGTTCGGTCGAGGAATCCTTGACGAGGACCATGTCTCCCAACTTGATCAGTCGGGCGCCGGCGACCCGGCGAAAGCGCGATTGGAGGGGTTTGGGCACATGTCTTAAGGCGGTGATCATCTTGACCTTGAGCGGGTCGACGTGTTTGCCTTTGACGAGGAGCTGGAAGTCCAGATGCGGACCCGTGGCCAAGCCGGTGGCGCCGACGAGACCGATACGTTGTCGCTGCTTGACGCGGCGCCCCTTCTTCACCAGGATTCTGCTGAGATGCCCATAGCGGCTCTCGAAGCCGTTCTCGTGAGTGATACAGACGTACTTCCCGTAGCCCTTTTTCCATCCCGCGAAGGTAACGACGCCTCGAGCCACCGACCAGACGGGCGTCCCTTTCGGCGCGCCGTAATCGACGCCGTTGTGTTTGCGCCATACACGAAGAATTGGATGAAAGCGTCTGCCGTATTGTGAGGTGACTCGAAGCACGCTGAGCGGTGATCGCAGGAAGTTCTTTTTGAGTTCCCGTCCGTTTTCGTCGTAGTAGGTTCCGTTGAAGAGGACCGCGACCTTCTTGCCGGTCTTGCGCCCCTGGTAGACGGCGCACAGGATTCGACCGTATCCCGACGGACGATCGTCCGCGTAGCGTCGTTCGAAGAGGATTTTGCAGACGTCGCCCCGCATTGATTCGGACTGGAAGTCGATATCCCAGCGAAAGACGTTGGTGAGTTTCAGGGCCAATTCCATGCCTTCGCCGGTCTTGAGAAGCGACTCGGTGAGGTTGCCCGCTATGTCGAAGGAGACGGTTTCGGGCTTGAATTCGAGGACCACTTCCTCTTTCCAGGCCCTGACCTGATTTCCGTCTGCCGTCGCGTGGAAGACATGGGCAACGTCCATGTCGATGCCGGCCTTGAGGAATCCGCCTTCGCTGTCTAGGGTTATGGTGTATCTGGCGCCGGGCTTGAGCGGTCGATGAGGCGTGAATTTGGGGTCGAGACCGCTCCTGATAACCGACGCGAGGCTGTGCGCGGCCTTCTCGACCCATTCCGGCTTCGAGATATGATACTCGAGCACCGAGTAGAGCGTGTCCCCTTGTCCGGTGATGTCCGTTACCTCGACGGAACATACGGGCGCGGATTCCGGTTCGTTCGGAACCTCGGCCTGCGGAATCGCGCACGCGGCCGCGCCGGGCGGAACCGATGCATTCGCTTTGGGCGGTTCCGTCGCTATCGAGAGTGCGCCGTCAAGATCGGGGATACACCAGAGGTAGCCGCCGACGGCCAATCCGCCGAGCATGAGGAACGTGAGAAAGAAGATTTTTCCTGACGATCGCATGCAGCCCGCACCGAAACGTTCTCGAAAGGGATCCGGGGGAATAACGCTTCTCCCTGTCTTCGGCTTTCAAAGCTAGCATTAATCCCGGTCTCAGTCAACCTCTTATCGGAAAATGACCGCGTGGAAATGTCACACCGTTTTTTCAACCTGTGGAACATTTCCGCATCGGCGCTGTCGTACTCGAATATCCGCAAACACGGTTATGGGTTAAGACGCTCTTCCACAGCACCCTCACGAGGGAGGCGCAGCAGCCGTCTAAACAGCGGCGGGGAGTACGGGCGCCATGAAACGAGACCAACAGAGCTGGCTGAGGGATTACGCGGTGACCTGTCGAGTTTTCAAGGGCAGATGGAGCATTCGTCATTGCTTGCGAATGTACAATGACATCAAGGATTTGAGGATCCAGATGTCCTCGAGAGCCAAAGGCAAGGTCACACGTCATGAATCGGCGTACAATCCGTGCGAGCACTGCCGAGTCCTTGACGAATACCGGCGGGCGCAGTGCCTCGAGGAGCGTTACGCTGAAGCGGGGAATGCGGTGAGCGACGGCGCATGGGCCGTATGATCCCCTGAAAAACTCCGTTCTCTGGACTGAACCGACACCCGTTCCGGGCGGCGATAACGTTCAACCTTGTCAACCTGAAACAAATCCAACCTGTTTTCCAACCCTTATCCGCTTCAGCCAACGTTTCATGCCATTTCACGCTCGATGACGCCGAGCACGTCATGGACGCCGTGAGGCCGCTTGTCCGGATTCTTGTCCAAACATTCCAGAATGAGCGGATCGATCCAATCGGGAACCGTCGGATTTGAGAGTCTCGGGGGCGCGGGAAAAACCTTGGCATGTTGGAACTTGAAATCGTCGAAGGACGGCCCTTCGAACGGCAGTTCCCCGGTGAGGATAAAGAAGAGCAGCACCCCCAGCGAATAAACCTCGGCCGCGCGCTCCTTGATCACGCCGGAGCGCGTGCGGAAGAACTCCGGCGGCATATACGCCGGGTTCATGCCGGGCTCCTGCCGGCGAGGCTGCTTGGCCATGGTCAAGTTGCGATATATCTGCGAGTAACCGAGGCTCGCAATCCTGCACTCGGACAAATCGCCGCTGACGAGGATCTGCGAAGGCTGAAGGTGAAGGTGGAACGCGCGACGAATGCGGCCGTCCCGCCCTTTGTGATTGTGCGCGTACGCCAGTCCCCTGATGATCGCGCGGGCCAGTTCCATCCGAACATCCAAATCGATGCTTTCTTCCGAAGTGAGGACCTGTTCGAGGGTTCGCGGCAGATACGGATGAACGAGCCCCTGTCGATTCTGACCGCTTTTGACGATTTCTTCCAGCCGCAGGACGTTCTCGTGTTCCATATTCCACGAGAGTTCGGCCACGTCCTTGACGAATTGCTCGAAAACGTTCGGCTCGAGGAGATCGAACTTGAAGATCCGAAGTAACGCGGTCCTGCCGGTGTTGACTTCGGATGCGGCGTGCCAGACACCCCATCCGTCCGCGGAGATGACCCCGACCTCTCGGTAGGCCATGGACCCCCTCGTGGGACGGAAAAGTTGCATCTCGTCCACTTCACTCCGCATCGACAGGGCTTCATGGCTCGAGACAAAGGTCGTCGCGTCTCGAAGGGGCTGCGGCTCGAGATCGACCGCGTGGACTACCTGCTCGGGCTCTTCATAGACTGGACCCGGTTTGGGCGCCGGCGCGGTTTCTTTCGTCGGTTTCTCCGCGTTCTGCTCGGTCCGAGATTGCGGGTTCTTCTCAGGAAGAGCGCCGGGCTTCGCTTCTTCAGTCGGAGCGGCTTTCCGGGGCTCTTCAGCCGGAGGACGAGCCTTCACCGGAGCGGTCTTCTCTTTTGCGGCTTTTTTTGCGGCGGGTTTGCCGACGCGTTGCGAGGTTCTCGCCCGCTTCTCCTCGGCCTTCGGGTCCGCGGGAGCTTCGGTTTTCGCTGTGGCGGCCTGCTTCCGGGCCTGCTTTGGAGCAGGTTTTGCCTCCTCGTGGCCCTCTACCGGCTTGGGGGCCTTCGCCTGCGTCCTTTTCGGCGATTCGGACGACGGCGCGGCCTGCGTCGCGGCGCGTGATTTCGCATGCTCCGCGTACTGTTTGTACGCCTTCTGTTTGGGATTTCGCTTGGCGGCCTCCGCAATGACCCGAAGGGCCAACGGATCGGTGGACCTTTTTCCGATCAGCTCCTGCGCGCAGAGCTCGATAACGTCGTCCGTGCCGGTCTGCGTGACGAGATCGAAATGTCCGCCCGCAACGGCAAGTTTAGCCGCGCGCTTGGCCGCTTCCCTGTCGCCCGGCCTCTGCCTGCACAGTTCCAGGACGTGTTTGAGCGCCTTGCCGGGCTCGTTTCGCTTGTTGTAGGCTTCGAGGAGCGCCCGGCGGATGACCGCGTTGTTCGGTTCGTGTCGGATAAGGGCCTCGAAGATCCTGACCGCCTTGTCATCGCTTGCTTGTCGTTTGACGAGTTGCTTGAGGATCTTCCCATTGAGTTCCCGGTTGCCCTCCTTGATCGTCTCCTCGATCATATCATTGTCGATGACGCATTGAGCCAGGTCGGACAGATAATCGTGGCCGGGCCCGTCGATCTCATGAAGCAACCGAAGTTTTTCGGTGTATTTCTCCAGATCCCCCTGAGTCAGATAGACCGTGGAAAGCATTTTGTTCACACCGACCGCGCGCGGCTGGAACTCGAGCACCTTTTCGTACGTCGCGACCGCGTCGGAATGAACTTCGGAGTTGGCGAGATATATCTGCGCGATCTTCTTGACGATCACCGGATTGCCCTCGGAGAGGGCGTCCCGCACGCGGCCCTGTTCGACGTACAATCGAGCCGCCCGTCCCATGTAGTCTTCTTCGGCGTTCTTGTCGAGATTCTGGAGCATGGAAAGATGACTTACCGCGTTGCGGAAGTCGCCGGAAGCTTCATACTTGGCTGCCAGCATACGATGGAGCGCCATATCGGTCCGGTCATACTCGAGGCATTTCTTATAGATTCGTTCCGCCTCGTCGCTCAGGTTCTTGTCGTCCAGAAACTCCGCGCAGATCCTCAGGATGAGGTCCTTGTTGTTGCGTTCGAGCGCATGATCGGTCGCGTGATTCCGGGTGAGCATGGTCACGGAGTTCCGAATCATCTCGGGATCGGCTGCGTCGGCTTCCATGAGAGCGGTCAAATGCTCGACGACTTTGGCGGGATTGCCGAGATGGTGATACATGTCATAGAGCTTCTTGCGAATCTCGATGACTTCATCCTTGTCGGTCTCGACGTGGAGAAGGTCTTCGTATATCTCGGCGGCTTGGGCCTTCTTGCCCATCGCGCTCATCAATTCCATGCCCAGCGCGTAATCCTCGAGCGATTTCAGACCGCCGAGGTCGCGCATCTTTTCCCAGGCCATCGCAGCTTCGTGGAACTGATTGGTTCGCTGATAGCAGACGGTCAAACGCCGGTACACGTCGGGGTTGCGCACTTCGCCGCCCTGGAGCGCGAGATACCGTTGAAATTCCCTGATTGCGCCTTCACAGTCGCCCGCTCGAAAGAGGTCTTCCGCTTCCCGAATCAACTCCTGGATTTCGACGGCTCTACGGTCGAGGCCGGCCGACTTGCGCGCGCGTACGAAGAAGAACGCTGCGATAGCCGCCGCGGCGAAGAGGGCGATGACCCCCATGATGATATATTGGGTTACGACGCTTTGACGCTCGGTCTTGAAGGGCACGGTGAACGCGGCGTGGACGTATCCTTCGCGTCCGCTGGGAAGTCGAATACGGACAAAGCCCGACTCGCGTCCAAGCGCCTCGAAGATGTCGTCTTGCAGCGCGATATCAATTATTTCGGCGCCGTGTCCGGGTTCTTTATATATCTCCGTGTTCATTCCGTTGGGGGCTTGGATTTTGATGAGTTCCCCCACTTCTCCCGTCTGAGCCCAAACGGGAGCTCCGAGGATTCCCCCTACGGCCAAACACGAAAGCGCGGTAATAATCAACAGTGTTCTCGGCAGAAACGTTTTCACGGATATTCCCTCGCGCCGAGGAAGTGCTTATATAAAGACCGGCAGTGTATGTACGGCAGCTTACCACGAATAGGAAGTCCGGGCAAATCCGCAATTACCGGACATACCAAAGACAAACACCACCTTCATACGGAGTGATCGATCAGATGGCGACCGAGAAAAGTTTCGAACAAGGCCCTATTCGTCCGCCAAGCGAGGCGGGCAGTCTCCTGATTCGCGCGACGAGGAACTGTCCATGGAATAAATGCGCTTTCTGCGGAACCTACACCGGTCGGAAGTTTTCGAGGAGAAGTGTGGATGAGGTCAAGGCCGACATCGACGCGGCTCGGGCCATCCTCGACGACATTAAGGGAATGTCGTGGAAATCCGGTCAAGGCGGCGGTCTCACCCGGCGAGTTTTGTCCGACGTCTTCCGGAACCCCGCCCTGAACGACTGCTATCGCTCGGTGGCGTTATGGCAGGCTTCGGGAGGAGACACCGTCTTCCTCCAGGACGCCAATTCGGTGATTCTCTCCACCGACAAGCTCGTCGAGATTCTCAATCATATCAAGGAAGTATTCCCCGGCGTCACCCGCATCACCTCGTACGCCCGGGCAAATACGCTCAACGCAAAGTCGGTCGACGATTTCAAGCGATTGAAGGCCGCAGGGCTGACGCGGCTGCACGTGGGTATGGAGTCGGGATCGGACCGGGTGCTCAAGCTGATCGACAAGGGCATGACCGCCCAACAGATCATCGAAGCGGGGCGAAAAGTTGTCGAATCCGGCATTTCGCTCTGTATGTATATTATCCCGGGCATCGGCGGCAAGGAACTCAGTATGGAAAACGCGCTCGAATCCGCGCGGGTGGTCAACGCGGTCAATCCGGACCACGTACGTTTCCGCTCGCTCCACGTCCGACGCGGGACCAAATTGAAAGAGATGGAAGAGCGAGGCGAATTCACCGCGCCGGACGAAGACGAAATCGTGCGGGAAATCAGAACCTTTGTCGAGAAACTCGACGGGGTCACGACCACCCTGGTCAGCGATCATATCCTCAATCTCCTGGAAGAGGTTGAAGGAACGCTCCCGGACGACAAGGAGAAGATACTCGGGGTGATCGACCGCTATTTGGGCATGTCCGATGAAGATCGCGCGCTCTTCCAACTGGGTCGGCGAGGCGGCGCGCTCCGCTCCCTCGACGAGTTCGACAACCCCGGCTTGCGAGCCCGGTTGGAGGCCGCCCGGACGGAGATCGAAACGGGAACCGGCGGCGGGCTCCGCGAGGCGATCCGTCAGATCAAGCATCGTTTTGTTTAGCGGGCTGAGCCCGGCAACAGTCGCCGTGATTTGACATCCCCCGCATTCGAACAGCAAAAAGCCCCGGTGGTCGAGCCGAGGCTTTTTTTTGTTCGACGGTCCGCTGCGGCTCCGACGGTCGGAGCGGGAGCGATCACGGACGCCGGCGATCGGCGCCTATTTCTTGTACCACGCGGTGTCGGGCAGCGGCGCTTGATGCTCGAGCTTGTACTTGCGGACCGATACGTCCGACTTGAGCCATTCGAGGGCCCGGCGCAGCACGATGTCCTTTTCCGGGTCGGCTTTACGTTTCCGGAATCGGCTCAGTCGTCGCTCCTTCTTGTCGAGCTTGGCTTCCTCTTCTTGGAGCTTTTCCTGTTCCTTTTCCATCTGCTTCTTCAGGTCGACGTCGGGAATGATGCCGGTCTTCTGGATGTGGCGGCCTTTCGGGGTGTAATAATACGCCGTGGTCAGCCTCAAACCGGAACCGTTCTCGAGCGGGATAATGGTCTGAACGGAGGCCTTGCCGAAGGATTTCGTCCCGAAGACGAGGGCCCTGTCATGGTCCTGGACCGCGCCGGCGACGATTTCCGACGCGCTCGCGCTCCCTTCGTTGATCAGGACCGCCAGCTTGAAATCGTAATGGGTTCCGCCCTTCGTGGCGCGGAACTCCATCCTTTGATCCTTGACGCGACCGTCCGTATAGACGATCAGTCCCGACTGGATGAAGAGGTTGGCGATCTTGACGGCTTGATCGAGCAGTCCGCCGGGATTGTTGCGAAGGTCGAGCACGAGTCCCTTGACGCCCTTATCGCCGCCGTACTCCTTGATTGCCGCCATGAGGTCGTCGTCGGTGCTCTCCTGGAAACTGACGACACGGATGTACGGATAGCCTTCCTCCAGCAGTTGGCTCTTCACTGAATGGACATGGATGATGTCGCGCGTGATGGTGAAGTCCTTGAACTTCCGGAAGCCCTCCCGCATGACCGTGAGCGTGACCTTGGTGCCCTGGGGCCCCCGCATCTGTTTGACGGCCTTGAGAAGCGTGATGTTCTTGGTGGACTTGCCGTCGATCTTGATGATGCGATCTCCCGCCTTGAGCCCGGCTTTGTAGGCCGGCGTATCCTCGATGGGAGAAACGATGGTGAGTACGCCGTTGTCGAGCGTGATCTCTATGCCCAGACCGCCGAATTCACCTTTGGTCTCGACCTGCAATTCCTTGAAGAGGTCGGGGGTAAGGAACGAAGAGTGCGGATCAAGCGACTGAAGCATCCCGTTGATTGCGCCTTCGATTAGCTCCTTGTCGGAAACCTCCTTCACATAGGTCTTTTCGACGATCCGCATCACCTGGCGGAACAGCTGTAACTGCTTGTAATCAGGAGACTTGCCGATGGCAGGCCCCGGAAAGGTCGTCATACAGACCGTTCCGAAGCCGATGAGAATCGCGCCGAGTAGGGCGATCTTCCAAATACGAACGTTCCTCATGTGCGGTCCTCCACTCTCACGGCGTAAGCTCCAGAAAAAAGCCTACTTCCGAGAAGATCTCAATGGTATCATAGGCGCGGTTTCGTCACAAGTGCAGACCTGCCGAGCCGGGGACAAAACTTTGGACACCGCAACCTACAAAGTTGATCCACGAATGATTCCGCCCGTTATCGGCGCGATGATAGCAGGAGGCGCTCTGGTGACGGTCGAAATGGCGGCCGGTCGCGGCCTGCTTCTGACCTTGATTTTGACGCCGTTTCTCTATATGGGCCTCGAAATCCTCGCTCGCCGTGTTCGCGTAGACGACGCGGGGGTGACCGTATCGAAATTCCTCCGCACGGTCCGGCTGGATTGGTCGAATCTCCAATCGCTCGACGCGATGAAGGTCGGCGCCAAGGTGTACGTGATTCTTCTGTCTGAAAGTGGGCGACCCATATTCATCACCAACACGATTTGCCCGTTCAAGGCTTTGACGCAAGATCTGATCGAGCGAGCGCCGGCGGATACGGTGACGTCCAATGCCCGCGAGTTATTGGCGGACCCGCCGGCGAAGCAGACGCCGTTCATTCAGGCGTGCGTGGTCTGCGTCGCGATGATCGCCATGCTCGTCGGCAGGCTGCTGGGCTACGGCGGGTAAGCCCATCGGCCGCGCGGCCGCAAAACTCTTGACAGGCTTTCCGGCCGGCGATAAGGTCCGCGGCCGACCGACCACCCCTTCCGAACCCAGGGAGCGCATGATGAAGGTCATACCTTTGGCCAGCGGCAGTTCCGGAAACTCATACCTCATTCGCGGCAACGGTACCGCAATCCTGGCCGACGCCGGTCTATCCGGCAAGGAGATGACGAAACGACTCGATGAGGCGGGAACGGATCCCGGAAGCCTCACCGGCATCCTTGTCTCACACGCTCATTTGGATCACATCAAAGGTGTCGGGGTGCTCGCCCGAAAATTCAAGCTCCCGGTGTACATCAATAAAGCCACTTGGAAGGCGGCCCAGAGTAGGCTGGGCAAAATCGACACGCTTGAATTCTTCGAAACGGGCAGGATCTTCCGCATCGGCGAGTTCCGGATTCACCCCTTTTCGGTGCCCCACGATTGCGTGGATCCGGTCGGATTTCGGATCACCCGCGGGACCGAACGCCTCGCCGTCGCAACGGACCTCGGCGCGGCTACCGGCCTCGTCGCCGGCGTGCTGGCCGGCGCCCAGGTGTTGATCCTCGAGAGCAACCACGACCCGGACATGCTCAGAGACGGTCCCTATCCGTGGGACCTCAAGCAGCGTGTCCGCAGCCGTCTGGGACACCTATCCAACGGCGATTGCGCGAAACTCCTCCAAAGGGTCATCTCCGATGAACTGAAGGCCGTCGTGCTCGGCCATATCTCCGAAACCAACAACCTCCCCGAAATCGCGCTCCACAGCGCCCGCTCCACCCTCGACCGAAGCCTGGGCGAAAAGGTCGCGCTCTCCTGCGCTCCTCAAGATCGTCCCGGTCCTTCCGTCGAATGGTGAACTCGGCGATCTCCGGGGCGCCGACCGGTATTGCAATGTGGCCGGAAGGAGAGTCACGCCGACAACCGTGCGGCGCGCCCGACGAGTGCGCGTACGCTCAAAGAACCGAAAAACGCCGTCCGCTCGGACGACGTATGCAGAAGCGCCTTGGAGGCGGCTGGCGGATTCGAACCGCCGTATAACGGTTTTGCAGACCGTCGCCTTACCACTTGGCTAAGCCGCCTATGACTGTTAGCATTGTAGTCTAGGACGCATTCGTGGTGATGTCAAGGCGGCTCGACGCACCGCGGCTCCCGAGCGGCCGACTGATCTCACGTTTTCATGAGGGCTTCATCGATGATCCTCACGTTTTTGCGCATTCTTCCGTTGACGCTGATCCTTATCGCCGGCGCCGGCCGCGCGGCCGAGCTCCTAACCGTGACCCTCGGCCACACCGCGGCGGACCGGTCGGCCGTCCGAGCGGGTTTGGACGAGTTCGCCGAGATGATCGGCGAACGCTCCCAAGGCCGGATCTCCGTGGTTGTGCCCGGCGCGGGCGCTCTGGGCGACGATCGCTTCCTTTTGGAACAGGTCCGGGCCGGCCGTCTGGAGATGGCGGCTGTCTCCGTGTTCACGCTTCAGAAGATGGTCCCGGAGACGGGTGCTCTTTTGGCGCCGTTTGTCTTTCCGGACCTCGGGACCGCTCGGGCGGTGTTGGATGATCCGGAGTTCAGAGAACGGCTGTTTTCTTTGTTCGCTCCTCACGGGCTCGTCGCGGTGGGCTGGACCGAGCGCGGATTCCTCAATCTCTTCAATTCGCGTATCGACGTTCGCCGGCCAAAGCATTGCGCGGGCCTCCAGATTCGGATTGTGGAACGGCCCTTCATCAACGAAATGATGGACCTCCTTCGGATGATCCCGCGGGACATTCACCTCCCGAAGCTCTACGACGCGGTGGCCGCAAGCGAATTGGACGGCATGGAAGAGACCTCGGTCGAAGCGGTTCGGCTGCGTCTTGCCGGACTGACGCCGCATCTCACGATGACGCGGCATTGTTTCGACGCGGGTATCATCCTCGCGAACGAGTCTTTCTGGAACGGCCTCGCCCCTGCGGATCGGGATAGGATCGCGGGAGCGGCCCGGGAAGGACTGCGCGCAAATCGGAACCGCGCCGCGGAACTCGAAGAACGCTTGCCGGGGCTGGATATCTCGTTCAGGGAGTACTGCCGGCGCAACGGGATCACCGTCATCGAGCTCGACCCTCGGGCGCGGGCGCGCTTTCGAGCCGCGGTGGTAAGCATCCGCGATCGCTGGGCGAAACGTGTGGGCGAAGATTTTTTTCGCTTCTTTACCGAGAAGGTGGACCGCCTGAGCGGAGACGATGGGAAACCTTTGGCCGGTTCGGGAGTCGGAACGAAGGATGATCGTCGGAGTTTACCGATAATCGGCGATTAGCGGCATACCACGATACAACGCTTTAGGTAGTCGCGAAATTGGTTTGAATTTTCGTGTGATTTAATCTATAGGCATGGACAGGGGTCGACCGCCGTGGTAGTGTCTCCTACGCCCGACCGTACACAGGAGGATGGCTGTGAATCCGACCGCACGCAGAAGCCGGTCACGACGAAATCCCTTCCGAGACCTTGAGGCGCAGCGTTCCAAGCCCCGGAGGCGAGGATCGCTCTTCGGCGGGATCGTACGGCTCGTATTGCTTGCGATGATCGGGTGCGCGGCGGGCGCGGCGGGTGTCGGCGTTCAGGGCTATCTTTATTTCACAAAGAATCTCCCCGGCGTGGAAAAACTCAAGAATTACAAGCCGCCGATCGTGACGCAGGTGTACGCGTCCAACGGCGATTTGATCGCGGAATTCGCGATGCAGAAGCGGTACGTGGTTCCCATCGAGCAGATCCCGCAGCGGCTCCGGGACGCGTTCAAGGCCGCGGAAGACAAGAATTTCATGGATCACGGCGGCTTGGACTATGCGGCCATAGTGAGCGCGATTGTGGACAATCTGAGGCCGGGCGGGCCTCTACGCGGGGCAAGCACGATCACGCAGCAGGTGGCCAAAACCTTCTTCTTAACACCGGAAAAGACGATCGAACGAAAGATCAAAGAGGCGATTCTGTCGCGACGAATCGAGAAGGCGCGGACCAAAGACCAAATCCTCCATCTCTACCTCAATCAGATTTATTTGGGGAGTTCCGCATACGGCGTGGAAGCCGCGGCGCGGATCTATTTCGGAAAGCGCGTGCAAGATTTGACCATCGCCGAGTGCGCTATGATTGCGGGCTTGACCAAAGCTCCGTCAATGTATTCCCCCAAGCGCAATATGAAGAGGGCGCTCGAGCGCCGCGCCTACGTTCTGAAACGGATGCTCGAGGACGGGGCGATTACCCGAGAGGAGCATGACGCGGCCATGAGGGAGAAGCCGGTCCTCGTCGAGACGGTCGATCATTACAAGGAGATCGTTCCGCAGTTCTCGGAGCATGTTCGTCGGTACCTGGTGAATAAATACGGTGTGGATGCGGTCACCAAGGACGGCCTCCAGGTGTACACCACCGTGGATATCGACATGACGCGGGCCGCGGAGAAGTCCGTGGAAAATGGACTGGAGGAGCTCGATCATCGACAGGGGTACCGCGGCCCCTTGAAGCGGTTGACCGTCCAGGGCGTGGTGGAGTTCTTGACCGAAAAGACGAAGGCGATGAACGAGCCTCTCCGCTTCGGCGACGTAACGGAAGGCGTCGTAACCGGCGTCGATAATCGATATGTCTATGTCCGGATGGGCAGCTATATAACCGACGAGACGAAGAAGGAATATGTGGGTCGGATTCCGATCGATCCCGAGACCGACTGGTGGGTCCGCAGACCGTATGTCCGAGCGGACGTACGAACCGTGAACTTCGCCGAGGGCGATCTGCCGTTCAAGGTGGGCGACCTGATTCTCGTGCGGCTGATCGACCCGAATGTGCGGCGCAGGGAACTCTATCTCAAGAAGCACGGGCGCAAAGACCCGGAGATGAAGAATTACAACCATCTCTCCGAAGAAGATCTCGAGTGGTTTCCCCTGTCCGTCCACCAAGAGCCGATCGCTGAAGCTGCGATCATGCTGAGGGAAAATCGAACGGGCTACGTTCGGGTGCTCCTGGGCGGTCGAAACTTCGACGAAGCAAAATACAATCGCGCGGTCCAGGCTCGGCGGCAGCCGGGGTCATCCTTCAAGCCCGTCATATATGCGGCGGCCCTGAACAAGGGCTTCACCTGCGCGGATATGATCCTCGACTCGCCGTTGGCCCTCTCGATTGCGGGCACGGGCGAAGTGTGGCGACCGAAGAACTATCGCGGCGGCTATCAGGGCCCGGTTTCGTTCCGGGAGGCCATCGTGAAATCCCGGAATATTCCGACGATCAAGATTCTCCAGCAGATCGGGATCGATCACGCGAAGGCCTATGCGCGGAAGATGGGCTATACGTCCCGTTTAGCGAACAACTTGACGATGGCGCTGGGCTCGACGGGAGTCTCGCTCGAGGAACAGATCAACGCGTATTCGGTCTTTCCCAACCGCGGCTATCTGATACCGTCGGTCTACGTGACCAAGGTCGTCGACAGGAACGGTAAGGTCCTTGAAGAGCATCTGCCGCCGGTGCTCCTCGACGATCCCGCGCAGATGGACCGGCCGAGCTTCCAACGGGTCTCCCATGCGCCGGAAAGATCCCCGGGCGCGTCGGAAACGCACGGGAAGGGCGCGTCCTTTCTCCGCAGAAGAATCGACGATGCGACAGCCTACATCATGACCGACCTCCTCCGGGACGTGGTCCAAAACGGGACCGCGACCATCCTCAAAAAGATCCTGGGCAGAAGCGATCTGGCCGGCAAGACCGGGACCACCAACGAGAATGTGGACGCCTGGTTCATGGGTTTCACTCCGGACTTCACCTGCGGCGTCTGGGTGGGATTCGACGACGAGCATACCTTGGGCGAGGGAGAAACCGGCGGCAAAGCGGCCGCGCCCATCTGGGGTTACTTTATGAGACAAGTCCTGGCGAATATGCCGGAAAAGGAGTTCCCCGAGTCCAAGGCGGTCGAATACCGCCGCATCGACCCGCGCACGGGCCTGGTCGCGGCCACCGCGGGAGGCGGGTACGAAGAGGTGTTCAAGATGGGGAGCGGTCCCGCGGAATTGCTCGAACCGCGTCTCATCAAGGGCGCCCGATTCGGATACTCCGGCGCCGAACTCGACCAGTTCTGATCCGTTCATCCGACACGAGAAGGGGCCCGCTGAGGTGAGTCGCGGTCCGAAAAGGGGGAGCGGACGCGCTCGGCCTCCGCGCGCAGGGGGAGGAGTTCGGCCGTTCTGCGATCCCTAAGAGCGCGAAAAGCGGTGAAGGCGCGTCCAGGAAGCGGTATTGGAGGCGAATTGTCCGAGTTCCCCCGGGAAAAACGGTGGCTTTCGCGGTTTTAGGCGGCCATTTTGGGGATAAGACGGAGCTTGACACCGGTTCGATGTCGGTTATATTTGTATGGTAGCGCATTTTTCCCGGGGATAGAGCGAGCTTGACGCGTCCCCGGACATCTTCGATCATTTCGATCCGTTGTGCGTTTGCGCTCGGGACGCGCGACTCTATAAGGAATAGTGAATGACTGACGAAAGCAAGAAACGAACCGACTTCTCAACCGAATACGTGGCCTCGGACACACCGCAGATCAACTTCGAGGACATTCCCGATCGAATGCCGCTTCTGCCGGTGCGTGACGTGGTTATCTACTCGTATATGATTCTCCCCTTGATGGTCGGCAGGGAGAAGTCGATCAAAGCGGTCGAGAAGGCCATGGAAGGCGACCGCCTCATATTCCTGGCGACCCAAAAGGAGTCGAGCGAGGAAGATCCCGGTCCCGACGGGATTTACAACATGGGAACCGTGGCGCTCATCGTGAAGATGCTCAAGCTCCCCGACGGACGCGTGAAGATTCTCGTGCAGGGGTTGGCCAAAGCGGGGATCGTGGCGTACGAGTCGCTCTCGCCCTCATTCGATGTTCAGATAGCGAAGATTCCTGAGTCTTCGATCCCGGTGACGATCGAGATCGAAGCGCTCATGCGGTCGGTCAAGGAGAATTCCGAGAAGATACTCCAGCTGCGGGGCATCATTTCGCCGGACGCGGTGGCGATCCTCGATTCCATCGAAGACCCGGGACGGCTCGCGGATTTGGTGGCGTCGAATCTCAAGCTGAGGGTCGAAGAATCCCAGGCGATCCTCGAGGTGCTCGATCCGGTCGAGCGGCTCAAGCAGGTCAATGAACTGCTCTCGAAGGAGCTGGAGCTTTCGGCCATGCAGGCCAAAATCCAGACCCAGGCCAAGGAAGAGATGGGGAAGACCCATCGCGAGTATTTCCTGCGTGAGCAACTCAAGGCCATCCAGACCGAACTGGGTGAAATCGACGAGAAGACCAAGGAAATCGACGAGTTTAAGGAGAAGATCGCCAAGGCCAAGATGCCGGAAGAGGTCGAGAAGGAAGCGGAAAAGCAACTCAACCGACTCGGCCAGATGCACCCCGACGCGGCCGAAGCGACGATTATCCGCACCTATCTGGACTGGATGGTCGAACTTCCCTGGTCCAAGTCCACCCGCGACAAGCTCGACATGAAGCGGGCCAAGCGTATCCTCGACGAGGATCACTACGATCTGGAACGGGTCAAGGACCGCATTCTCGAATACTTGGGCGTCCGGAAGCTCAACCGGAAGATGAAGGGCCCCATCCTGTGTTTCGTGGGTCCTCCGGGCGTGGGCAAGACCTCGCTCGGCAAGTCGATCGCGAGGGCGCTCGGCCGGAAGTTCACCAGGATTTCGCTCGGCGGCGTCCGGGATGAAGCCGAAATTCGGGGTCATCGTCGGACCTACATCGGCGCGCTTCCCGGCCGGATTATTCAGGGTCTGAAGACCGCGGGATCGAACAACCCGGTCTTCATGCTCGACGAGATCGACAAGGTGGGCGCGGATTTCAGAGGCGATCCCTCCGCGGCGCTGCTCGAAGTGCTCGACCCGGAGCAGAACCACGCGTTTTCCGATCACTACCTGAATGTGGATTTCGACCTGTCCAAGGTGATGTTCATCGCGACCGCGAACGTCTCCGACACGATCATCCCGGCGCTGAGAGACCGCATGGAGATCATCGAACTCTCCGGGTATGTGGATGAAGAGAAGCTCAAGATCGCGCGACAGTTCCTGATTCCGCGACAGATCAAGGAAAACGGCATCAAGAAGGATGATTTCAACATCTCGGACGACGCGCTCCTCAATCTCATCAACCAGTACACCCGAGAGGCCGGTCTGCGGAACCTGGAACGGGAAATCGCCAACCTGTGCCGGAAGATCGCTCGGAAGATCGCCGAAAGCCAGAAGCGGATTCCGCGTATCACCGCCAAGAATCTCAACAAGTTTCTCGGCGTGCCTAAATACCTGCCGGAAACCGAGCGACGAGACGATGAAGTCGGCGTCGCTACGGGATTGGCCTGGACGCCCTACGGCGGCGATATCCTGCACATCGAAGCCACACCCATGGAAGGGAAGGGCAACCTCCTTCTCACGGGCCAACTCGGCGACGTGATGAAGGAGTCGGGCCAGGCCGCGTTGACCTACTTCCGCTTCAGGGCCGCGTCCTTTGACACGGATGAAAAGTTTTACAATTCAAAGGATATCCATGTTCACGTCCCCGCCGGGGCCATTCCCAAGGACGGCCCGTCGGCCGGCGTCACCATGGCCACCGCGGTCATCAGCGCGCTCACCGGCATACCTGTCCGCGCCGATGTGGCCATGACCGGCGAGATCACCCTGAGAGGCGCCGTCCTCCCGGTAGGGGGCCTGCGCGAGAAGTCCCTGGCAGCGCTTCGGGCCAAGATTCATACGGTCATCGTCCCGGAGAAGAACGCCAAGGACCTCGATGAGATCCCGAAGCACATCCGTCGCAAGATCGACTTCAAGCTGGTCGATCATATGGACGACGTGCTCAAGGTCGCACTGGCGCATGATCCGGAGAAGTCGAGCGACAAAGGGACGTCGACCGAAACCGAAAAAGAAAGAAGCAAGAAGGCGGCTTCGTCCAAGGCAGGCGAGTCTCGACGCGGCGGCGGGTCACGCAAGAAACCGGACCGACCGAGCGCGGGAGTCACCACCTCCTAATATCGGGAGCTTGAATGGAAATAGCGCTTACCGCCCTCTATGTGCTCCTCATCGCTGCGGGAATCGGCTGGATCGTGTACAGGCTTTTCTCAGTGATGAAACAACAGGAGGAACGCGAGGCCCGGTGGGACCACTACGACAACGACGAGGCCTTCGCCCGATTCATGGAAGGGTTGGGCCGGGAGACCGGTGAACGAACCGCGTCTCCCGCGTCCACGGGCATTGCGGGAACAGGGGGGCCTGAGCCCCCCAATCCCGTGCCCCGCGCTCACGATGAAATCCGGGCGCCGATTCGGCCGGAAAAACCCACGCCGGAGAAGCCCGCGCCTCGACGAGGGGCCCTCCCGTCCCCTTCGGCCGACGCCCCGCCTGAGACGGCGGCGCAAGAACGCCCTCCAAGAAAAGCGGCTGCCGCGCCGAAGTCCCGTCCGCCTGAACGACCGGCGGCGCAGTCGGCCAAGCCGGTGGCACGCCCCGCCGCTGAAACTCCACAACCGAAAAAGCCGAAAGGGAGCGCCCCTCAATCCCAACGGAAACAGGCGCCCGCGCAGCCGCCGAAGAAGAGAAGCCCCGAATCTCAGCCGGAGCGGAAACCTTCGGCTCGACCCACGGGAAAGGCTCGATCGCCCCAACCTGAACAAAAGGCGCCCCGAAAAGCGCCCTCGCAGCCGGCGGAGCGACCTCCTCAACGAAGACCCGTTCAGCAACCGCCGCAGAAGCCCGCACAACAGTCCCCGCAGAAGTCCTCCGGGCAACCCGAGCGGAAGCCTGCGGCTCAACCCGTGCGAAAACCCGCCCAACCCGCGCCGCAACACAAGAGACCGGCGTCCCCCAAGCCTGCAGCCCCGGAATCCGCCCCGAGGAAGCCCACTCCCGCTCGGGGGAAGCCCGAGGACGAACAGGCCCCGCGCAAAAAGCTCGTCCCTCTGAAAGAGCAACAAGAGCCCCCGCCCAAGCCCCGCCCCGAGGAAGACGACTAGCTGCCCTTGTGACCGGCTCGCCCACGGGTTTGCGCATCGTCGGGGCACGGATGATCCGTCACGTCCCGTAACAGTGACAACCGTGACGTGCGCTCATCATACAAGGGGGAGACTCATCTCCCCCTCCAAGCCTCCCCCATCGAGATATCAATGGCTTGTCGCTATCCCGGTGAACGGTTACCGTAAGTGATAGCGGCGTCTTGGCGGAGTCGTCCAAAAATCTTCAGCGGATTTTCAGGGGGACTGCGTACGGGTGGCGGCGGTAGAGGGACGTCGTTGCGTCGGGTGTTCAGGATGGTGAATAAGCGAGGTGGCTGTCGACCGGGAAGATTGCGCGGCGCTTCGGCCGAGTCACGACAGCCGCCGGGGGGCGATTCAGGCTCGTTTCTGCGGAACGAAAAGTCGAGTTCGCAGTCTTCCGACGCCGGCCCATGATGAGCTCCGGGGGGCGGACTCGATGCTATTTCGGCGGGTTTTCTCAGTATGCGGTTCGTCTGAAGGCAGCGGGCCGGACACAGCAGTCGATCGTTCGGCCGGTCGAACGGAATTGCGGGTTTTCCTTGACTACCGGTGGTTCTTGCCTGTAGTTTAGCCGGTAATCACGGTTGGCAAAGGACCGGGGTTAACCAACCTTGGGGACTCGACTCACCACCCACAAAAAAAAGGAGGTTGAGGTGAAGGTACAACGATTTGCGCTCATCGTCGCGGTCTGCCTTATCACTGCGGGCTTGCTCGCGGGCCCTGCGCTGGGCAAGGCGCCGTCCCTGGAGAAGTGGAAGCCGGCCTTCGATCCTTCAGGAGCGAAGTACACGTGCATCGTATCCAACGTCTCACACCCGGTCCTCAAGGGAGTTTACGCCGGATTTGCCATCCGGGACGAACTCTGGAAGCGGACCGACGGCAAGATTTTCATCGACTTCAAACCCTTCTCGATGCTCGGCGGAGAGGTGGAAGTCCTCAACCAGCTTCAGATGGGCGCGATCCAGGGTATGGGGGTCAGCTCGGTTGCGGCGACCAACCTGGGTCCCCGATTCGGACTTATCAATCTTCCCTTTCTCGTCAATTCTTTTGAGAAGCTGGACAAGTTCGTGAACAGCGGCAAGCTGTTCGATCATTTCATGATGGCCATGGACCATCAGGGGATCATGGGTCTGGACATCACCGGGTACGGCAACTACGGCTGGGCCACGACTACGCCGGTAAAGACCCTGGCGGATGCGAAGAAGGTGAAATTTCGGACCGCCGAAGCCGCTGTCAACCAGATGCTCTATCAGCAGTGGGGTCTGAACGCGGTCGTGATGCCGTGGCCGGATGTTCCCGTAGCGCTGAAGCAGGGGGTGATCACCGGCTTGGATCACACGCCGGCGGTATGCAACATCACGAAGAAATTCGAGGTGTGCAAGTACTACACGTTCATCAATTACGCTCAGGGTCTGTTCATCTGGATCTTCAACAAGTCCTGGTTCGAGGCGCTGCCCGAGGATCTGCAAAAGACCTTCACCGAAGTGGTGCACGAGGTCTGCGCCAAGGTCCGTAAGGAGACGGTGCTGCAGGAGGCCAACCAGATCGAGGACGCCAAGAGCAAGGGCATCGAATTCTTCACGCTCCCGGAAAAGGACATGGCGACCCTGAAGAAACAGGGCGACGCGGTCCACAAGAAGTACGCTCCTGAAATCAACAAGTTGTATCCCGGTGATACGTACAAGCCCGGGAATTACCTGGAAGAAGTCCAGGGGTACATGGGCTACAAGCCGTAAGCCGGAACAAACGACCGGGGGGTTTTCACAGCCCCCCTTTTGTTCTTTTTGATGTCGACGGGATCAGGGGAACGCTCCTGTTCGTTTTTTCGCATGTGTGGAGCTACGTATCGATCGCGGCCGTGGAACGTCGTACGGTCGTCCGCAACAAAGCCGAAGGTGTCGACCCATGTTCGGAAAAATCCTCAACGTAATCGATAAAGTTCTTACATTTTTCGAAGAATGGACCCTGTTCGTCTCGGTGATGGTTGCGCTTGGCGCGCTGTTCTGCAACGTGGTGTTGCGCTATGGGTTCAACTACACGCTGGCTTGGTCGGAAGAGCTGGTCCGCGAAGTGATCATCTACACCACGTTCATTGGCTGCGGCGCCGCTGTGAAGAACCGTTCGATGATCAAGATCGATGCGCTTGTGCAGCTGGTTCCGGTGTTTAAGGTCCCCTTGAGTTACTTCAGCAACTTGGCCACGATCGTTTTCGCGGGGGTGATGATCTTTTACGGGTGGAAGATGGCGGCTTTACAGGTGACGACTCACCAGAAGACGATCATCATGCAGATCCCGTTGGTCTATCTCTATTCGATCCTTCCAGTCATGGGCGTCACCATGTTTCTTCGCACCATCCAGGTGATTTACGAGGACACCCACGAGTTGCTGGCCTCGCGGTCCGCGGAAACATGACGGGAGCGATTCGTTCCATGTCGCACGTGCCGAAGGAAGTCCCGGGACCGACGCCGAACTAGGAGACAGACCCTATGGAATCAAGCCACGTAATCGTCCTATTGATTCTGTTAGGCTGCATGGCCGGCTACGTGCCGGTGTTCATGTGCCTTTTTTTCACCGCGGTTCTGGGTTTCGTCCTCTTTACCGATCTCCCCGTCCTGTTGCTCGCTCAGACGCTTTTCCGAAGCCTCGACAATTTTGCGCTCGTGGTGGTGCTCTTCTTCATCCTCTGCGGCAATATCATGACTACGGGCTCGATTGTCGAGAAACTCATCAAGGTCGCCAATGCGCTGGTGAGCTGGCTTCCGGGCGGTCTCGGCATGGCCGGCGTGCTGGCGTGCGGTCTGTTCGGCGCCATTTCGGGATCGACGGTGGCTACGGTGGTGGCGCTCGGGGGCTTCATGATCCCTGCGCTGATCGAGAACGGCTATCCGAAAAAATACACCCTCGGCTTGATGACCACGTCACCGAATCTGGGGGTCATTATCCCGCCGAGCATCGGGATGATCCTCTATTCCATGATCAGCAACGTTTCCCTGGAGGGCCTCTTCCTGACGGGCTTCGTCCCGGGGGCGCTGATCATGCTTCTGACCTGCGGGTACAGCTTCTTCTACTTCCACAACAAGAAGGAAATCACGCGGTTGCCGGTTCCCACGGTTCGTGAAGTGTTCTCGGTATTGCGAGAAGGATTTTGGTCGCTCATGCTGCCGGTTATCATCTTCGGCGGCATTTTCTCGGGGGCGTTTACTGCGAACGAGGCCGCTGTGGTGGCGTGTGTGTACGCGTTCATCGTGGAGATCTTCATCCACCGGTCGATGAAGCTCAACCAGGTCAAGCAGGTTACCGTGTCGTCCGCGGTTACCTCCGCGACGCTGCTCATAATCGTGGCGGGAGCGACCTGCTTCGGTCGATTGCTGACCCTGGAAAACATCCCGGGTCAAATCACGGAGGCGGTCCTTTCGGCGATTCAGTCTCCTATGGCGTTCCTGTTTGCCATGAACATCCTTCTGCTCATCGTAGGCATGTTCATGGATATCATCTCTGCGACGATGATCCTGGGGCCGGTCTTTTTGCCGATGCTCGGAGCGTTCGGGGTGGATCCGATGCACTTCGGCCTGATCATGACCGTGAACCTGGCGATCGGCTATTGCACGCCTCCGATGGGCGTCAGCCTGTACATCACCGGCGCGATTTCCAATTCGAGCCTCATTTACGTGTCCAAAGCGGTGCTGCCGTTCATCATTATTCAGATGAGCGTGCTTGTGATCATTACCTATATGCCGGATCTGGTGCTTTGGCTGCCGCGGGCCATGGGCTTCCTTCAGTAGGCCCGCTCGATTTCGGCTTAAGCGCGGCTGCGAGGGAGAAAGAAGCGGACCGCAGGGAGCCCGGCGAGGTTGAGTGTCCGAGCGGCGCCGGAATCGGTGTGGGTGCGGGTACGGCCGGGTAGGGTATTTCGCTCAGCGGCGCGCACGCCGACGGTCGCGATCGTTCGACGGCCCCGACGCCGACGGTCCGAAGTCCGTGAGTTACCGCGGAGAAGAATGGGTCGGGGAACGGCTAAACCCCTTTGGTGGTGATCTTCTCATCGTGCATGAGGCGTTCGCTGATCCCTCTCCCGACGGTGTAGGTTCGCTCGAACTCGGCCCAGAAGCGCTTATCCTTTTCTTTCCAGTCCGGCCCGAAGCGTTCGTCGAAGAATTCACCCAAACGCTCAAAGAGAAGTTTCCACGGCGGCTCACCCTCCTCGTACGCCTTGAAGAGCGAGGCCAAGAGTTCGTCGAGGTCGGGCAGGGTCTCCTTGGGAAGATAGGAGATAGCCCCTTTTCGGATGCATTGCAGCAGCGTTTCCGGATTGACGGCGTGGGCGGTGAGCATGACCGTGGGGAAATTCCGGGCGACGGATTCCTCGAGCAATTTCAATCCGTTTACCCCCATAATGTCGAGGATGACGAGATCATATCGATTGTCCTTTAATTTCTTCGACGCCGTTTCATAGGTCTTTGCCGTGTCGATCTTCGATTCGGAAAGAATTTCTTCGATCGACTCGAGCACGTCGGGTTCGTCGTCCACGGCAAGGATACGTTTTCCCGCCAAATATGATGTATTCGTCATAGTCCGCTACTCCGTAAAACATGATGCCGCGTTTCTTCTCGATTAGAACAGTTCCCGGTCTGATTGTCAAGCTCCGCAACCGACTTTGACGCGCCCGACATCCGGCTCCGAGCGGCCTTTCCGGTCCGGGCCGTGACAAGGAAACCTTCACGGCGGATTGGGCGGCGAACCGGCCTTAAGTCGGCGCGTTCCAAACCGGCGCTCTCGGTGAGTCGCGCCGCGGCTTGCTCTGCGCCAGGAAACAGAGTAACGTGGCGGATTGGAAACGCCTCATGCGGGAGGAATCTATGGCCGACGAGAATAAACCCAAATGGACAATGGAACGTGTTCACGCAGAAATAGCCGAAGCGCGCACGAAGCTCTTCGTGGTGGCCAAAGTGCTCGAGACGGGCGGGCTCACGTTTACCGACAACCAGGAATGGGCGCTGGTGGTGGACCCGCTTCTCAGGGATATTCTCACCAACGCAGGCGCGATTCAGAGTCTGGTGCGGGAGGCGGAGGAGCAACCGGCGGAATGACGCGATCCGTGGAAGCCGCCTCAAGCCCGGCGAACCATAACGTGAAATCTTTCGAGCTCGGCTTGAGAACCGAACCGGCCGTTACCTCGTCGCGATCGCTCGGTAACGGCCGGAAAAAGTAATCGCCTTCGGCGGAAACGGGCCGAAGGGATATCGAGTCAATTCACGTGCAGGCTACTCGCTTCGCTTGCCCCACCGAAACTTGCGATCATCCGGCTCTTTGGACTTGACTTCGACCCGCGCGCCCTGAGAAGAGGAACCGTCGGATTCTCTCGACTGAACACCAGGCTCGGAACCGACGATGGACGGCTTGCCCTCTTTGCCCCAACTGTAGGCGCGGCGGCTTTCCGGCTTGGATTCCTGCTCGGGCTCGTCTTTGGGCTTACCCCACGCGAAGGTCTCTCTGGAGGATGATTCCGCCGGCTTCCGCCGAGCCTGACGGTTCACTGGGCGCGGTGAACTCTCGGTGGGCGTCCGGGTTACGGCGGCGGGTCTTCGAATCGGAGGACGGGACGGCCGAACCGCCTGCCGAGGCTGAGGAGCGGGCGCCTGCACGGTCGCTTCTTCTTCCGCGTAATCCTCGTTCGGGTCCCAGTATATTTCGCTCTCGACCCGCTCGGTCTTCTCGCTGAAGAAGTCGTCATCCCAGTCGACGGTCACATTGCTCTGGGCGGCCGGTTGAGCGCTCGTCGTTTGAGGAGCGGGTCGGGCCGCCGCGGCCTGTTGAGCCTGCTGCGCCTGTTGGGCCTGCTGAGCCTGGAGAAGGCGCTGCTGCTGATAGTACTGGTTATAGTACTGATTCCAGTAGTCCTGCTGCGTGTACGCCTGCCCCGCCGCGCCGTACTGTTGTTGGCCGTAGCCCTCCTGTCCGTATTGGCCGTACTGCTGGGGATCGTACTGCTGGGGGGCGTACTGCTGCGCGCCGCCGTACCCCGGCTGAGCGTATTGTTCGTAGCCCTGTCCGCCGTACTGGCCGTATTGCTGCGGATCGTATTGCTGGGGGGCGGATTGTTGTCCGTAGCCGGGTTGAGCGTATTGTCCGCCATAGCCTTGCTGACCGTACTGTCCGTACCCGTACTGTTGTTGTCCATATGCGCCGTACGCCTGACCCTGACCGGGATAGTAGCCGTCGTAGGCGCCCTGGGCGAAAACCCAGCCGGTCGCCCCGAGGCTGAATAGCATTATTGTCGTGACCGCAAGCAGTCGTCTCATACCGTGACTCCTTTCGTCCGGTTCGGCGATGCGCCGGTCTCCGGACGGACTTTCAAGTTTAACAAGTCGCCCAAAGCGCAGGGAATTTGCTTTAAATTCTATTGAATTCCCTTTGAAAAATCAAGCCATTTTTTTTGAGACTCGCAGCCGCTCGTTGACTTGATTTCTCCTTCCGGATATCGTCCGACTCATGAAAGCGGCCCATCTTTCAGACCTTCATCTCGGGCGCCGCACGTCCGGCGAAAAACTGAAATCGCTGACAACGGATCTGCTCTACGGACGCCCGGATGTGCTCATCGTGAGCGGAGACGTAACCGACCGCGGCTCGGTCGCTCAGTTCAAGTGGGCCCGGGAATTTCTCGACGCGCTGGCTATACCCTATATTGCGGTTCCGGGAAATCGGGAGATCGGCCTGACCGCGCCGTGGGAATGGATGTTCCCGCGGACCGCCATGAATCGTTTCAGCCGATACTTCGGTCCGAAAGACCGCGTGGTTTATGTGTCCGAAGAGCACAAGGCGGCGTTTTTCGGACTCAACTCGGTACACTGGTTCCCGTCGTGGCCCGGCTCGATCACCCGCGAAACCCGGTACTGGCTTCGCGAGGAGACTGCGCGCTACCCGGGCTATTTCAAGGCCGTCTTTCTCCACCATCCGGTCCTGCCGGTCATCCGGGGGTCGTCCTTTTGGGCTCACACATTCACCGAAGCCGGTGAAGTATTGAACATCTGCACGGAAAACGGCGTCTCCCTTGTTATGCAGGGCCATAAACATCGATCCGCCATTATGGAGTTTACCGCAACGGAACGCAACGCCACGGTGATCGTATCGGCCGGAGGAGCGCCGCTCATGCCGTTTTGGGATTCCTCGTACCACCTGATCCGAATCACTGCTGATCGTTTCACGGTGAGCACGCGGGATTTCGTCGACAACAAATTCCAGGATACCGCAATATTCAGCTTTCCTCTCGAGAACGGAGTCATTCCCGGACGCTCGCTATCCGTGCCTGCCACTGATCCGGACGCCGGCGAACACGCCGCGATTCGATTCTCTCCGGCCCCCTAGGCGGCGCCGTCTGACCGGCTTTCCATGCGGTTCCGCTTATTTTCCTCCGCGTCGGAACGTCGAATATAGAGCGGCGCGACTGTGTGCAATTCACTACGCGCTCCACGACGCACTCTTTGGAGCGCCAGGAACGCGCACGCCGGCGCGGAGGGCGTCAATCCCGGTCGGATGGTCACTCGCGAAGACGCCAACTCGGGCCCCAGTTCCGGGTGCGCGCACAGAATCACTTCCTCGGAGATCTTCTGGAGCCCCCGGACGAAGTCGTTCCGATCCCGGAGGGCGGGCTCTTCGAGCAGACGCAGGACCCCGGCTTCCTTGCGATAGGACGCGGTGTAGAGCTGGGATCGCTTCGCGTCGATCGCCGCGACTCCCCGTTCACCCTCCTGCAGGGCCTGCCACGCGAGAATCTCGAGAGAGTCGACACCGTAGAGAGGCTTTCCGAGCGCGAGCGCCATTCCTTTCATAGTCGCGAGGCCGATTCTCACTCCGGAGAACGATCCCGGGCCCACCGCTGCAGCGAAGCAATCGATCTCGGAGGGTTGCAGGTCGAGCGCGGAAAGAAGATCGAAGATCACGGGCGTGAGGCGTTCCAAATGCTCTCTCCCCGGGGGAAGCTCTCTCTTGGCGACCGCGAGATCGTCCTGGACGATCGCCGCGCCGAGCGTCGGAGTCGTCGTATGAACCGCCAATATGATCACGAACGATTCTCCGATGAGAGATGCGATCGATCCGAACCGGTCCGATCGGCTATTTGGGTTGAAGGGACCAGCCCTGAGTTAATACTCGAGTGATATCGTTATAGAAGACGAGCACCATCAGGAAGATGATGAAGACCAGGCCCGCATGGGTTGCGATCTCTCTGACCTTGCCAGTGACCGGCCTGCGGATGACCGCTTCGATGGCGAAGAACATCAGATGCCCGCCGTCGAGAATCGGCACCGGCAAGAGGTTGATGATCGCGAGGTTGATGCTGATGAAACTCAGCAGGAATATGAAGTAGGAGACGCCCGCTTTGAGGCTCTCTCCCGACGCCTGAACGATCGTGATGGGGCCGGAGAGGGCTTTCGAGCTCATCTCTCCTTTGACGATCCTGACGAGGGTCTCGACAACGAGGCCCGTCAGGTGAAAGGTGAAGCGCGTCCCCTCGTATATCGCGCCGACAAATCCTAATTCGATTTCTTTCCCGGACGGCGCGACGCCGATCTGTCCCCGAGGATTGCCGAAAAGGTCCTTCTGTTCGGACAGTTGCGGCGTGATGGGAATCTTTTTGGTTTGACCGTCGCGCTCAACGCTGAGAACAATCTGCTGCTCGGGCTTCTTCTCGATGAGCCTGCGCATGTCTTCCCATCGCTTGACGGACACGCCGTCGACCGCAGTCACGGTGTCGCCGGCTTTGACTCCGGCTTCCATGGCGGGCGTATTCTCGATGACCTTACCGATTTCGCTGGCGTAGACCGGTCGCCATCCCGCCGCGAAGCCTATGCACAGAAGGACCATGGCGATGATGTAGTTGGACAACGGTCCGGCGGCGACCACCGCCATGCGCGCGAGCAGGGGTTTGCCGGAAAAGGATCGTCCTTCGTCTTCCGGCGAGACTTCCTCGTCCGACTCGGGGTCCTCCCCAAGCAGCTTGACATAACCCCCGAGGGGTATCCAACTGAGAATATATTCCGTCTCCCCCCATTTTCGTTTGATCGCAGCTGGCGGAAAGCCGAGAGAGAACTTGAGCACCTTGACCCCGACCGACTTGGCGACCAGGAAGTGTCCGAATTCATGAACGAAGATCAAAACACCCAGAAGAATGACGAATCCTATGAAATACTCCAATATTTCAGCCTCCGAGCCGATCTTGAAGGGGGAACGATTTCACTTATTGACGATTCCCCTTTGAAATTGTTCCGATTAAATATAGAATCTTTTGCCTGGAAAACAAGCCCTTTTCTCCATTGAGCGGTGGAGCCTTGAAGATAGGAATTCTCGGCGGCACTTTCAATCCTCCTCATTTCGGGCATCTTCGACTGGCCGAAGAGGCGGTCGACGAACACGGTCTCGATCGCGTCATGTTCATTCCCGCATTTATACCGCCCCATAAGGGTCCGGAAAACGTCGCTCGATCGAATCATCGCCTCGAGATGACCCGAACCGCATGTCGAGAAAACCCCCGTTTTGAGGTCTCCGATTGGGAAATCAGGCGCGAAGGGCTGTCGTACACCGTCAAGACGCTGGCGCATTTCGACTCCTCCCTGGATGGGGATCTCTACTTCATCATGGGGACGGATTCACTGAGGGAGATGCGCACGTGGAAAGCGGCGGAACGGCTGCCGGCGCTCGCCAACTTCCTCGTGGTCGCGCGTCCCGGAACCGAGTTCGATGCGGCGTGGGAGGAGCTTCCCGAACGCATCCGCACAGAGTATCGGCGGGAAGGAGATCGGCTCGTTCATACGAGCTCGAAGATATTGATTCCGTCACCGGTTCGAGGGCTCGCTGTCTCCTCGACGCGTATCCGAGATCTCTTGAAAGAAGGGCGCAGCATTCGATATCTTGTGCCCGAAGCGGTGAGGGAGCATATTATGCGCAACAGCTTATATGGGTCGAATTATTCATGAAATCCCCAACCAGAGTATCCGCTTCTCCATCCAAGGAAAAGGCCGAATCGCTCCTCAGGGCGGCGCTCTCCAAGAAAGCCCAAAATCCCGTACTCATTCGAATGGACGGCATCACGACGCTCGCCGACTATTTTCTCATCGTGTCGGGCCGCTCACCAAGGCATGCCACGGCGGTGGCCGAAGCCGTCCTCATGGACGGCCGTAAGCGGAAGCTCCCCAAATACTCGGAGGAAGGCGTCCGGGAGGGGACGTGGGCTTTACTGGATTTCGGGGATGTGGTCGTCCATGTGTTTCACGAACCCGTTCGGCAATTCTACGACCTGGAAGGCCTCTGGGCGGAAGCCCCGCGTGAGGAGTTTCCCCCGGATCTTCGCCAAGAGATCGAAGAGGCCCAAGAGACAGCTGAAGACGAAGACGAATGGGACGAGTGGTAGGCGCGATCTCTGCGATTTCGCCCTACTTTTTGAAGAGCTCCTCCAGCTTCTGTTTCGCCTTGGCTGCCCGGTCGGCGCCGCCCACCGACAACGCGTCCTGCCGGAGCGTGAAGTAATCGCAGAAATTGCGGCGATCCTTTACTTCTTCCTTTTCCGCTTGGGGCTCACGGCATTGGTTCGGCGCGGTCTCGTCGTAGTCCCTGCAGTTCAGGCAGCAATGAACGTCCGAGCCGCATTGGGGACAGGTGTCGTTCCGGAACGGTCGTTCTTCGAACACCAACTCAACGCCGCAATGATGGCATACGCCCTTTTTCATGATCATCCTCTTGCGCCGGTTTTTTCAGGCGGCTATGGTATACCGGTTCGGGGCGATCCATCAACAGGTGGATTTTATCCGTCGGAAGGCCGAACGCGCGGCAGGGCGGTCGGAGATGTCCGACGCCCCCGCCCGAGCGTCCTCGCGTTCGGGGTTGATTTCGGCCGGGCTCGCTCGGACGCGATCCGGTTCAGGATCATATCGGAGAATGTTGCTATGGAAGAGAGCTTCCTCGTTCGATTGCCCAAAGGCGCGGACCTCCTCGAGTCCATAACCCGGGCCTTTCAAGACCGTTCGATCAAGAAGGGCGCCTTCAACCTCGTAGGCGCGGTTGATAAGGCCGTCATCGCCTATTACGACCCGAATACCCGGGAGTATGGGAACCAGGAATTACCGGGGCTCCTCGAAATCGCCGCGTGCATGGGAAACGTCTCGGAGAAGGACGGAGACACCTTTGTTCACGCCCACATCGTCCTCGGTCGTCCCGATTTCAGCTGCGCGGGCGGTCATCTCATGCCGGGGACGATCATCTTTGCGGCCGAGCTCTATGGATATCCGGTTCCGGGAACGGTTCCGATTCGTGAATTCGATGAACCCACAGGCCTTGCGCTCTGGTCGAACGCGTGACGCTTCCGGCGTTTGGCCGGTTCCGGACGAGTCGAAAACATGACGGCCGTCGCGGGAGTGAGCCGGCGACAGCGCTCGACATCGGCGTGCGGCTGAGGGTTCGCTCCGAACCACATTCTGCCGTTCGCGTGGAAGGGACCTGAATTTGTGCGTCTGAACGACATCATCCTCTTCATTGTGGTCTTCGGCTCGATGGCGCTTGCGGTGTACGTGCCGAGTATGGGCAAAGTTTTTCAGCCCTACCTCGTCTATTTCATGATGTCGCTGCTTTTTTTGAGCTTCATCCGTATCGATTTCAAGGCGCTGTTGGACACGTCCGCGACGGCTGCGGTTCGGCTGGCGATCCTTGCGTTTATCAAGCTTGTCGCGCTTCCCGCTGCGCTCTACGGTCTGACGCTTATGCTCGCGCCCGAGTATGCGGTCCCGGTCCTGCTGCTCTCGGGAATCTCGACGGGCGTGGTCGCGCCGTTCATCGGAAGTCTCATCGATGCAGACATCGCCCGCATTCTCCGTATGGTGATTGTCACATCGCTGATCGTTCCGTTTTCGCTGCCGGTGCTCGTCAAGATTCTCGCAGGCGCGGAAATGACCATCCCCGTGGGGGTGATGATCCGGCTGCTGGCGTTCGTGATTTTTGTTCCCATCGCCGCGGTGGCGCTTCTGAGGAGGTTCGCTCCGAGAGTCCTGGAAGAGGTGGGCCGCCGCGCGTTTCCGCTCTCGTTGACGTTCTTCGCGCTCTGCAACCTCGGCGTTTTCTCCAAGTATTCGTCGTTCTTCTTCGAATACCCGGGCAAGCTTGTCTTCTGTGTGGCTCTCGCATATGCGCTCTCCGTCGTCTATTACGGGACCGGCTTTCTCGTGACCGTGGGAAAACCGATGTCCGAGCGACTCGCCGCGGGGGTCGGGCTCGGCGTCATGAACAACGTTCTGGTTATCGTTTTTTCTTCGGAGTTCTTCGGGCCGCTCTCGCCGACCCTGGCCGCGATGTATATGTTTCCCTTCTATACGATGATCGTCCCGGTGAAACTGATCGCGAATTACCTGTCCGATCCCGCGGAGACGACCGCAAGGTCCCCGGGGGGGAGCGATTAGCCGATCCGCGCGCATTGATAAGATTCAGCGAAAGGTAAGACGTCCGACCGATTATGACGAAGACACCCCCCCGCTTGGTTCTCGCCCTCCTCTGCGTCTGCGCTCTTCTTGGCCAATCATGCAGGCTCGGGTCGGACGATTCGTTTGTTCGGATTGACCGCTTGCTCCTCGGCACGCTCGTCCAGATCACAGTGGGAGGGGAGCGGAAACAGGCGCAATTGGCCGCGGAAGCCGCGGCGGATGAAATCAAACGCGTCGAGGCGCTCACCTCGTTTCACGCTTCCTCCGAACTCACCGAGATCAACGACCGCGCCGGCGACGAGTCAGTTTCCGTCGATCCCGAGCTCGCCGCGCTCATCCGCCGAAGCCTTGAACTTTCGAGACAAACCGACGGCGCGTTCGACCCGACCGTCGGGTCGCTCTCGACGCTGTGGAACTTCAGCGGCGAAAAACCTCGAGTTCCCGAGGCCTCGGAGATCGCGGACGCGCTCGCGTCCATCGGCCGGGACCGCGTGACGGTCGATCAGGGCGCCGCCGCGGTTCGGCCGGCTGAAAAGGGGACGGCGCTGGACCTCGGGGCCGTCGCGAAGGGATACGCGCTCGACCGCGCCGCCGCGGCGCTGAAACGCCTCGGTGTCGAGCACGCGTTGATCAACGCCGGCGGAGACATCATCGTGGTCGGCGGCAAGACCGATGAAACGCCGTGGCGCGTCGGAGTTCGGGACCCTCGAACGCCGGGGGGCGTCGTCGCGATAGCGGAACTCACCGAGGGGGCCATCGTAACGTCGGGCGACTACGAACGGTACTTCGAGAGCGACGGAGTCCGTTGGCACCACATTCTCGACCCGAAGACCGGCTATCCGGCAACCGGCATGCAGTCGGTCACCATCGTCGCCCCGGACGGCGTCACCGCGGACGCTTTGGCGACCGGGGTGTTCGTGCTCGGACCGGAGAAAGGGATGCGACTCATCGAAGAAACGCCGGACGTGGATGGGTTCTGTATCGACGGGGAGGGCCGGATATCGATGTCGTCCGGGGCGAAATCCCTTTTCAATATGAAGCGGTGATTGCGTTTGACCTTGATTCACGGGCGGGAACAAGGTAGAATGCCATTTCGGTAGAGTGTTCGGACTGAAGCAATGAAATCAACGATTCGAAAGCTGATCCTCATTCTTGCCCTTCTCGCCGCGACGGCCGCCACAGGCTGCGTCAGCTGTATTCCGCAGTACGTCGCGCCGCCTGAAGGACCGGTCTCGGGCTGCTATCCCGTCGGCCACGATCCCTACGTGCCGATGGATCACAATCCGTCGATGCTCAATCCGTGGGATCTTCTCACGTCCGTCGCCGCGCCGTGGGTGTACGGCCCGCCTCGATAAGGCGCCGCATTCAGTTTCACAGCAGTCACGCAAGCCGGGTCTTCGCGTTCGCGCCCACGGAGGCGCGTCGTCCGTAGATCGTGGGACGGCTCCGGCGTCTAGAAGCGCGGGCCCCGCGTTGCGGCCTTTTCCTGCCGATTGAAGCCGACGTACAACTCGGTGTAACGCTTCTTGATCCACTTGCGCGTGGCCAGGACGGCACGGGCATAGCGCTGCGCGGCTCTCGGATGGTCGCTGTTGTACGCGCTCAACGCGGGGACGATGTCCTTGTAGAGCGCGAGGTAGTATTTGAGCACCCGGAGCCCCGCGTCCGCGTTGTTTTCGGGGTTGAGCAGATCCCGGTAGGATAGGCCGAACTTTCGCGCCCACGACGGGGCATGGACTTGGAACATCCCTCGGCAGTTTCGATGATTCACCACGTTGTTGCGGAAGCCGCTTTCCACGTAGACGATCGCCAGGAACAGCCACATGTCCCCGCATGTGACGCGACCGAAATGTTTGTTGCCCGCGCGAGCGATCGCCAAGGAAATCTCCTTGGCGTTGTCCGGGGCCACCCTCCCGTTCGTCATTTCCATGATGATCATCGAGCAAATGTCCATGCCGTGGCGATGGACTCGAGCGGCGGTCGCGTCCTGATACCAAGCGGCCGTAAACAACATCGCCGCAATAATTATCCAGGCTTTGCGCCTCATTTGCACACCCTCCCGATCTCGGAACGGACGCGCGCCCCACTGAGGGAGGCGCGCGTCACGTCGTAACCCCGACAGACGCTACCGCGCGATCATTTGGGAAGCTCGGGTTTCTTCGGAACGGGGATCGAGGCCGCGGACTTCTTGGACACGCGCTTGGCTTTGTCGTTTCCCCAGTATTCGAAGGGCATGGAGAGTGGCGACAGCGCAAGACCCGCAGTGGCCTTGACCAGATCCAGACAGGGGTTGAACAGTCCGAACGTGTTCCGGGCGATCCCGGTGAGTCGATCGTGCGTGTTTGCCGCAATCGACGTTCCCCTGTCATAAACCGAGTTTCCGGCGTTGACGACAACCGAACCCACGCTCTTTCCGGGATCGGCGAACGCCGTGACCGAAAAGGCGAGGGCTATGCAGAGAGAAAGGGCGATTATCAAAGCTCTAAACATGAGGTTACACCTCCGAATAATAGAAACTGCGTAATTATCCCATATTTTTATGTCTTTTGTCAAGCTCGTACGGTCGGGGGCTTTCCTTTAGGGCTCGTTCGTGCTAATAGTGATACGGAAAGCACTTTTCACGGAGAGGGTTGATCATGAAAGCGATCGTCTTGCTGGTCGTAGCGGGTCTGTTCCTGTGCGCCCCTCTGGCGATGGGGCAACAGGCGCCGATGTATGACAACACATATCGCGGTCCGATGAATCAGTACGGCCACGCGGTGTACAAGCCGTACATGACTCGACAACAGGCGGCCCAACAGCCCCGGTACGGCTACCCGGACAACGGTGTATTGCCGCAGGCCTGGAAGGGACTGAACAGAGTGGGGAACTACCTCTGGCAGTACATGCCCGCGCCCGTGCGAGGCGTTGAACCGCAATATCGCCGGGCTGCGGAACAGGGGAGCGTAAACGTCATATTCGTTCCGGGCAGCCGCTGAGAATGTGCTCCAAAGCCGAGGCGCGAGCGGCGCGTCGAAAATCGGGCGCTTGACAACCCCTACGGAGACGATGTCGTGAAGAAGGGGGCGGTTCGGCTGCGGATCGTTCCCTTTTTCATTGAAGGTCGGGATTTTTCCATGAGGAGGAACGAGTGCTCAACGACACCGATCTCATGAAGGTTCAGGATATCGCGGCCCGCCTGGCCGAGCCGGTGACACTGCACGTCTCGGGTGCGCGGGAAGGAGAGCCGTTCGACGAAAACCTGGCCAACACGGCTCGGCAGATAGCGGGTGTGTCCGCGAACCGGATTCTTCTCGAGGAGGTCGATCCGCCGATCTTTCTCGGCAAACCGAGCGTGACGATTTCGTCGTCCAAAGGCGGCAATATCCACTACCTGATGGCGCCCGAGGGCTTGGAACTCGATCCGTTCCTCGACGGAATCGCATGGATGGGGGGCGCGGAGGAAGCTCCCCGTTCGGATGAGATCGATCGCCTCTCGTCGCTCTCGTCGCCCGTTTCGGTTCTTGCGCTCGCTGCGACTGTGTGCCCGCATTGTCCGATGGTCATTCGTACGGTCCTCTCAGCTGCGGTCGGCCGACCTCTGATCAAGGTGTCGGTCGTCGACGCGGTTCAGTTCTCGGACATGGCCGAACAGTACAAGGTCAGGGCGACGCCGACCGTGATCATCAACGGCGCGGCCACACTTGTGGGGCAGGTGACCGCGGGCGAACTCACGGACCACATTCTGGGCGCGAGTATACCGGAGTCGCTCACGGAGACCCTCGATTCAATGATCAAAGCGGGGAGGGCATCGGACGCGGCCGCCCTGGTCTGCGATCGGAAGAGGCCGGACGCGCTGCTTCCGATCTATCTGTCTCAAGAGTTCTCGGTTCGGATGGGCGCGTTGGTGGCGCTGGAAGAGGCGTTGGAGATCGACGCACGGTGCCTCGATCCCATCGTGGATCGGCTCATCGAGCTGCTCTCCTCGGACGACACCGCGCTTCGGGGCGATACGGCCGTGCTTCTCGGGAAGGTCGGCGACAAGCGTGCCGCGCCCGCGATCAAACAGCTCCTCGAGGACGAGAACGAAGACGTTCGGGACGCGGCGGAAGAAGCGCTCGATGAACTGGAAGGCGGTGAGTGACGGACGCGGCTCGGTCGGCGCGTTAATCGGTCCGGACGAAGACTTCGAAGCCTTTGACGAGACCCGATCGCGGTGATATGGAAGTGATACGGAAACGGGCGGTCCGCCTCACCGTAAGCGGCCGGAGAAGCATTCCAAATCGATGACAGTCAGCGCAGGCGGCCCATTATGAGGGAAAAATCGAAGGAAAAGGGGAATCGTCTCTGGTTCAGGCTCGTATTATTTCTCGTGCCGCGGATCGTCGGCGCGTACTTCGGTTTCGTCAGATTGACGTCGCGGATCGTCATTCTGAATCCCGAACACGAGCAACGAATCTGTAAGCGTCGTCCTTTTGTCGGCTCCTGTTTTCACGGCACCATGCTCTGGCCTGTTTACCATTGCCGGCAGTACCCCGGCGTGATTATGGTCAGTCGGTCATGGGACGGGGAGATCATCGACCGCTGCATCCGGCGGTGGGGGTTCGATACGACGCGCGGATCATCCTCCAAAGGGGGAAAAGACGCGCTGACCGCGATGATCGAACGCATCCGGGAGAATAATTACTGCTCGGGCCTTGCGGTTGACGCTCCCCGCGGACCTGCGGGGAAGGTCAAAATGGGGATCATCACCCTCGGTCGCGAGACCGGCCAACCCATCGTTCCGTTGGTCAGTTGGGCGACCCGCAAGCTGCAATTCAGGTCATGGGATCGCATGATACTGCCCCTGCCGTTCAGCACGATCGTGCTGGCGTTCGGCCGACCCATCGAGATTCCCACGGGTTTGGCCCCGGAAGGGTACGAGGCCCTGCGGCTTGAATTGGAAAACGAAATGAAGCGCATAACCTACCAAGCGGTGGACGAAGTGAACGCGCTCATGGAGAAAGGGCGATCGGGCGAGTTCGAAAAGGCGGACGCGGGCGCTCTCTTTGATTAGGTATTCTGAGGAGAATGGGAAACCAAGACCCCGCCGACCGATTCCTCGGTCACACTTCATTCTTAGATCGAGTCGGAATAAACGTCACGGACAAGGGAAGACGGATTTCGCGCTGCGGAAGGGCGGCCGACGAGCGTCCGGCCGGCCGGGTTTGGGTCTCGGTTATCCTTGACTTGCTTCATTTTCAGCGCATTATCGACGCAGATCGCTGCGCGCCGGTGAGGAGGACATGATGTCGGAATCGATCTATCACGATCTGAGAGAGCAATTGGACCAGTATTCCATTGGATTTCCCGCAACCGAGTCCGGAGTTGAAATCAAACTGCTCAAGAAGCTCTTCACCGAGGACGAAGCGGGAATGTACCTGGACCTGACGCTTCAGCTGGAAACCCCCGAGTCCGTCTCGAAGCGGACGGGCCGCGACGCGGATGAGATTGCCCGGCTGCTGGAGACTATGGCCGAGAAGGGGCTGATTTTTCGGCTGAAGCGGCCCGACTCGGTCAAGTACGGCGCCGTGCCGTTCGTAGTCGGCTCGTGGGAGTTCCAGTTGGGTTCTCTGGATCGTGAGCTTGCACTGCTTTTCGAGGAGTATTTCTCCGAAGCCTTTGGAAGAACGGGCCTCGCGATCGAGCCGCCCATGCGGACCATTCCCGTAAATAAGGCGATCTCACACTCCTGGCAGGTAGCGCCTTATGACGACCTGCGAAAAATCCTCGAGGACAAAGAGAACATTGCGGTCGCGAACTGCATCTGCAGGGTGCAGAAGGGTCTCATCGGTCATGAATGCGACAAGCCCCTCGAGGTCTGCTTCATGTTCGGCGCTCACGCCGACTATTATGTGGACAAGGGCATGGCCCGTCGAATCGACTGCGATGAAGCGTCGAAAATCCTCGACCGATGCGATGAAGCGGGCTTGGTTCCTCAGCCGTTCAACGCGCAGAATCCGGGCGGTTTCTGCAATTGCTGCGGCGATTGCTGCGGGATTCTTCGGTCGATCAAGTTGAGTCCAAAGCCTGCGATGAGCGTGCGATCGAGTTATTACGCTGAAGTGGACTCGGAACTCTGTTCCGGTTGCGAAACCTGCATTGACCGTTGCCAGATGGAGGCGATCACGATGGGCGACGATGAGATCGCGCTCATCGACCTGGAACGGTGCATCGGCTGCGGGCTGTGCGTGACCACTTGTCCGTCGGAAGCGCTCTCATTGCTGCAGAAAAGTGAAGGCTCACGCTACACGCCGCCGGCCGACGGACGGGAGCTCTTCATGGCGCTTTCGCAGAAGCGCGGCACGTCGCTGATCCCGCTCAAGATGATGAAGGGATAGAGCCTTATCGCTTGATCGTCGTCTTCGGTCCGGGGTGTTGTGAGTTCCTGCGCGCGTCGTCCGGTTCGGCGACGGCCCTGCTCGCGATGAACACCGTCTTTGGGCTGATTTTTCAAGTCGACGAAGTGGAAGCTGCGGATCCCTCACGTGCGGCGACGAACACGGAAGCGCTGGATGGCCGATTCATTTTCGACGATCATGTGCGCTTCGCGCATGACGAATATGACCATCCCGCGTTGCCGGCGCTTCGGGAATACACGGCGAATCATTCCAATCCCGAAATCAGAGGCGATAAACCCACCTTTGAAAAGATCCGCTTCGAGAATTTCCCGGACGAGCTCTACGCCGGGAGTCGGACCACGATCGCAGTGCTCGGCGAAGAGCCAAACGCCGTTCGGCCTCGAACGCGCGACGGTAACGGTCACGCCGGACGGGCGTACGGCTCTGTGTGCGACCGCCCGGCCCCCTCCGGTTCTTTTCTTCACGCTATCCAAACTTGACAGTCTGCGCATACGGCCCGTACGCTAAGCGGCGCCCGCATCGCGTATGGCCGGCGTTTCCCGGTTCTGCCGACATCGATATACCCCCTGACTGCGGAGGCTCCTCATGACGTTTTTCGACGTGATCTTCTACGTATCGCTGGCGGGCGGCTTCCTCATGGCGTTTTCGTTGGGCGCGAACGATGTGGCCAATTCGATGGCCTCCGCGGTCGGCGCCCGTGCGATTACGGTGTGGCAGGCGGTGGCGATAGCCGGCGTGATGAACTTCTTCGGGGCCGTCTTTCTCGGCGCACATGTGACCGCGACCATTGCCAAGGGGATCGTCAACCCCGAGATGGTGACGGACGTGCACGTCCTGGCGGTGGGGATGTTCTCAGTGCTCCTGAGCGCGGGTCTCTTTGTTCTCATGTCAACCCTGACCGCCTTCCCGGTTTCGTCGACGCATGCGGTCGTGGGCGGCCTCATTGGGTTCGCTTATCTCGCAGCGGGTCCGGAGAGCGTTCAGTGGTCGAAACTCACGGAGATATTCATATCCTGGGTCCTCAGCCCGGTGCTGGCCGGGATAATCGCCGGCGCGGTTTACGGACTGATCAAGCTTACCCTGGCCGAGAAAGGCGACGTGACCGCGCGGGTGAAGAAATGGTGTCCCATTTGGATGGCGTTTGCGGCCGGCGTCATTGCGCTTGCCCTGACGCTCGACGCGGAGCCCGCGGCAAAGATCAGGAAGGATTGGTTCCTCATCTGCTTGGTGGTGATCTTCTTCGTGCTGTTCATGTGGGAGATGGGGAAGAACCTCATCCGTGAGTATCTGGAAAAGTCGCCGGATCACAAGGCCGCGGTCGAGCAGATTTTTCGACGTCTGCAGATTTTCACGTCATCGTACGTGGCGCTCGCCCACGGCTCGAACGATGTGGCCAACGCCTTCGGTCCCGTGACGGCCATCTACTTGATTTCCAAGTATCACAAACTTCCGGCGCACGGCGAGGCGCCGACAATGATGCTCGTGATCGGCGGTATCGGTATCGCGGTCGGTATCTCCGCGCTCGGGCATCGGGTGATGAAGACCGTCGGGGAAGGGATTACCAAGCTGAACAACTCCCGCGGCTTTTCTGTGGATTTCTCTGTCGCCTCGACCGTCCTGTTGGCTTCGCGGCTGGGGATACCGGTCTCGTCGACGACGGTGGCCGTGGGAGCGGTCACCGGTGTCGGACTGGTTCAGGGGCGCAAGAACGTAGACCATTGGCTGCTGGCAAAAATCTTTCTCGTGTGGGTGGTCACCATACCCATAGCCGCGGTCACCTGCGGGTTGATTTTCCTGCTGCTCAGGACGATTTTCCTCTAAAGGCGCGGCGGTCGTCGGATAGGCGCCTCGAAGGCGCCGGCGTCGCAGTCGAGGAGCGTGAGATGGACGATGACAGGAAAACGGACGAAAGCGTCGAGCATGACGAGATTTTCAAGTCTCGCACATTCTTCATAAGCGGACGAGCGATCGACCTCATGGAGCAACTCCGCGCCAAACTGGGATGGAGCCAACATGAGATCGTGACGCGGGCGATCGAGATCCTCTGGGAACAGGATAAGCAGGTGGAAGGACAGCCCGAAAAAGAACGCCCCCCACACCTCTCTCTTTTGGTCGAGCGCCTTCTGAAGCGCATCGGGGGTCTGGAACGCAGGGTGGATGAACTCGAGCGAAAGAACTCGGGCGAATGAGGCGTTCACCGCAGTCTCATGGCGGGGTTTGTCACGCTCAGGTTTTCAAGCCGGCATAACCCGCCGCACCGAGAAGTAGTCGTGAGCCAATCAGCGATCCACGATCAGCTTCGGTTCGTTTTGATTGCCGGCTGAATGGAGCAGGCCGGCCGCGAATCGGTGCGCCTGTTCGCGAATGTCCTCGCCCATATCGTCGGGCTTTGTCGTGAAAGGTATGATCAAGGCGCCGGCGTATGTGCACTTGAGGTAGTGGGCGAAGCGAGGGAAAAGCTCCATGAGCAGATCGCAGTTGTCTTCGATTTGATCTTCACAGGTGATTACCGCGGCCAGCGACTTGCCGGTGAGCAGCGACAGCCATTCGTCGGTCCCGAAGCCCGTTACCAGGCTGCAATGCCGGTCGATGAACGCCTTGAGTTGAGAACTGGGTCCCCAGAAGTAGTTCGGCGTGGCGTACACGATCGCGGCCGACGAGAGAGTATTCTCCAGCAAGCGAACCCCATCGTCCCCTTGAGGACACCCGATTCGATCGCTGTGTCGCTTGCACGTGTGGCAGCCCTTACAGCTGCGCACCGTATGATCGGTCAGATTGACGCGGTCGATTTGGTGACCCGTCGCACTCACGGTTTCTTCGATCCATGAGAGGACGCGATTGGTATTACCCTTCTTTCGGGGACTGCCCAGGACCGTGGTGAACTTCATACGCCGCTCTCCATTCCGCGCTTCTTGGCGCCGCTCGATCACAGCCAATGACAATACGCCCAACGACCGCCCGCGATCAACAACGGAATCGCTCCGAAATGGGAACGCCCACGGGAGGGCTTCACTGCTTGTGCGCCAAATCCAAGGGGCTGGCATAGATAACTCATCGGTATCGTCCTTTTGGTACTGTTGAGCTTGAGCCCGAAGGTACTGTAGCACGCTATTGACAAGAGCGCGCGTCATGATAAGCAACTCACCGAGAACACAGACGCGAGAGGCTTGCCGCAAGCACGGCTTTGTTGTACAATATGACCCGGGAAGATCTAGACGAGGCACAGGTCCGACGGTGAAGACACCCAAGAAAATTGAGCCGAGCCCTCTGGTGGAAGCAGTAGCGGATGTGCGCTTCAACCCCTCTATTCCACCCGCTGCCGTTTTCGGTTACGTGTACGGCCGGCTCAGAGAGGACTATGGTAGCCCGCATCCACTACCAATCCTCCAGGTTCCGGAAGAGATTCGCGAAAAGGACGCAAATCTCACTTTTCAGCCTCATTACCGTTTGGAGAGCAAACCGTTCGTGCTTCAGATGGGCCCGCGGATTTTCAATGTTGCCGCCCTGGAGCCGGAATATCCGGGATGGGGGGATTTTCGGAAGGAGATTCTTAGGCTCTTCACCATTTTCTGTGACGTTGGGGTTATCGGAGAGACAACTCGGATTGGCATGCGGTACATAAACTTTTTCGAACGGAACGTGTTTGAAATCTCAAGGTTCTGTGTGACGTTGGGAGATTCGCCGTTATCAGACGAGAAGACTGTCCTGCGCGTGCAATTCTTCGATGACAACTGGGTAACGGCCATTCAGGTCACGAACGATGGAAGCATCCAGACGGGTGGGGATTTTAAGAGGGGTTCGGTCATCGATCTGGACACTTTCTGCTCGAACCCAGATCTTACGGAAAACCCACCTGAGGTGTTCCCTGAGCTAATCGAAAACGGACACGAACTGCTAAAAAGGAAGTTCTTTGAAAGTCTCAAGGAAGACTTCGTGGCTTCTTTGAACCCGGAGTACGATTAGGAGGAATTTATGTTCGACGATCTGCGGTCCCAGATTTGCTGTCTGATTGCTGCGCCTCTCCTTTGCAGCGGTCTAGTCGGTGGGGCAACCTCCATGACCGGCAGTTCCTTTCTTGCTTCAGCTTCCGCCGGCCCGCAAGCCGCCCAGGCAAGAGGAGAGGAGCCAAGTGTGCTGGCAAGAGGATACGAGATGGTTGGCTCAGCAGACCTTCAGTATTCCGTGGCCGTTGTGGAGAAGCTCCTCAAACACTTCCTCGAAAAGGCCGAAACTTTTTCACCGGACGAGTTGGAAGTTATCGAGAAGGAATTTTGGAATCTTGGATGAGAAAGTTGAACATATTCAACAGCATCTTCCTCAGTATCTCTCCTTGGCAGAGACTACCGAGTTATTGCGCCAAATTAATGAGCAATTTCCGGATATTCACCCTTCCCGCATGTACACCGCAGTGCATGCAGAAGAAAAGATCATATATCAGGGTGATGGAATAGCAGATCTGCTCTACGTCTATCTTCCGTATAAGGACCGCCGCCCCTACAATTGCATGGTCTTTTCAAATACGTGTGACATGGACCTCAGTAACCCGACCCAGCCGCGCCCGGCTATCTGCTATGCACCGATCATAAGGCTTGACAAGTTCTCGGACGCACTTGCGCATAGGCTGAATTGGACGCCTGAGCAAATTGGGTCGCGTCTGCAAGCCATCAGGTCCCAGAGGATTACAACTGTGTTTTATCTACCAAAAGGGGGGCTGTTGGGGTCGGAATCGGTGGTTCTTATGGACAGAATATGTCACTGCGCCAGTGATTCGATTCGACGTGAAGAAATCCCGTCTCGTCGGCTCTTTACGCTCAGTCAGATTGGAGCTTATCTGTTCTTCTTCAAGTTGTCGGTCCACCTGCTACGTATGACCGACAAGGTGGAGCGGTCGATTTCCCCATAACAGAAATCCGACCGGCCGGAGGCTATCGAACCTTTTTTCATGACCCACTCAAGTCTTGACACCCACTCCAAGAACGCCCCTTAAAGACTTCAAAACTTCCGGACTCTTGTAACTCGCGACATATTGAGGCGCAGAAGCCTGTCTCGCTCCTGGGCCATTTTCACAAAGGAGGCAGTAGTCATTCTTTGCAGGCGGTTACGATCTACTTCTGGTTCGCGCCCCGGCTCCAAATTTCATCGGTTGTTCAGTAAAAACACTATGCTAAGCCATTAGATGCCATGCCCATATGAGTGGGCCAATCCTCGAATTCAACCGGGGCGACTCGGACCGCCTTGACACTGCGCCGCGCGCACGCCGATAATAAACGCTTTTCGCCCCATTCGGACTCGATGGTGGATCTCCGATGGCGTACAGCCTGGCGCTGATCATCATTCTCGGACTTGCCGCGGACTATGTGTTCCGTCGGATGAAACTGCCCGGCCTCGTGGGCATGCTTCTGGCCGGGGTGGTCGTAGGGCCGTATGCGCTCGACCTGATGCGGCCCGAGATGATGGACGTTTCCGCTGACTTCCGCCGTATCGCGCTCATCGTGATTCTGCTGCGAGCGGGGTTCGAGCTTCACCGGGATACGCTCAATCGGGTGGGGCGGCCGGCGCTCATCATGAGCGCGGTCCCCGCGATCTTCGAGATCGTCGCGGTGGTGGCGATCGCGCCGAGATTGCTCGACATGACTTACCTCGACGCCGCGGTGCTCGGCTCGATTCTGGCCGCGGTGTCGCCGGCGGTGGTCGTTCCGCTCATGATCGATTTCATGGATCGCGGCCGCGGGACCAAGAAAGGCATACCCACGCTCATCCTCGGCGCGTCCTCGGTGGACGACGTCTTCGTCATCGTCCTTTTCACGATCTTCCTCGGGATGTACGGCGGGGGCGATGTGAATATCGCCGCGAAGCTCGCCGAGATTCCCGTCTCGATCGTCCTGGGGATTGTTGTCGGGCTCATTCCCGGATACGTGCTCCTGAAGCTCTTTGAACGCTTCGACTGGAAGCCGCCCAAACGAACCCTGCTGGTTGTGGCGGTCGCAATCCTCCTCACATGGCTCGAACATGCGACCAAGGATTACGTGGCGGTTGCGAGCCTTCTCGGGGTCATGGCGATCGGGTTCATCATCCTCGAACGCGCGGAGCCCATCGCTCATCTGATCTCGCAAAAGCTGAAAAAGGTGTGGGTCTTCGCAGAGTTGCTCCTCTTCGTGCTGGTCGGCGCGCAGGTGAACATCCATGTGGCGTGGAAGGCCGGTCTCGCGGGATTGGCGATCATCGGCTTCGGGCTGATCTTCCGCAGTATCGGGACTTACCTTTCGCTGCTGGGAACCCCGCTCAACCGCAACGAACGTCTCTTCTGCGTGATCGCGTACGTGCCGAAAGCGACCGTACAGGCAGCCATCGGAGCAGTCCCCCTCGCGGCCGGGGTGGCCGCCGGCGAGGTCATCCTCGCAATCGCGGTGCTCTCGATTCTCGTCACTGCGCCGCTTGGCGCGATCGGCGTCACCTTCTTCGGCGAACGCATCCTCGACCGTGAAGAGAAGCCGTCCCACCGATTCCGAGACCTCCGGGAAAAGCTGGACCTTCCCCGCGTGGGCGAACGTGTCCGCAACAAGCGCCACGGAACCGTCTGGAAGATCATCGAGGAAAGGGAAGTCTGGATCGCCCCGACACAAGCCGGCGCGCCGGGAACCTCCGGCGACGGCCTCATCCCCGCCATCTCCATCCGCTACTGGAAAGACGACCCCAACACCGCTCGAGGAACCGGCGCCACCCGCTTCTACCGCTACAGCGCAGTCGACCCGTCTTTTCACGATCATTGGGAAGTGCTGTATGATTGGTGAACGGAGGCGCAAGGTTGACTGCGCCTTCGCGTGCGCCGTAATATGCATCCAGTCGATCGCGGCTGAAAGTGAAGCACAAGCCGATCGGCGAAACGCGGTCCCGTCCGCTAAAGGGGTTCCAAATGCGTGTGAGAAGTCTCACGATGGAGAATTTCAGAGGAATTCAGGAGATGACTCTCGACTTTGGTGAGTCCCCCAGAATAGTGCTCATCGGTGAGAACGGGACCGGTAAGTCGAGCATCCTTGATTGTCTGGCAATTCTTTTGTCTCGGTTTTTGGTGCGTGTCCGAAAAGGCGCAGGTCGCGAGTTTACGAAGTACGACGTACGAGTGGGTAGCGGTTTCACGCGGGCCGCCATAAAGGTGAAGGTCCTGGGGGAAGATCTCGAGTGGACGGTGGGCAAACGCAAGTCCGGAGGCGGTAAACAAACAATAAGCAACCTCAGCCAAATCAAGGAAAAGGCTTCCCGGATAATCGAACGTATGGAAGAAACATCTGGATTCGCCCTGCCCGTTGCGGTGTACTACAGCGTCAATCGGGCGGTCCTCGATATACCCCTGAGAATACGGAAGAAGCATGCCTTCGATCAACCAGCTGCGTACGACACGGCGCTTTCGGGCGCCCGAAATAACTTCCGGCTTTTTTTTGAGTGGTTCCGGAACAGAGAGGATTTGGAAAACGAGGAGCGAAGCGTTCGACGGGACTTGGACTACGTCGACCATCAACTCGAAGCCGCCCGAACGGCCATCGCAGGCATGATGGGAGAGGGATACTCGGGCCTCCGGGTGCGGCGCGCTCCGTTGCGGATGGTGATTCGCAAGGAAGGTCTCGAACTAAGGGTCAATGAGCTGTCCGACGGCGAAAAATGCCTCCTGGCGCTTATCGGAGATTTGGCGCGGCGTTTGGCTATAGCCAATCCGCTTTCATCAAGGCCCTTGGAAGGGTCGGGCGTAGCACTGATCGATGAGGTGGAGCTCCACCTCCACCCTGCGTGGCAACGAGATGTCGTGCGCAGACTGCCGGAGATCTTCCCCAATTGTCAATTCTTCATGACCACGCATTCGCCGCAGGCGCTTAGTCAGGCGCACCAAGAGGAAATCGTCCTTCTTCTCCACAGCGATGAAGGTATACAGGCGTCCATGCCCGGCGGTCGCTCGTTCGGACGCGACTCGAATCGCATTCTGCAGGAAGTAATGGGTGTCGCGGAGAGGCCTCCGGACGTGAAAGAGGAGTTGGAGAGGCTGTTCCGATACCTCGCGGCGGGAAAAACGGAACAGGCCGAACAACTTCGATCGAACCTGGAAGATCGGTTGGGCGAGGATGACACCATGCTTGTGAGAGCGGATGTCTTCAAAAAGAGGCGGGAGGTCCTTGGGAAGTGAAGTATATCCGCAAGAGGAGATCGCCCGGAGAGCTCAACGACTGGAAGAACGCAAACCGAACACCGATCACATTAGGGGAGATGGTGTGGGAAGACTTGGACACCGCAGCCAAGGAGTCAACGCGGAGCAGTCTCCTCCTGGAGCAAGGCTGCCTATGTTGTTATTGCGGCGCGAGAGTCAAACCGCAAAGCGGCCACGTCGAACACATTAAGTCGCAAAGTCGTTTTCCCGACGAGCGGTTCAACTATAAGAATCTACTGTTCTCGTGCGACGGCGGGCAACGTAACGCGCGGACGGTCTCCGGCCGAAGACCCGGGCCTCGGCACTGCGGCCCTCGTAAGGCGGATACATTTCGCGAACGAATGGTTACTCCGCTCGAGCGCATCTGTGAAGACTGTTTTATCTATACCGCGGACGGACAAATCCTGCCGAATGATCGCTCGGCTCGGTCCGCCGACGCCCAAATGACGATCGAAATACTCGGTCTGGATGAGGCAAGAGTCAAGAACGCCAGGCAGGCGGCGATCGCTCAAGTCATAGAAGACGAACACGGCCGAGTTATCCGGCTTTCCGACGATGAGATTGAGCGGCTCGCCCGGGCTTTTGAACAACCCGACGAAGACGGTAGATTCCAGCCTTACTGTTTCCCGATAGTTCAAGTCCTCAAGAGCATAGTCTGAAAACGCCCAAGACTCGCAATGAGTATCACTTGAACATCTACTCCGCACCGGCTACCATAATCGGTCGTGAATTCATTGGAAGGAGCGACCGTCATGAAGTGTCCGGTATGCGGAGACGTCACCCTGGCTATCTCGGAACGGCAGGGGATTGAAATTGATTATTGCCCGGAGTGTCGAGGCGTTTGGCTCGATCGCGGCGAATTGGACAAGATCATCGAGCGGAGCGGCGCGGAGCAGGAGCCGCCTCGGGAGGCCCGGCGAGAGCCGCCTCGGGAGCGGCGCGACGAGTATGAGCGTCGCAAGGACGACGACTACTACAAGGACAAGTATCACTACAAAAAGAAGAAAAAGAGCTTCCTCTCCGAGATTTTCGATTTCGACTGAGAACCGATCGATGGGAGACGGGAGAGACGGTGGGGAGACGGAACCGCCCGCGGTTCGAGCGGTTCCGGGATAAGTCGTTTTAGGCTGACGCCAAGGCTCGGCCTTCTTGGAAGGCCTGAAGGTTGATGTCGACGAGCTTGGGCGGGAGGTTCTCCTTGAGCATGGTTTCGTACACGTCCGCGGGGATATCCAGGTAGGTGGAGAGCAGGCCCAGGAAGATCACGTTGAGCGTCCGGGGATTGCCCACCTTCTTCGCGGCCGCGGTTCCGTCGACAACGAGCGCGCTTGGGACCTTCTCCTTGATCTTGTCGAGGATGCCGGCGGGGTAATCCTGTTGGCCGGTGAAGACGGCCGGCGGCAGGATCTTGTGATCGTTGACGATCACCTTGCCGTCGGAGGCCAGAAGCGGGAAGTAGCGGACCGTTTCCATTTGTTCGAAGGAGACGAGCACATCCGCCTCACCCATCTTTATGATCGGCGAACTCACCGTCTTGCCGAAGCGGACGTGGCTCGACACCGAGCCGCCCCGCTGAGCCATTCCGTGGATCTCGTTTTTCTTCACGTCGTATCCGTGGCGAGCCGCCACCTTGCCGAGGACGTCGCTGGCGAGGATGATCCCTTGACCCCCGACGCCGACGATAAGCACATTCCACACATCCTTGCCGTTGTTCATGACGCCTCCTTGATCGCATCGAACTTGCAGACCTCGAAGCAGGTCCGGCAGCCCACACAGAGCGCTTCGTTGATTTTCGAGTAGCCTTTGCGCTTCTCACCCTCGGGGCGGGGTTCCTCGAATTTCACGAATTCGAGAGCCGGACACCCGGTATTGATACAGGCCTTGCAACCCTTACAGACATCCGCGTCGATGGTGAGCGACGTGTCCGGAAGGATACGGTCGGTCTTGAGCAGCGCGCACGGGGCTACAGCGATGATGAGGGACGGCTCCTGAGCTTCCAATTCCTCTTTGACCACCTTTTCCAGATCTCGAACCTCGTACGGATTGGCGTTCCGAATGCGCTTGAATCCGAACGACTCCGCCAGCTTCTCGATGTCCACCTCGATCGTGGGTTCGTGCCGGAGCGTGAACCCGGTTCCGGGATGCGGCTGCGCGCCGGTCATGGCCGTGGTGCGGTTGTCCATGATGACCACGGTGGTGTGTCCGCCGTTGTATGCGAGGTCCAAGAGCGAGGTCATACCGGAATGGAAAAAGGTGGAGTCGCCGATAACCGCGACCGCCTTGCCTTCGGCCAGATCGCCGAGGGCTCGGGACAGTCCCGAAGCGATGCCGATGCCCGCGCCCATACAGAGGCAGTTGTCGAGCATGCCCAGGGGCGGCAGCGCGCCGAGGGTGTAGCACCCGATGTCGCCGGCCACGTAGACCTTATTCTTTTTGAGCGCGGAGAAGGTGGCTCGATGCGGACACCCCGGGCACATATTGGGCGGCCTCATGGGAAGTTCCAGATCGATCGGGCCGATGGACTTCGCGGACGATTTGCCCTTGACCGCCTCCTCGACCCGTTCGGGCGAGAGCTCGCCGCAGAGTCCGGTAAGCTCCTTGCCTTCGCACTGAACGCCCATCAACCGCACGGTCTCCTCGATGATGGGATCGAGGTCCTCGATGATGATCAGCCGGTCCACTTTCGAGGCAAAGTCTTTGATGAGCTTTTCGGGCAGCGGCCAGACCATGCCGAGCTTCAGGAACGACGCTTCGGGCAAGGCCTCTTTGGCGTACGCGTACGCGACACCGGCCGAAATGATCCCAAGCGACGGATCGCCCATCTCGATCTTGTTGAGCGCAAAGGACTCGCCGAACTCCGAAAGGTCCTTCAGCCGTTGTTCCACGATTGGATGTCGCCGACGCGCGAAGCCCGGCAGCATCACGTGCTTGGGCGGGTCTTTCTTGAGTCCGAGTTCAACCGGTCCGAGCTTCCGTTGCCCGAGTTCGACGAGGGACATGGAATGGGATATTCGGGTCGAGCTGCGGAGAATGACCGGGGTGTCGAATTGCTCGCTGATTTTGAATGCTTCGCCCATGAAGTCGAGACATTCCTGACTGTCCGAAGGCTCCAGGCACGGGACTTTTCCGAATTTGGCGTAGTTGCGGGTGTCCTGCTCGTTCTGGGACGAGTGCATGTCCGGATCGTCGCAGACCACGAGGACCAAACCGCCCTGAACGCCGGTATACGAAAGCGTCATAAAGGGGTCGGCGGCTACGTTGAGTCCCACGTGCTTCATAATCGCCAGCGACCGTGCGCCGCCATATGACCCGCCCGAGGCAACTTCGAGCGCGACCTTTTCGTTCGGGGCCCAACCGGCCTTAATTTCCGGGTACCGCTCCCCTACATACTGGAGAATCTCCGTGCTGGGAGTGCCCGGATACGCCGACGCCAGGATGACCCCATGTTCGTAGGCCCCACGAGCTATAGCTTCGTTTCCTGACAACAATTCTTTCACGGCTGTCTCACCTTTCTAGTTTACCGGCGTTGCCGGTTGATTGACGATAATCGGCGACGGATATTCCATGCCTTGATGCGCCGTACGAGCTATTTTTTCTTTTCGAACAGCTGGGATTTCGGTATCCACGGAAATCCATGGATGAGGTAAAACGGTCACTTTTTATCCTAGACGGGGTTGAAAAGTGTGTCAAGAACTTCAGGAAATGGGCGCTTGTGTAATCGGGGCGCCATGACTTAACAAGGATATTTTATTAATGATACACTAGAAGAAAGGGGCGGCGGGCCTGGAAGATTGTTCAGGATAATGAACTCAGCACGGCGTTCGCCGGCCGAACCGGCGGCCGGCATGTCAAGGGGTCCCGCCGAATTATGCTTTTAAGGATTGCTTTTTTGCTTGTAACATGCTAAATTAACGCATTATTTCTACAAAATCCCAGGGCATCTCCTAAAAAGGTTCGTATGACCGGATATCGCTCCGTCACGCAGGCTATGGCTCTGCTGCTGTCTCTTCTGATCGTGGGAATCGCCTCGGACTCCGCGCGGGCCGATTTTTCCGCTACATGGATCGAACGGTGGCTTGCGGAAAAGGTCTTCCGCATGGGCTCATCCAAACCCGCCGGCAGCGCCAAAGCCATGCTTGCCGCCAACGCCGCGTTTCCCAGAATGACCAAGATCGTGCCCGGCGCGTATGGAGGCGGTCGAGATGCGGCGGACCACCCAGCCGAGGACCGTTTCCCGGATACTCCCGATGCGTCCGCGGACGCGTTTCTCCGCGAAGTGACCGCCGAACCTCCGGCGTTGGAAACCGCGGGAGATTGGGCCGCGCATGTTGTCCCGCTTATGCACGGAGCGGCCGTCCTTCCCGACGGCCCGTTCGATTTCGAGCGTGAGACCGATCTTTCGGATCGCGTCTGCATGGCCGATCCGAGAGTCCTGGATGCGTTTACCGAGCCGACCGAGCTTCTGTGGGAAATGGGACGGTTTCCGGTCGGGGTGGAAGGCAGATTTCACGATATTGAAATCCAAGTCAGTCATTCTCGCCATGAATTCAAGCTCTTCGGAACGTCCTTCTTCGGAAAACGCGAGGTCCTCTACGAATGCCGCGTCGGTCTGGGCTCCCGCTCGTTTCCCACACCGGTCGGCGTGTACTTCGTTACCCACATCTACGACGACGATCCCTGGTGGATACCGCCGCAGAACCGCGCGTGGGCCTGGGGGCAATCCCCGAGCAAACGGGTGTACGGCGGCACCATGGCGCCCCTCCTGAAGAAACGCCTCGTCCGCTCCAGGAACAACAACCGCGACGTCGAAGAATTGATCGAACGCAAAGTGAGGTTGGACGATTACGGGTACCGCTTCCACGGCACCAACGCGCCGCGAAGCATCGGTCGGAATCAGTCCCACGGATGCGTCCGAATGCTGCCCAAAGACGCGGCCAAGGTCGCCAAGCTGATCAAGGAGTACGTGGGCGGCGTCGGCCGAAGTGAATCCGAAAACGGCGAGTTCGTGCTTCTGAGCCGTCCCGTGCGTTTGAATCTCATCCGTTAGCTCGTCGAGTCCTTTCCACAATCCGATCCCCCGTGACGCTCGCGTCCTCCGGACGGTTGCGGTCCGCCCCCAAATAGTGTTAAATGATGATATATATAGGCGGAGGCTATGATCGAGGGGCGAAGCGACGCGCCGGCAGCCGTACCCTGGTCGTCCGCCTCGAATCGAAACCCGATCGATCCGGTATCGGTCGGGCCGGCCGATCACACCCTCACCGGCCCGAAGATGAGGTTCGAATGAAGAATGACGCGATCACATTAACGTCGCTGTCCAAAACCTCCGGTTGAGCCGCCAAGATTGGTCCGGGGGACCTGGACCTAGCGCTGTGCGGACTCGACATACCGATCCCTCCCGAGGCGCTGACGGGTGTCGGTGGTTCCGAGGACGCGGGTGTGTACAAATTGAACGATACGACCGCCTTGGTGCAGACGATTGATTTTTTCACTCCCATTGTCGACGATCCGAGGATTTTCGGTCGAGCGGCCGCGGCCAACTCCTTGAGCGACGTGTACGCGATGGGCGGTCGGCCGATCACCGCGCTCAACGTGGTCTGCTTCCCGATCAAGAAAATGGGACTTGCGATACTGCGGGAGGTCCTCGAAGGCGGCCTGGAAATCATGCGAGAAGCGGGCGTGGCGCTGATCGGCGGTCACAGCGTCGAGGACGACGAGCCCAAGTACGGCCTCTCGGTGACCGGAGTGGTCCACCCGGACAAGATCATGTTCAATTCGGGGTTGGAGTCCGGCGACCGGTTGATACTCACCAAAGCCGTCGGGACGGGGCTCATCGCCACAGCGGTCAAGGCGGGCCTCGCGTCGGAATCCGTTATTCGGGCCATGGCGGATTCCATGTGCGTCCTAAACGCGGAAGCGTCGGAAATCGCCGTCGAATTCGGTGTCCGCGCGTGCACCGACATAACCGGCTTCGGATTGGCGGGGCATATCGCCGAGACGGCCCGCGCGTCCCGCCGGCGCGTTCGGATCCAGTCGTCCGCCGTACCGCACCTGGAAGGCGCGCTCGACGCCGCGTCCATGGGGCTCATTCCCGCGGGCGCGTATGCCAACCGGGATTATTTCTCCACCTGGATTACCGTCGCGGACAGAGTCGACGCATCCGCGATCGATTTGCTCTTCGATCCTCAAACTTCCGGAGGCCTGGTTCTCGGGGTTCCGTCGGCCAAGGCGGCCGAATTCCGCCGCGCGCTTATCGATGGAGGCGTTCCCATAGCCGCGGAAATCGGCGAGGTGACCGATGAACACCCGGAGGGCCTGGTGGAAATCGTTTGAAGTAAGATCAAGGGAAATCGCACGTTCCTTTCCTGAAGGCAACGTGCGGTGACACCTTTGGGCCCCGGTGAGGCGATGAGATTGCTTCGCTCCGCTCGCAATGACACCG
>CAYLRL010000001.1:177182-219689 GCA_964385875.1 uncultured Syntrophales bacterium
ACGGCTTTGGGCGCCGGTGAGGCGCTGAGATTGCTTCGCTCCGCTCGCAATGACACCGTCGGGCGCTCGTCTGCGCGCACTGATTGTTTGGCTTCGGGGGCAATGACGCCTTTGGACGCTCGAGGGACGCGGCGTGCTTTGCGAACATCCGATCACTGCGGCGATTGTCCCCAGTCCTTTTCGACCGCGTAGTCCACGAGCTTGTGTATGAGGGCCTCATCGATAGGGGGAACGGGAAGATCCGGGAGGGCGGTGTCGATGTTGGTCCGATCGAAGTCGGGATTGTTCGAGAAGTGGAAGAGGATCGACTGCATCTGGCGCCAGACCATGCGTTCGATTCGATTGCGCGGCTGCGTGAACGGCGCTCCTTGTCCGGCGAAGGTGAATCCGCCCAAGTTGAAACGCTCGCAGACGATGTCGTGGGTTGTGCTGTGGGTCGGCGGGGTCGGGTGGGTGAGGTGAAAGATCCGATTGTGATTCGCCTCGTTTTCAATGAGCCTCACCGCGGCTTTGGCCACGTAGTCGACGGTAATGATATTGGACGTGCCGGCCGGGTCCGCGGGAATGGTAAGATTGAGCTGCGTTCGGTCGGTTCCCGGCGCGCCGTTGAGGAGTCGATCCAGAAGATGTGCGGCCTGGAACAGGATATACCACCCCGTGAAGGAGGCGCAGCGCGCGGTCTCGGAATGACCTACGATGATGCCCGGTCTGAGTAGGGTGGCGGCGCCCTCCCAGATTTGTTCGGCTTCCCACTTGCTCTCCTCGTATACGTTCACGAAATCCCCCCGAGGATGATTGACCTCGAATACTCGACCGCTTTGGATGAAGCCGCAGACATATGCGGTGCTGACCAGGTGGACCTTCATCGGCTTGCGTTCGACGAGCCTGCGCAGGGCTTTGGCCGCGCCGAGGTTCGTCTTGAGCGGTTCGCCGTTCTCGTCCATGTGCAATCGAGTCGAGGCCGCGCTGTGGAGCAGGGTGTCAACCTCGTCGAGGCTCGGGCATTGACGGCGCCAGTCGTCCCACGCGTCGCCGGCGTCGAGCGCCTCACCCTTGAACCAGCGGAGATCCCCTGCGCTGTGCGGCAAGCCGAGACTGCTGAGGAAGCGGATGGTATCCAGTTTGCGGGATTCGTTTCGGTACAAGGCCCAGACGGAATGGCCGCGTTCGAGGAGCTCGGCCAGGAGGTATTCTCCCAGGAATCCGGTTCCGCCGGTGAGCAGCACATTCATCTGTCCGTCCATTGTCCCTCCGTGTGCGCGTCGTTTCCCCTATGAGTAGGGAAGCCGGCTCAGAACATGACGCGAGCCGGCTTGACAATCGATTTCCGGACTCTATACCTACGGGATTACGAATGCAAGGGCCACGGCGGACAGGAGCGACGGGTCCGGCATTCGCAGCGTTTTCCCCGTACGGGTTCGGGCGGATTATGCTATATTTGAAGATTAACTTGACTGTGAAACGAGGGGCGCCCCATGTCATCGGAAGAGCATAACCAATTCATAGCATTCCTTTGGAATCCCAATACTATACGATCAGCGGTCATCGGGGCTTCTCGCCGGACCGGCGCCAAGGCGCTTTTCGACCTTTCCCGTGTCGATCCTTTTTCGGCCTGCGCCGCCTTACTGCAGGCCGACGCCGGCAGCGACGCCGCAGAGATCAAAGTCGACCCCGAATTCCTGCTCAAACCGGAAATGGAAGAGCTGCTCGACGAGACCGAGCTCACGCGGGTCTGGATCGAGCTTCACCCGCCTCTCATGGAGCGGGACCCGAGCGACTATCATCGACGAATGGAAGAGCTCTCCTCGAGAGCCGTCTTCATCCCCGTCGTAGGCGATGTCAACATCATCTCCCTCATACTCGACGGCTTTCCGTCCATTCGAAGCATCGGCCTGAAAGGCTGCGAGAGCGCAGGGTTCGTCTCTTCGGAAACGGCCTTCACACTCTTTTCCACCGTCCGTTCGATGCTCAGTGATCGAGGGGATGAACGGGATCTCATCATATGGGGCGGTATCGCCGCTCCCGAGGCCGCGGCCGCGTTTTTTGTCGTGGGCGCCTCGGGAATCGTGTTCGAGAGCGCGCACCGGCTGACCGATTTCTCCGACGCATCAGCGGAACAACGGGAAAAGATCGCCAAGTTGCGACCCGATCATACCGAGCTGACCGGCCTGAACCTCCGCACGCCCTGCAGGCTCTTCAACAAGGGCAATTCAAAAGCGGTCAAGGAACTGACGGAGTTTGCGGGTTCATTGTGCGGCGCGGAAATCCGAGACGAACAGCGTCGGTTCTTCGCCGGCAAGATTGCCGCGGAGAGCGTGCCGGCGCACGAGGCGGGATTTCAGCGGGACGAGCTGATTCCGCTCGGTGTGGAAGCCGCGTTCGCTGATTCGTTCATCCGCCGTTTCGGAAGCGATTTCGAGCACGCGGTCGAGGGATTCATCTCCGTAATCAATGAAAACCTCCGCACAGCAGAGCGGCGCGCCCGGAGCTTCACCGATAGCCCGGTCGCGCGAGAGATGGGTACGCGATACCCCTTTGTTCAAGGGGCCATGTCGTGGATCACCGACGTTCCCGAGTTCGCGGCCGAAGTCGCCAAGGCCGGAGCGCTGCCGACACTGGCCCTCGGCATGATGGACGCCTCGACGATCGAGGAAAAGTTCGGGCGGCTTCGCGAGATCTTGGGCGCGTTGCCGTACGCCGTCAATGTGATCGCGCTCGCGGAGAACCCACACCGAGACGCGCAGCTGCGATGGATTCGCGAAAATAAGCCGCGGTTTGCGGTGATAGCGGCCGGTGAGCCGAGCCACGCGGAAGACCTGCTCGCGCACGGCGTCGAGGCGATCTATATCGCTCCCAACGAAGAGCTCCTCAAGATGGCCTTCGAGGTCGGCGTCCGCTACGTCATTTGCGAAGGAAACGAAGCGGGCGGCCATGTGGGCGCGCATACGACCCTGACGCTCGCCCAGACCATCATCGATCTCAAGGATCGCGAGCCGGCGCTCTTCGAGGGCAAACGCGTCATCATGGCGGGCGGGGTTTACAATCGAGAGACGGCGCTGATGGCTGCCATGCTCGGCGCGGACGCGATCCAGATGGGCACCGTGTACCTCGCGACCGAAGAGATCGTCGAAACCGGCGCGCTTTCGGAGCTCTACCGACGGATGGTCCTCGAGTCGCGGCCCGAGGAGACGGTTGTCACGGGAGAAGCGGTCGGCCTGCGGGTGCGGTCGCTGCGAACGCCGAAGACGGACGCGATTTGCACTCTCGAACGGGATTTCGCGGCCGGCTCGGAGGATGAGGGGTCATTTCGTCACAAGATCGAAGGGTTGGCCGCAGGAAGTCTGCTCACCGCGGCCAGAGCCGTTGAATTTCCCGGCGGGCCCGTCCTCGACGAGCGTCGATGCGTCGACGAGGGCCAGTATATGAGCGGCGCGTCCGCGGGCGTGATCAACTCGGTCATGCGGTTGGAAGAGCTCCATCGTGAGCTTGCCGAAGGGACCTTGTCCGAAGGCCTGCCCTTTCTCGGTCCTATCGGGCAAAGCGCGGCTCGGCCGGCCGAGGCCGAAGCGCGGCCCATCGTAGGCGCGCCGAGCGTTTCGACCGTGAGATCGCGGGAGACCCGGCCGATTCCCGATCGGGAACGGATCGCGGTCACGGGCATGAGCCTCGTCAATTCGCTCGGAAAGAGTCCCGAAGAGGTCTGGGAAGCGAGTGTGGCGGGCAAGAGCGGTATCACGTATGTTCCCGCCGAGAAGTGGAATCATGAGAATTTCTTCAGTCCCCGTCCTCGGACGCCCGAGAAGACCTATTGCAGGGTCGGGGCCTTTCAACACATCGACGTGACCCGCAAGGAACTGGGTATTCCGCCGCAGGACTTCCGCACCATGACCAACTCGACGCGCGTCACCATGTGGCTGGCGAAGAATGTTGTCGAACAATCGGGCATATTGGACGCGGACATTCCGGGGGAACGGGTAGGCGTGCTGATCTCCCAGAATTCGGGAGAAGCCGCGGCGACGCTCCAGGACGTCATCATCAGGGGATCCGCGCACGATATCGTCTCGTCGGTGAAACGTGTGGCGGGTTTGTCCGACGACGTGATTCAAGCGATCGAAGCGGAGGTCAAGCAGGGGCGTATCGCAATCGACGACACCACCCTTCTCGGGCGTCTCAACTGCTCGGCCGGCGGTTTCATCTGCAACAAGTACGGTTTCATGGGGCCGAGTTATTCGGTCTCGGCCGCGTGCGCGACGGCTCTCGTGGCCTTGTACAGCGCGTATCAGATGATCCGGAACGGCATTATCGACGCCGCTCTTGTCGGCGGCGCGGAAGAGCTGCTGACCCCTATGCATTTTCTCGAGTTTTCCGCTCTCGGGGCCTTGGCGGGATTGTCCGGGGTGGATAGGCCGCCGGCCGCCGCGAGCCGACCCTTCGATCGGGACCGTGACGGGATGGTTCTCGGTGAAGGCGGAGGCATGATTCTCATCGAGCGGGAATCGATCGCCAAGAAGCGCGGAGCCCCGATCCTTGCGTACATCAGCGCGATGGGCGCGAGCAACAATAATCTGGGCATGGTCGAGTCGTCGGCTGTAACACAGGAGTTGGCCATAGGAGCGAGCTTCAACGACGCGCCCTACGAGCCGGACGAGGTCGATCTCGTCGAATGCCATGCGACCGGCACCATGCAGGGCGATGTGGAGGAGGTTCACGCGCTGGCCCGGTTCTTTGCGACGAACGGGCGCACCGCGTTGACGTCGTTCAAGTCCCAGATAGGGCATACGCTGGGCGCATCCGGCGTGAACAGCCTCATCCGCGGGATCATGGCCATGAGGAACACGACGCTTCCTCCGACGCTCAACTACGAGCAGCCCGATCCCGACATCGACATGGACAAGGGCGGCTTCTATGTGCCCACCGAGCCAATGGACTGGCCCGACCCGAAGGGACGGCCTCGGCGGCTGCAAGTGAACGCGTTCGGATTCGGCGGCTCCAATTATGTTGTCCATCTGGAGGAGGCGACGGACGACGAGGCGATCGCTCTTGTTTCGCCGAAGCCGCACCGTTCCGTTGAGCGTGAATCTCGACGAGCGGACCTGCCCGACGGGCTCTTCTTCTTCCGCACCGAGATCGCCGGACGATCGTATCGCGTGGCGGTCACGGCCGAATCGGAGCGTGAAGCCGTCAACGTGATCGAACAGGCGGAACCGCTTCAGAACGGGAACCGGATTCCGCCGAAGCGTTTGAGGTCGTTGGCCCGTCAGGGAGCGCACCTGGCGCCGGCGGACGAACCTCCTTCTCCACTTGCCTTTGTCTTTCCCGGCCAGGGTTCTCATTACGCGGGCATGGCTCACGAGCTCTACGAGACCTTCCCGGTCATACGGAAGTGGATGGACAAGGCAGCGGAAATAGCCGAGTTCGACCTTTTGCGCATGCTGTTCTACGACAAGGAGGAGGATCTCCAGAAGACCCGTTGGCAGCAGCCGGCTCTCTTTACCATGGAATACGCCATGGTGCGATACCTCACCGAGCTGGGCGTGCGCCCGACCGCGTTGGCGGGCCACAGTCTCGGTGAATTGACCGCGCTCTGCCTCTCCGGCGTATATTCGTTCGAAGACGGCTTCCGTATCGTCAATAAGCGCGCGCAGTGCATGGACAAAGCATGCGCCCTGAATGTGGACCCCGGCGTGATGATGGCCGCGGACGCTCCGCTGGATTTGATCGAAAAAGAAGTCGCCGAGCGCGAAAAGGTCTACATCACCAATATCAATTCACCTCATCAGATCGTTATCGGCGGGGACACCGAGCGGGTACAGGCATTCGGCGCGGAACTCAAAGAGCAGGGCTATAGAAGCACGCTGCTGCGGGTCAGTATGGCCTTTCATTCGCCGATCATGGAATGCATCCACGACGAGCTGGAGGAGTTCATCGCCACGGTTCCGTTCAATCCCCCGAACATTCCGGTGATATCCAACACGACCATGCGGTGTTTCCCCGACGATGAGGCCGAAATCAAACGGATCGTCATGGCCCACCTCGAATCGCCGGTTCACTGGATGCAGAACGTGCGCACGCTGTATGACGACTACGGCGTTCGGACGTTCGTGGAAGTGGGTCCGAGAGACATACTCAGCAACTTGATTTCCGACGCCATCGAAGGGTCCGATTGCATTCAGACGTGCCTGCCGTCAGCCGAGAGTCTGATGTACCGAACGGCCTTGGCTCAGATCTACGCTCGCGGCGGCCTCGAAGCGCCCGACACGCCGAAGTTCGTTGCGTTCCCGGGTCAGCCGGCCCCCGAGCCCGCTCGCCCGGCGCTGAAACAGCCGGTTCCGGCGCCCGCGCAAACACGCGCTCCAAGGGCTCCTCAGGGTCTCGACCGCATCATTCAGCGGGAGATCAACGCGTTCATCATCGAGAGCTTCGGTCGGTTTCTCAAGCCGGTACTGCTCGAGGCGATTCGTCGCGAGCACGACCCGAACTTCACCGAGAACGATCTGGATCGCGTTCTCTCCGAGAGCTTTCCGGCGGTCGAGACGCCGCCCATGAGGCCGGCGCCGGCGATTCCGCCTCAGGCCGCGCCCGCGCCGCCGATCCCGAGCGCTCAGCCCGTCACCGCTCCCGAGAGCGAACCCGCGGCCCAACCGTCGTCGCCGCCCCCGGCCGAGTCGGCCGATACCGAAGACGTGACCGAAGCGGTTATCGGGATCATCATGGACGCGACGGGCTATGAACGAGACGAAATCGAACCTGAAATGGATCTGAGGGAGGATCTCTCGATTCGCTCCAGTCGATTGCCGGTGATCATGGACTCGGTCGAAAGCCATTTCGGGATCAAGATCGAACTGGAAGACTTCATGGACGTCCGCACCATTAAGGACATCGCGGAACGGATTTCCCAACTGATCGCCAAGAATGGTGGAGAAGGAACGTCGAGAGCGGCGGAGCCGGCGCGGGTCCCTTCAGCCGAGCCCGCGGCTGCCCCCGAAGCCGGCGAAATTCCGGAAGAGACAAGACAAGATCCCAGGCGGGCCGCGTTCCGAGAGGTCCGGCTCGAGCAAAGCGAGTTCCGGCCGCTCGAACTCGACGGCATGGAAGCCGTCGTAGTCCTCGGCGCCGGCGTAGACGTGGGACTGCGGACGAGCGTCGGAGACGTCTTTCGTCGGGATTACGGGGTGAGCCCGATCAGCATGAGTTTCCTCTCGCGATCGAATGATGAGAGTCGCCACGAGTACGACGTAATGTCGGAGGAGGGCGCTCTCAAGGCCTCGGAAGTGTTGTCCCGGACCGAGAGTCTCGCCGGCGTGGTCTTTGTCCTTGACGACCCCCTCGATGAGGCGCTTGCGTCCGCGGAGGACGCGTCGCGGCTCCTCACGGGACTCTTCCGGCTAACCCGGGCGCTGCTCGATTCCACGTCCAAACGGTTTGCCCTGGCCGTTTATCGATGCGACGACGCGAAAGCGCCGACCGCGGCGCTTGTCGAAGGCGTCCTCGGAATGTTCCTCAGCTTAGCTCAGGAATTTTCGTCCGTTCAATTTCGGGTGGTCCGGCTGGACGGTTCTACGGACCTGGGAACCGCGATACGCGGCGCGATGGACAGAAGTCGCACGGTGATCGAGCAAATCTACCGCGCCGGCGAGGCGTTTACGCAGGAGGCCCGCATTTCGCCGGTCCCGTTTCGTGAAGAAAAGACGCTCGATTTCGGTCCGGATGACGTCATCGTCTTTTCAGGCGGGGCTCAGGGCGTGACGACCTCTATCGCGGAGATCTTTGTCCCCTTTGGTTGCAGGCTCGTCTTTCTCGGACGAACCATGCTCGACGCCGCCGTCGATTTTCGCAGTCTGCTCGAATTTCCGGGAGATCCGAAAGAGGAAATCGCATCAAGGATTCGCGCTGCCCGTCCCGACTTGTCCGAAGAGGAGCTTGTTCACGAGACCGAACGGGCCGGCCGTGGGTTCGAGACGATTCGGACCGTGGAACGATTTCGGTCGATGGGCGTCGAGGCGAGCTACTACAGTTGCGACGTCACCGACGCCAAGCGCACCCGCTCGGTCATGGAGGGGATTATCCGACGATACGGGCGGATCGACGGCGTGGTGCACGGCGCCGGCATCCTCAAGGACAATTTCGCCAAACAGATGCCTCCCGAGGATTTTTCCGCAGTCACCCGGGTGAAGCTCGACGGCGCGTGGAATCTGTACAAGGCGGCGTCCCGGGCGGGTCTGAGATTCTTTGTGTGTCTGTCGTCGGGCGCCGCCGTCCAGGGCAATCCCGGACAGTCCAATTACGCCGCCGGCAACCGGATGATGTCCGGGTTGATGCGCCGTCTCGCGGCGGGCAATCCGTCCGTGGTCTTCAAGGCCCTCATGCTGCCGCCCATCGAAGGAACGGGAATGGCGGAGGATCCGGAGATTCGTGCGCTCATGAAGCGAATGAACGCCGACTACGTCCACGTGAACGAGCTGACGGCTTTGACCGCGGCGGAACTTGCCTTCGGCCCGCCCGAGGATATTTGGGTAATGTTCCTGCGGTCCCTGCCGGATCTCGACACCGTTCGACTCGACCAGAGCGGCCCATTTCCGGACGCGGACCGGCTCTACGCCGGCGCGGTGGAATTCCGAACGAATGCGTTTCCGATGATCGACGCGGTCGTGCGGGCGGATCTTGAGAAGGGTGAACTCCTGGCGCGGCGGGGTTTCTCCCCGGAGCGCGATCTCTGGTTGCCGGATCATAAGCCGTTCAAGTTCATGAGGCATCCCTTGGTGTCCGCAATCATGGCGGTCGAGACGTTCATGGAGGCCGCTCGAATACTCTACCCGAGCCTGCGGCCGGTCGGGATACGCGACGCCGAGTTCATTGATATCATCGAAGCGCCGGCCGGACAGGAGCGTGAAGCGATCGCAGAGTGTCGCCGGATCGAATCGAAGGGTCCGATGATTGCGTATGAAGTCTCTCTTTCCACGTACGGGGTCTCCCGAGCGGGTCGGCCGACCGAGCGCCTCTATACCAATTACACCGGCGTGGTCGTGACGGGCGCTCCGCCGGAGCTTTCTGCACAGGATTTGACCGGGTTTCCCGTAACCGTCGAGGAGCTCGACACCCGCCCCATGGATCACAAGGAGGTCCTTCGCTGGTACGAGGATCGTTCTCACATGCAGGGACGGTATCGGGTGCTGGACGAGTTGGACGGAACCGCGGACGGGGCGGTGCGGGGGCGGTTCGTATACCGCTTCACCGACGATTTCGCGCCGCCGCTGAAGACCGTCTATCAGTACTCGCCGTATCTGCTGGAAGCGCTCATGCAGCTGGTCAACTTCTATGTGGTTATGCGCGACGAGAGTGAAGAGCGGGCCATGATCCCCGTGCGAATCGGCAGGATGCTCTTCTATCGCACGTGTCGGGACGGAGAACCTCTTACGCTGGAAGCGCGGATAAGCTCGTCCGACCAAGAGGGTATCACGTGGAACGCTCGCGCGGTTGACGCGGACGGCGAAACCGTAATGTTCGTCCGTGATGTTCGCATGAAGTGGTTTACCGCATAAGGGAAGCTCCCCAGGTCTCGACGATGGAGTTTGAGCCTCATCCATGGAGAGTGTTCACCACATAACCGTTCGGGCGCCCGTGAACAACGAGCCGCTCCGCCTCGGCGAAGCGAAGGTCGTTTTGAAATCCTTCTTCGGGCCCGTGACGGTCCGGGAAGTGTACGGACCCGATCGTGCCGTCCCGTCGCTGTGCGGCGTCTATTCCCGGCCGAAGGGTGACGAGAGTCCTGCCGGAAAAGGCGAAGCGAAAACTCGGTTGGCGCACACTCTCCGGTCGGAGGCGATTCGACGAAGGAACGGCGCTCAAACCGCCCCCGGCGTCGACGCTTGCGACGACCGAATTCGTCTCATGCGGACGCGACTGGGAAAGCCGTATGCGCTGATCGGGGACCGTCCGGGTCCGGCGCTCTCGTTTTCCCATGTTCCCGGCGCGACGTGGGCGGCTCTCTGCGAGGACTGCGATTGCGAAATAGGTATAGACGCGGCGTCGGCGAAAGAGTTCGAGGAGGGGTATCCGTTCGAGAGAGCGTTCCGTTCGGTCGAATTGGACGACGCCATCGAGAAACTCGGCCGTCCTCGCGCCGAGGCTGCGGCGTTCGTCTGGTCGGTGAAGGAAGCGACGGTCAAGGCCCTGGGATGCGGCTTTCATACGGTGGATCCGTTCGATGTGAGGGTCTTTGCCGTGAGCGCGGTCCCCGAGGGTGGGCTGGTTGTCACTTCCCGTTCGGATACGCCGTTCGGACGGAGCGGCGACCGCGAGCATCGACCGACGCAGGCGGTCTCCTTTCGACACGCCGGAGTGTGGATTTCGGTCGCCCGGACCTTGCCGGCCGCGGCGCCGTGGTCATGATTCGGCGGACGTGTGTCCCACGGAAGTTTGAGAAATCTCTTGCCTTTCTCCACTCCGGTTGCTATAACGTAACCGCGTTTGGTATTTCCTTTTATGTGTTGTTTGGGAGGGTATCCATGACACTGACGAAAGCGGATATAGCTAAGAAGATTGCGGACGACTGCGGCTTCATGAAGGGCGAAGCTACGGAAATCGTCGAGCGACTTCTGGATATCATCAAAGAGCGGCTCATCGCCGGCGAAGACGTGATGATTTCAGGCTTCGGCAAATGGACGGTAAAGGGGAAGCAGTCGAGACGGGGGAGAAATCCTCAAACGGGAGAGGAATTGATCCTGGACGCAAGACGAGTGGTAACCTGGAAGTATTCGCCTGTTCTGAAAAAGGCGGTTAACGCTTCCCTGTCCAAGTAATCGGGCTCTCGGCGCCGAATGGTGTGTGGGTCGGACGCCCGGTTCTAACGAGGGCGGCGGTTCCCGGGAGCGAGGGGGTATACGGGATAGGTTGGACGGTTCCAGTGAGCGGCGCATGAGGAAACGGTTCTCGCTTGGGCGAGGAGGGCGCGACAGGCTTTATTGACGGACGAACAACGGCGATGAACGCCATAATTCCCAGTCACAACGACCTGACCGTACGAGACGATTCGCATGGCCGACCAGCAGGGTGAACGACGCGGAAGTGTCCCTCTGAAGGCATTTCTCGCGGATTGGAAGGCTCATATGAGCGACCATGACCTGAGGGAGAAGTATAAGCTCTCCGCTCAGGCGTTCATCAAGCTGATCAAGGCCCTCATCGCGAAAGGCGTCATCACGCCGAAGGATTTAGCTCGGCGCAAAGAGATGACGGTCCAGAGGGACTTGGCTCGCGAAGCCGAATTCATCGCCGGCCTCTTCATGTGTCCCCATTGCGGGCATCCCAGTCCTCAACGCTTTGAAGAGTGTCCCGCGTGCGGGTACGTGATGAGCGAGGCCGCCACTCGGACCGAGAATTTGATCGATTCCCTCACCACGCAAGGCGGTCGCTTTCACGTGGAAGAGGAAGTCGAAGAGATCGAAGTGGAAACCGACGAAGAGGAGATGGACCAAGAAGCGGGCCGGACAAAGGATGAAACGCCTTTCTATCGACGACCTATCGGCTCTTTCTTCGTGTCCGACAAAGACAAGGCCGAATCCGATCCTGATGAAAAACCCTTTTATCGCAAACCTATCGGGTCCCTTTTCGGAAATAAAGAAGACAAGAAAAAGCGGTGACGGGGCTTAACCGAGGTGGAGATTTCAGACCACCGGCCCCCGTCGTCGCAGGGAGAGGGAGATATCCACGCTCGCCCCCCGGATGGTGAGGCCGTTCTCGAAGAAGCTCGCGTTCCGGCTGGATACGGCGAGGTGTTGCGAATTGCCGTTCCCCTGATTCTGTCGACCGCGTCGCTCACCGCGACTCTCTTCGTGGACAGGATGCTGCTCTCATGGCACAGCCTGGACGCAGTGGCGGCGGCCGTGCCCGGCGGTATAACCTATTTCACCATTTGCGCGTTTTTTCTCGGTTCCGCTCAATATGTAAACACCATCGTTGCGCAACACCACGGAGCGGGCGACAAACCCGCGTGCGCTCGAGCGGTCTGGCAAGGGCTCTATTTTTCGGCTATGGCCGCTCCCCTGATACTGGCGACGATTCCGCTCGGGCGGCTCATCCTGGTTTGGAGCGATCATGCGCCGCATATCCTGCGGTTGGAGATCGACTATTTTTCGATTCTTATGATCGGCGGGATTATGTTTCCCGTCAACGCGGCGCTCTCGTCGTTCTTCTCGGGACGGGGGCGTACGATGACCGTGCTTTGGGGCAACGCTGCGGGCAACGCCGCCAATATCGCCCTCGACTACGTACTCATCTTCGGCAAGCTGGGTTTTCCCGAGATGGGTATCAAAGGCGCGGCGATCGCCACCGCCGTCACCCAAGTCATTCCCGCTCTTATTTGGTTGGCGCTGTTTCTCTCGTCGCGCTACCGGTCGTCGTATCGGAGTCGACGGGAATATCGCTTCGATCCGCGGATTTTCGGCATGCTGATCCGCTACGGTGTCCCTTCGGGGGTCCAACTGGGGTTGGATGTCGGGGCGTTTGCCGTCTTCATCCTGCTCGTCGGGAGACTGGGACGAATCGACCTCGCTATAACGAACATCGTGACGAGCATCGAGATGCTCTCCTTTTTACCCATGATCGGCATGTCCATAGCGACTGCGACCTTGGTAGGAGAGTACCTGGGCAGAGAACGGCCCGATCTCGCCGAGAAAAGCGTTTATTCGGCGCTCAAGCTCGCCCTGGCGTACATGGGCTTCATGGCCGCCCTCTTTTTCGTCATACCGGAGACCTTTCTGGGGCTGTTTCGATCGACCTCCGAAGAGACGGGCGACTTCGGCGAGATCCTGCGCAGAGGAACTTTGATTCTCCGTTTGGTGGCCATATACACAATCTTCGACACCATGTTCATCGTCTTTTCCGGAGCGCTGAAAGGAGCCGGGGACACTCGTTTCGCCATGTGGGTCCAGGCGGCGCTGGCGTGGTTTTTCTTTGTTCCGCCCGTGTACGTCATCATAGAAGTGATCAGGCTCGGACTCCTCACCGCGTGGGGATGGGGTATCACATACGTGATTCTGCTGGGTGTTGTTTTTTGGCTCCGGTTCCGTTCGGGACGATGGCGGGAAATCCGAATGTTGGAAAAACCGGGATTCGAAATATCTCAGTACTAACAATGGCTTGCTTGGGGTCGGGAGCGCGGTCCCGAGGCGGTGGAATTCTTCACACTTGACGCGGATGTGCGGCGCGTTTACAATACGTCGTTTAAAAACTTAACCAACGCGCTGGGACAAACAAAGGAGGCGCCATGGGGATGGGAAACTATCTCTTTACATCGGAATCCGTTTCGGAGGGCCATCCCGACAAAATAGCCGATAAGATTTCCGATGCCGTACTCGACGCCATGATCGAACAGGATCAACGGTCGCGCGTGGCGTGTGAAACACTTGTTACCACCGGTCTCGCTTTCGTCGCGGGTGAAATTACTACGTCCGCGGTCGTCGATATTCCGACCCTCGTACGCGAGACGATAGCGAATATCGGATACACCGATTCGGCCATGGGATTCGACGCGGAGACCTGCTCGGTTCTGGTCGCTTTGGACAAACAATCGGCGGACATCTCGATCGGCGTGACCGAAGGTGAGGGGATGTTCAAGGAACAGGGCGCCGGAGACCAGGGACTGATGTTCGGCTTCGCCAATCGGGAGACACCGCAGCTCATGCCCATGGCGATCCAGTACGCTCACGAATTGACGGATCGACTGACCAAGGCCCGAAAAGACGGTTCCCTCCCTTTTCTCCGGCCGGACGCGAAGTCTCAGGTGACCGTCCAATACGAGGAAGGCAAACCGAAGCGCATCCACACCATCGTCATCGCGGCCCAGCATGAGCCCGACGTCACCCATGAACAAATCACCGAGGGAATCATCGAGGAAGTGATCAAGAAGGTCGTTCCTGCCCACCTCATCGACGGGGACACGCGATATCTGATCAACGCAACCGGCCGATTCGTCATCGGCGGTCCTATGGGCGATTGCGGTTTGACCGGCCGGAAGGTCATCGTCGACACGTACGGCGGGTACGGCGCTCACGGCGGCGGCGCGTTTTCCGGAAAAGACCCGTCAAAGGTCGACCGATCCGCGTCGTACATGGCGAGGTACACCGCCAAGAACGTGGTCGCGGCCGGACTCGCCGAAGAATGTCTGGTGCAGGTGGCGTACGCTATCGGGTATCCGGAGCCGGTCTCATTGTACGTGGACACCCACGGAACCGGCGCGATTCCCGATGAGCGGATTCAGGAGATCATCAGCGAGGAGTTCAGCTTCAAACCGGCGGATATTATCAGCCATCTCGATCTCTTGAGACCGATCTACAAGAAGACGGCCGCCAACGGCCATTTTGGACGAGAAGAGCCTGAGTTTACTTGGGAAAAGACAAACAAGGTTGACGTTTTGAAGGACCTGGCGCGGATGAAGTAGCCCCTCGTCTCGCTCTGTGCCGACGAAAACCACGCCCACAACGCGCCCCATCGCAGGATTGTAGAGGAGAATTGATGGATTACGATGTCAAGGATTTAGCTCTTGCCGACGCGGGAAAACTGAGAATTGAATGGGCCGAACGGACCATGCCGGTTCTCCGCCTGATCAAGGAACGGTTCGAGAAGGAAAAGCCGCTCAAGGGTATTACCCTGGCGGCCTGTCTTCACGTCACCACCGAAACGGGCGCGCTCGCGCGCACCCTGGCCGCAGGCGGCGCCGAGGTCTATGTCTGCGCTTCCAACCCGTTGTCCACGCAGGACGACGTTGCGGCCGCGCTGGTCTCGGAAGGTTTCCATGTCTTTGCGATTAAAGGTGAAGACACCGAGACCTACTACAAACATATCAACGCGTGCCTGGACCCCAAACCGAACATCACGATGGACGACGGCGCGGACCTGGTCGGCACCATCCACGCGGAACGAAAAGATCTCGCGGAGCACGTGATCGCGGGGACCGAAGAGACCACCACCGGCGTGATTCGACTGCGGAGCATGGCCGAGCGCGGTGTGCTGCTCTTTCCGGTCATCGCGGTGAACGATTCGGACACCAAGCACCTCTTCGACAACCGCTACGGCACGGGTCAAAGCACCATCGACGGCATATTGCGCGCGACCAACCGGCTGATGGCCGGAAGCGTATTCGTGGTGTCGGGCTACGGTTGGTGCGGCCGGGGCCTCGCTGCTCGAGCGGCCGGCATGGGCGCCCGAGTGGTCGTCACGGAAGTCGATCCTCTGCGCGCGCTCGAGGCGGTCATGGACGGGTATCATGTAATGCCGATGGCCGAAGCCGCGCCGATGGGTGATTTCTTCTGCACGGTCACCGGCGACATCAGCGTTATCCGCACCGAGCATGTGGACGCGATGAAAGACGGGGCTATTATCTGCAATTCCGGCCACTTCAACGTCGAGATCGACATTCCCGCCATTGCGTCTCAGGCCGTGTCCAAGAGAACCATCCGCGACTTCGTCGAAGAGTTCACCATGAAAGACGGTCGACGCATCGTCCTTCTCGGTGAGGGGCGCCTGATCAATCTCGCCGCGGCCGAAGGGCATCCGTCTTCGGTTATGGACATGAGCTTCGCCAACCAGGCGCTGGCCTCCGAATTCGCGGTCAAAGACGGAAAAGGCCTGGAAAACGCCGTTCACCGTGTTCCCCACGACGTGGACGCGGAAATCGCTCGCCTCAAGCTCGAAGCGATGGGCGTCAAAATCGATTCGCTTACCGATCAGCAGAAAAACTATCTCTCGTCCTGGGAGATGGGCACGTAATCCCTGTATCTAAAACCGACAAGCGCATACGCCGGCCGGCCCCCGCGGTCCTACGACCGACCGTTCGAGGGCCTGCCGGCCGCCGCACACAACCACGGGGGAAGGATGCGGCCGGCCCCGATTTCAACTGAGCCGCCTACCTCCGGCCCGACGGTTAATGAGGGGATAGGGTTTGGCGCGGACTGCGGTACGTCCTTGAGGATATGCGCGGGGTTTGCTAGAATGACGTCATTCGGAGCGTTGCAGGCGCCTGTCCTCATCGACGCGGCAGAAATTGATAAACCGCGCGGCCGAACGCGACAGGCGGGGTGATCGAGAGCCGAATCACGCCCATGGCAGCTGACCGCACAGAACATGATGAATCACGGGGACCACTGATAATCGTCGTTGACGACGATCCCATGATTCGAGACGTGGTGGTGGAATCGATCCGCGCGGCGGGGTACGCGGCCGAAATCTGTTCGGACGGCGAGGAGGCGCTCCGGCGGAATATCGAGAACAACTACGACCTTGTCGTCACCGATATGAGGCTGCCCGGAATGGACGGGTTGTCGCTCATGAGGCGATTGAAAGCCACCCCGGCCGACACCGACGTCATTGTGATCACCGGGTACGGTTCAATCGAGAACGCGGTCGAGTGCATGCGCGCGGGCGCGCTCGATTACCTGATAAAGCCCTTCACCGCCGATCAAATCCAGCTTGCGGTGCGACGCGCGCTGGAACACCGCGAACTCCGGAAGCGCGCCCTCGAGCTGGAGTTCTATCGGGAACTCTCCTACGTGGACGCGCTCACGGGCGTGTATAATCGCCGGTACTTCGACGAGGCGCTCCAGCGGGAGATCAAGAAGGCTCATATCCACGGAAGTTCGGTCATTCTCTTCATCATCGATATCGACGATTTCAAGCTGTACAACGACAAATACGGCCACCAGAAAGGCGACGAAGCGCTGACCAAGTTCGGCGCCATCTTGAAATCCGTTTGCCGCGGCTACGATATCGTAACGCGGTACGGCGGCGAGGAGTTCGCCATCGTCTTTCCCGGCGCAAGCAAAGAGCATGCGATCGAACTGGCCAATCGCATCAAGACGGAAGTGAGGGAAGCCGATTTTTCCGGCGATAATTTCCTGCCCAAAGGCCGCATGACCGTCTCCATCGGCGTGGCATGCTATCCCGACGATTCGGACAACGCCGAGGATCTCATCAAGTGTTCCGACGAGGCGCTCTTCAGGGCGAAGAAGCTCGGAAAGAATCGCGTGGAACTCTATAAGCCCGCCGCATAGTCGGACGGGTCCCCTCCCGCGCGTGCTCAATCGTGCGTTCTCAAATGAGGACGGTTTAGGGCAATTCAAGGCGCTCCTCCCAAGGCGCGTCCCCTTTCCTTAACGTGCCGGCAGGCCGGCGTCTTTGATCGTGCGCCGTCTCTCGGTTTTCATTGGGAGGAGCGGAGCGACGAAGCAATCCCGACGTTGATGGGTGGTCGCTCGCGCTGAGATTGCTTGGCTTGGCTCGCAATGACATTCGTCGCACGAGCGGCGCGGCGAGATTGCTTCGCCTGGCCGGCAATGAGATTGGGTCAGCATCGGGGTCTTTGATCGTGCGCCGTCTCTCGGTTTTCATTGGGAGGAGCGGAGCGACGAAGCAATCCCGACGTTGATGGGTGGTCGCTCGCGCTGAGATTGCTTGGCTTGGCTCGCAATGACATTCGTCGCACGAGCGGCGCGGCGAGATTGCTTCGCCTGGCCGGCAATGGCGCCGTTGGATCCTCGTGAGGCGTCGAGAGCGCTTCGCTGCGCTACGATCGAGTGTATCGTCGGCAGTCCTCCTCGAACTCCGCGATGATCTCAGGGGTGAGCGAGTAGCGCACCTGTGGGATCATCTCCCGGAAGACGTCGGTGGTCACACGGAACTCCTCACCCTGCACGTATTCTCGCTCAAAGGCCGTCTGCCGCACCTTCTGAAAGAGGAACTCGATGTCTGCGGGGGTGAAAAAGGGCATCATGCCCACGACCGCGTCCAGATCGACGGCGCCGATGTTGGTCTCCTTGAGGTAGTGTTCGACGATGGTCCTGCGGCCCTGGTCGTCCAGTCCGCCCACGGGAATGATGCAGTCGAACCGGCCCGGCCTCAGGAGCGCCGCGTCAAGGTGGCGGATGTAGTTGGTCGCGCAAATCAGGAGTGTCCGGCGATCCTCCCGCTTGAAGAGCGGGACCTGCTTGAGAAATTCATTGGTGATTGACTTGTCGATTCGCGACGCATTGTCCCGCGTGCCGGCAATTTCTTCGAATTCATCGATGAAGATCACAGCTTCGTCGAGGACGCGCACCCGTTCCATGAGCCGTTTGAGGTTGGAACTGAGTCGCTCTTCCCCGTCCTCAAGCAGCAAACCCGGACTCACCTCAACGTACCACCATCCCAAGACGCCGGCGATGGCCCTCACAAAGTGAGTTTTGCCGGTTCCGGGAGGTCCGAAGAAGATGATGGTCCGGGGCGGTTGCACCCCGTGCTTCTCGGCAAGCTCGGCTTCGGTGAGCGGTAGGATGATGCGTTTGCTGACCATCTGCTTGGGCGGTTGAGTCTCCGAGATGGTATCCCAGATCGACTTCTCCACTCGCTGCGCGCCGAGCTTCATCAGCACGGACAGCTGTTCGTCGTCCGCGTCCAAGCCGAGTTTCTCCACGTTTTCCATGTAGTCGAAACACGCGACTCGCATCCCCACGTCGCGACCGAGCTTCTCGGAGAGAAACCACTTGTGCTTGAGGATTTGCGGCCACATGCTCTGCGCAATGTGCGGGTCGAACCTGCATCCGCTCAAATTGTAGATTGCGGTTGCGTAATCCGGAGAATTCGGGATTTCAGCGACCTGTTCCATGACACCTCCATAATCAACGGCCGGGCGCCGTTTTCGTTTGTCGGCCGGCGCGCCGGGAAAGGGGTGAGTTCTAGAAGGTCGTTCCGTGGATGTCAAGCCCGGGCTTCGACCCCGGGGACCCATCCGTGGAATTCCCTGCCGGGTCCGCCGTAATGGCGGACACACCGAACCCCTGAGTGTGTAATTGACATATGCGGCATGGAAATGTTCGTTCATTTTCGACTAGAATGGTGGTAGACAATCCTAACCCGCAGGCTCGACGCCGGTCCGGGCGCGGCCCGACACCCCGCCGGGCCGCCTCGGCCGAGTGAGGAACTATGACGTCGTCTGTCGGATCGGACGGAAAAGCGTACCTTCAGGAAGTGGGTCCCCGAGACGGACTGCAAAACGAAGCGGTTATTCTCGGCCCCCTCGTACGGGCCGAGCTGGTCGAGGCCCTCACCGACGCGGGTCTGACGCGCGTGCAGATCGGGTCCTTCGTCAATCCGAAGCTGGTTCCGCAGATGGCCGAGACCGATGTCCTCTGGGCGTCTCTCAATAAGCGACCCGGCGTCCGGTACAGCGTGCTCGCGCTGAACGAACGAGGCCTCGATCGGGCCGCCGAGGCGGATGTCCCCCACGTCGAGATCTATGCGTCCGCATCCGACACCCACAGCCGGAAGAACTCGAACATGAGCCGTGATCGCGCGACCGCAGCCGCATCAGCGATGATCAAGACCGCTCTCGACCGAGGATTGACGGTCACCGCCGGCGTGATGTGCGCGTTCGGCTGTCGCTATGAAGGGGAAATCCCCATCGCCGACGTGGTCCGTATCGTCGAGACGTTCCGCTGCGTGGGACCCGTCGAAGTAGGGTTGGCGGACACGACCGGGATGGGAAGGCCCGATCGAACACGAGAGGTCATTCTCGCCGTCGAGGATGCGGTTTCCGCCGCGGAGATTGCGCTGCACCTGCACGACACGGAAGGATTCGGTTTGGCGAACCTGAGGGAAGCCGTTGACCTCGGCGTGCGTCGATTCGACTCGTCCATAGGCGGGCTCGGCGGGTGTCCCTTCGTACCCGGGGCCAAAGGGAACATATCGACCGAAAACGCGTGCCGTGAGTTGGAAACGCTCGGATTGGAAACCGGCGTGAATATGGACGCATTGCGTGAGGTCCGGGCGCGATTTGAGGAGCTTCTCGGACGTCGGTTGGGCTGATTTCAGACGGTACGGACGCCTCGCTCAGACTCCGAGAACGGAAAACCCCGGAGAGAATCTCCGGGGTTTCACCAGGGGTAAGGAGAAGGATCGGTCTCCGCCCGCTAAGAGGGAGGGGAGGTCCGAACACGCCTTCGGAGATGCAAGGAGTGTGCCCGGCGCCGGGGGCAGGAATGCGCGTCGAAGAAGACGAAGCGGGCGGCGTGCGAATAACGGGGCTGTCCGGTGGTGTTCGATTTTCTTCCGGGGATGGGTAGGACCATTCAGGGTGTGTTGAACGGCGCATTTTGCGCCGCGACGGCTGACCGGTTTGCTGCAGTATGCACCGCCGGTCTGCCCTCCCGCTCTCACCCTCTCCGTGATGCGGACCGACCCGCTCGCAATCCTCATCCTTTCTCGATACCCCGTCGCGTCTCTTGTGTTCGGCCGCGCCGGCGTGTACGCTGCCGGGATTTGATGCCGGGACGGGGGGCTTTCTCCCCGCAGGTTAACCGTTCTCCCCAAAGGATCTCTCCATGATCGGCGCGCTCAAGAGCGCTGCGGCGCTCCTCACCGTGGTCCCAGTGAAGGCCGACGCCTCCGTGACCCTCGAGGATGTGGGCCGCTCCGCGTGGACCTTCCCTCTCGTGGGCGCGGGTATCGGTTTGCTGCTTGTCGCGGCGCATTTCTTCTTTGAAGGCCGACTCCCTCCGTCGGTGTCCGCTGTGATTATCGTCACATTCTGGATCTTCCTGACGGGGGCTCTTCATCTGGACGGTTGGGCGGACTGTTGCGACGCGCTGATTGCGTCGACAAGCCCGGAACGACGGTACGAAATCCTGAAGGACTCACGCCTCGGCAGCTTCGGGGCGATCGGGATCGTCGCGCTGCTTGCGATCAAGACCGTGACCATTGCGGCGGGCGGCCTCCCTGTGTCCATGCTTGTCCTTGCGCCGATCCTCGGACGGACTATGATGGTCGTCGCAGCGTATGACGCGCCGTCCGGACCCAAGGGCATGGCCTCCGGGTTCATTGCCGGGGTGGATCGAGGAACGGTCGTCCTTGCCTGCCTGATCGGCTTCATTCCCGCGTTGATTATCGGTTGGACCGGCGTGGTCGCCGCGGCGTTCGCGTACGTGGCGACGAGAATACTCAGGCGTATCGCGGTCAAGAGGCTTGGATTCGTAAATGGCGATGTGATCGGTTCGGTCTGTGAACTGAGCGAGGCGACGGTCCTCTTCGTCGCGTGCGTCAAATGGTAGAAGCGTGAGAATCGGTACCACATCCTACATGTATCCGGCAGACATCCTCACCAATGTCCGGCGGCTCGCCGGGCGGACCGACGATATCGAGCTGCTTTTTCTCGAGGTCGACGACGATCTGAACAGGCTGCCCGACGAGTCGGTCATGGCCGAGCTCGGGCGCATGGCGGCGGATCACGATATGACCTACACCGTGCACTTGCCGCTCGACTTAACCTTGGCCCGCCGAGACAATGGGGAGTCGGTCGAAAAGGCGCTCAGGGTGATCCGCGCAACGCGGGATCTGCGCCCTTTCGGTTACGTGCTGCACATAGAAAGCGGCGAAGGAAACGACCCGAGGGACGGGGATCTCAGACTGGAGCATGCGCCGGCCGCGTTGGAGCGACTCGTGGAAGCGGCGGGCGATCCCGGGCTGCTCTGCGCGGAGAACTCCTTCGGTCAACCCCCTGAGATCATTGACGAGATGTTGAGCCGTTCGCCCGTTTCGTGCTGCCTGGATGTGGGGCATCTCTGGAGCATGGGCGATGATCCGATTCCCATAATGGCGCGAAGGCTGTCGAGAACGCGGATCGTCCACCTTCACGGCGTGGGCCGGCGTGATCACAGGCCCCTGAACGTCGTTCCTCCCGATACGCTCGACCCGGTGATGCGCCTCTTGTCCGGCTCGTTCGACGGTGTTCTCACCCTCGAGCTCTTCAAGGAAGCCGATTGGCTCGATTCGCTGGCTGCGCTGGAAAAGTCGGCGATTCGGCTGGGATACGAGGAGCGAGGTGCGCGGTGACGGGCCTCTCAAGGAACGCTGCTGAAATCGTTTCCCTCCGCGCCGTTTCCCGACAATGCGCGACAAAAAACCCGGGCCGAAACCCGGGTGTAATAAAGCCGCTATGTGGTGCCGAAGAGGAGACTCGAACTCCTACAGGCTTACGCCCACCAGACCCTGAACCTGGCGCGTCTACCAGTTCCGCCACTTCGGCGCCGCTCCAAAATGTCTCATTCCCTATGACAATTGTCAAGCGGGAAAAGATCCCCGGGGTCGCCGTGGGTCGCGCTTTCGAGACTATGCGAGCGTTTCGTTCTTTCTCGCCACCGGTTGGGAGCCTCGCCGCCGGAATCGCCGGACCGCCTCGACCAGTTCGCCGTGTTCACGGAACCAGTCGACGAAGTGCCTCAACCCGGTTTCAAGCGAGGTCTTCGGGTTGAATCCGAGCTTTCGGACCGCCTTGTCGATATCCGCATAGGTGGCGATTACGTCGCCGGGTTGGGGCGGGACCGGCTCCTTGAGGGCCTTTGCTCCGGCCAGCTCCTCGAGGATCGCTATGAAGTCGGTCAAAACCACCGGTTCGTTGTGACCGAGGTTGATAATTTCGTACAAATCGAGAGACTCAGCGGAGAGCGCTGCGATCACGCCGGCGGTCACATCATCGATGTACGTGAAATCCCGACGGTTCTTCCCGTAGTTGAAGACGCGGATCGGCTCCTCGTGTAAGATTTTGTCCAGGAACGACCAGTAGGCCATGTCGGGTCGTCCCCAGGGGCCGTACACGGTGAAGAAGCGCAACCCCACGGTCTGCAAACCATAGAGGTGCGTGTACGTGTAGGCGGCGAGCTCGTTGGCCCGTTTGGTTGCCGCATAGAGGCTCACCGGCGTATCCACGGGGTCGTTCTCCGCATACGGCATCTTGGTGTTTCCGCCGTACACGCTCGAACTGGACGCGTACACGAAGCGCTTAACGGATGTTCGCCGCGCCTGCTCGATGACGTTGACGAACGCGGCCACGTTGGCCCGTTCATAGGCGTATGGATTCTCGATCGAGTATCGCACGCCGGGCTGCGCGGCCAAATGGCACACGATCTCGGGCGTATGGTCTCGAAACATTCCATCGACCGATTCACGGTCGGCCAGATCGCATTCGATCTCGGTATAGTTTGGAAATTGCCTGAGGATCGCCGAGCGGGCGCGCTTCAGTTCAGGCGCGTAGTAGTCGTTGAAATTGTCGACGCCGACTACGCTCTCGCCGGCTTCAAGGAGCGCTCGCGCGACCGAGAAACCAATGAATCCCGCGCTGCCCGTGATCAGCACGGCGCTCATGAAGAGGCCTTCCCCGGTTGCGACGGACGAGATCCGGCGCAGATGGTCCCGCTTCGGCAATATTGGAGAGCGGCGCTCATCGGTCGTCGTACCCTCGGGGGTGATCGGAGAACCAGCGTACGACTTGGGCAACGATGTGCTCCAGGTCGGACCGCGTGGGCTTCCAATCGAGGGTCGAGAATGCCGCGGCCGGGTCCGAGACCAATTCCGGCGGATCGCCCGGCCGCCTCGGCCCGATCGCCGGCTTCACATCGACTCCGGTCACGCGCGCGACCGCGTCCACCACCTGAAGATTGGAAAAGCCCGACCCGGTCCCGAGGTTCAGTTTCAGCAGATCGTCGGTCTTCAGTCGCTCAAGCGCCTTGAGATGCGCATCCGCAAGGTCGGTCACATGCACGTAGTCGCGTATGCACGTGCCGTCCGGGGTGGGGTAGTCATCGCCGAATATGACGAGTTCGGGATTGAGCTTAAGCGCATACCGGACCACGTTGGGAATGAGGTGCGTCTCGGGATTGTGGTCTTCGCCCAAGCCGGCGTCCGGCTCACATCCCGCGGCGTTGAAGTAGCGCAGCGCCGCGGACCGTATGCCGTACGCGTGGTGGTAATCCTCGAGCATCCATTCGATGGTAAGCTTGGTCCGGCCGTACGGCGAAATCGGCTGCTTGGGGTGATCCTCCCGCAGAGGCAGCGTTTGAGGCGCTCCGTACACCGCGCACGTGGACGAGAAGACGATCGTGTCGTGGCCCGTGGCCCGCATGGCCTCGAGCATGTCGTACGCAGCGATCACGTTGTTCCGATAATATTGTTGCGGATTGACGACTGATTCCCCGACCAGACAGCTTGCCGCAAAATGAAAGATCGCCGCATACCGGTTCCGGGAGAGATGATCGAAAATGACGTCGCGGTCCCCGAGGTCCGCCTGGACGAAACGCGCCCGAACCGCGTCCCGATGCCCTGTGGACAAATTGTCAAGAACGGTGACCTCAAAACCTTCCGCAGCGGCGTAATGGACGAAGTGCGAACCCACATAGCCCGCGCCGCCGATGACCAGTATTTTCGCGTCTCCCACCTCCGAACCTCCTACGAGCGGATTCGGCAAGCGGGTATCGTAGCACCGCAAATCCTTCGGGGCAAGCACGACGACGAAGTTTGGCGGCATGAATCGGGTCTCCACAGGAAACCGGGCGCCAAATCGGCCGGGTTTGGTGTAGAGTCTTCCGTGAGGGACGGGGCGGTTTGAGCGTAGCGCTTCACGAGGACTTATTTTCGGCTATCGAGTCCGCAGTTCGTGGGCTCTCACGGATTTTCACAACACGCGAAAGGAGGGGTCTTTAATGAGATTCGAAATCGTTGACGTTATGGCGCGGGAGATTCTCGATTCCCGGGGTAATCCCACGATCGAGGTGGACTTATTGCTCGGGGATGGAGCGTTCGGTCGCGCGGCGGTCCCGTCGGGCGCATCGACCGGCGTTCACGAAGCGGTGGAATTGCGGGACGGCGACAAGGGCCGGTACGGCGGCAAAGGGACGCTCACCGCGGTCCGCAACGTCATGGAAACGATCCGTCCCGCGATCGTCGGTATGGACGCGGTCAATCAGGTCCTCCTCGATCGACGGCTCATCGAATTGGACGGGACGGACAACAAGGGCAATCTCGGCGCGAACGCAATCCTCGGCGTCAGCCTGGCCGCGGCCAAGGCCTGCGCAGCGGAATTCGGCGAACCCTTCTACCGATACCTGGGCGGCGTGGCCGCTCGGCGGCTCCCCGCTCCAATGATGAACATCCTCAACGGCGGCGAACACGCGGACAACAACGTGGATATTCAGGAATTCATGGTCATGCCCCTCGGAGCGCCGAGCTTCCGGGAGGGGCTCCGTATGGGCGCGGAAGTCTTTCACGCTCTGAAGAAGGTGCTCAAGGGCAAGGGACTCAGCACCTCGGTCGGCGATGAGGGAGGCTTCGCGCCGAATCTGCAGTCCAATCGGGAAGCTCTCGACGTGATCATAACCGCCGTTCAGGAAGCCGGATACGAGGCGGGCAAAGACGTCTTCCTCGCGATCGACGCGGCCGCGAGTTCCTTCTACAAGGACGGGGTCTACGACTTGGCCGGCGAAGGCGTCAAGAAGAACGCGGAAGAAATGGTCGATTACTACGCCGAACTGGTCGACGCGTATCCCATCGTGTCGCTGGAAGACGCGCTCGACGAAAACGACTGGGACGGCTGGAAGATCCTCACCGACAAGCTGGGAACGAAAACGCAACTGGTCGGGGACGATCTCTTCGTGACCAATGTGAAACTGCTCAAGAAAGGGATCGACATGGGCGTGGCCAACTCGATCCTGATCAAGCTCAACCAGATCGGCACGCTCACCGAAACCATCGAAGCGGTCAACATGGCGTCCGGCGCGGGATACACCTCGGTTGTCTCCCACCGAAGCGGCGAAACCGAAGACACCACAATTGCGGATCTCGTGGTTGCGCTCGGAACCGGCCAGATCAAGACAGGCTCCGCATCACGCACCGACCGGATCTGCAAATACAACCAACTGCTCCGGATCGAAGAAGCGCTCGAAGACGCCGCGTTCTACGGCGCGCCCGAGCTGCTGAGGTAAGACCGGGATGCCCGTGCCGACGGGCCGAGAGATGAAGAGTCGGGGAGGAGAGCTTTTTAAGAATGAAAAAAGCTCCACTTCCCGAACCCATCCCTGCAAAACCTTTCAGTATTGCGCATGGTTAAGCGGTATCACCTGCCCTTCTCCAGAGCACGATACCCGCGCGCGGCCACGCCGACGATGTCATTGCGGTGCGCCGGGATAAGCCTAGTCGGTCCAACAACCGGAAGGAGGTTGTCTTGTAGTTGCTCGTTCAACAAGAAGCGATGGCGGACGGCCGAAGAGTAATCGTAAGGTCGAAGCTCCGCATTTGCGAACCCATGAGCCGTAATGCGTAAGCGTGAACCCGGTTGGGCCTCGTCAGACACGTGGAGTTCGGCCGGCCTCCCGCGCGTGGTGAAGCCCGCCGTCGACGGTGAAGTAACGAGCGCATGCAGCCGTCGGGACTCCCGGGGTGTTAGGGGACGGCGCGGCGGCGGTGATATCGTCAACGTTCGGCGGCAACAAATGACCGTCGGCCGGCCGCGTCGGGAGTCGGAGGGGTTCATAGTAGCGAGGAAGCGGGGTAACGCCCGTGGAGCGCAGGGACCCGACATCAAATTTGTTTCCGTAAGACGGGGAGAGTTCCGATTGGCTATGCCTACCACGGGTAACGCTCAGGGTCCGGTTTGGGTTCCTGGGTCGCCCCTCTCTTCCCTGAGACGGGGACGGGACATCCCAGCCAAGCAGTGACCGTTCTTCCGCCACTGTTCAAGACACGGCTTCATCATTCGTGTTGGTGGCTCTTTTTGTTTGCGGTTTTCTGTGAATGCGTTCCGTCCTTCGTTTGATGGAGAGCCGGATGCGGGAAATCCGCACGTCCGGTTCGATGAGGGGGAGGGCGGTTTGCCCGGCAGGCCCCTCTCTACTCGCCGGCGCAGGGAAGCAATCTCGGCGGGTCGGTTCTCTTCAAGGCATTGAGATTGCTTCGTCGCGATGCTCCTCGCAATGACACCCTGGGGCATGGGGCTACTTCGTGAGCGGCGACGTAAAGCACGCCCAGTGGGTGGGGTCACGTTCGGGCATTGAGATTGCTTCGTCGCGATGCTCCTCGCAATGACACGGCGTCGGTGTGATTCCTCGCGATCCCATCGGTCGTCTCTACGAGACGGCAAGAGGGTTTGGTTGGGATGGGCCGACCACCGGCCCTGAAGGGGCGAAGGAGGCCTGCGCCGACCGGCGCATGTATAAAGTTTTTTGCAGGGGGGTGCGGGGGGACGGTTTTTTCCAAAAAAAAGTCCCCCCGGATTCCTCGGAGCCCTCTTGATTGAAGACGATCTCATTCATCGGCAAGCTTCTTCAGGTATTCCTTGAGCGCGACCGCGTTCTTGCCGTGCGGGTCGGCCCCGCTTTCGATGAGTAGGCGAGGGGATCGGCGCCGCCGATTTCGACGGCGCGCATGGGCGGCGTCTCGTTCCTGCAGGCCAAGGTATGAGACCGATACGCGAAAATATCGTCAGCGCCTCTGGCTCGATTGCTTGAAGGCCGCGAGGCCCACGGATCATCGGGGTTGGGGTGCTTCAGTATTCACGCTCGAAGTAGGGCTTCACGCGCACCCGGACGTACGGCTTGTGCTGATCGTTCCTGAAGAGCCCCTCGAAGGTGTTCTGCTGTGACAGGAGGTTGGCGATCTCGTTCTTGTCTTTCTCGGAGCTTTTCAACTGATCGGCCACGTACCTGCGGTCCTTGATCTCGGAATTCTTGAGATACAGCCCGGACGCGGCGTTCGCGTGGATGTCCGCGTCGAAGTCGCCGGCCTTCTGCGATGAGAGGATAATCCCCGCGCCGTACTTGCGGATCTCACGAAAGAGCGTCAACACTGCTTTTGACGACGAAAGCTTGTGCGCCTCGTCGATCACGACCGCTCGGGTGGGCGCGGGGGAATGGGCGCCGGAAACAAGATGGTTGTAGAGTTTCATGAGCACGAATTCAGCGGTCGCCAATTTGACCTGCTCGGTCGGGAGGGCCGTCAGGCGGACCACGATGGGCCTATCGACGAAGCCGCCGAAGGATTCGACCGCGGCCTCCTCGTTGAAGAGATTGAGGCTGAAGATGGGCTGGAGCCGATTCCGGAGCGTGATGGACTTGGGAATCTCCTCGATTTTCGACTCGACCTCCTCGAAGCCGGGATACCCGTTTGCGGGCGGGCCGGCGAGATCGCCGTTGATGCCGCGTTCCGCGTACGCGGCGTGAAGCGCTGTGCGCAGGTTCGCTTCCTGCTGATCGCCGAGTCCGTAGATCCGTTTCAGAATGCCCGCAACCTCGAAGACCGAATTCATAATCCGTCGCATGCCGTCGGTCGGATCCGGCGCGACTTCGAGCGGATTCAGCGGCAGCCCGTCAAGCGGATTGACCACATGCAACCCGTGTCGGTCGGGAAAGCCGTCTCGGACGTAATCGTCGTTGAAGTCGAATATGAGCGGGGTGACGCTCCGCTCGATCAGTTCCGCGATAATCGCCTTGAGGACCTGCGTTTTCCCCGACCCGGACGTTCCCACGATGAGCATGTGAGCGTTCGCGAGCCGCGGTTCGCCGCCGCTGAAGTTCCAATGAATTGTTCGTTCCGGCGCGTCGATCGATCTGCCGAGGAGCACGCCTTTGTCCGACGCGGCCTCATCGACGGCCGGCGGCGGAGGAAACTCGACGTCGTCCGACTTGAGCCGGGCCTCAAAGCGGCGCAGCAGCGCGGGATCGCGATAGCCGAACAGATCGTCGCACGTTGCATTGAGCGGGCAATGCTCGCAGAAACCCGGAACGGTCGTCGGCGGAATGCCGGCGGAAGCTCGATCGTCCGCCAGCAGCCAGCGGGCCATTTCTCGGATGAGCCGCCGACTCGCGTCGAACCCCGCTTCCAAATCCTCCGCGGAGAATCGCTTGATCTCACCGGGCTCGTTCACATAGATGATCGCTCCGCGAGCAGGCACTCCCGACGCCTTCCGAATCAACCACGCATACAACGACACCTGCTGAAGATCGCCGATGAGCTCGTTCGCGTCGCGACACTTAAACTCGAGGACGATGAATTTTTCTGCGTCACGATCGAACACGAGGGCGTCGTAACGGCCGGACATCAAGATTTTCAGGTCTTCGAGCTCGGAGAAATCATCCCGGAGAGCCTGTTCCGGCGGGAGAAAGACTCCCCGAACAAGGTCCCTCGACGTATTGTAGTGAGGGCGCTGCTTAAGGATGAGGTCCACAAGGAATTCCGCAAGCAGGCCTATGCCGTGCGAAAACGACAGTAGTTGGCGATCCGAGAGAAAGGGCGGTCTGTCCGGACCAGTCAGGGCAGCGGTTACGTAGCGTTGGGAGAAATGCCCCCAGAGCCGTTCCGTCAACTTCGCGGCGTCCGCCGTCCTGTTCTCGAAAATCAACGGCATGTCGGCGTCCCGGCCCCGGGCAATAGACTCGAATATCGGCCGGGCGATCTGTTCGTGGAAAAAGCTTCCCGGCAAAATGAAAGAGCCTGTAAACAGCCGTGAACGTTCATTGCGGTCGCTTTCCCACAGCATCAGGCGGGGGCAGAGGCATGCTCTTCGCACCAGAGACGGCGTCAACTTCACGATATCGGCCTCATTTCCGCAGCATGTAGATTGGAGGTGCGCTGTCTATGACGGTAATCTGTTCCACATGACGTCCGATGATCATGGCGAGCGTGTCCTCATCGTGTTCCAGGCCGTGCCGTGTTCGGACATGATTGGCCAATTCGGCCAGACGGAACATGAACGGAGGAGTATCAAGAGTCATTTTGATTGCTTCTACGACTTCTTCCTCTCGGCGCGCGCGCTTTCGTTTTTTTTTCCCAGCGACGCTTTTCCCGCCGGGCGGTTTTGGCGACGGCTTTTTGGCGGCAGTGAAGAGGGATTCTATCTCTTCCGTGAAGGGAGAGTGAAAGCGTTCTCGGACAAATCTCTCAAAGGTCGCTTGGTCGACAGCTTCGCGATGACCGTCGGTCTGCGAGGTATACGTGAGGTCGCCCGGCTTGATTTTGTCCGCGGAGAACGCCAGCGCTTGAAGATTCGCAATCTGCGGCAAGTCGAGCATTATTTCATGTCCGCCCCCCTTGCGATACAATTCCAGTTTTTCTACCGTCTTCTTCATGGCGTTGGGCTTCGGCGGTATCGGACATCGTGCGTCACGGACAAAAACTGAAACGGCGCCGGCGGCACTCCTCGCGTGAGCCGTCAGGTCGAGGATGTTCCGCTGGATCGGCTTCCAGTGAACGTCGCCCTGTATGTCAATCGCCACCTCTCTCGCGGGAATCGCCTTGTCCTTGGGCACAACCGTGAATGAAACGTCATGCGTTTCACGAGTCCGTATGGCCCGAATCTCATAAGCGCTCCCGACGCCTCTATTGAGAAAGAATACTCGCAGCGCCTCGATTATGGCATCGTTTGCGCACGGCGCTTTCGGAGGATTGGCCAATATGCGTTCCCGATCATCCTTGAAGGATTGTTCGAGCACTTCCAACGGATCTTCAACCGGCGCGGATTCTCCAAGGAGTCGGTTTGCAACGGTTATGACTTCACGAGGACTGTTCCCGCCGGTCCGCAACACGGCGTCCAACTTGTCCGGGGCGAACGGATACAGGTCGTGTGGTCGATTGTCCGGTTGGCCTGCAAAGGCCCAGTGAAGACGGGCCCGTATGAGTTCCAGCTTCTGCGTCCGAGTGCAGCCCTCCAAGGTAAATACGTGATTGCTCAGCCGCTGCTTCGCCATTGGGTCAAGTTCCGGCGCCAATTCGCTTTCCCACGTGCCGGGCCGAACAAATCCGATTAAAAAGGTATTCTCCGTTTCATCGATAATCTCGTTGGCAAGCCTTCCAAAAGCGCGCCTGAGTTTATCCGTATCTATGTTTTCCAATTGATCGAAGCAAAGCACCATCGGGCGAAAGAATCGGAGGAGTCTGCCAAGGCATATGAGTATTTCCTTGGCACGATCTTCCTGAGCTTCAGTCGTGAGCTCGGCCTCGGAGAATTCATCTATATCAAGCGTTTGGCACTCGTCGTCATCGAGAGCGGCGCCGCTTAGCAAAGTGCGAACTGCGCCCCGGTTGGTTTTGTCCACGTACTTGTGAAGCGCTCGAATTACACGACGAGACGTCTTGCCGTGAACAATTCTCAGATCGGTAAGAAAATCCTCGGAACTTTTGACTACCGCCTTCCAATGCGGCGTCTGTTTGAACTTTAAGGATGCGAGGGCATCGTCGGCCATTTTCTTCAGCGCCGCGGCACTGACCTTGCCGGGTGTCTCTGCGAGCTTCTCGACGGCGGCCCTCAAGATATGGGCGACGAGCCAGTCGAGCTGCGTCCACTGGTAGTCTTCGGCAAAACCCGGCGGGGGGCCGTCCAGATTCGCGGCCACGGTCTCCATGAGGCGGGAAAACATCCGGCGATGGTCATGGATGGGTCGGACATACACGAAGATGATGTTTAGGTCCCGGTCGGAGAGCAGCCGTTTGATCAGGTGGGTCTTCCCGCTGCCCGCCTCACCCAAAACCATTGCGGCCAATTCATCTGTCCGGTCGATTTGACCGAGGAGATTTACTATGCCGTCGAAGGCCGGCTGATTGATCGACCTCACGTCCGGGACATCCCGCGCCCGCCACGGATCGCCAACCGCATTGGATGCGAACGGATTGAACGGCAAGTGAGCTGCGAGCGTGCTCATCTCTTCCTCCACAGCATTCGGAAGTATACGGTGTCTCCCGTGCGAAAGGAGTCCCGAATTTGATCCTTCTCGAAATGGCCCGGATCGCCCACCAGCAAGTCTATGACCGGGTCGTCCTGTTCGCTCAACTCATGCAACACCGTGTCGAAGCGCTCGTCGGACAATCCTGAATCACGGCGAACCCTGTAGATAGGCACAAAGCCGAAATGCTCCGAAGAAAGCGCCTCATACGCTGCCTTGACGCGCTCTATGTCCGTCGCTGCAACTGCCGGCTTTTCAGAAGGACCGCCTTCGGAAGTCGTGACCGCGAATTTCGCCCGGCCCGCATGCGCATCCCAGAGCCGAACGGCGCGCTGTTTTCCCCTCGGCGGTTCTATGAATACCAATCCCTTGCGCCACAGCTCATGAATCAACTCATTCTTTTCCTTGACGCCGGGCTTTTGCTTCCCGGAGCTGCGCTGAAAGGCGCGTTTCCAGCGAGCGTGTCCTCTTCCACCTTCCAGTTCGCTGAACGTAACGCCACGCTGGACCGCGACCAGCGACAGCCTCTTGACGATAAACGACCTGACTTCTTCTTCGGTCGACGCATTTTGGTTCATTGAGACCTCGTATGACCGGAAGCCCGAAAAACTGCTCCTTCGCCCCCCATCCTTCCTCAAGGTGGATGTGGACGAGCTTCTCGTATTGGGTTTTGACGTGGACTGTTTATGATATCGCACCGGCCAAGCGTTTCGCAAGGGGCCCCTAAGACAGTCGCGCGGAGTAACGGAAAAGGTCATGAAGAGGTGAAATGAACCCTTCTCCGCATCAGCAGCCCGCCTGATCACGAGCTTCGAGACGGACCGGGCGGGGATCTCGTCGGCCTTAGCGAAGATCCACGCCCCTACTCAAACTCGAATCCCGACTCGAGTGCGCTGAGGCATGCGTCGACCACGTCGGGGTCGTAGAGGTGTCCTCGATTGAATTTGATTTCGTCTATGGCGTGGTCCGAGCCGATGGCGGGGCGGTATGGTCGGTGTGAGGAGATGGCTTCGACGACGTCCGCGACCGCGACGATCCGGGCTTCGAGGAGGATATTGTTCCCTTTGAGTCGTTGGGGGTAGCCCGATCCGTTCATGCGTTCATGGTGTTGGAGCACCACGTCGGCGAGGGGCCAGGGGAAATCGATCTCTTTGAGAATATCGTAGCCGACCATGGCGTGGGCTTTGATGATCCCGTATTCGTGTTCGTTGATACGGCCGGGTTTGCTCAGGAGTTCCGCCGGCACTGAGATCTTTCCGATATCGTGCATGGACGCGGCGATGATGATGCCGCCGGTTCGATCTTCGGAGAGTCCCATTTGTTCGGCGACGGCGCCGGCGAGTCGGGCGACTCGGCGCTGATGGCCGGCGTTGTACGGATCACGTTTTTCCGCCATGGCCGCGAGCGCGGAGACCGTTCCATCGAGCGTTTTTTCGAGCCGACGAACGCTCGAACGGAGCTTCCATTCCGCCTGCTTGCGTTGGGCCACTTCCGCGAGGAGCTGCTCGTTGGTGGAATGAAGCTCGACCGTGCGCTCTCGGACCCGCTTCTCGAGCAATTCATGGGTCCGGCGGAGTTCGACTTCGTGGCGCTTGTTCACCGCAAGCTGCATCTTCTCGTGCGTCAGGTCTTCGATCAGCACGAGGATCGCGCGGTCGTCGCTGTCGTGCCAGAGGCGGACGCTGCGCAGGTGCATTCTCCCCCAGAGTCGTTTGCCGTTCATCTGGAGGACCACTTCGGTTACCTGGGGTTTGCGCTTGTAGAATACCGTGTCGAGCAGACCGCGTATGCGGCCGAACTTGGTCCGATCCGGGAAAAGAATGTAAAACGGATAGCCGACCATTTCGTCGTCGGCCTTGCGAAACTTGCGCATGAATTCGTTGGCGAAAAGAATGGTGTAGGTCTCGTCGACCACGCACGAGGGAAGGGGAAGGGCGTTGAGGAACTGCCCGATCGAGCCGGTCCCCACCTCTCTGAGGTCCACGGTCGCGGTGGCCCCCATGGAGCTCAATTCGATGGCCGCGGCCGAGCGTTCGTCCTCATCAAGGATTACCGTCTGTAGATCTTCCTCCTCCATACCCGACTCCACGAACCACCATGCTCGAGACGTCCGAGATCCGGTCGGCGCGACAACCAAGTTGACGGTTCTCTCAGTCCTCAGACGCTCTCATATTTTACCCGGTCGGATGAGGATTCGGCAAGAACTGATTGGCGCCCGCGCAGTGGACCTCGATCGGCGAAACGACATGAGCGGCCTGGGCGGCGGCATGAAATTTGTCCGGTCAAGCTACGATCGTCGACGCGGTGGGAGTTCCTTCACCGCCGTATCGGTCTCCCGCCGGACGCTCCCGGGACCGTCCTCAGACGGAGGCGTTCGACTAGAGGTTCGCTTTCAAATAAGACGCCAGGTTTTGGCGGGATTTGGCCAGCCCGAGCTTCTTGCGCACATTCTTGCGGTGCACGAGAATGGTCTGCGGTGAAATCCCCATGATCTTGGCCATCTGCTTCGACGAAAGCCCCGACCGGATCATCTCACAGATTCTGACCTCACGCGGGGTCAGCCGGTGTCCTTCCTTCATCAGCTTCATGCCGAACGAAGAGAAGAGGTTTGAGAGATTGAATTCCAACGACTTCACGAGGAACTGCACCGTGTCGGGAAGATCCTGGGACTTGAGCTGATCGATAACCGGCTTGATGGTAAGGTTCAGGTTGTGCGCAATGCGCTCTTCCACTTCGGTCTTCTGTTCTTCGATGCTCGATATGACCAGTTTGAGCGCTTCGTTGGCCTTCTCGAGGCTTTCCGAGTATCGCTTGATCTCCTTGCGGGATTCCTCGAGATCCTTGGTGCGCTCCGCGACTTTCTGTTCGAGTCCTTCATTGCTGCGTCGCAGCGCTTCTTCGGCCTCCTTGAGCGCGGTTATGTCGCGTATGGCCATGATGATGCCCACCGGTTGATCGTCCGCGTCATGGAGCAGCGCATTGTGGGCGAGGGTGGGGAAGGTCTCGCCGTTCTTGCGCCGATGGGGAATCTCTCCGCTAAAGGTCCCCTTCTTCTGGGTCGCCTGATTCGCCTTGTTCACCGCGGACATCTGCTCCTTCGCGTGAAACGCCTCGATCGACGCGTCTTCCAGATCTTCGAGCGAATAACCGTGCATGTCCGCCGCGGCCTGATTGACGAAGAGCAACGATCCGTCGAGATCCGCGACCGCGATGCCTTCCGAGCTTTGCTCAACCGCGCCGGAAAGGAGCCTGAGGCGAGCTTGGGCGCGCGTGCGTTCGGTTACGTCCCGGAAGGTGATGACGATACCGATGGTCCGGGCCTTTTCGTCTTTAATGGGCGCGGCCGCGGCTTCTATTTCAAGGCGTTCGCCGCCTTTTGTCTCGAGCAGGTTGAAGCCGTCGGCGAGGTCGACGGGCTCGGTAATCTTCAGGAGGTCGCGCACGGCTTTCTTCTGTCGTCGACCGGTCTTTGCCGAGCGCGCGTCAAATATTTCTTCCAGGGGTGTACCGAGAGCCTCTTTCTGCTTCCGACCGGTGAGGCTTTCCGCCTCGGGGTTGATGAACTTGACCGCACCGTCCGCGTCCGTCGCGATCACGCCCTCACCGATGCTCTTGAGCGTAACCGAAAGCCACTCTTCACTCTCGCGGAGCTTGCGTTCGAGATTGTGCTTATAGAGCGCCACCTCGATGTTGGTGTGCAGTTCCGTGTCGCGATACGGCTTGATCAGATAGGCGAAAGGAACCGTGGTCTTCGCGCGCTGGACCATCTTGTCGTCGGCGAACGCGGTCAGATAGATCACCGGAACATCAAGATCGTTTTGGATGCGCTGAGCGGTGTCGATTCCGTCCTCGTCCCCGCCCAACACGATGTCCATGAGCACAAGATCGGGTTGGGTATCCTTGGCCGTTTTGACGGCGTCCTCGCCCGTGGCCACGACCCCGATCACGTCGTAGCCCTGATCCTGAAGACTGGTTCGAATGTCCTCCGCGATGATTCCTTCATCCTCCACGACGAGGATACGCGCTTTCACCATTGGTCACCTCTCTCCCTGACAATCCGCATCGTCCGCGCCCGACGCCCTGCCGGGACAACGGCCCGCCGATCCATACCCCGTTACCCCGTTCAACGCGCCGCGCAGGCGCATAATTCGTTGCAAATCGCCCCTCACATCCGAGCGTTCCGCATATCCGAACGATTCCCACGTGGCGCCTGCGAGCCCTGAACCTGCTTTCACACCCTCCGGGGAGTGCGCGCTTTGATACGTACACGCGGTGTCCGGGCCCGGTCGTGGACACAACATCGGCGCGACGGACCGAAAACTGTGTGGCCCTAAACCTAACTTGTTCATTCCGTAACGGAAAACGGACGTGGTTCCATACAATCTCGTCATCGGGAAGCGGACGAGAACAACCCAATGAACTCGGATGAGCGCCCCTCTTCCGATAACTCACTCTTTTACTAAAAGAAATGTTGAAAATCAAGCGTTATGGCGAGATTGCGATGCGCTTTCAATATGAACCGCGAGAATCGAACGCGGAGACGCGTACAGAAAACGGACGCCGCTTCCGCGTCGATCACGTGGTGCGCTGCGCCTGAAGCCGCAGGTAACGGAAGTCAACCCAACCGGCCCGGCCCTCCGCGGTCACCACCCGGAACCACACCCGGTCGCCCACGACGCGCTTCTCCGTCACCTTGACCACCTGACCCGATTCGAGTCGGTCGATAACCTGAGACTTCTCGCTCGGCCGTTTTCTAAGATTCAGCGAATCCGCGGTCACCGTTCCAGCGAGATTCAGCGTCATCGACCAGACTTCTTTTTCTTCCTTCGGTTTGGCGGGTCGCGGCGTCTCGGGACGATCGGGCTTTTTCGGGGAAGGCGACTCCTTCGACTTGGCGGACGAGGCCCTGGCTTCGCCCGCGAACCCCCCGCGTACGGCCGGACGAGGCTTCGGTTTGAGCGCAATCAGGGCGCTCTTTTTGGGCGGCGTTGTGCGGGAAATTGCGGCGGGAGGCTCCGGGGCCGCGACGGGCTTCTTCTCGGGAGGAGTGATCTTCGCTTTGGGGGCTATCCGAGCCTTTTCCGTCTTATGGCCCAGTTCCACCACGTCCTCACGCAACCCGGCCACCATACCCTTGAGTTCCGCGAAATCCGCGGCCGAGACCCGCTCCTCGATAGGCGGCGGCGCGACCAAATCGGAGAGCTTCTGATGGACGGTGGAGGAGACCCGCACGAAATGAATCTGAGTCAGACACGTGACGAGAATCACACCAAGGAGAAGCCAGGAGAAGTATCGGAACGGAAAGAGCGTCTGTTGCTCGTCGTCGAGGAAATAGGCGGATTCGAGTTTCCGTTTGACCCAGAGGTACCACAGGATCAAGAACGCCGCTGCGGCGGAAATCATGAAGAGAATGATGATGATATGGAAGATCATGGGTGCGGACCTCCTCCGGAAACCTTGAAACGGTATTTATCATTGATAACGGGTGAATGCAACAAATATTTAAAGTGATGTCACCATTGCGCCCCGCCGCGGAACCGCCGGCGCACAATGGTGTCCGAAGCGCGGAGGGTCGCGCGCGGACCGCGGCTTACGCGGACGCCTTGCTCGGCGCGGCCGGCGTGCGGAGCGTGCGGTGGGATGCGGCCGCGGCCGGGAAAAGATTGCTTGACTTCCATGAGCGTATCTGTTTTGATTATCGTTTTAGGGGTCGAACGAAAGGACAGGGAACCGACGTGAAAAGAACATTTCAGCCGAGCAACACTTCGAGAAAGCGAACACACGGTTTCCGCATTCGGATGAGGACAAAAAGTGGTCGACTCGTCCTCAAGCGGAGAAGGGCGAAGGGGCGCAAGCGATTGGCGGTCTGAACCCGCCGGTTCCAAACTGAGGAAAGAAGACCGGATCCGGCGGTCCTCCGACTTTCGGAGGGTCATCGAGGACGGCTCTTCCCATCGAACGCGTCATTTTCGTATCCGAATGCTGCAGAATTCGCCGGGCGGAAGACGATTGGGAATAGCCGTCGGCAAACGGGTAGGAGCAGCGTGCGTCCGAAATCGGATCAAGAGGAGACTCCGGGAATACTTCAGACTGAATCGGGAGAAAATGCCTCCCGAAACGGATATTGTATTCATTGCGCTCAAGGGCGCCGAACATCTGGACACTCACCGGCTCCGATCCGAGTTGGATCGGTTCTTCACAGAGCTTGCCGGATCTCGGGGCGATATACCCTCAGTGGTATGATCAGGGTGTATCAAGTAGCGCTGTCGCCGTATATTCCTTCTTGCTGCCGGTTTTATCCCACCTGCTCCCATTATGCCCGGGAAGCCGTCCTTCGCTACGGGGTTCTCAAAGGATCGCGGTTGACCATCGGTCGCCTTCTTCGGTGCAGGCCGTTCGGGCCCGCCGGATACGATCCCGTCCCGTAGACGGGAAGCGCCCGGGCGGTCTCGGCCGTCCGATACGTTCTTCTCCCTGTCATCACGTCCCCTGACGTGGGGAGAACAGCATGGACCGAAATCTGATCTTGGCGATCGTACTGACCGCGCTGATCATTATAGTATTTCAGCTCTATTACCAAGCGTATCACCCGCCGCAGAAAGGGAAAGCTCCCACTCAAACCGCGGAACAGGTCAAAGACCGGCCCACGCGCCCCGACGCGGAACAGCCCGGCACGCCGGCGCCCGGCGAAGAGGCCAAGCGCGCGCGGGGAAGGACGGAAACGGCGGTCGTCGAACCTCCCGAACTGACGAAGCCTGCGCTCGAGGCTTTTATTACGGTCTCCGGCCCGATCTATGAAGCGAAGCTCTCGACCAAAGGCGCCAAAATCCTCTCGTTTAAGCTGAAGGACTTCAAGCAAGAAATCAACAAACCCGAGCTGGTGGATCTCGTCAGCCCCAGAGGCCCCGACACGTCCGGACCGACCCTGTCGTTCACCCGCCGAGACGAGAACTTCAGCGATGAGGACTTGGTCTACACCACCGAAGAGAGCAAAGGGAAGGTCACGCTCACCGGGAAAGACGACGAATATACCCTTACCTTCAGAACGGTCACCGCGGACGGGCTCGCCATAGAAAAAGCCTACACCTTTCACGGGGACAGCTACGGGGTCGGACTGACCGTTACGTTGACCAACCACCGAGAAGAGACCGCGAACTACCGGCTCACCTTTCCCTGGAAGAAGCTCTATCTCGGCGAAGGGACCGGCCGGTTCGAGTGGAACAGTGTTGAAATACTCCTCAACGGCGACTTGAAGGACTACTACTTCACGAAGATTCAAGGCGACGAGGAACCGTCGGGAAAAGTGGAATGGGCCGGTTTGGGCGACGTCTATTTCTTCAAGGCGTTGGCCTTTGGGGAAAAGCCGGCCGAACGGGTCACGTTGTTCAAACCCACAAAGGAGGGAATAGCCGAAATTTGGATCAGGTACGGGGCCGTGGATCTCCCGCCGGGGACGCCGGTCTCCCGGGACGTGACGGTTTACCTGGGCCCCAAGGAACATCGAGCGCTGGCCAAAGCGGGCCACAGTCTGGACCGCGCACTCTATTACAGCGACTACATGCTCCTGGAGGTGATGTCCGAGTATCTTATGAAGTTCCTCCGGTTCTCCCACTACGGCTTTACGGTAGGCGGCGTCAAAATACCGGGCACGGGGAACTGGGGACTGGACATCATTCTGCTGACCGTATTCATCAAGATCCTCTTCATTCCGCTGACCCACAAGAGCATGAAGTCTATGAAAAGGATGCAGGACCTGCAACCTGAAATCCAGAAGCTGAAGGAGAAGCACAAAGACGATAAGCAGGCCATGAACAAGGCCACCATGGAGTTGTTCCGAGACCACAAGGTCAATCCGCTCGGCGGATGTTGGCCCATTTTTCTGCAGCTGCCGGTCTTCATAGCACTGTACCAGACACTCTCATACGCTATCGAACTTCGTCATGCGTCATTCGTCTGCATCCCCTCCATTTACCTCTGCATCAACGACCTCTCCGCACCGGACCCGTATTACGTTACACCCATTCTTATGGGCGGAACGATGGTCTTGCAGCAGTGGTTGACTCCCTCGGCCGGCGATCCCACCCAGAAGAAGATTATGCTTATCATGCCGGTGGTCTTCACCTACCTTTTCCTCTCCTTTCCATCGGGACTCGTCCTCTACTGGCTGATCAGCAACGTGTTATCGATCGGACAGCAGCTGCTCACGAATAAATTGGCGAAGTAAGGGGAATCACTCGATGTCCTACCGAGAGTTTACCGGGAAGACAGTCAGGGAGGCCATCAGGAGAGCCGCCGACGAACTTCAGGTGGAAGAAAGCCTCCTCGAAGTTAAGGTTATCGAAGAGAGCAGCCGTGGGTTCCTGGGCATCGTCGGTCAGAAAGACGCTCGCATCAAAGTCAGAAAACGGGACATCCTCAAGGAAGTCATGCAAATGGGAGAGGAGGGAGTATCCTCCGCCGACTCGGCGCCCGTCTCCTCCCACGACGAGGAGCCTCCCGCGAAACCGGAACCACAGCTGTCGGATGGACCCGCCGAGCACGCTGAAGCGGAGAGCGCCCCTGAAGAGGCGCCTTCCGAGCAGCCCGCGGACGGCCGGGAACAATCCACTCAACGAGCCGAAGCCGAAGCGGAAGAGAAAACTCCTGACCGAGAGAACCGCCCAAGGACGGGCAGAGGTCCCGGCAGGTCACAGGGCGGGCGACGGAGAAAGTCCGCCGAAGCCGCGTCCGCAGAGCCGGCGCCTCAGGAGCCGAGACCGGCCGAAGAGGAGACTGTCGTCGAACCGGAGCACGGTTCGCCTCTGTGGCACGCCAAGTCGGCGCTTGAAGAGATGCTGAAACGCATGCCCATCGAGACCAGGGTTCGCGCCGGAATGGTCAACGGAACCATCGAGCTCGAAATCGAAGGCGACGGATCCGGCCTCTTGATCGGCAAGAAGGGCCAAACCCTGGACGCATTCCAGTTTCTCGTCAACAAGATCGTCAACAAGGATAATCCTCCCGGAGAAAAGGTGGAAGTCATCGTCGACACGGAAAACTACCGCCTCCGCAAACGGGAGAACCTCCGAGACAAGGCCGCCAAGCTGTGCGCCAAGGCCAAGCGAACGCAGAAGCCGGTATGGTTCGATCCGATGCCGGCGAGCGAACGCCGCATCGTTCATATGATCCTTTCCGAAGATCGTGAGGTGTACACCAAGAGTCACGGGGAAGGACCCGTGAGGCGCATCGTGGTCTACCCGCGACGCGGCCCCGTAAACAAAAGGAGAGGGCGCTGACCCGCTTGCGTTGCATGAAGAAGAAAACGCCGACGCAGCCTGTGTGGGATGCGTCGGCGTCAAAAAAAAGCGCCTCCGTGGGCCCGGCCGATCGGTCGATTGGATTGCTTCCTCGTCTGCCCGGCGGCCGCGCCCGAGTCTTCATTCCACCCCAACCTTGAACCTGCGCCCCGAATCGTCGGACGTCTCCCGAGACCGGATCGCGTTCCCGAGTCATGGCTTCACACACCCCCACCGGCGACACCATCGTCGCGCTCGGCACCCCGCGGGGATATTCCGGGATCGGCGTGATCCGCCTCAGCGGACCGGACACACTGACGATCATCGAGACTGTTTTTTTGCCGTCGGGAGAGCGTGACGAATTTCCCGACCGTCGAGCGGTTTACGGCCGCGTGATCGATCCGGAGACCGGACGCACGCTTGATGACGGGGTTGCGGTCTTCATGAAAGGCCCTGCGACGTACACCGGTGACGACACCGCCGAGATCAGCCTGCACGGCAGCCCTGTGGTCCTGGATACGGTGATTCGTTTTATCGTGAAGGCGGGCGCTCGACCTGCGGGCCGGGGCGAATTCACCCGGCGGGCGTTCCTCTCGGGGCGGCTCGATCTGGCCCAGGCCGAGGCGGTTATCGACCTCATCGAGGCGCCGACCCCCGAAGCCGCCTTCGAAGCACGGGCGCGCGTGGACGCGTCCGTCTCCCGCGAGGTGCGGAACGTTTCAGACCTCCTCAAAGACCTCCTCGCCGAGCTTGAAGCTCATCTCGACTTTGACGAAGACGAATTGGAACCCGAACCGGACCCGCTTCCACAGCTTCGCCGCGCGCTCGAGACGATCCGGGAATTGATCGCGCGGGCCGAGGCGGGACGGATCGTCCGAGAGGGCCTCCAAACCGTCATCGTCGGAAAACCCAACGTCGGCAAATCTACCCTTTTCAACGCGCTGCTGCGCTCGGATCGAGCCATCGCGCATCCCACGCCCGGAACCACGCGAGACACGGTGGAAGAGCGCCTCGCGCTCGCCGGTCGGCTTTTCGTCCTCTGCGACACCGCGGGAATTCGCACCGATCCCGAACCCGTTGAAGACGAAGGAATCAGGCGAGCCCTGGCCAAGGCGGAAACCGCCGACCTCGCGATAGCGGTGGTCGACGGGTCCCAAGCGCTCGACGACGACGATCGTCGCGTCATGGACGTTGTTCGGGATCTTCCCACGGTTATCGCGCTCAATAAGGCGGATCTCGGGATTCGCGTGACGGACCGCGATCTCGACCGTGCGGGTGTCCGATCTCGGGCCGTCCGAGTGAGCGCGCGGACGGGGCCGGGCATGGACGAGCTCGAGCGGGTCCTGGTCGATCTTGGGGACGCCGCTCTCGCCGGAGGAGCGGTCCGCGATCGAGGGGCGCTCAACCGTCGCTGTCGTGAGCTCGCCGAAGCCGCTGTCGGCAGGATCGAGCGCCTGGTGGAACGACTCGAGCGCGGCGAGCCCGTCCCGGCGGAGATTGTTTCGCTCGAAGTGCGGGACGCGGTCGGGTGTTTCGGGGAAATCACGGGTGAGCGTGCGGAGGAGGGAGTATTGGAGCGGATTTTCGAGCGGTTTTGCGTGGGCAAGTGAGGGCGTATGCGGTGCGGGGTTTATATCTGTGTTTAAGAAAGATGGACAACAGGTTGGATGATATAGTATTATTGTAATGGTTCACCGGGCTTGAGGCAGCTCTGCGCCCGGTGAGGATGGAGG
>CAYLRL010000002.1:0-111635 GCA_964385875.1 uncultured Syntrophales bacterium
GGGCCATGCGGATTGGCGCCCCCGGGTGTCGTTTCCGGTAACCGTTCACCGGGATGGCGACAAGCCATTGATATCTCGATGGGGGAGGCTTGGAGGGGGCGACTCATCTCCCCCTCCATCCTCACCGGGCGCAGAGCCGCCTCAAGCCCGGTGAACCATTACCGTTTCCTAGAGGAGCGCCGGCGTTTTCGCTTTACGGCGGCCCGCGCGTGTGCCAACTATTGGATGAGCGGCAATGAGCGGCGCGGGCCAAAGGAAGTGTTGACACGGCCGATGGAGTCCCCGATGGGTTCAACCGATCAAACGAAAGCCCAGGACGAGTTCCTGAAGTTGATGCGTGATTCTTCAGCCCGTCTGACCGAGGCATGGCGGGCGATGATCGAGCAGGTCGGCGCATCCGCCACGAAGAAATCGCCCGCGACGCGATTTGATACGGGCTCGGGAGAGGCGCTTCCGATCCCGTACGCGGACCCGAGGCAGCTGCAGGACATGATCGCGGACGCGTATCGGGACGCGCCGAAGCTTCTGCAATCCCGACGTGATCCGGACGTGGTCAAGTCGATTACGGATCGGTGGAGCGCGGCGTACGAGAAGACGCTCAGGAGAATGTTCGGTCTGCCCGAGACGACCGAGACGGACCGGCTCGCCGAACAGTGGGATTCCTTCCTCAGAAGTGTCGGCGCGTCGGGAACCGGTCCCTGGCGGGGGGTCTTCCCGGAGCTCTTCGGCACGCGCGGGAAAAGGGGGAGTTTCGCGGGGACGCCGGCCGAGCTGACCGCCATGTGGCTCGAAACATACGAGAAGACCGCTGGCGTGATGTTTCGACTGCCCAAGCCGGGCCCTCTCGCTGACTGGCAAAAGCACGCCGGGCGGGCGATCGAGGCGGAACTACGGTTCCTCCGACTCCTCGCGGATTTCCGCAATCACCTGGCCGAGGCGAGCAACAAGATCGTCGGCGGCGTAGTCGAGCGTATGCCGTCGTGGGCTCCCGAGGACTCGAAGAGCGATGCGTTCGAGGACTTCCGCAAGGTCTGGATAGCAGAAACGGAAAAGGCCTTCTCGGAACTCTTCAAAGCGGGAGGATTCCGCTCGTCGGTCGCGGACATGATAACTGCGGCCGCGGAGGCTCGGAGTAAAATCGAGCGGGCGATCACCGCGTGGCCGGCCGGGCGGAGCAGCGCCGGCGCAGAAGATATTGAGCGTCTTACCGAACGGATCGACAATCTTGAGAAGCAGGTCGAAGAACTGAAACGCGATCTCTCGAGTCGAGCGGTCGATGAAGACGGTCCGGAATCCGGCGGTGATTCGCCCGAGGCCGTGTAAAGATGTGCCCGGAGCGTTCCGGGTAAATCGATGGGAGATTTGGGAAGCGGGAAGTGCGCACGAGAACGCTTGATGCGGACACGAGGGAAATGGTAAAGAATTAGGTTCGGCCCGAGGCACGCGGGCCCGCGCAGTCGCCACGCCGCGGGAGCGTCCGCGGCAAAATTACGACGGAGCACGTGACTACTATGCCCCCTTACTATGAAAACAACGCAGCCGCAGTCGGACGAACCCCGCTGGTCCGCTTGAACCGAATAAACGGTTCGGGAAAGGCCGTGATTCTCGCCAAGATCGAGGGTCGAAACCCGGCGTATTCCGTAAAAGATCGCATCGGCGTGTCAATGATCCGCGACGCGGAAGAAAAGGGCTCGATCCGCGCCGACACGGAGATCGTCGAACCCACCAGCGGCAATACGGGCATAGCGCTGGCGTATGTGTGTGCGCTGAAGGGTTATCCGCTCACGCTGGTCATGCCGGAGACCATGAGCGTTGAACGGCGCAAGATCCTCAAGGCGCTCGGCGCTCGGTTGGTTCTCACCCCGGGCGACAAGGGGATGAGAGGCGCGGTCGACAAGGCCGGCGAATTGGTCTCCTCGGATCCCGAGAAATATTTCATGCCCCAGCAGTTCGACAATCCGGCCAATCCTCGAATTCACCAGGAAACAACCGGCCCGGAGATCTGGGACGACACCGACGGCGGGATCGACGCTGTGGTGTGCGGCGTGGGAACCGGGGGAACGATTACCGGGGTAACGCGATACATCAAGTTCGAGAAAGGGAAGAATATCCGGTCGATTGCGGTGGAACCCGCGGAGAGCCAGGTGATCACCCACTCTCTCGAGGGGCGTAAGCCTGCGCCGGGTCCGCACAAGATCCAGGGGATCGGCGCGGGGTTCATCCCCGGGGTGCTCGATTTGAGTCTCATTGACGAGGTGATAACGGTCTCATCCGAGGAGGCGATCTCGTACGCTCGGCGACTCGCCCTGGAAGAGGGAATCCTCGCAGGGATCTCGTCGGGGGCCGCGGCGGCCGCTGCGATTCGGGTCGCCCAGCGGGACGAGTTCGAGGACTCGGTGATAGTGACGATCTTTCCCAGCGCTGCGGAACGATACTTGAGCACCGTGCTCTTCGAGCATATCGGCGAAGAGTGAGGCGCAGGACGAATCGGCGGCCGGCGATCGGGTCGGAGAACGCATAGTTCGAAGCCCGTCCTCCGGTGTTTTTCAAATTCGCTCATGTTGGCGCCCGCCCGGAACCATGCTATATCGGTGACCCACGATATGGGATTTGGATGCGGCTCGGCGTTACGGGGCGCCGAAGCCGGACCACGGGAAAGGGGAGAAGGATATGAAGACCGATCCGGACTGCATCTTTTGCAAGATCGTCGCCGGCGACGTCCCATGCGCTAAGGTCTACGAGGACGATCGGGCGTTGGCGTTCATGGATATAATGCCGCTGAACAGAGGGCATCTCCTCGTCATTCCAAAGGAGCATTTCGGAAACATTCTCGAGATCTCTCCCGAACTCTACGGTCATCTGTGTACGGTAATCGCTCGACTGTCGCGGGCCGTGCAGGCCGTAGTCGAACCGGACGGTATGAACATCATGCAACTGAACGGCAAGGCCGCCAACCAGGTCGTGCCGCACCTTCACATTCATATCGTGCCCAGATTCGCGGGCGACGGCGTGCCGATTTCGCAATGGGAGCCGGTACCGGGCGATCAGGCGGAGATAACGGCGGTCGGGGAGAAGATCCGAGACGCGCTGTAGATGGTTCGGCCACGTCGTCCGAATTCGTGTCCGGTCGGCGCGGTTCTGTTCACGCGCTCAGTATGGGAAGGTCGGCCGGAGGCGCGGAACGTGGTGGACCGAAGCCGCGCGGAGGCACGGAATCAGGCGCCCCTGGGAATCCGGCCGATTAATGAATATCTAATACTCATGTGAGTGACATTCGGGCGCGTCCCGGCCCGCGATCGAGCGACCGTGTTCGACGTTGCGGCTGAGCGCGCCTCTGCGTTCGGGTGGAATTGAAGAAGCTAGGCGAAAACGGCGCCGGTCGGTTGCAGACCAAGCCGAGGGTCGAATTCCTGAATTATTTCGGGAAGGATCGACGAATCCACCAGTGGCTCGCCGAACAGCGGACGAAGCTCATTGCGGTGGTTATCCCGAGGTTTCTGCGGCTGGGAGTGGTTCCGGACACGATCTCGTACGTGGGCCTCGCGCTGCTGACCGGTGTGATCATCTTTTTCGTGCGAGATCCGAAGCTGGCGTGTGTCTTTCTTGCGGGACACGTTGTCTGCGACGGACTCGACGGCGCGTACGCCCGGCACACGGGCAAAGCCTCGCAGGCGGGAGCGTTCACCGATCTCGTCTGCGACCAGTGCGGTATGCTCATCGTGGCCATGCTGGTCGTCTTTCACCAGCTCGCGCCGCCGCTCCTCGGGATGGTCTATATCGCCTTCTACTTGATCGTCGTTGTCTTCGGCGTGCTGATCAACCTCATGGGGATCGGAACGCGGATCACCATAACGAGCAAGTATTTCCTCTATATTTGTTATGCGCTGTGGGCCTTCAGGGACGTCAATTACTTCACCGAGCTGATGTCGTTCTTTTCCGCGATCATGGCGGTCGAGGTGGTGGTCGGCTACTTTCGGCTGAAACGCGGCATCCGAAAGAAGTACGACACGCCGGTCCGCTTCACCGGGGGAGACCCGTACACAAGCCGTCTCAACTATGCGCTCAATGTGGCCGTGCCTGCCGTGACGCTTCTTGCGATCGTGGTTGGGGCAAATCGAACGCCTATTGCAGCCATGCTCGATCGGCCCACGGGAACGGTCGAGTGGGTCGCGGGTCGGCGGATTTCCGTGGTCGGCGGCGATCGGACTCTTCTGGGGCTCGGGGTGTATGAGGGCGATCTCATGGTCGCGCTCAGCGACGGAGATCGGCCGGTATCGATCCACCGACTGACTCGCGGAGACGGCGAATCGAAAGACCGATTCATCATGCCCAAGAGCTTCATTCCCGAGTTCCGCGCGCTGCCGGTGTACAACGGTGTGGCGCTCGCGGCGAATCGATCGACGCATGTTCTCCTGGGACTCGACCTGAAGGCTTCGTTCGAGGCCGGGAGGGGCGTCTTGGTGCTGTCCCTGCCGTTGGGCCATCTCAAAGTGACCGCGATGGCCGCGACTCGGCGTAACGGTCGAGACATCTGGTTGGCCGCGAATTACCTCTACACGAGGAAGACCTACCTTATCGATCCGAACAAGGCAAGAGAAGCAGGAGCGCTCCTGAAGGGGGAAGAAGGATCGTACGTCAACGGAGCCTTCCCGTCCGGCCTGACGGTTTGGAACGGCAGTGTGATCGAACTTAATCATGCTCCCTACAACAGCCTCATTTATGTGGCGCCCCTCGATCGACTCGAGCGTGGCGAAACTCTCCTCGAGGCGCGCTCCCAATCGTTCCGCCCCCCGGAACGGGACGCGTTGGGGCCCGTGATCCAGGGAGACGACCTGGTGATGTTGACGAGAACGGGACGCGTCTACAGATTACCTTTGACATCTCTCGTCAAGTGACGGTCTATGTCTGGGAATGAAATGCCGGGCGCCCGTGAGCGGGGGCATATACGACGGCGGGAGGGCAGTTGATTGCGCGCCCGTCGGGAGCAGGTAATGGAGCATATTCGAAACTTCAGCATAATTGCCCACATCGATCATGGAAAATCGACATTGGCCGATCGTCTTCTCCAACTGACCGGGGTTGTCGGCGCGCACGAGTTTCGCGACCAGATGCTGGATACGATGGACATCGAACGGGAGCGGGGAATCACCATCAAGAGTCAATCGGTCGCGTTACCGTATCCTGCGGCGGACGGCAAGAACTACGTGCTGAACCTTATCGATACTCCGGGTCATGCGGATTTTTCCTATGAAGTATCCAGAGCGCTGGTCTCCTGCGAGGGCGCGCTTCTGGTCATCGACGCGTGCCAGGGAATCCAGGCCCAGACCTTGGCCAACTTCTATCTGGCATTCGATCTGGACCTCGCCGTCATCCCGGTTATCAACAAAATCGACCTCCCCGCGGCGGACGTGGATCGCGTGAAGGCGCAGATCGAAAAAGATCTCGGTTTGGATCCCGAGTCCGCGGTGTCGATCAGCGCAAAAGAGGGCATCGGCATCGAGAAGGTGCTCGAGGCGATCGTCAGAGACGTGCCCCCGCCGAAGGGCGATCCGAATCGCCCGCTCAAGGCCCTCATATTCGACTCCAACTGGGACCCGTACCGTGGCACGATCGTCCACGCGCGAGTATTTGACGGCGAAGTGAAGTCGGGGGACATCATTCGGCTTTGGTCGACGAAAGCTGCTCACAAGGTCGAGGAAACCGGGATCTTCCTTATAAGCAGAAAGGCGGGGAAGAGACTCTCCGCGGGAGAAGTCGGTTACCTCTTCGCAGGCATCAAGACGGTGCAGGACACCCGGATCGGCGATACGATCACGCTCGATTCGAAGCCCTGCGACGAGCCGCTCCCCGGCTTCAAGCTCGTCAAGCCGGTGGTCTTCTCGTCGTTCTATCCGATCTCATCCGACGAGTACGAAGACCTCACGGAAGCGCTGGATAAGCTGCGTCTCAACGATTCGTCGCTCACCTTCGAGAAGGACCATTCCACCGCGCTGGGTCACGGGTTCAGGTGCGGCTTTCTGGGCCTGCTCCACCTCGAGATCGTGCAGGAACGGCTGGAACGGGAGTTCGGGCTTTCGCTGGTAATCACCGCTCCCTCGGTGCGGTATTCCCTGACGCTCAAGGACGGGGCCGACATCATCATCGACAATCCGGCCAAATATCCCGATCCCATGAACATCGCCGAATCGCGAGAACCGTTCATCCGCGCCTCGATCATCATGCCCGACGACTACCTGGGCAATGTGATCAGCCTCTGCATCGAGCGCAGGGGAATCCAAAAGGACATCAATTACCTGGACTCGACCCGCGTCGAGCTGATCTTCGACCTGCCCCTCGCCGAAGTCCTCTTTGATTTCTACGACAAGCTCAAGTCGGTCTCCCGGGGATACGCCTCATTCGACTATGAGTTCCTCGATTACCGGGCGACCGACCTCGTGAAGGTGGACATCCTGGTTGCCGGCGAGAAAGTGGACGCGCTCTCCATGCTCGTGACCGGGGAAAAGGCTCAGCAGCGGGCGCGCAAGGCGTGTGAGAAGCTCAAGAAGGAGATCCCCCGACAGCTCTTCAAAGTGCCGATCCAAGGCGCGATCGGAGGGAAAATCATCTCGCGGGAGACCGTTTCCGCGTTGAGGAAAGACGTCACTGCAAAGTGCTACGGGGGCGATATCACAAGAAAAAAGAAGCTCCTCGAAAAGCAGAAGGAAGGCAAGAAGCGGATGAAGCAGGTGGGCAATGTTGTCATTCCCCAATCCGCGTTCCTCGCGGTGCTCAAAACCGATGAAGAGGAATGAGTCGCGCTGGTCGGCCCGGTCTTTGGGAACGATCCCGAGACGCCCTAAAAGACCAGGACTTTCAGAATCACGCTGAAGACGACGATAATAACGCCCGCTATGAGGAGATACGGACCCGCCGCGACCTCTTCCGACACTCGTTGATCGGTGTGTCTCGCCGTGCATCCGGTGGACGCCGAACACCGCTCACATGATTGTCCCTGAGTCATAGCGTTACCTCCTCGTCATTCTTTATGCATTTTGTCGTCAAAATGCAAGCGACCGACGCCGGCAATCGTCGGGACCGGCCGGCGCTGTCTTCTGAACGCAGGACGGAGCTATGCCATCGAGTGCCGTCGAGATTGCTTCGTCGCTTTGCTCCTCGCAATGACATGATTAGGCGCCGGGAAGTAGACGTGAGCCTACCGCACCGGTGTGTCCCTTACCTGCCGGAACTGTGGGGTTTTGCGACGCGTTTATCGTGAAGGACGGCGGCGTCTCTCCTACCTGCGGCACGGGTTTGGGGGGTGTCCGTGGTTTTGAGAATGCCCTCCGGCCAACTACTCGCAATATTGTAAGTTTTTGTGGGGTGGGGTCCGGGGAGGGGGGCTTTTTTCAAAAAGCGCCCCTCCCCGACTCTCGCTGTGCTGCGGCACGAGTTGTCTACTTTTCATCTTCTTGTTTGCCTATGCCGGCTTGTTCGACGCAAGCGAAGACCTCTTGCGCCTTCGGCGCCCGGAGGCAGTGGTTTCCGGGCCACCCGGTACGGAGACGATGCCGTGTTCTTCTCGAACGATGGGCCGAACGCCGTGGTTGCAGACGGCGCCATGCAATCTCGGCGCGCGGGCGTCGAATGGCGTTGAGGTTGCCACGTCGATGTGCTCCTCGGAATGACCTCATTGGTCGTGCGCGCGCCGGAGTATCGTGCTTGAGCGAAGGGTCGGCGATTCCGCTTAACAATTCGCAATATTGTAAGTTTTTGTGGGGTGGGGTCCGGGGAGGGGGGCTTTTTTCAAAAAGCGCCCCTCCCCGACTCTCGCTGTGCTGCGCCCCGAGGGGCTTTCGATCATCCGCGGTCGCCGCTGGTGCGGGAGGCGGATTTCAGGTCAAACGGACGGGCCATCGAAAAGCGGGAGATCTGAAGCGAAGAAGAAGCGGACGACCGCTCGGGTGGAATCGAACCGTCCGCCGTGGATCGCGACAGAGCGGCAATTCAGCTGAGCAGTTCCGACCGCACCGTGTTCTCCTCGATCCTGTATCGATGTTTCCGCGAGGGGCGCCCTGTCGCGTCGCTCCAGGCGAGCTTCACGTACGAATCTTCAAAGCCGAGGATCACGTAATCGCCGTCGGGGAGCGTGCACGTGGAGAAGCGATCCTTTCCGAAGTGGCTGTATTCGGCCTTTTGCCCGTCCAGATGAATGACTTGTCCTACTTCCATAATTATTCCTCCTTTGATTGCATGGACGCGCGCTTACATCGCGTCGACCGCGTATCGCTGATACGGCGATCAACGAGTCGCCGCGCCCTAACGGTTTGGCAATCTTTTCGGACGCGAACGCCGCCACAGTCGATGGGGCGCTCCGCTCCCGAGATAGTTGCACGTTATAGGAAATCGCAGGAAATTTGTCCAGTTTTTTTTCGCGATCGGCGGGGCTATATTGGGTGGATATCGCGCTTTAGCGCGGCCCAAACGCGTTTCAGTCCCGGGCTTCTTCGCGCTCGCTCCCCCGTAACCCGCGGTGTGTCGATCCTTGACGCGACATGCCGCCGACGCCCCCCGCGATTTGTTACATGGAGGGGGAGACCTCCGTTCGGTGTCGCTGTGCGTGGGGTCGGGATCTTCACAAGTTTCTTGCAAAAGCGCGCGGACAGTGACAACATATATGCTTTTACGGGGACGAACGACGTAAGCGAACGGAATCACGTCGCTCGTGTCGGAACGCGAACGGTGTGAAGGCCGCGCCCTCCGGAGGATTCGGCGGTCGTCGCTTCAGGAGCGGCGGAGGATTCAGAATGTTTCACGGGAAAGCATGGAAATTCGGCGATGACGTCAATACGGACGAGATCATCCCTGCCCGATATCTGAATTTGGTCGATCCCGCGGAGCTGGCGGAGCACGTCATGGAGGACGCGGATCCGGAGTTTCCGCAGAAGGCGCAGCCGGGCGACATTCTTGTGGCCGGGAAGAACTTCGGGTGCGGATCGTCGAGAGAACACGCTCCGGTTGCGATCAAGGCAGCGGGAATCGCGTGCGTTATCGCAAAGAGCTACGCTCGCATATTCTACAGGAACGCCTTCAACATGGGCCTGTTGATCTTCGAATCGCCTTCGGCGGCGGACGGGATCGAGGAGGGCCACGAGGTCGAAGTGGACCCGGGCTCCGGCGTCATTCGAAACAGATCAACCGGCGAGTCGTTCGAGACCGTGCCCATACCCCCGTTCATGAGAGAACTGGTTCGTGACGGAGGTCTGATTCCTCATATTCGTCGCACTGCGGGCCGGCTGAATGAGTGATCATCGGATCGCGGGTACGATCATGGCGACCGATTTTCCGCCCGCGCGGGCGTACGGCGCTTCGTTTCACGTCGCATAACGGAGGTTAACGAGCGTGCGCATACTCATGGTTACCCCCGAGGTGACGTCTTTCGCTCAGACCGGCGGCTTGGGCGAGGTACTGTCCGCCCTTCCCGCGGAACTGGCCAAGCTCGGCCTCTCGGTGGACGTGCTCATGCCCAAGTACCGGGGGATCACACCGGATAAATACAATCTGCGGAAGATGGATTTAGCGATCGACGTGGATTTGAACGCGCGCATCACGCGGGGCGAGTTCTGGGAATATACGGACGAGCGAGGCGTGCGGATGATCTTCCTGGAGAATGACGAATACTACGATCGACCGGGTCTGTACGGACTACAGGACAGGGATTACGAAGACAACTCCGAGCGCTTCGTCTTTCTGTGCAGAGCGGCGTTGGAAATGGCTCTTGCTGCCGGAGAAGAATACGATCTCTATCACGCGCACGACTGGCAGTCCGCGCTTGTTCCCGTCTATTTGCGTACGCTCTTCGCCGGCGAATCGCTTGTCCGTCCGTCCGCGGCGGTCATGACCATACACAATCTCGGGTACCAGGGGATCTTCTGGCACTGGGACATGCCCATCGTCGGCGTCGGATGGGAGCACTTCACCCCGGGGGAAATGGAATTCTACGGAGATCTCAACTTCCTCAAGAGCGGAATAGTCTTCGCGGACAAGGTGAACACGGTCTCCCCAACCTATCGAAATGAAATCATGACGCCGGACTTCGGGTTCGGGCTCGATGGTGTGCTGCGCGAAAAAGATCCGCACGTCGCCGGTATCCTCAACGGTGTCGATTACTCGGTCTGGAATCCCGAAACCGATCGGAAGATCGCCGCGCGCTATGACACGGCGGATCTCTCCGGCAAGAAAGAATGCAAAACCGACCTGCAGAGTGTGGCGGGGCTCACGGTCGATCCCGCCGCGCCGGTGATCGGAATGGTGAGCCGTCTTTCCAGTCAGAAGGGGTTGGACCTTCTCCAGGGGGCCGCGCCGGGCATACTCGAGGAGGGAGCGCAGATGGTCATCCTCGGGACCGGGGAGACCGCATATCACGAGTCGTTTTCCGAGTTGGCCTCACAATATCCGGACCGGGTCAAGGTCTTCCTCACATACGATCAGGAACTGGCGCACAAAATCTTCGCGGGTTCCGACATGATCCTCGTGCCCTCTCGGTACGAGCCCTGCGGACTGAATCAGATGTACGCCCTGAAATACGGAAGCATTCCCATCGTCCGGGCCACCGGCGGCTTGAACGACACCGTCGAAGACTTCGACGGCGATGAGAACGCCGGCACGGGGTTCAAGTTCGTACGCGCGTCGGTCGCGGACCTCGAGCGTGCGCTCGATCGAGCCATGCGGCTCTACCGTTTCAAGCCGGATGCGTGGAAGGGCCTCATGATCCGCGCCATGAAGAAGGATTTCTCGTGGAATCGCTCCGCTCGTGAATACGTGAATCTCTATGAGGACGCGGTGAAACAAAGGAGGGACACGCTCAGGCCGTAATCTCGTATACGGCGGATCGCGCCGGCCGAGGTTGCGCTTACCGTCGGAGCTTCTCCGCCAACCCGGTGTATCGAGGTTCGACCGCCGCGTTTTCGACCGCCATCCGAAGCGCCCTTTCACTGCCCACCAGGACGACGAGCCGCTTGCCGCGCGTCAGCGCGGTGTAGAGCAGATTCCTGCGAAGCAGCACATAGTGCTGGGTGCTCAGCGGCACGACGACCACCGGATATTCGCTCCCCTGCGACTTGTGGATTGTGACCGCATACGCGGGAATGATTTCGTCGGTCTCGGATATGTGATAGATCACCTCCCGCGCGCCGAAATCGATCGTGAGTTCGTCCCATTCCGAATCGTAGGAGACGATCCTTCCCACGTCTCCGTTGAAGACTTCCTTCTCGTAGTTGTTGCGGGTTTGCATGACACGGTCGCCCACACGAAACCGATCTCCTTTCAGGCGTTGACCGTCCGGATTGAGCGCATCGCGCATCACGCGGTTCAGGTTGTCGGTTCCGAGCGGTCCCCTGCGCATGGGACTGAGAATCTGCGCGTCCTTTCGAGGGTCGATTCCGAAGCGCCCGGGTATTCGGTCGGTGACCATGCGCGTGATGATGTCGACCGCTTCTTCCGCGTCGTCCTTGTCGATGAAGTAGAAATCCGAGAGATCATCGGTCTCCGTGCCTTTGAGCGGCATTTCGCCCCGGTTGACCAAATGGGCGTTGGTCACGATGAGACTGCTCTTGGCTTGCCGAAAAATCGTCTGCAGCCGAACCGTGGGTATCGCTCCCGAATCGATGAGATCGCCCAAGACGTTGCCGGGGCCGACCGACGGCAGCTGATCCGCGTCCCCGACAAGCAGGAGCGACGCCTCCGCGGGGATCGCTGCCAGGAGATGATGCGTGAGCGCCAAGTCCATCATCGACGTTTCGTCCACGACCACAACGTCGGCTTCGAGCGGGCGCTCGGCCGTGCGCTGGAAGCCCCCCTCCGCGGGGGAAAACTCGAGCAGACGATGGACCGTCTTGGCTTCTCTTCCGGTCGCTTCGGAAAGCCGTTTGGCCGCTCGGCCCGTCGGCGCGGCGAGGAGAACCGTGATCTTCTTCGCGTCGAGGATATCGATCAACGCTTTCTGTAGGGTGGTTTTCCCCGTTCCCGGACCGCCGGTGATGATGAGCGCCTTATGTTCGAGCGCGGCCGAGACCGCCTCCTGTTGCGCGTCGGATAGCATGATCCCGGACCGTCCCGCGATCCATTGAAGGGCCACGGGGATGTTGATCGGCGGCGCCATGCGGGGCGCGGTGAGAAGTTCGCGCAGCCGGTCCGCGACAGCGTTCTCCTGGAACGCGGACAGAGCGGGATAGATGCGATCGTCCTCCTCGACGATTTGACGCCTTCGCGCCAATTCGGCAAGGGCCTTCTCCAGTACGGCTTCTCCAATTGTGAGCAGGCGCGCGGTCCGCTCGAGGAGTCGCGCCCGAGGATAGTAGACATGGCCTTCGGATTGCGCGGTGTCGAGTACGTGGAGCAGGCCGGCCTCCGCACGAACCGCGGATTTCATGTCCACGCCGAGGCTCCCCGCGACCTTGTCGGCCGAATGAAAGCCGATCCCTCGAATATCGGTCGCCAGGCGATAGGGATTCCGGGAGACCACGTCGATGGCTGCGCGGCCGTAGCGTTTGAAGATCCGAAACGCGTACGCCGGCGAAACGCCGTGGGTCTGGAGAAAGAGCATCACCTCCCGGATACTCTTCTGATCCTGAAACGCGCGGGATATCCCTTCGGCTCGATTTTTGCCGATCCCCGGCACCTCGAGGAGCCGGTCGGGTTCGGACTCGATCACATCGAGGGTGGCCTCGCCGAACATCGCGGTGATTCGACGCGCCATTTCGGGTCCGATACCCTTGACAAGGTTGGATGAGAGATACTTCTCGATGCCTGCCACCGTGGACGGAACCTTCGATTCGGCTCGCTCGAATCGGAACTGCTCCCCGAACTTCTTGTCCACCTCCCAACCACCGTGAAGGATAAGCGTCTCTCCGGGGTGCGGCGCGGCCAGGGATCCCACGATGGCAACGGGATCGCGACGGCCGCGAACGATGAGCTTGCCCACGATGAAGTCGGACGAGTCCGACGAGAAGACGAGCCTGTCGAGCACGCCCTCGATAGTGAGGAGTTTGTCCGAGGAAGCTTTTCCGGTTCGCGAAGACATATTCTATGACGCAGACAGCAACGTTCATTCGATTATACATGGGAATCGAGAAATTGTGTCCTATCTTCGCGAAGGGAGACGCAGACGGGGGAACGCCGTCCTGTACGCAGAAAACCGGGGAGACGGCTCCCCGATTTTCCCAATACCCGTCACGCCGAAGCAGAACCCGCGTTCGGGCGTCGACCCCGAAAAACGGGTAGAATCGGCTATATGAACTTCATACCCTCAACCGCTACAGCAAACCCTGCGAACCGGTGATACTCCCCATGAGTCCGGTGCACATTTCCATGCAGGGAATGCCGCCCAAAAGCGAGCCGCCCGCCGCGCGCGGAGGCGCGTACTTCGCGCCGTACGGCGCAGGATAGGGCGGAGGCGGCGGAGCGCCGTAGCCGTACGCAGGGGGCGGCGGAGGACCTGCGGGATTGCCGCCGAGCAGGCTTCCCACCACGAGAAACGGAAGCGCGACCACGCCGCCGCAAAGACCGGGAAACGGAGCGTCACCCCAATAGGGAGACGGAGCCGCGGCGGGCCCGCCGGCGGGGGCGGGGGCGCAGGGCTGAGCGTACTGCGGCGGAACGGGCGGTCCGCCGGCAATTGCCACTGATGCTGCAATAATCAGCATGAGGCAGGTGAAAACACTTACAAGCTTCTTTAACATTGTACCCTCCTTTTTTGTCCGGACGGACGGTCCTGAGACCGTTTTTGACTACTCGGGGATTGGCGAAGCGCCTTTTCTCCAGAAGGCTCTTGGAAGCCGGAGGTAGCATGGACCCCAATCGCTGTCAAGCAAAAATATTTGATGTTGGACCCTTATAATGGAGATACCAAAAACTCAGTGAATTAAAAAACCTAAATAACTGAAAGCAATGATGTAAAGCACAGAGATGTTTCGGCGGCCCCCGGTTTCCCTTGACTTGACGACCACAACGGGAAACCATGGGTTCGATGACTAGACCGAGCCTCTTCAGGAACTGCTCACCGAACCTCTCCGTACGGATACGCGTTGCGATGTTTTTCGCGGCCCTCTGCGCCTGCCTCGCCGTCCACGCGCCGGGACGCGCGGACAGCGGCGGGATCACTCCCGAGCAGATCTATCAACCCAAGGTCGATTGGGCGCAGCTTATCGGCACCTGGGAAGCGCTGCCCGATGAGAGCCCGCTCGAAGAACGGCCCAAGAAGGTCGCCGCGAGCTCCCTGCGTATCCTCATGACTCTCAGGAAGGACGGAACGTGCAGGGTTTTCAACCGTGACCACCCGTCGGGAGCGGACGGGCTATGGACTTTCGACGATCACGCGATGTTCATCACTTTTCCCAACGCCAAGCGACTCAAGTATTATGTTTATGGCGTGAAAGACGACTTCATGGTCACGAGGAATCTTCAGGGGGCCGAGATCGACCTGCTCTGGTCGCGTGTGAAATAAAGCTCCCCGCGGGATGTTCGCCGAGAATCGAGGGCGCGGTTCTCTCCGACGGAGTCCATCCTTTCGCCGATCCGGCGCCCGGTCGAACAAGGACGACATCCGATCTCGGACCACGACGTCATCCATCCGATCGAACAGGGCGCCGATGAACGCCGGCCGGCGTCCAAACGTCGCCGCGTCTGCGAGGCCGATCATGGGCAAGATATTCTACGGGGTGATGGGAGACGCGAGGGGCCACGTCAACCGCGCCCGTATCGTCGCCCGAGAGATGCCCGAGCATGAGTATCTCTTCGCGGGAGGCGGCGCAGCGCACGCGCTCAAGGATGAGGGCTATTGCGTCCACGATCTGCCCGTCCCCGCGACGATCTACCGGGACAATCGAGTCGATGTTCCGGGAACGCTTCGCAACGCCCGAAAGGTATTTCTGGGCGCTCCGCCGGTGGTGCGGCGCCTGGCGCGAGTCATACGGGAGTTCGACCCGGATCTGATACTCACCGATTACGAGTTTTTCACGCCGCGGGCCGCCCGGGTTCTCGGCCGCCCCTGCGTGAGTCTCGATCACCAGCACATCCTGACCCACTGTTCATACGAGCCTCCCAAGGAAGAGCGTCTGAGCAGGCTGATGACGTGCGCGATCGTGAGACGACTTTTCAGCGCCGCGGATCGGTATCTCATAACGTCGTTTTTCGATCTTCCACCGACCGACCCGGACAGCGTGGAGGTCTTCCCGCCCGTCGTGAGGCGAGCGGTCACCGAACAGCGACCGGAGCAGGGCGAACACGTGCTCGTCTATCAGACGTCCCCGACGTTTCATCGGCTCTTTCCCGCACTCGAGGAGGTCGACCGGCCGTTCGTCGTCTACGGTTTCGGGGCGCAGCCCACACGTAAGAACATCATCTTCAAGGCGCCCTCGGCGGAAGGCTTCCTCCGGGACTTGGCCGCGTGCCGATTCGCGCTGGTCAACGGCGGACACAACGTGATTTCCGAAGCCCTCTATCTCGGTAAGCCGGTCTTCTCTTTCCCCATCGAGAACGCCTACGAGCAATTCATCAACGCCGTGTACGTGAGTCGACTCGGATACGGCCGGCGCTCCGCACGAGGCGATCCTTCTCCCGAGGCGATCCGGGCCTTCGACGCTCGGTTGGAAGAGTACGCGGCCCGCATCAAACAGCGTGACTTTTTCGGTAATGAGGCGCTCCGAAGGCGGCTGAGTCGGCTGATCGACCCCGCGACGGAACCCCCTTCGGCGGCCGTCTGAGAGGCGGGGGAGGCTGGAGGGCCGCGGTTGATTCTTCATAAATCTTGTCATTCAGTAATAATAAGATGTCAGATTAGTTGAATGAAATCATTCTATAAACGGGCGGGGAATTATGCCGGTCGTCCATCTGCGGGGGGCCGCCGGCCTGTTTCGGGGGGTACCAAAAAGACTCGGTTGAGAGGGAGCTCATCTCGAGACAAGGGGTCGCCGGCAATGGTCGGCCGCGCGATGACTTTTGGGTTTGTTCCGAGGAGGGGCGGACGCGGAAAAGCGGCGTCCAGAAAAGATCGTTGACATTTCATGGTCGTTTGGATATACTTCCGTGCAGTGTAGTGAGCTGTAGGGTAGCTTCAGAATATACAGCATTTTTATTGCGTTATGGCCGGTCTCTCCGTTTCGACTTTATGAGGGACGTGAGGGTGTGGATTACGAGTGGCAACCTTCATTACAAGGAGCGCGGACGGTTTCGCTTTTAGGCTCGACTTCGGCGCGTCCGGCCGAAGCAAGCGGCGTGCGCCCCTCTTCGCACCGGCGATCTGCCTGACGCTCATCTGCCTTCTGCTTCCCGCCAAATCGCTTTTTGCCGGCCCGGAACCTCGGCCGGAAGCACGCGCCTACGGGCGCTTCGATTTTGCGACCTGTGTTCGCTACGCCCTTGCCCACTCGACTGAGTTGCTGGAAAATCGCCTGGATATTCAGATACGTTCGGCAGACCTCAAGGATGCGCATGCCGAATTGCTGCCAAATATTCAGCTCGCATCACGGTATTTTCTAGCGAAAGCCAATTCGGATGATATCGAAGACACCAAACCCTTCAGCGTGAGTGTCTTCGCCAGGAATTGGAACCCCTATTTGGCCTTGTTGAAGATTAAATCGAGGGGGATTCTCGTAGATATCGCCGAGACCGCTCACTACAAGAAGATCGCCGACGGGATCGGCGAAATGGCGAAGCTGTTCTATCGCATCTCGATCGTCGATAAGGAGATTCAGAGTCGCAAGCAGACAGCCGGCCTCCGCGGCGAGAAGCTAAGATTCGCCCGCGCGCTGAGCGACCAAGGCAAGATCGACCCGCTCGCCGAGCGGGGGCTGCGGGTGGACGCGTCCGAGGCTCGGTTGCGGATCGAGGCGTTGGAAGCGACCAGGGAAGGGTACATCGATCAGCTCAAGCTCTTGATGGGCTACCACCCGGACTACTATTTGCGGCTGGATACCCGTGACGCGGCCAAGCAGATTCTGGACGGCTTCAACGGCCATTTGGTGACTTTTTCGGACATCCAGGGCGGAAATCTGGCGCTCAAGATCAAGGCGAAGCAAGAGCAGCTGCAGTCCAATCGAATCACGGGAGCGTATGTGCGCATCGCCCCGAAGCCGATGTTCTATTTTGAGAGCGTGAATAATCAGGTTGACCGATCTTCCGGTCTCAATGTCGCGTTCGGCATCGACTACACGCTCTGGGATGGGTTTAGGGCGGTCCGGGATATCAAGCGGCAGAAGATGATCGCTCGTAAGATGAATCTCGGCCGCAAGCAGTTGTCCAGAGAGATTTACGTACGATATAAGAAGCTACGCAACGAACTCGAACTCTCCGACGCGCGCGACCGGATCGTACGGGAACAAGTCAAGATCGCCGAGTTACAGGAAGAGCGCACGTTTGTGCGCTACAAGAACGGAGAAGCGCAGTACTCGGAGTACGTGGACTCGCGATTGCGGAAAGTCGCGGCCCGGCTCCAGTCGCTGAACAGTCGTCAAGACCGAATCATGGCTCTGATCGAACTGGCCGGTCTTGCAGGAGGTTTGAACAGGTACAATGCCGCAATTCGACACTGACAAGCCGAAACCGAAGGCCAAGGCGTTCGGAGTCCTGCTGGCCGGCATCGTTGCGGTCGGTTCTCTGGCCCTTGTGTTCGTCGCGCACGAACCGAAAGACGCTGCCTCGAGTCCCCGTCCGGCAAAGGCCGCGATTGTTCCGCAAATCGCCGACACAAAGTCTGAAGCCGAGATACTCTTCCGTGGGAAGAGCTTCGCCTCGTATCAACGAAGCGTCGTGGCGCCGTTCGCCGCGGAGATCACCAGGATCCACATCAAAGAGGGGGAGGCCGTAGAAGCCGGTCGGCTGCTGGCAACTTACGAAATTGAACGCGAACCCATGATCAACATCCACAACATCCTCTATCCGAATGAGCTCAACTCCATCAGGCAACATGTCAGGCATAGAAAGCTCGACCTGGACAAACTGCGCAACGTCCAACTCAAAGTCCGACAAACCGAACTCGCTACGGCCAAGGAGAATCTGGAGGACGCCAGGGAACTCAAGGCGAAAAGGATGCTGCAGTCCCAAGCGGTCGAAGATCAGGAGCGCCGGATAGAGATCATCGAGAAACAGATCCGCGAGATTATGAACAGCATCGATCAGGTCGAGGCGGACATCGAAAAATCGGAGAAGCAGCTGAAGCACGCTCAAAATGAGCGGCGGCGCAGGCTGGATCTGCTGGAATGGCAAACCAAGCGGTCCTACACCGACCCGAAGCATCCGCTCAATAGAGGTTTTCTCAAAGCCCCCATCAGCGGCCATCTGGTCTGGATGCATTCCCAATTTCGAGAGAATGCTCAAGTGAACGGCGGGATGCACGTCATGACGGTGGCGCCGGTCAAGGACATGGTGGTCCGGTGCAAGGTGCACGAACTCGATCTTGTGAAGCTCCGGCGAGGCGATCGGGGGACGGTGACGTTTGACGCCATTGCGGATAAGAAATACACGTGCAAAATCACAAGGATACCCTGGGTGAGCCGCAATCCCGCTCTGGAAGTGCCCGCGGACTACGAAATCGAATGCGCCCTGGATAACCCGGACGGCATGCTCAAAGAGGGCCTCACGTGCAACGTGAAGGTATCGGTGACCCAATAGAAACGTGAATCCGGCAGGTCTTTCCGCGGGTAGAACCGTTGACGGACCGCCGCTCGCGGTTTTTTTTTCGGTTTCACTGTCTCGGCGAACCGCGGTATTTGAGGCGGCGTTCGAGTCCGACGGACCGCGGATCAACGGAGGGTCGGAGACTTTCGTCTTGGGCCGAGGCTGTTTCGGGGGTTGGAGACTCGGTCGGGGCCGACCCTGCGGCCCGGGGGATACGGATAACTATGGACGGCTCTCTGGGGGGATTGACAGTCTGGCTGACGATCAGCGGGTTGTTCATCCTGATAACGACTCTGATGGGCAGGAGGCGACTCAGGGGATTACGCGCGCGCAAAGCCTCGTCCCCGGAGCCCGAACGTCGGTCCGCAGTCGACGTCCTTATCCCGGTCAAGGGCGTGGGCGCGACTCAGAAGAGGGCTTTGCCCTCCTTTCTCGAGCAGACCCATCCCAATTACGAGGTGCTCTTCATCGTAGAGGATGAAGACTCCGACACCGATCCCGGCGCATTGATCGACAGCCTGTGCGAGGCCCATTCGAACGCCCGGAAAGTGGTGAGCTCAACGTGCTTGGCGTGCGCGCAGAAGAACCACAATCTTATCGCGGGGGCCCGCGCAGTACGCGAGGAAGCCGAGATCCTGGTCTTCTGCGACAGCAGCAACGTGGCGGACGCGGACTGGCTGGCCCGTTTCACCGCTCCCCTGGAAGAGTGTGACGACATCGTGGTCACGACGTTTCGGGTGTTCGAGCCCCGTCCACCCACGCTTGGGGGTGTGTGTCAGGCGCTCTACGCGGCATTCGTCCTTTCCCTCATGACGTTCCTTCCCAGGCCCTGGGGGGGCGCCACGGGCATCCGAAGGGGGCTCTTCGACCGACTCGACGTAAACGAAGCGTGGTCGAAGACGGTCGTGGACGATCTCATCCTCGGCAATCTTCTGGACCGGGCCGGCGTGCCGATAGCGGTTCAAGCGGACTGTCTCCTCAGGTCGCCTATCGAAAACCAAACAATCGCGGGCTTCCTCGGTTATCTGGATCGGCAGATACTCTTTCCCAAATTCACGAATCCCGGTATCTGGGTCGTCTCGTTGCTGCTTCATTTGAATCTCACCGCGGCGGTCTTGACGGCGTTGCTTATCTTACCGGCCTTATACCTCGGCGGCGTCGTCGGTATCGCAGCCCTCTATCCCGCGGCGGTTTTCGTGGCGATCGTGGTCACGGCGCTGCTCATTATGCGGCGAACCAATTCCCATGCGATCTCGACCGCACGGTGGCTCGCTTACTCGGTCCCCTGCATTGTCCTCTCCGCATTCATCTTCGTGCGATCGGTTTTCCGTGACTATGTTCTCTGGCACGGACGCCGGTACCGGAGCGGCAGCGGCGGAGTTGTCCGCGAGGTGATTTTCGAAGACAGATGACGGGGTGGGTTCCGTCTCCGAAGGCGGCGCGGATAAGCGGCTTCGCTCGCGCCGGCCGCGTCTTTGTTGACAGGGGCCGACGAGGCGCTTACATGGACGGTAGGCGGAGCGGGTCGGAGGTTTCGTATGAAACTGGAGGATCTCAGGAACAACGTTTCCTTCTCCATACTCTTTTTTCTTATCGCGCTCATTCTGCTTTCATTGCTCCAAAACTGGCTTGCGCCCCGGGTGGAGAATGTCTCCTATTCCCAGTTCAAGCGGTACGTCGAAGACGGCAAGATTAATTCCGTAGTTGTATCGACGCGTTACCTGCGCGGATTCGAGCAGGTCCAGCACGATCACAAGGAACCGCTCTTTCCCGAGCATGTCTATCGCACCCCTCGCCTGGACGACCGCAACCTGGTTCAGTTTCTCGAGAGCAACAACGTGGAGATCATCGCGGAGAACGAGAACACCTTCTTCGCCACGCTCCTTTCATGGATTCTTCCCGCGGTGATTTTTGTCGGGATCTGGGTCTGGGCCATGCGGCGAATGGGGCAGGGCGCAGGGATCATGACCCTCGGCAAGAACAAGGCCAAAATTGTCGCCCAGACCGAGGTAGGCGTTACGTTTGACGACGTGGCGGGACAGGACGAGGCGAAACAGGAACTGAAGGAGATTCTGGATTTCCTCAGAGATCCCGAGAGGTTCACGCGACTCGGGGCCAAAATCCCCAAGGGTGTGCTGCTCGTCGGACCACCCGGGACGGGAAAGACCCTCCTGGCCCGTGCGGTCGCCGGTGAAGCCAACGTGCCGTTTTTTTCGATCAGCGGATCGGATTTCATCGAGATGTTCGTGGGATTGGGAGCGGCCCGGGTTCGAGATCTCTTCGAGCAGGCCACGCAGAAGGCGCCCTGCCTCGTTTTCATCGACGAGCTCGACGCTCTGGGAAAGGCCCGTGGAACCGGCACGTACGGCGGGCACGATGAGCGGGAACAGACCCTGAACCAACTCCTCAGCGAAATGGACGGCTTCGAGGCCAATAAAGGGGTCGTCATCATCGCGGCCACGAATAGGCCGGAGATCCTCGATCCCGCGCTTCTCAGACCCGGTCGATTCGATCGACAGATCCTCGTGGACAGGCCGGATCTGGCCGGACGTAGGGCCATCCTCGAGGTGCACGCCCGCGACGTGAAGCTCGCGCCCGACGTCGACCTTGATGTGGTGGCCCGGCGTACCCCCGGCTTCACCGGCGCGGAACTGGCCAACCTGGTCAATGAAGCCGCGCTGCTCGCCGCTCGTCGAGACAAGGAAAACGTGGGCCGCAAGGAAATGGAAGAGGCGATGGATCGGATCGTCGCCGGCCTGGAGAAGAAGAATCGCGTGCTGAACGAAAAGGAGAAAAGAACCGTCGCCTACCATGAGACCGGCCACGCGCTGGTGGCTGCGTTTCGCGACACGGCCGAGACCGTGCACAAGATCACCATCGTGCCCCGCGGAATCGGTGCGCTCGGCTTCACACTCCAGCTTCCCACCGAAGATCGGTACCTCATGTCCCGCACGGAACTGCTCGAGAAGATCGACGTGCTCCTCGGCGGTCGCGCCGCGGAACAGCTCGTCTTCGGCGACGTCACAACCGGCGCGCAAAACGATCTTCAGCGCGCGACGGATATTGCCCGCAGCATGGTCACGCTTTACGGCATGACCGAGAACCTCGGACAAGTCACCTACCAGGAGGCCCCCAACCCGTTCCTTCAGCAGATGGGCGTTCCCGGCCGACGGGAAATGAGTGACGCCACCGCGCGCATGATAGACGACGAGCTCCGACGCATCGTGGACGACAGGATGCATGCGGTCTTGGAGACTTTGGGCGAGCATCGGGATCTCCTCGAGCGAGTCGCGAAAAAACTCCTCGAACAGGAAACCATCGAAGCCGACGAATTCGCCGAACTCATCGGCCGAAAACCCGAACAACCGAAAACGGAAGAGCACGTCGCGTCGGGAAACGCGTGAGGAAGGCGTCCGTGACTGCAACGGCGCCCGCCGGCGCGGTTTGATTGAAATGGCCGGGCGGGCTGAGGAAGACCTCGGCGCAGCGAGCCAGCCTTGGCCGGAGTACGGCCGGAGAGGTCAGGCATGTCGACCAAACTCGAGAGTCTTACCATCCGTGGGTACAAGACCATCCAATCTCTAGAGAAATTCAAACCTGCGGATATGAACGTCTTGATCGGACCGAACGGCGTGGGAAAGTCCAACTTCATTTCGTTCTTCCGTCTGCTCAGTCACATGCTTTCTCCGACGGGCAACCTGCAGTCTTTCACCGCGGCGGCCGGGGGCGCAAGCGCGCTGTTACACAAAGGTCCCAAGGTCACCCGGGATATTCAGGCAGGTGTTGTGTTTCACACCGAAGCCGGCGCGAACGAGTACGAGTTCTGGCTGAGCCATGCCGCAGGCGATACGCTCATATTCACGAACGAACGATACCGTTTTTCACGTTTTGATCGCGATGGATCCGCGCCGTGGCGGGAGCTTCAACCGGGAAGCCGGGAAGCCCGACTGACTCGGGAAGCCGAACTTGGCGACAGGACGGCCGAAGTTATGCTCTCGTTGATGCGGCGGTGGAATGTCTATCAGTTTCACGACACGTCGTGGTCGGCTCGAATACGGCAGAAGTGGGACGCGAATGATAATCGATGGTTGAAGGAGGATGGGGCGAACCTCGCGGCCGTGCTCTTGAGGCTCCGGGAAGAAGAGCCGCCGAATTATCGACGAATCGTGGACATTCTCCGCCTGATTCTGCCGTTCTTCGCCGATTTCGAGCTGAGCGCGGACAAATTCGACCGAATCATCCTCCAATGGCGCGAACGCGACGGCGACCTCGTTTTCAGCGCCTCGCAGGCGGCGGACGGCATGCTGAGATGTATGGCCCTGGTAACCTTGCTCTCGCTCCCCCAGGATAGTCTGCCGAGCGTGCTCGTGCTCGACGAACCGGAACTGGGCCTCCACCCGTACGCGATCAACGTGATCGCAGGATTGCTTCACAGCGTTTCCAGGCATGTTCAGGTGTTCGTCGCCACTCAGTCGACGAGGTTCCTCGATTACTTTGCTCCGGAAGAGATCGTCGTGCTCGAGCGTTCCGAAGGGGCCACGACTTTCCGGCGGCAGACCGAAGAGAGACTTGCGGAGTGGCTCGAGGAATACTCGCTCTCCGAGCTCTGGGAAAAGAATGTGCTCGGAGGCGCGCCGTAATCATGATTCGACTGAACATGATTGTGGAAGGCCTGACGGAAAAGAATTTCGTCAAAGAGGCATTGCAGGCGTATCTGACGCCCGGCGTTCAGACTTCCGTTCGTATGGTCGAGACGGGACGACGGGGACCGTTGGTTTTCAAAGGCGGGATGACCACATACGCCAAAGCCAGAAAAGACATCAGGAATTGGCTGAAGGAAGATCGAAAGCGAGACGCCCGGTTTACCACCATGTTCGATCTCTATGCCCTCCCGAAGGATTTCCCCGGCATGGAGGAGGCGCCGAGACATGCCGATCCGTACAAGCGCGTGCGCTTTCTGGAAGAAGCCTTCGGTCAAGATATGGGTGACTGGAGATTCATCCCGTATCTGCAACTCCACGAATTCGAGGCGCTCCTTCTCGTACGGCCGAACGCGCTCACGACATATTATTCCGACAGAGGCGAAGCGATCGATCGATTGATCGAGATTCGAGCCGGGTTTGCTTCACCCGAACTGATCGATGACGGTCCGAACAGCGCGCCGTCCAAACGGATCATCGAATGTATTCCCGAATACGGTGACGAAAAGGCGACGGTCGGTCCGCTTACCGCAGCTTGTATCGGCGTGCCGACCCTGCTTGAGGAATGCGCGCATTTTCGCGAATGGATCGAAAAGCTCCAAGCCTTGGCGGACGCATGAACGGCATCAATTCCGAGTCCGGACACGGAAACTCACTCCAAGGCGGCCATCGATCGGATGTGGTCGGCGTTGTTGTTGCCGCTGGTCTCTCGACCCGGATGGGCCGGCAGAAGTTGCTCATCGGGCTCGACGGGGTCCCTCTTGCGCGGCGCGTGGTCGACGCGGCTTTGGGCTCTCGGCTTCGGAGAGTCATCGTGGTGACCGGCCCGGAAGCGACGGGTGTCGCGAACGCGATCCCTCATCAAATCGGGGGCAAGCGGCTGACGAAAGTCGTCAACCCTCGGCCGACGGACGGCATGTCCTCCTCGATGCGGATCGGCCTGAAAGAGGTTGAGGATTCGGCTTCCGGTGTGATGATTATCCTCGCGGACCAACCGGGCTTGAATGTTGCGGTCATCGATCGACTCCTCGACTCCTTCGCCGAGAATCCGGACCGTATCGTCGCGGCCGGCATTGACGGCAGGAGGACCACGCCGGTGATCTTCCCGTCGGGCCTGCTCCCCGAACTCATGGAGGTTCGCGGAGATAGGGGCGGTCGAGAGGTGGTGAACAAACACCGCAGTCGAATTGTCCTGGTTGAGTGTGCGGACGTGTACGACGACGTCGATATCGACGTTCCTGAAGATGTGGAGAGGATTCGGGCCGCGCTCGAGGCCGGCCGGGAAGAGGCATGATCAGGATTCGATTGGCAAAGACCGCGGGCTTCTGTATGGGTGTCCGCCGAGCGGTCGATACGGCGCTCGATCTGCAAAGGATCGGTCCGCCGCGGCCGATCGTGACGTACGGTCCGCTCATTCACAATCCCCCCACATTGGAACTCTTGCGCTCGCGCGGTATCGGAGAGGCTTCGTCACTCGACGAAATCGAAGAAGGGACTGTGGTCATTCGGGCGCACGGCATCTCGCCGGCCGAGCGTGAGGCGCTCGAAGAAAAGGGCGTGACCATCATCGACGCGACGTGCCCGCGTGTGGCGGCGGTCCAGGCGATTATCAAGAAACACGCGCGCAAAGGGGACTTCTGCGTTGTCGTCGGCGACGAGGATCACCCGGAAGTGAAAGGGCTTATGGGATTCGCGTCCGCCGGGGGCCTCGCTGTTTCCGGACCCGAGGATATGGAGAAGATCGAGCGCATCCCGCGCGACGCGCACCTCTGCGTGACCGCGCAGACGACCCAGGAAGTGAGCAACTTCGATCGCACGGTGGAACTCCTCCGCGAGCGGGGCCACACCCTGAGCGTCTTCAACACGGTCTGCAACTCCACGAAGAAGCGGCAGGAAGAGGCGAAGCGACTCAGCCGACACGTTGACGCGGTCGTGGTTGTCGGCGGAAAAGGGTCGGGGAACACTCAGCGTTTGGCCAAGGTGGCTCGAGATCAGGGCGTTGATGTTCTCCACGTCGAACGGGCGGAAGAAATTACCTCCGATGCGCTCAGCCGAGCCCGCGCCGTGGGCGTCACCGCCGGCGCAAGCACGCCGAACTGGCAGATTCAGCGGGTCATCCATCGACTCAAGGAAATCGGCATGAGCCGGCCCGGAGGTCTGCTCAAGAGCCTCCGAAAGGTGATGGACGCTGCGATTATGACCTATGCGTGGGCCGCGATCGGAGGCGGCGGCGGGCTTGCGGTCGCATGTCTGTCGCTTCAGGGAAAAGAGGTTCGGCCGGCCCCCCTGTTGACGGCGATCCTCTTCCTGCTGACCATGCACCTGTTTAACCGTCTTCATGAGCGGATGGGCGCGGTCCGGTTCAACACGCCGGAAGCCGCGGCCTTTTATGCGGATCATCGGTATGTGCTCTGGGGGCTGGGAATCGGATCCGCCGCAGGCGCGTGCGCGCTCAGCTGGACGCAAGGGCTCTTCCCTTGTGCGCTCGTCACCGTCATGATGGTCGCGGGGGTTGCCTATACCTTGTCTTTGGGGCAGAGTTGGTGGCCGGCGTCGTCTCGTCGGCGGAGCATCAAGGAGATCACGGGGACGAAGACGCCGCTTGTGGCTGCCGGCTGGGGAGTGGCCACAGCGGTGGTTCCCGCGGCGCCGGTCATCGGCGAGGTGGGGATCGAGTCCCCGGGGGGCCTTGCAATAGCATTTGTTTTTGCCGCGGGCATGGTCTTCTGGCGGACCGCGCTGTCGGATCTGGTGGACATCCAGGGAGATCGAATCGTGGGTCGGGAGACCATTCCGATTCTCATCGGCGCGGACGCGACGCGGAAGGTGTTGATAGGACTGCTTTTCGGGCTGGCCGTGTTGCTCGTAGGGGGGAGCGCCGCAAGATTGACGGCGTCGGTAGGATACGTGCTGACCGCGAATGTGGCCGCGTTCGGTCTCTTTCTTTTGATCCATCGAATGCGGCAGCCGGTGGACCGGGTTTCGCTGGATGGTTTGCTGGATGGGAATTTGTTTCTTGCGGGAGCGATCTCGGTGGTGTATGGAATGATGTGAGAGCGTCGGGAAAAAAGTTCTTGACAGGGATGTGCCCGACTGCTACAAAGTATAGTTTTATAAAGGAGCCTTTCGCCGGCGTAGCTCAACCGGTAGAGCAGCTGATTTGTAATCAGCAGGTTGCGGGTTCGAGTCCCATCGCCGGCTTCAAGGAAGGAGGGGTTCCCGAGCGGTCAAAGGGGGCAGACTGTAAATCTGTTGGCTCAGCCTTCGGAGGTTCGAATCCTCCCCCCTCCACCAGAACGGACGAACCAAAACGTCCGACCGTATTTTCGAAAGCGGGAATAGCTCAGTTGGTAGAGCGTCAGCCTTCCAAGCTGAGGGTCGCGGGTTCGAGCCCCGTTTCCCGCTCCATATATTCGGCACGGGCCTGCGCGCCCCGGGCGCTCCGCCCGAAACGCCCCGTTCGAGACGGCCGAACCGGCTCGCGGCGGCGAAAACGTCATAGAGCAGAGCCCACGTAGCTCAGTCGGTAGAGCACTTCCTTGGTAAGGAAGAGGTTCACCGGTTCGATCCCGGTCGTGGGCTCCAGCGCTGTTTGGGCGTACGGCTCCGAGCCCCTTTCGAGGCCGACGCGTCAAGCACGGCCTCGAATCTTATTCGGTGAGGTGCATTACTCTCGAGGAGGACCTGATGGGCAAGGCGAAATTTGAGCGAACGAAGCCGCACGTGAACGTGGGCACGATCGGTCATATCGACCATGGGAAGACGACGTTGACGGCGGCGATCACGCGGATTTTGAGTGCGCTGGGTCGGGCGGAGTATGTGTCGTTCGACGAGATCGACAAGGCGCCTGAAGAGAAGGAGCGCGGCATAACGATAGCGACGGCTCACGTTGAATACGAGACGGACAATCGTCACTATGCGCATGTGGATTGCCCGGGTCATGCGGACTACATCAAGAACATGATCACGGGCGCGGCGCAGATGGACGGCGCGATCTTGGTTGTGGGCGCGAACGACGGTCCGATGCCTCAGACGCGGGAGCATATTCTTTTGGCTCGTCAGGTCGGCGTTCCGAGCATCGTGGTTTTTTTGAACAAGACGGACATGGTTGACGACCCGGAGTTGATCGAGTTGGTTGAGTTGGAGCTTCGAGAGTTGCTGAGTTCGTATGATTTTCCGGGCGACGACATACCGATTGTGAAGGGGAGCGCGTTGAAGGCGCTGGAGTCGGGTGATCCGAAGAGTCCCGACGCGGCGTGCGTGTTGGAGTTGATGGAGGCGGTGGACTCGTATGTTCCGGTTCCCGAGCGAGATTTGGACAAGCCGTTTCTGATGCCGATCGAGGACGTGTTCAGCATATCTGGTCGAGGCACGGTTGTGACGGGTCGAGTGGATCGCGGGAAGATCAAGGTGGGCGAGGAGGTCGAGATCATCGGCATCCGCGACACGCGCAAGACGGTGTGCACGGGCGTTGAGATGTTCCGTAAGGTGTTGGACTCGGGCGAGGCGGGCGACAACGTTGGTCTTCTGCTTCGTGGCATCAAGCGGGACGACGTGGAGCGGGGCCAGGTTGTAGCCGCTCCGGGTTCGATCACGCCGCACACGAAGTTCAAGGCGGAGATTTACGTGTTGACCAAGGAGGAGGGCGGTCGTCACACGCCGTTTTTCAACGGGTATCGACCTCAGTTTTATTTCCGTACGACGGACGTGACGGGGTCGATCCAGTTGCCGGAGGGCGTGGAGATGGTGATGCCCGGTGACAACGTCTCCTTGGACGCTGAGTTGATCACGCCGATAGCGATGGAGAAGGAGCTCCGGTTTGCGGTGCGCGAAGGCGGCCGGACCGTGGGCGCGGGCGTCGTTGCGGATATTATAGAATGAGGAACCCTGCGGGTACGCGGGTGTCTTGTTCCTAAATAAGCCACATTGTCTCGGGCGTGCAGAGCGACCGAGGGAGATCGACCCATGAGGGATATAGTGACATTGGCGTGCACTGATTGTAAGCGCCGGAATTATACGACGACGAAGAATAAGAAGAATACTCCGGACAAACTGGAGTTTAAGAAGTATTGCAGTTTTTGTCGCCGGCACACGGTCCATCGGGAGACCAAGTAAAGGATGCCGGAGAGGCGCGCGCGTAGGCCAGTAGCTCAACGGCTAGAGCACCGGTCTCCAAAACCGGGGGTTGGGGGTTCGAATCCCTTCTGGCCTGCCACACTCCTCACAGCGCATCGCGCCGTGTCTCAAAGCCGCTCGGGAGAAAGAGGCTAATGGAAAGGGTTACCACATTTGTACGCGAGGCCGCCCGGTTCTTCCGAGAGGTCAAAGTGGAACTGCAGAAGGTGACGTTTCCGACGCGGCAGGAGACCATCAGTTCGACGATGGTGGTAGTCGTATTGACGATGATAATCGGGGCGTACTTGGGATTCAGCGACTGGGCCCTGTCACGAATCGTAAAGATGTTGCTGGGCGCCGGTTGATCGACGGGCGTCGACGAGCCGCGGCCCGTGAGGAGGGCTTGTGAGTTTACGCTGGTATGTGATTCATACCTATTCGGGATATGAGAATAAAGTCAAGCTCGCACTCGAGGAGAAGGCTCGGCAGTTGGGAGTGGACGAGAAGATCACCGACGTGCTGATCCCGTCGGAATCGGTGGTCGAGCTCGTCAAGGGAGAACGCCGCACATCGAATAGAAAATTCTTCCCGGGTTACGTTTTGGTTCAAATGGAGCTGGATGATGAGACGTGGCACGTGGTAAAGAGCACCCCCAAGGTCACGGGCTTCATTGGTTCGAGAACCGAGCCTGCGGTCATACCCGACGAAGACGTCGAGCAGATCAAACAGCAGATGGAGGAGGGGAAGGAAAAACCCAAGCCGAAGTATTCTTTCGAGAAAGGCGATTCGGTCAGGGTTGTGGACGGTCCCTTTATCAACTTCAACGGCACGGTCGAGGAGGTCAAGCCCGAGAAAGGAAAGCTGCGTGTGCTTGTGAGCATATTCGGTCGACCGACTCCTGTGGAACTGGATTTCATCCAGGTTACGAAGAACTAGTCTGCGACGGCGCCAAGCCGGTACGAGCATGCGCGGGCGGCGGATGGGTATCCGTGCGCCGCGGCGCTTTTGTGTATAGGGAGCAGCCTCATGGCAAAGAAAATCATGGCGAAAGTCAAACTCCAAATACCCGGCGGGGAAGCCAAACCGTCGCCGCCGGTGGGGCCCGCCCTCGGACAGCACGGCGTCAATATTATGGAGTTCTGCAAGGCCTTCAACGCTCAAACCCAGAATCAACCCGGGGTGATCATCCCGGTGCAGATAACGATCTACCAGGATCGCTCGTTCAGCTTCATCTTGAAAACGCCTCCCGCGTCCTACCTGATCAAGAAGGCCGCCGGCGCGGCCAAAGGATCGGCGGAACCCAACCGGGACAAGGTGGCCAAGCTGACCATGGATCAAGTTGAGGAGATCGCGAAGCAGAAGATGACCGACCTCAACGCCAAGGACCTGGGAGGGGCGGTCAAGACCATCCTGGGATCGGCCCGAAGCATGGGAATCGAAGTGGTCTAGAGGATAACGATGGCTCAGAAAGGCAAGAAAAAGAAAGCCGCCGCGGAGAAGGTCGATCGCCTTCGACGATACGGGCTGGAAGAAGGCCTGCAGGCCGCAGTCGACGCGGCGTACGCAGGATTCGACGAAAGCGTGGACATAGCCGTGAGGCTGGGCGTCGACCCCCGCCACGCCGATCAGATGGTTCGGGGAACCTGCATTCTGCCTCACGGCACCGGCAAAACCGTGCGCGTACTTGCGTTCGCAAAGGGCGACAAGGAAAAGGAAGCCCGGGAGGCGGGCGCGGACTACGTCGGGGCCGAAGATCTGGCCCAGAAGATCCAGGACGGATGGTTGGAATTCGACAAAGCCGTGGCCACCCCGGACATGATGTCGGTTGTGGGTAAGCTCGGGAAGATCCTCGGCCCACGCGGCATGATGCCGAACCCGAAGGTGGGAACGGTTACGTTCGATATCGGCAAGGCGGTCAGCGATCTCAAGGGCGGCAAAGTGGAATTCCGGGTCGAGAAGGCCGGTATCGTCCATGTGCCCTTCGGGAAGGTTTCCTTCGGTATCGAGAAACTGACGGACAATTTTACGGCCGTGATGGAGACAATCATCCGATTGAAGCCGTCGGCCTCGAAAGGCGTATACCTACGGGGCGTGGCCGTCTCCACCACGATGGGACCGGGCTTGAAGCTCGATCCTGCGGAGATTCGCAACCTCGTGAAGTAAGCGCGGCCCGCGGCGGGCGGGCTTGATTCATAAGGAGACAACCGAAGAAAGAGGCTCTTAACGAATATATTCAGGCCGAGTCGAAGACAGCGGGTGCGTCGGTGGGACGCTTAATCGAGGCCAGCCGAGACGAGAGGTCGGAAAGGAGTATCCTTACTTCTGTTGGTGTATCCTCGATTCGCTGTTTTTCCTCCGGCTGAAAGGAGGAACTGACGGTTTGACCAGACAAGAAAAGGAACAGGAAGTGGCTTGGCTGCGGGAGCAGTTCTCGGGGGTCAAGTTGTTCTTTCTGACGGATTTCCAGGGGTTGACCGTTGCGGAGATGAATGACCTGCGCGCGCAGCTTCGCAATGAGGGCGCTACGTACAAGGTATTGAAGAATACCCTCGTGCGTCGGGCCTACACCGACACCTCAGTGGAACTGATCGGCGATAGTGTGATCGGTCCGCGCGGAGCCGCATGGACCACCGAAGAGGATAAAGCGCCCGATATCGCCAAGGTTCTCGTGGAGTTCAACAAGGGTCATCCCAAGCTGGATCTCGTTCGCGGCGTTCTCAACCGCGAAATTGTCGAACCACAGCAACTCGAAGCTCTGTCCAAACTTCCGAGCAAGGATGAGCTTCGGGCGCGTTTACTCGGGACTATGTTAGCGCCCATCGGCGCTGTAGTCAATACTTTGGCGGCTATTCCCCGTTCTTTTCTGAACGTTCTCAAGGCCGTCGAGCAACAGAAGAGCGAAGCGCCCGAAGAATCCGCAAGCTGAACAAGGACGGGCTTTGAGCCCTGTTACGTGTATGCACAGCGAATCGAGGAGGAAACAATGGCGGAAGTATCCAAGGAAGATGTCAAAGAATTCATTCGTAATATGTCCGTTTTGGACTTGAGCCAATTCATAAAAGAGTTGGAAGAGGAGTTCGGCGTATCGGCGGCGGCCCCGGTTGCCGTAGCGGCCGCGGGAGGGCTCGCGGCCGGCGCGGAAGCCGAGCCGGCCGAGGAAAAAACAGAATTTGACGTGATCTTGAAGGATTTCGGCGACAAGAAGATTCAGGTCATCAAAGTGGTTCGAGCGCTTACCGACCTGGGTCTGAAAGAAGCGAAGGAGTTGGTGGAGGGCGTGCCCAAAGCGGTGAAAGAGGGAGTCCCCAAGGAAGACGCCGAGAAAGCGAAGAAGGACCTGGAAGAAGTCGGCGCCGTCGTGGAGATCACCTGATCGTTCGCTTGTTCAGTCGTACGAGGTATTCGAGTTCGGAGACGTCGCCCTCGTGACGTTCTCCGAACTTCCGTCCGAGCGCCTCACCTCGCTGTCCCGCCGCCAAGATCACTTATCACCAGAGGGAGACGATGAGTCCATTTTCCGTGCACTCGCAGAGGCTCAGGAAGAACTTTGCACGTATCCCGCAAATCGCGGGAATCCCAAATCTCATCGAGATTCAGAAACAGTCATATGACAGGTTTCTGCAAGCGGACGTGCCGGCTGAAATGCGTGAAGACATCGGTCTGCAAGCGGTCTTCAAGTCCGTGTTCCCGATACGAGATTTCTCGGATACCGCCTCGCTGGAGTTCATCAAATACACTCTCGGCGAGGAGAAGTACAACGTTGAGGAATGCCTGCAGAAAGGCGTCACCTACGCCGCGCCGTTGAAAATTACGGTGCAGCTCATCGTCTGGGATGTGGACCCGGACACAAGCTCGCGAACCATCCGAGACGTCAAAGAGCAGGAGGTCTACTTCGGCGAAATCCCGCTCATGACCGAAAACGGAACCTTCATCATCAACGGGACCGAGCGGGTTATCGTTTCCCAGCTCCACAGATCGCCGGGAATCTTCTTCGACCACGATAAAGGCAAAACGCACGCCAGCGGCAAACTCCTCTATTCTTCCCGCGTCATTCCCCTGAGAGGGTCGTGGATCGACTTCGAATTCGACCCTAAGGACAGATTGTACGTGAGGATCGACCGCAGGCGAAAACTCCATGTCACCGTTTTTCTCAAAGCGTTGGGCTATTCGAGCGAAGCGATTCTCAATTACTTCTATGACAAACAGACCATTATTATCGAGCCTGACGGCGAAGTGAAGCGAAAGGTGGACCTGCGCCTCCTCGTGGGCATGGCCGCGCCCACCGACATACTGGTCGAGGGCTCTGACGAGGTGCTGGTCCGAAAGAACAAGAAGATCACGCGCGCCGCGCGCAAACGACTCGGCGCCCGGGACATCGCGCCGCTGGCCATGACTCGCGAAGAGCTCGCCGGCAAGGTGCTCAGCCGAGACATCATCGATGAAGCGACCGGTGAGGTCGTCGCGCCGTGCAACAAGCAGATCGGCGCGGACGAAGTTGACGATTTTCTCGAGGATCTCGCCAACCGGGGGATCACCGAATTCGAGGCCCTGTTCATCGAGGAACGGATTGTTTCTCCCGCGCTCCGGGACACACTGCTCGAAGATAAGATCGACGACCGCCCCAGTCGGGTTATCGAAGATTATCGAAAGCAGCACCCGGACGAAGAGACCAGCAACGAGACGCTGAACGCGCAAATCGAGATCTATCGTCGCTTGCGCCCTTCGAACCCCGCGACGGTCGAGATCAGCAAGACCTTTTTCAACAACCTCTTCTTCAGAACCGAGTACTACGATCTTTCGAGAGTCGGTCGGCTGAAGCTCAACCGCAAGCTGGGCGTCTCGATGGACGAAGCTCCGCTCTCTCTGCGAACCCTGCGGCGGGAGGACATCCTTCTTGCGGTCAAGTACCTCCTTGAACTGAAGGAAGGCAGGCCGGGCCGGGAAATCGACGACATCGACCATATGGGCAACCGGCGTGTCCGCTCGGTGGGTGAGCTGCTCGAGAATCAGTATCGAATCGGCCTGGTCCGGATGGAGCGGGCGATCAAGGAACGGATGAGCCTCCAGGACGTCGAGACGCTCATGCCCCACGACCTGATCAACGCCAAGCCGGTGACCGCGGTGGTCAAGGAGTTCTTCGGGTCCTCTCAGCTTTCGCAGTTTATGGATCAGACGAATCCGCTGAGCGAGATCACGCACAAGCGTCGTCTCTCCGCGCTCGGTCCGGGCGGTCTGACCCGAGAGCGCGCGGGATTTGAGGTCCGGGACGTTCATCCGACACATTACGGCCGTATCTGCCCGATCGAGACGCCGGAAGGCCCGAACATCGGTCTGATCGTTTCGCTCTCCACGTACGCGCGGGTGAATGAGTTCGGCTTTATCGAGACACCATACCGGCCGGTCGAAAACAAGAAGGTCGGCAAGGAGATCGAGTTCTTGACCGCGCTTGACGAGGAGGATCACGTTATCGTTCAGGCCAACGCCGTCCTCGACGATAAGGGATACTTGGCCGCGGATCTCGTCTCGGTGCGGCATCGTGAGGGGGAGTTTGCGCTGGTGAGCAGCACCGAGCCGGACCTTATGGACGTTTCGCCGAATCAGCTCGTTTCGGTCGCCGCGTCGCTCATACCGTTCCTCGAGAACGACGACGCGAACCGCGCGCTGATGGGATCGAACATGCAGCGTCAGGCCGTGCCGTTGCTCACGACGCAGGCTCCGTTGGTCGGGACCGGCATGGAGCAGGTCGTCGCCATCGATTCGGGCGTCACGGTGACCGCGAAGCGCGACGGTGTGGTCGATTCGGTCGACGGCGGGCGGATCGTGGTCAAAGCCACGGAGTTCAAGGAAGGGGATCTCGATCCCGGCGTGGACATCTACAACCTGACCAAGTATCACCGGTCCAACCAGAACACGTGCTTCAATCAGCGTCCCATCGTCAAGCGGGGCGATCGGGTGGTCAAGGGGCAGGTCCTCGCGGACGGGCCGGCCACCGACAAGGGCGAACTGGCTCTGGGCCGCAATGTCCTGGTCGCGTTCATGGCCTGGGGCGGATACAACTACGAAGACTCGATCCTCGTCAGCGAGACGGTCGTCAAGGAGGACATCTTCACCTCGATCCACATCGAGGAGTTCGAGGTCATGTCCCGGGACACCAAGCTCGGCAAGGAAGAGATAACCAGGGACATACCGAACGTGGGCGAAGAGGCGCTCCGAAATCTCGACGAGTCGGGAGTTATCCGCATCGGCGCCGAAGTGAAGCCGGGCGACATCCTGGTGGGCAAGATCACGCCCAAGGGCGAGAATCAGCTCAGCCCCGAAGAGAAGCTCCTCCGGGCGATCTTCGGCGAAAAGGCCGGCGACGTAAAGGATTCCTCGCTTCGGGTTCCGCCCGGCGTGGAAGGGACCGTCATCGGCGCGCGGATCTTTTCTCGGAAGGGAACGGAGAAGGACAGCCGTTCCATATCGATCGAGAATGAGGAGATCGCGAAGCTCACCAAGGACCGCGACGACGAGCTGCGCATTGTCGAGGAAGGCGCTCGGGAGCGGATTCGCGGCATGCTGAAGGGCAAGACCGTCTCCGCGCCGCTCACCGACCGCGAGACCGGCCGGAAATACCTCCAAAAGGGCGACACCATCACCGACGAGTTCATGGACACGGTGTCGCTCGATGCGCTTTCGGATCTCTCCCTGACGGGCGACACCGTCACCGAGGACGAGGTCGTGCGCATCCTCGAGCGGCTCAACGATCAGAAGCACTTCTGGAAGATGCACTACGACGAGCGCATCAGCCGGCTCAAGAAGGGGGACGAACTCCCGCCCGGCGTTATCAAGCTCGTCAAGGTCTACATCGCGATAAAACGTAAGCTCTCGGTGGGCGACAAAATGGCCGGCCGTCACGGGAACAAAGGTGTGCTTTCACGGATCTTACCGGAAGAGGACATGCCGTACTTCGCGGACGGTTCTCCCGTGGAGATCGTCTTGAACCCCCTGGGCGTTCCCTCACGTATGAACGTGGGCCAGATCCTCGAGACGCACCTGGGATGGGCCGCCAAAGGACTGGGCGAGACCCTCAACCGCATACTCGAGGAGAACTTCTCGCCGGACAAACTCCGAGAGCGAATCCTCGAGGTCTTCGATTGCTCAGAGGGCGAACGCCGCAAGAGGGTCGAATCGGTTATTCAGGACATGAGCGACGAGCAGGTCAAGCGGTTTGTCGGCTCGCTCAGCTCGGGCGTCCCGATCTCAACCCCTGTCTTTGACGGCGCGCGGGAGAACGAAATCAAGGAACTCCTCGAGAAGGCGGGACTGCCCTCGACGGGACAGACCGTGCTCTACGACGGCCGCACCGGCCAACCATTCGATACGAAGGTGACCGTGGGCGTCATCTACATGATGAAGCTCCACCACCTGGTCGACGACAAGATCCACGCCCGGGCGATCGGCCCGTACTCCCTCGTCACCCAGCAGCCGCTGGGCGGCAAGGCTCAGTTCGGCGGCCAGCGGCTGGGTGAAATGGAAGTCTGGGCCATGGAGGCGTACGGAGCGGCCTACTCGCTCCAGGAATTCCTCACGGTCAAATCGGACGACGTCACCGGTCGGACGAGAATGTACGAAAGCATCGTGAAAGGGACCAACGTCCTCGAGCCGGGCCTGCCGGAGTCGTTCAACGTGCTGGTGAAGGAGATCAAATCCCTCGGCCTCGACGTGGAACTTCTCGAGTCCGACGGCAAGGCCGTTGCGCAATAGGACCGGGTGTAACGCACGCGCGATCGGACCCTCGGTCCGGTCGGAATCTCCCTCGGAGTCCGTGGAATTCCTCGGACCTATCCGTCAAGGAGGGAACCTTTGGAAGACGTATATTACAGCTTCTTTGAAAAGCCTAAAGATCCCGTAAACTTCAGCGCGGTCAAGATTTCCCTGGCCTCTCCCGAAATCATCCGGGCCGCGTCTCACGGGGAAGTGAAGAAGCCCGAAACCATCAACTACCGCACGTTCAAGCCGGAGCGGGACGGCCTCTTTTGCGCCAAGATCTTCGGTCCGGTGAAGGACTACGAGTGTAACTGCGGTAAGTATAAACGGATGAAGCACCGCGGCACCATCTGCGAAAAGTGCGGTGTGGAAGTCATTCAGTCGAAGGTGCGCCGGGAGCGGATGGGACACATTGAACTGGCCACCCCCGTGGCCCATATATGGTTTCTCAAGAGCCTGCCCAGCCGCATCGGAACCCTCCTCGACCTGACTCTGAAGGAAGTGGAGCGGGTCCTCTACTTCGAGTCTTTCCTCGTGCTCCACAAAGGAAACACCGACCTCGAGCCGGGCACGCTCGTCAACGAGGAAAAATACCGTGAGCTGCTCGACGAGCACGAGCTGGGCGGCTTCGAGGCGCGTATGGGCGGGGAGGCCGTACGGGATATGCTCGAGCGGCTTGATCTGATCAAGGAGAGCGCTCGACTCCGAGAGGAGATGAAGGACTCAACCTCCGAAGCGAAGCGCAAAAAGCTTGCCAAGCGACTCCGAGTCCTCGAGTCCCTCAAGGGAACCGAACCGGAAGTGATGGTCAACGAATTGACGGCCATCATCGAGCGGGTCGATCCGGAGAGCGAGCCGGGCCAATTCCTCGAGGAAATCATCCAGGCCTGCCGGGACATTCAGGTCAAGTGGGAAGAGACCGAAGACTGGGAAGTGCGCAAGCAGTTGGCCTTCGTTGAAATCGGTAATATCATCGACCGCCTTGCCCGATCCCGCCTCCTGCCGGCCGGAGAAGTGGGGAAATTCCGGAAATGGCAGAACCCCGCGTGGATGATCCTTACCACGATCCCGGTGATCCCCCCGGATCTGCGTCCGCTCGTGCCGCTCGACGGCGGACGGTTCGCCACCTCCGACCTCAACGACCTCTATCGCCGGGTGATCAACCGCAACAATCGGCTCAAGAGGCTTCAGGACCTGAGCGCGCCCGAGATCATTCTCCGGAATGAAAAGCGCATGCTGCAGGAAGCCGTAGACGTGCTCTTCGACAACGGACGTCGAGGCCGTGTAATCACCGGTCCCAACAAGCGGCCGCTCAAGTCGCTCTCGGACATGCTCAAAGGGAAGCAGGGACGATTCCGCCAGAACCTTCTGGGTAAGCGCGTCGACTACTCCGGCCGGTCCGTCATCGTTGTCGGTCCCGACCTGAGACTGCATCAGTGCGGCCTGCCGAAACGAATGGCGCTCGAACTCTTCAAGCCGTTCATCTACAACAAGCTGGAAGAGCGGGGCTATGTCACCACCATCAAGAGCGCGAAACGATTGGTGGAAAAGGAAACTCCCGAAGTGTGGGATATTCTCGATGGCGTGGTGAAGGAATATCCGATTCTGCTCAATCGAGCGCCCACGCTGCACAGACTGGGCATCCAGGCATTCGAGCCGGTCCTGATCGAGGGCAAGGCCATTCAGCTCCACCCGCTGGTCTGCACCGCGTTCAACGCGGACTTCGACGGCGACCAGATGGCGGTGCACGTGCCTCTTTCCGTCGAAGCGCAGGTCGAGGCGCGCGTGCTCATGATGAGCACGAACAATATCCTCTCGCCGGCGCACGGTAAGCCGATTATCGTGCCGACCCAGGACATCGTGCTCGGGCTCTACTACCTCACGCGAGAGACCGCGGATCCGGCGCTCGATAAGCGCATGCGGATGTTCGCCGACCCCGCCGAGGTTCGTGTCGCCTACGACGCAGGCGTGGTCGACCTCCACGAGCGTATCATGGTGCGGGACAACGGCGACCGAATCCCCACGACGGTCGGTCGAATCGTCCTGAGGGAGATCGTCCCCGAAGAGATCCCCTTCGAGGTGATCAACCGCGTCATGAAGAAGAAGGAGCTCGCCAACCTCATCGACGAAGCGTACCGACGGTGCGGCGACAAGAAGACCGTCATCCTCGCGGACCGTCTCAAGGACCTGGGATACTCGTTCGCGACTACGGCCGGCCTTTCGATCTGTGTCGACGACATGAAGATCCCGGAATCGAAGCGGCAAATCATCGACAAGGCTCGGGAAGAAGTCCTCGAGATTCAGAATCAGTACAAGGAAGGTCTGATTACCGACGGCGAGCGGTACAACAAGGTCATCGACATCTGGGCCCGCGCGAACGAAGACATCTCCGAGAAGATGATGAGCGGCCTGAGAACTATGACCGTCACCCTCGAAGACGGTAATGCGAAAGGCGTCGAAAGCTTCAACCCAATCTACATGATGGCGGACTCCGGCGCACGGGGCAGCACTCAGCAGATCCGGCAGCTCGCCGGAATGCGCGGCCTCATGGCCAAGCCGACCGGCGAAATCATCGAGACGCCGATCGAGGCCAACTTCCGGGAAGGCCTCACCGTGTTGCAGTACTTTATTTCCACACACGGCGCGCGCAAAGGCCTTGCGGACACCGCGCTCAAGACCGCCAACTCGGGGTACCTGACTCGACGGCTGGTTGACGTGGCCCAGGACGCGATCGTCTGGGAGATTGACTGCGGCACCCTTGACGGTATCGAAATGGCGTCGCTGGAAGAGGGCGGTGAGATTATCGAACACGTGGCCGACCGCGTCCTCGGACGGGTCGCGCTCGAAGACCTCGACCATCCGTTCACCGGAGAAATCATCGTCAAGGCCAACGAGGAAATCACCGAAGAGCATAGGGAAATGATTCAGGAATCCGGCATCGACCGCGTCAAGATCCGTTCCGTGCTCACCTGTCAGGCCAAGCGAGGTATCTGCAGCCTGTGTTACGGTCGAGACTTGGCGCACGGACGTATGGTCAACATCGGTGAAGCGGTCGGAATCATCGCCGCGCAGTCCATCGGCGAGCCCGGAACCCAGCTCACCATGCGGACGTTCCATATCGGCGGAACGGCGTCCTTGAAGCGAAACATCATCTCCGCCCGAAAGAAGGGGGTGGTCTCCTTCGAACGGGACGGCGAAAAGGTCAAGGCCATCACCGTTTCACAGGACTTCACCATGGACGAGTCGGAGAAGACGGAGTGGCTCGTTCGGGACGGGGAAACCCTCCGTGAGAATTCCTTTCTGTACTACGGCCCGAATCACCAGATCCACGAGGCCGAGCAGATGGGCGGCAAGATCGACATCGCGCTCGATCGTAAATCGTTCACGATTCTCGACGACGACGGTGAGCGCCACGCGTTCCAGATACCCGAGGGTCATCGCTTCATGGTCAAGCACGGCGATCGGGTCTCCCTGGGCTCCTATATCTATGAGACGACCGACGGCCCCACGCGCATGGACGAAGCCGAGAAACGCGGCGGTATCTTCGAGATCCTCTCCTCGAAGCGCGGCAAGGCCCGATTCCGTCTGTATGAGCGGTACCCCGTCATGGATTACATGAACGTCAAGGTCCAGGAGGGCGACAAGATCGACTCCGAAGGCCAGGTGCTGCTCGAATGGTTGGGCTCCGGCTCCTCGGAGCTCTTCTCCCGGAATGAAGGTCGCGTCAAGTTCGTCGAGATCAAGACCGTTCTCAACCGTGACGGCGATCTGGTGGTCATGAACCGAAACGGCTCCATCGCGATCACCGACGCGCAAGGGAGAGAGCGTGAACGAAACAAGGTGATCTACGGGGCCAAACTCCGCGTGGACGACGGCCAGGTGGTCAACAGGGAGACCCTCCTCGCCGAGTGGGACCCGTACACCATCCCGATCATTACCGAAGTGACCGGAAAGGTGAAGTTCGGCGACGTCATCGAAGGTCTCACCATGAACGAGCAGGTCGACGAGGTCACCGGTCTCTCGAGAAAGGTGATCGTCGAATACAAGGACCGGGACGCGGAGATTCGACCGAGGGTCTCGATCAAGGACGATCACGGCCGAACCAAGAAGATCGGCGATTCCGAGGCACGGTACTTTCTCCCCGTGGGCGCGAACATTATGACCAAGGAAGGGGAACAGGTGCACGCCGGCGACGTAATCGCCAAGATCCCCCGAGAGACCACCAAAACCAAGGACATCACCGGCGGCCTTCCCCGCGTCGCCGAACTCTTCGAAGCGCGCAAGCCCAAAGAGTTCGCGGTCATCTCCGAGATCGACGGCCTGGTGAGCTTCGGCAAGGACACCAAGGGCAAACGGAAACTTGTGGTCACCCCGGAAGTGGGCGAGCCCAAGGAGTATCTCATCCCGAAAGGCAAGCATATCTCGGTTCATCCCGGCGATTGGGTCCAGGCCGGCGAGCCGCTCATGGAGGGTTCCACCAACCCGCACGACCTGCTGGGCATCAAAGGTGAAAAGGATCTGGCCAAATACCTGGTCGACGAAGTGCAGGAGGTCTACCGACTCCAGGGCGTGAAGATCAACGACAAGCACATCGAGGTGATCGTCCGCCAGATGCTCCGGAGAATCCGGGTAAAGGAAGTGGGAGACACCGATTTCCTCGTCGGCGAACAGATCGAACGCGCCACCTTTGAAGAAGAGAACAACCGCGTGCTGAAGTCGGGCGGCAAGCCCGCAGTCGGTGAGCCGCTCCTGCTCGGTATCACCAAGGCGTCGCTTTCGACGGACTCCTTCATCAGCGCGGCGAGCTTCCAGGAAACCACGAAGGTTCTTACGGAAGCGGCCATATCCGGTAAGATCGATTACCTACGCGGGCTCAAGGAGAACGTCATCATGGGCCGATTGATTCCCGCGGGCACCGGCATGTCGCGATATAAGGATCTCAAGATCACCCGTGAGGACGAGGACGAGGACGAGGCGATAGCGGGCGAAGCGCCGGAGGAAGCGCCGGTCGCGGCGGAGTATCCTCAGAGCGCGTAGGGTTCTGCGGCGGGTCCTCTGCCCACGCGTCGTCGAATGGACGCGGCGGAGGTCTCGGAGCGACGGGACAAGAGAGGATCGACGCCGGTCGAAGCGCGGCCGGCGGTTTGGACGACGGTTCGCAGCGGGGCCGGGCGGTCAGAACCCGGCCCTCTCTTTTTGAACAAAAAATGGTTGACAAGATCTCATGAGTGTGAGCATAATTTCTGGATACATTTGGAGGTAATTGCCCATGCCGACGATCAATCAGCTGGTCAGAAAGAGCCGAAAACAGCCGCGGAAAAAAACCTCCGCGCCCGCTCTGACCAACTGTCCGCAGCGCAGAGGCGTTTGTGTCAGAGTCTATACCACGACGCCCAAGAAACCGAATTCCGCGCTCCGGAAAGTCGCTCGGGTTCGACTCACCAACGGATACGAAGTCACCTCCTATATCCCCGGAATCGGTCACAACCTGCAGGAGCACTCCGTCGTCCTCATCAGGGGCGGCCGCGTCAAAGACCTGCCCGGTGTCCGGTATCACGTCATCAGGGGAAGCCAGGACGCCTTCGGGGTGCAGGATCGAAAGCAGGCACGATCGAAGTACGGAACGAAAAAGCCGAAATAGTACGTGGTGATGTGCCGGGCCAGGCGCGACCTGTGCGAGCCCACATCCCAGTCTCAGCTGAAATGGCCCGGTTTATTCAACTCGGATAGTTCGAGGAGCCCACAAATAGGGGTTCAGGTAAACCGCCGGTAACGGCGGGGAAGGTTTGGAACAGAGACGACGCTCTCCTTTCGGCGCGGTCGACGACCCGCACGGCGTCTCCAAACCTATCCATCCTGAATGCCGCCCGGTCAAGATCGTTCTGAACGCGGATTATGAGCAACCGATGAAGAACATCTTCGGAGCAAAGCGAGATGCCGAGAAAAGGGAAAATTCAGAAAAGGGAAGTCCTCCCGGACCCCAAGTACCACAGCAAGCTGGTGACCAAGTTCATCAACGGCGTGATGTGGGACGGCAAAAAATCCACCGCAGAGACCATCTTCTACGACGCGCTCGAACTCATCGCAGAACGGAGCGGCGAAAACCCGTTGCAGATGTTCGAGAAGGCGGTGGACACGGTCAAGCCGGTCCTCGAGGTCCGGTCTCGGCGTGTGGGCGGCAGCACTTACCAGGTGCCGGTCGAAATCCGCCCCGAGCGTCGTCAGGCCCTGGCTATTCGTTGGATTATTCAGCACGCGCGTAACCGCGGCGAAAAGAGCATGAGAGAAAAATTGGCCGGCGAACTCCTCGACGCAGCGAACAACAAGGGGAGCGCGGTCAAGAAGAAAGAAGACACACACCGCATGGCGGAAGCCAACAAGGCGTTTGCCCACTACCGCTGGTAGGGCGATGAAGGATCACTATTTCCATGAACGGGGACGCTCAGCGCAAAATTCGCAATATTGGTATTATTTCCCACATTGACGCGGGAAAGACGACCACCAGCGAGCGCATCCTTTTCTATGCCGGCGTCTCCCACAAGCTGGGTGAGGTCCACGACGGTCAGGCCGTCATGGACTGGATGGAGCAGGAACAGGAGCGAGGAATAACGATCACGTCGGCCGCCACCGTCTGTAAGTGGCGAGACCACAAGATCAACATCATCGACACCCCCGGGCATGTCGACTTCACCATCGAGGTCGAACGATCCCTACGGGTGCTCGACGGCGCAATAGCGGTTTTCTGCGCGGTCGCGGGAGTGGAGCCCCAGTCCGAAACCGTCTGGAAGCAGGCCGATCGGTATTGCATTCCCAGAATCGCCTTTATCAACAAAATGGATCGGATCGGCGCCGACCACGTGCGAGTCATCGAGATGATGAAATCCAGACTGCGAACAACTCCGATACTCCTGCAGATTCCCCTCGGAACCGAGGAGAACTTCCGGGGAGTGATCGACCTGGTCTCCCGGAAGGCCGTCGTCTTCAACGAGGAGTCTATGGGAATGTTGTTCGACGTGGTCGATCCTCCGGCGGAATACCTGGACGAAATGGAGACTTGGCGGCATAAGCTCATCGAGAGCGTCTGCGAACTGGACGACGAATTGCTGGAATCCTATCTTGAAGGCGACACGGACATCCCGGCGCCTCGGCTCTACGAAGTCCTTAGACGAGCTACGCTCGACCTGAAGGTCACGCCGATCCTCCTGGGGGCCGCGTTCAAGAATAAAGGCATTCAGCAGGTGCTCGATGCGGTCGTCGAATTCCTCCCCTCCCCGTGGGACGTCCCCCCCATCGAAGGGCTCGACCCAAACGGCCGCACGATCACGCGATCTCCCGACGGTCCCTTCTCCGCGCTGGCGTTCAAGCTGATGAACGACCCCTTCACGGGCAACCTGACGTTCCTACGGGTCTACTCGGGTCGACTCGAATCAGGCGCCGCCATAACCAACATCAATATGGAGAAGAAGGAGCGCATCGGCCGACTCGTGAAGATGCACGCGAACCGGCGGGAGGAAGTGAAGTTGGTCGAGCCCGGCGATATCGTTGCGGTCCTTGGATTGAAGCACACGCGAACCGGCGACACCCTGGCCGACAGCAATAATCCCATCATTTTGGAATCGATGGACTTTCCCGAACCTGTTATCTCCGTTTCCATCGCGCCCAAGACCAGAGACGACACGGAAAGACTGTCCGGCGCGTTGGCCCGCCTTCTCCGGGAAGACCCTTCCCTGAGAGTGCAACTCGACGACGAAACCGGCGAAACGATCCTCTCCGGGATGGGCGAACTACACCTGGAGATCGTGGCGGACCGTCTGTTGCGGGAATTCAAGGTCGAGGCGGAGGTCGGCTCTCCGGAGGTGGCGTTCAGGGAGACGCTCACAAAGGCGGTCAACGTGCATTACCGGCACGTGAAGCAGACCGGCGGCAAGGGACAGTTCGCCGAGATCGTCATCGAAGTGGAACCGCTCAACGCTGGGTCGGGCATCGAATTCGCGGACAAGATTACGGGCGGCGCGATTCCCAAGGAGTTTATCAAGCCCGTTGAACTCGGGGTGCGGGCGGCCGCGGAACGCGGAGTGCTCGCCGGTTATCCGATCACGGACGTGAAGGTGACGCTCGTGGACGGGAAGAGCCATGAGGTTGATTCATCCGAAATGGCCTTCCGCACCGCGGGCCTTATGGGATTTCGCGAGGCCGGAAAAAAGGGTGGAAGCATCCTTCTGGAACCGATTATGGACGTCGAAGTTGTGTGTCCCGGCGAATTTCTCGGCGACGTCCTGGGCGACCTGACCGCTCGCAGAGGCAAAATTCTCGGCATGGACAGCCGGTCCGGCTTCCAGACGGTCGGGGTGCGGGTTCCCCTGGAACGGATGTTCGGGTACGCGACCGATTTGCGCAGCATCACCCAGGGCCGGGCCACATTTACAATGAGATTTTCCCACTACGAGCCGGCGCCGCAGTCCGTCGCGGAAAAAGCGGTCGCCAAGGCCAAGCAAGCTGGAGGACCTGATGGGCAAGGCGAAATTTGAGCGAACGAAGCCGCACGTGAACGTGGGCACGATCGGTCATATCGACCATGGGAAGACGACGTTGACGGCGGCGATCACGCGGATTTTGAGTGCGCTGGGTCGGGCGGAGTATGTGTCGTTCGACGAGATCGACAAGGCGCCTGAAGAGAAGGAGCGCGGCATAACGATAGCGACGGCTCACGTTGAATACGAGACGGACAATCGTCACTATGCGCATGTGGATTGCCCGGGTCATGCGGACTACATCAAGAACATGATCACGGGCGCGGCGCAGATGGACGGCGCGATCTTGGTTGTGGGCGCGAACGACGGTCCGATGCCTCAGACGCGGGAGCATATTCTTTTGGCTCGTCAGGTCGGCGTTCCGAGCATCGTGGTTTTTTTGAACAAGACGGACATGGTTGACGACCCGGAGTTGATCGAGTTGGTTGAGTTGGAGCTTCGAGAGTTGCTGAGTTCGTATGATTTTCCGGGCGACGACATACCGATTGTGAAGGGGAGCGCGTTGAAGGCGCTGGAGTCGGGTGATCCGAAGAGTCCCGACGCGGCGTGCGTGTTGGAGTTGATGGAGGCGGTGGACTCGTATGTTCCGGTTCCCGAGCGAGATTTGGACAAGCCGTTTCTGATGCCGATCGAGGACGTGTTCAGCATATCTGGTCGAGGCACGGTTGTGACGGGTCGAGTGGATCGCGGGAAGATCAAGGTGGGCGAGGAGGTCGAGATCATCGGCATCCGCGACACGCGCAAGACGGTGTGCACGGGCGTTGAGATGTTCCGTAAGGTGTTGGACTCGGGCGAGGCGGGCGACAACGTTGGTCTTCTGCTTCGTGGCATCAAGCGGGACGACGTGGAGCGGGGCCAGGTTGTAGCCGCTCCGGGTTCGATCACGCCGCACACGAAGTTCAAGGCGGAGATTTACGTGTTGACCAAGGAGGAGGGCGGTCGTCACACGCCGTTTTTCAACGGGTATCGACCTCAGTTTTATTTCCGTACGACGGACGTGACGGGGTCGATCCAGTTGCCGGAGGGCGTGGAGATGGTGATGCCCGGTGACAACGTCTCCTTGGACGCTGAGTTGATCACGCCGATAGCGATGGAGAAGGAGCTCCGGTTTGCGGTGCGCGAAGGCGGCCGGACCGTGGGCGCGGGCGTCGTTGCGGATATTATCGAGTAGCGGCTCCCGATAACGAGAAGAGGTAGTTGCGATGGATATGCAAGCCTTGAAGATACGGATCAGGTTGAAAGCCTACGATCATAAGCTGCTGGACCAGTCCGCGTCGGAGATCGTCGACACGGTGTGGCGAACCGGCGCGAAAGTCGCGGGTCCGATACCTCTTCCGACAAAGATTCATAAGTATTGCGTGCTGCGATCGCCGCATATCGACAAGAAGTCTCGCGAGCAGTTCGAGATTCGTGTTCACAAACGTCTCTTGGACATACTGGAGCCGACGCAGCAAACGCTGGACGCGCTGATGAAGCTGGATCTCTCTCCCGGGGTGGATGTGGAGATCAAGGCTTAAGGCGCTGATAGAAACGGGCGCCGAACAAGGAGCCTTCAATGGTTAACGGACTGATCGGAAAGAAAATCGGCATGGTTCAGATCTTCGGCCCCGAAGGGCGCGCGATCGGGTGCACCGTGGTCGAAGTGGGGCCGTGCACGGTCATACAGAAGAAGCCCATGTCTCGGGTGCAGCTGGGTTTCGAGCAGGTGAGCGAGAAGCGCGTGAACAAACCGAGGATGGGCCTCTTCGAGAGGTCGGGGACGCCTCCGTTCAGGACGCTCCGTGAGTTCACCGCTGACGATCCGGACGCGCTCGATGTAGGCCAGGAGATCAAGGCCGACATCTTCGCTCCGGGCGAAATCCTCAAAGTGACGGGGTCGAGCAAGGGCAAAGGCTTCGCCGGCGTCATGAAGCGATGGAATTTCGGCGGCGGCAAGGAGTCTCACGGGTCCAGATCGCATCGTATTCCGGGCGCGGTCGGTCAGTGCGCGTATCCTGCGAGGATATTCAAGGGAAAACGCATGCCCGGCCGGATGGGCGGCGAACGGGTCACCGTTCCGCGAGTTCAGGTGGTCGATGTGCGGCCGGACCAAAATCTGGTCTTTCTCAGGGGCCCGATCCCCGGAGCGAACGGCGGCATCGTCCTGCTGAGGAAAAACTGATGGCAACCGTAGACGTAATCAACCAAAAGGGCGAGAAGGTCGACTCTATCGAACTGAACGACAAGATCTTCGCCGCTGAGGTCCGGGAGCGGCTGGTGCAGCAGGTCGTCCGGTGGCAATTGGCCAAGCGGCGTTCGGGCACGGCCTCGACCAAAACGAGGTCCGATGTCCGAGGCGGCGGCAAGAAGCCGTGGCGCCAGAAGGGCACAGGCCGAGCGCGCGCCGGGACGAACCGCTCGCCGATTTGGACCGGGGGCGGCACGGTGTTCGGTCCTCACCCGCGGTCATACGCGTTTTCCCTGCCCAAGAAGGTTCGGAGGGCGGCGCTCAGGTCGATCCTGAGTTCCAAACTGAAAGAGAACAAGCTCACGATTCTGGACAAACTCGATCTGGAGGCGCCGAAGACCAAGCTGTTCGTCGAGTCCTGCAAGGATCTGGAAATTGACGGCGAGAAGGCCGTCTTCGTAATCCCCGAGAAGGACGAGACGCTCTCCCGTTCGTCTCGGAACCTCTACAAGGTGCTGGTGCTTCCATGCGAGGGGCTCAACGTCTACGATCTCATGAGGTTCGACCGGGTGGTGCTTCTCAAGGACGCGCTGCCGAAGATCGAAGAAAGGCTTGGCTGATGCCTAACGAATACGAAATCATCCGACGGCCCCTCATTACGGAAAAAGGCACGATCCTCAAGGAAGAGAACAATCAGATCGTTCTCGAGGTCGATCCGAAGGCGAACAAGTCCGAGATCAAAAAGGCCGTGGAGAAGCTCTTCAAAGTGAGGGTCATGTCGGTTCACACGCAGAATCGGCAAGGCAAGCCCAAACGGATCGGCCGTTCCGTAGGCCGGAGAAGGAATTGGAAGAAAGCCATCATCACGCTCCGAGAAGGTGATCGGGTGGAATTCTTCGAGGGCGTCTAAACCGGGAGTTCTTCGAGATCGTCAACATCGGCCGGAGTCTTTGTTCGAGACGCGCTTCGGCCTCATCATCGCCAGGGATTTGACTGATGGCTATCAAGAAATACAAGCCGACCTCCCCCGGTATCCGATTCCGGACCGGCTTTTCCTACGATGAAATCACTCGTACGGAGCCGGAAAAGTCGCTCACTCGCGGTATCCACAAGAAGGGCGGCCGGAACAATAACGGCAGGATGACGGTGCGGCATCGCGGCGGCGGTCATAAGCGGCTATACCGGATAATCGATTTCAAGCGGGACAAAACGGACGTCCCGGGTACGGTGGCCACCGTCGAGTACGACCCGAACCGCAACGCCCGCGTCTGCCTCATACAGTATGCGGACGGCGAGAAGCGGTACATCCTGTGGCCCAAGGGGCTGAAGGTCGGGGAGACGATAGTCAGCGCGGAAAAGGCGGACATCCGTCCCGGAAACTGTATTCCCTTGAAGAACATCCCGATGGGCACGCCGATCCACAACGTCGAGCTCAAGATCGGCAAGGGCGGACAGATCATCCGGAGTGCCGGCGCATACGGCCAGCTCATGGCCAAGGAAAAGGGATACGCTCAGATCAAGCTGCCCTCGGGTGAAGTGAGGATGATCCTGGATCGGTGCCGTGCGACCGTGGGACAGGTGGGCAACCTGGAACACGAGAACGTCTCCCTCGGCCGCGCGGGACGCAAACGCCATCTTGGACGTCGGCCCAGCGTGCGCGGCGTGGTCATGAACCCGGTGGATCACCCGCACGGCGGCGGCGAAGGGCGCACGTCCGGCGGTCGCCATCCCGTGACCCCGTGGGGCGTTCCCACGAAGGGGTACAAGACGCGAAAGAACCGACAATCCGACAAGTATATCGTTAAGCGAAGGAAGTAAGCGCCATGCCCCGTTCCGTAAACAAAGGTCCCTTTGTGGACGAGCATCTGCTCAAAAAGGTCACCGTCGCCCGGGATACGGGTTCCCGGCGGGTGATACAGACGTGGTCCCGTCGTTCCACCATAATCCCGGACATGGTCGGCCTCACCTTCGCCGTTCACAACGGAAAAAAGTTCGTGCCGGTCTTTGTGACGGAGAATATGGTCGGGCATAAGCTCGGCGAGTTTTCGCCGACACGCACCTTCTACGGCCACGCCGGAGACAGGAAGTCGAAGAAGGGGAGACGGTAAAAATGGAGTGGCAAGCGACGCTGAAATACGCTCGTATTTCTCCCCGAAAGGCTCGGCTGGTCGCGGACTTGGTTCGGGAAATGAACGCCGGCGAAGCCGTGGGACTGCTCACGCACACCAACAAGAAGGCCGCGGGGATTATCAGGAAGGTCATCGAGTCGGCAATCGCCAACGCGTCGCAATCGCACGGAGTTGACGAAGACGCACTGATCATCGGCCGCATCCAGGTCGACGAGGGCCCGATCATCAAGCGGTGGAGACCGAGGGCTATGGGCAGAGCCACACGTATCAGGAAGCGCACAAGCCACATCCAGGTAGCTCTTGAGGAAGTTTTAGAATAGCCGATTCGCAGGCGGGATTTCCCGGTCCGCGCCCGGCGTCGCCGGCGCTTCAGCCGACCGGATTCCCCGACCGACCTTAGGAGGGTCATTTTGGGACAGAAGGTTCATCCGCACGGATTCAGACTCGGCGTTACCCGCACGTGGGATTCGAGGTGGTATTCGGAGAAGAATTTCGGCGACTTCTTGATCGAGGATCTGAAGCTGCGGGAATTCATCAAGAAGCGCCAGGCTCAGTCGAGCATCTCCAAGATGGAGATCGAACGCGCCGCGGGGAAAGTCAGACTGATCATCCACACCGCTCGACCCGGTATCGTCATCGGCCCGAAAGGCAGCGAGATCGAGAAGCTCCGGAAGGCGATCCTCAGAATGACGAACAAGGAAGTGATCGTCGATATCAAGGAGATCAGGCGGCCCGAAATCGACGCGCAGCTGGTTGCCGAGAATGTCGCTCAGCAATTGGAGCGTCGTATCGCATTCCGTCGCGCGATGAAGAAGGCCGTATCGAGCGCGTTGAAAGCCGGCGCAAAGGGCATTCGAATCGCCACCGCGGGTCGACTGGGCGGGGCGGAAATGGCCCGGCGGGAGTGGTACCGTGAAGGCCGTGTTCCCCTGCACACGCTCAGAGCCGACATTGATTACGGATTCGCCGAAGCCTCCACCACCTACGGCGTCATCGGAATCAAAGTCTGGATCTTCAAAGGCGAGCTGATTAAGACACCGGCTGCGGAGAGTTAAGATGTTAGCGCCGAAGAAAGTCAAGTACCGGAAGAAACAAAAAGGCCGAATGCGAGGGCGTCCGCTTAGGGGAACCTCGGTTTCGTTCGGAGAATACGGACTGATGGCCCTCGAGCCGGGGTGGATCACCGCCCGGCAAATCGAAGCGGGCCGTATCGCAATGACCCGACACGTGAAAAGAGGCGGGAAGATCTGGATTCGTATGTTCCCGGACAAGCCGATCACGAAAAAACCGGCTGAAACTCGTATGGGCAAGGGCAAAGGTTCGCCCGAAGAGTGGGTCGCGGTGGTGAAACCGGGGCGCATACTCTACGAGATGGAGGGCGTCCCTGAAGAGGTCGCCCGAGAAGCGTTCCGCCTTGCCTCGATGAAGCTTCCCGTCAAATGCCGTTTCGTGGAGCGTGAGGACTGGTCATGAAGGTCCGAGAACTGAGGGAATTGTCGGTAAATGAGCTGCTCGCCAAGGAGAAGGAATTCCGCGCGGAGGAATTCAAGCTGCGTTTTCGTCACGCTACGGGCCAGTTGGACAAGACGAGCCGCCTCAAGGAATTGCGCCGAAATGTGGCGCGCGTCAAAACGATAATCCGAGAAAAGGAGGCGTCTCAATGACGAACTCCTCGAACGACAAGCGGCGCCGCAAGACGCGTACGGGCGTGGTGGTCGGCGATAAGATGAACAAGACCGTGGTCGTGGAAGTGACGCGAACGGTGCTTCACCCCACCTTTCACAAGTACGTGCGGCGCAGAAAACGATTCATGGCCCACGACGAAGAGAACACGTGCCGTGTGGGCGACACCGTTGTGATCGTCGAGACGCGTCCTCTGAGCCGGCGTAAGAACTGGCGCGTGCGACAGGTGCTCAAGGAAGCGGCGCTCCCCGGAGGTACGCGATGATTCAACAGGAAACCCGCATGGCGGTCGCGGACAATTCCGGCGCGAAGGAGCTCTACTGCATCAAGGTGCTGGGCGGTACGCGCCGAAAGTACGCGAGCGTCGGCGACATCGTGGTGGTGTCGGTTAAAGAGGCCATCCCCAATTCCAAGGTGAAGAAGGGTGAGGTCCACAAGGCCGTGATCGTGCGCACCCGCCGATCGGTGAGACGGCCGGACGGCTCCTATATCCGATTCGACGACAATTCCGCGGTGCTGATCAACAACCAGCGGGAGCCCATAGGCACCCGAATATTCGGACCGGTTGCTAGAGAGTTGAGAGCCAAACGATTCATGAAGATCGTCTCTCTGGCGCCGGAGGTGCTCTGAAGATGGCGCGAATAAAGAAGAACGACAAGGTCAAAGTGCTCTCCGGCAAAGAGCGGGGACGCACCGGCAAGGTCTTGAAGATTGACGAGGAGAAAGGCGCTCTCGTGGAGCGGCTCAACTTCGTCAAACGCCACATGCGCTCGGGCGGGAAAGCGGGACAACAGGGCGGGATCGTCGAGAAGGAAGCTCCCATAAGGCTCGACAAGCTCATGCTCGTATGCCCGAAGTGCTCGAAACCTTCCCGAACCGGAATCCGCGAGCTGGAGGACGGCAAACGAGTCCGATACTGCAAGCGGTGTTCGGAGCAGATAGACAGCTAGAAGGAACGGTCTGATGGCATCTCGGCTTATGGAATATTATGAGCGGACCGTCGTGCCCGCCCTGATGGAACGCTTCGGGTACAAGAACCGAATGCAGGTTCCGCGGGTCAAGAAAGTCGTGGTCAACATGGGACTGGGTGAAGCCATCCAGAATCCCAAGGCGCTCGACAACGCTCAGCAGGAAATGGCGCTGATGACCGGACAGTGGCCGGTCGTGCGAAAAGCGAGGAAGTCGATTGCGTCGTTCAAATTGCGCGAAGGCATGAGCATCGGGTGCAAGGTGACCCTGCGACGAGACACCATGTATTACTTCCTCGACAAGCTGATGAACGTCGCGCTTCCCCGCGTTCGCGACTTTCGGGGAATCAATCCCCGGGGGTTCGACGGCCGAGGCAACTTCTCGATGGGCATCAAGGAACAGATTATTTTCCCGGAAATCGACTATGACAAGATCGATAAAATCCGGGGCATGAACGTCACCGTAGTAACCACGGCTGAAACCGACGAAGAAGCCAAGGAATTGCTGGGACAACTCGGCATGCCCTTCCGTAAGTGAGGGCGGGACCGACAGGAGCGCGTATGGCTAAGAAATCTTTACGAGTCAAGGCTCAGAAGCCCAAGAAATTCTCGGTTCGCGACTACAACCGGTGCCAAATGTGCGGACGACCTCGAGCATACTATAGGAAGTTCAAGGTTTGCCGCATTTGCCTGCGTAAAGAAGCGCTCAGAGGCAACATACCCGGTATGGTGAAATCGAGCTGGTAGGAGAACCCGACAGATGAGCATGACCGATCCGGTTGCCGACATGCTGACCCGTATTCGGAACGCGTCCACCGCGCGCAAAGAGACGGTCAATATCCCCACATCCAATCTCAAGATCGGGATCGCCCAAATCTTGAAGGAGGAAGGGTATATCAAGAAATACAAAGTCATCCGGTCCGCAAAGAACAAACAGGGAATGCTGAAAATCACCCTCAAATACGATGAGGAGGAACAGTGCGTCCTGGAAGGTCTCAAGAGAGTCAGTCGGCCCGGACGACGCGTGTACGTGGGACGAGAGCATACGATCAAGAGTCACGGCGGCGTCGGACTCCTGATCATGTCAACGTCCGAAGGTATTATGACCGACCGGGAAGCGAAGAATCGCGGGATCGGCGGCGAAGTCTTGTGCGGCGTCTGGTAATCGGAGAAGACGAGGAGCGAAGAGCATGTCCAGGATAGGAAAAGCCCCCGTTAACGTGCCCGACAAGGTGAAGATCTCCTTCGCCGCGCCGGACCTCTCTGTGGAAGGACCCAAGGGTTCGCTCAACATGGCCGTATCCGACCTCGTGGAACTGGATGTGAGCGACACGGAAATTCGGGTCGTCCCCCGCAATCAGGACCACAAGAGCAGAGCGATCCACGGCCTGATGAGGAGCCTGATTCAGAATATGGTGACCGGCGTCGTCGACGGTTTCACCAAGTCCCTCGAAATCCAAGGGGTCGGCTATCGGGCGGAAGCTTCCGGCGCCGAGCTGACTCTCCAGGTGGGATACTCCAAACCCGTGGTGCTGGCAGTGCCCGAGGGCCTCTCGGTCGAGGTCGAGAAAAACACCATCATCCACATTCGCGGGATCGACAAGCAGCAAGTGGGTGAGTTTGCGGCGCAAGTCCGGCGTGTGCGTAAGCCCGAGCCCTATCGCGGCAAGGGTATCCGCTACGTGGGCGAGCAGGTCAGGCGCAAGGTCGGTAAGGCAGGCGCCAAGTAGACGTACGGAAGGTCGATGACGAACGATACGACCCGGTACGGCGCACGAGAGGACGTACAATGGCCAGAGATATCGTAAAGAGCGAAGCCAAGCGTAAGCGAAGTCGGCGGGTTCGGTACAGGATTCGCGGCGGCGGGGAGCACCCGCGGCTTTCGGTTTTCCGTTCCAATCGCAACATCTTCGCACAGATTATCGACGACAGCCGCGGTGTCACGCTCGCGGCCGCGTCTACGCTCGATAAGGATGTCCGCGAGAACGCCGGCTCATTCACCCTCGAGCGGGCTCGGGAAGTGGGCAAGCGACTGGCGGAACGAGCCAAGGAAAAGAACATCGCAAAGGTCGTATTCGATCGAGGCCCCTACCTCTATCACGGAAAGATCAAGGCGTTGGCGGACGGCGCTCGAGAAGGCGGTCTGGAGTTCTAACAGGGCCTGAGTCAAAGGAGGAAACCCTTGCTGGGAAGACAAGATACGGGCGGCGAACCGGAACTCAAGGATCGACTGGTCCATCTGAACCGTGTCGCCAAAGTCGTCAAAGGCGGAAGGAGATTCTCCTTCAGCGCGATCGTCGTCGTGGGCGACGGTCACGGTAAAGTCGGGTTCGGCCTGGGCAAAGCCAACGAAGTGCCTGAGGCGATCCGGAAGGGCGTCGAACGGGCGAAGGCTACGATGATCGAAATCCCCATTCATAACGGGACCATACCCCACGAGATCACGGGACGGTTCGGCGCGGCCCGGGTGATGCTCAAACCCGCCGGGTCCGGAACCGGCGTCATCGCGGGCGGTCCGGTGCGTGCCGTCATGGAGGCCGCGGGGGTTCGGGACATCCTGACCAAGTGCATAGGCACCAATAATCCGCACAACGTGGTCAAGGCCACCTTCGAGGGCTTCAAAGGCCTGCGCACCCGTGAACAGACCCTGCGGAAGCTCGGCAAGCTCGAATCCGAACACGATCGCGAGGACGAAGAGGAGGCGGCTTCCAATGCTTAAGGTGACATTGACCAAGAGCTTCAACAATGTGACCAAGCGACAGAAGGACACCGTGTTGGGCCTCGGTCTGAAGAAGATTGGCCGAAGCCGTACGCTTCAGGACACTCCTGCGATTCGCGGCATGATCGAAAAGGTGCGCCATCTGGTGGACGTGGAGGAGGTCTCCGGCTGAATCGATCGGCCGGAACCGCTGAGGAGAATCAAATGCGACTATCGAACCTTGTCGGGTCTCCGGATAGAAAGAAGAAACGCGTCGGCCGCGGTGAATCTTCGGGACGAGGCAAGACCTGCGGCAAAGGCCATAAGGGGCAGAAATCCCGTTCGGGAAGCAAGATAGGACCGGGCTTCGAAGGCGGGCAGATGCCGCTGCAGCGCCGCCTGCCGAAGAAGGGCTTTTCCAATGCGCCTTTCAAGACCCGATACAATGTGATAAATATCCGGGACCTGGAACGCTTCGACGCGGGGACCGAGATCACTCCCGAGGTGGTGCGTGAAAAAGGGCTTGTGAAACGCGACGGACCGATTAAACTCCTGGCCGAAGGGGACGTGACCGCGGCGTACACCGTGAAGCTGGACAGGGTCAGCTCGGCCGCTCGAGCGAAGATCGAAGCCGCAGGCGGCGCGGTGACGGAAGCATAAGGGGACGCAAAGGAAACGCAAGCCAATGACCGCTGATACACGCCAATCATACTTCGCGGGGAGAAACCTGTCGTGGTAGGTTCCATCGGCAACATAGCCAAGATTCCGGAGCTGAAACGCAGAGTGATATTCACCTTGCTGATGCTCCTGGTCTATCGGGTCGGTGTTCACATTCCTACGCCCGGTATCAACGCCGAGGCGCTGAAGGATTTGTTCGCCCAATACCAGAACACGCTTTTCGGCATCGTTGATTTGTTCACCGGCGGCGCGATGGAGAATTTCTCCGTCTTCTCCCTCGGCATCATGCCGTACATCAGCGCGTCAATTATCCTGCAGTTGTTGACCGTTGTGGTCCCGCATCTGGAGCGGCTCTCCAAGGAAGGCGAAGCGGGCCGAAAGAAGATTACCCAGTACACCCGGTACGGCACGGTGGTTCTGTCCATCATTCAGGGCTTCGGCATCAGTGTGGGCCTGGCAAAAACCGAGGGGATGGTCTACATCTCCAAGCCCGCGTTCGTCGCCCTCTCCGTCGTGACCCTCACCGCAGGCACCGCGTTCCTCATGTGGCTGGGCGAGCAGATCACCGAACGGGGCATCGGCAACGGCATCTCGTTGATCATCTTCTCGGGTATCGTCGCAATGATGCCCTCCGCGCTCGGAAGCACCATACAGCTGGTGAAGACCGGTGAAATAGGATTCCTTGTTCTTCTGTTGCTCCTTGTCATCATGGTAATCGTGATAGCGGTGATCGTTTTTGTGGAGCGGGGCCAGCGGCGCATCCCGGTCCAATACGCGAAGCGTGTCGTGGGCAGACGTGTGTACGGAGGGCAATCCACGCACTTGCCGCTCAAGGTGAACACGGCAGGCGTGATTCCCCCGATCTTTGCGTCGTCGTTGATTATTTTCCCCGCCACGGTTGCCCAGTTTCTCGATGTTCCCTTTCTGCAGTATATGACCTCGTGGCTTCAGCCGACCACAGGCGTCTATGAATTGCTCTATGTAGGATTGATTATCTTCTTCTGCTACTTCTACACCGCGGTGACGTTCAACCCGGTGGACGTGGCCGACAACATGAAGAAATACGGCGGCTATATCCCCGGTATCCGTCCGGGTAAGAAGACGGCTGAATACATCGATAAGGTCTTGACGCGGATCACCTTCGGCGGCGCGATCTACGTGTCCGCGGTATGCGTGCTCCCGTCGTTGCTCATCGCTCGGTTCAACGCCCCCTTTTATTTCGGAGGGACTTCGCTTCTGATTGTGGTGGGAGTGGCTCTGGACACGTTGGCTCAGATCGAATCCCACATGATTCAGAGGCATTATGAAGGCTTCATCCGTTCGGGCCGTATCAAGGGGAGACGCGGATAGGATGTCGTCCCCGGTGGAGAGGAAAGAACCATGAGAATCGTGTTGTTGGGAGGACCCGGGTCAGGCAAGGGCACGCAGGCGAAGAAACTCACCGAGAAATACGGAATTCCTCAGATTTCCACGGGTGATATGTTCCGAGCCGCGGTGAGGGAAGGCACCCCCATGGGGCGGAAAGCCAAGACCTATATGGACAAAGGCGAACTGGTTCCCGATGACGTGGTCGTGGGTGTGGTGGAAGAGCGCCTGTCCAAGCCCGATTTGGACAAGGGCTATATGCTTGACGGATTTCCCCGCACGCTTCCCCAGGCCGAGGCCCTGGACAAGATCACCGAGAGCCAGGGCAAGCCGCTGGATCACGCGATCCTGGTGGGCGTGCCGGACGAAGAGCTCATGAAACGCCTCACCGGGCGGCGAACCTGCACGAATCCGGACTGCGGCAAGATGTATCATGTGATGTTTAATCCGCCCAAGCAAGAGGGAATCTGCGACGCGTGCGGATCGGAACTCTACCAGCGGGACGACGACTCGGAAGCGACGATTCGTGAGCGGCTCAACGTCTATCACGAGCAGACCGCGCCGCTTATCGACTATTACGAGAAAAAAGGCATCCTCAGACGAGTTGACGGCGTCGGCGATATCGACGACATCTTCGGCCAAATCGTCAAGATTCTGGGGTAGCCCCGCGGTCGTCGGAAGGGCGGATTCCCGGGGATCGCAAACAGAAGGCGGGTCGCCGCTTCCGGTAAGATCGAGGAGGAACCCATGAAAGTCAGGGCGTCAGTCAAGAGAATTTGCGATAAATGCAAGATCATACGACGAAAAGGCGTAGTGCGGGTAATCTGCGAAAACCCGAAACACAAGCAGCGACAGGGATAAAAGCCCCCGGCATTCGTCCGTATCGAGGAGGACACGAGTGGCTCGTATAGCAGGAGTCGACCTTCCCAGGAATAAGCGTGTGGAAATAGCCCTCACGTATATCCACGGAATAGGTCGCGCCTCGGCCAAGAGTATTGTTGAAGAAAGCGGCGTGGATCCGAACCTGAAGACCGATCAGCTCTCCGAGGTCGACGTCGCCAAGCTTCGCGAGGTCATCGACCGGGATTATAAGGTCGAGGGCGACTTGCGTCGCGAAGTGACCATGAACATCAAACGGCTCATGGACCTTGGGTGCTATCGCGGTCTGCGGCATCGCCGCGGACTCCCGGTAAAAGGCCAGCGAACGCACACCAACGCGCGGACGCGCAAGGGACCGCGCAAAATGCAAATAGGACGGCGAAAGTAGCGCCGGCTGTTCGTACGGTGCGTGGAGCGAGGTGAGCGCCGGCCGGACGCGCCGCGAAAGCCCGAATCGCGAAACCGGCGCGCGCTCGATGCGGACGGACCTCGGAGGAGAGACCGATGCCGAGAAGGCGAACACAACGAAAGAAGAAAGAACGAAAGAACATCCCCCACGGGGTGGCGCACATTCAGTCCACGTTCAACAATACCATTATCACCATCACGGATCCGGACGGGAATACGGTGTCGTGGGCGTCCACGGGAACCCAAGGGTTCAAGGGATCCCGTAAATCCACTCCCTTCGCGGCCCAACTCGCCGCGGAAGACGCCGCGCGCAAAGCCATGGACCAAGGCATGCGGAGTGTGGACGTTCTGATAAAAGGGCCGGGCTCCGGTCGGGAAACGGCCCTGCGCGCCCTGCAATCCGCGGGATTCCGGATCACGTTGATCAAAGACGTGACCCCCATCCCTCACAACGGCTGCCGGCCGCCCAAACGGAGACGCGTGTAATGCGTGCGAACCCCCGAGGTTCGATTTAAGAAGGAGATTTGAGTGGCACGCTACCGAGAATCAGTTTGCAGATTCTGCCGCCGGGAGACCGAAAAGCTCTTCCTCAAAGGTGATCGTTGTTATACGGACAAGTGCGGGGTCGAACGGCGAAACTATCCTCCCGGCGAGCACGGTCGAGGCCGTCAAAAGCAGACGGACTACGGAACGCAGCTGAGAGAAAAACAGAAAGTGAGACGGATCTACGGAATCCTGGAAAAGCAGTTCCGCAATTACGCTCACATGGCTGAGCGTCAGAAGGGCGTTACCGGCGAGAACCTGCTCCGACTGTTGGAATCCCGTCTCGACAATGTGGTCTTCAGGATGGGCTTTGCGTCGTCTCGAACCCAGGCGAGGCAACTGGTGAACCACGGCCACTTCATCGTCAACGGCCGCAAAGTCACCATTCCGTCCTTTCGCACAAAACCCGGCGCGGTCATCGAAGTGAGAGAGAAGAGCAGAAAGATCCTTGCCATCGAAGACGCTCTCAAAACCGTGACCCGTCGCGGCGTGCCGCACTGGCTTGAGGTGGACGCAGCGAACTTTAGAGGTGAAGTCAAGGCCTTACCCTCACGGGAGGACTTGTCGGACACCATCAGGGAACAGCTCATCGTCGAGTTCTACTCCAAGTAGAGCGCCTCACGCTTAGGGTTCCGGTTCCGCTTCGGGACGCCCCCGTCGCGTCGCCGCACGACCATTCGGACCCGGGCGGAAAGCCGGCAGGCACGGCCGTCGCATTCGCGACAACGGACGAGGAAAGTTATGAACCAAACCGATATGACCCTGATGAGAAGAAACTGGGTGGATCTCATTCGTCCCCGCCGCATGGAAGTGGACGATCCCACGCATACCCCCTTTTACGGGAAGTTCGTCTGCGAACCGCTGGAGCGGGGCTTCGGCGTTACCCTGGGGAATGCGCTGCGGCGAGTCCTGCTCTCATCTCTCCAGGGAGTCGCTATTACGTCGGTGAGGATCGACGGTGTTCTCCACGAATTCTCATCTATTCCGGGCGTAAAAGAAGATGTAACCGACATCATTCTCAACCTGAAAAAAGTGAACCTTCGCATGTCCACCGAGACGCCGAAAGAGATCCGTCTCAACGCAGTGGGCGAAGGTTCCGTCTGCGCCGGAGACATCATCTCCGACGCCACGGTCCAAATTGTCAATCCCGAACAACCCGTGGCCACCCTCTCGAAAGAGGGGAGCCTCTCCATATCGATGAAAGTCGAGTGGGGAAAGGGATACGTTCCCGCTGAAGCCCATAAGAGCGAGGACGACCCCATCGGCACGCTGGCGCTCGACGCGGCCTTCTCGCCGATCAGAAAGGTGAGCTACACGACCACCAACGCCCGCGTCGGCAGACGGACCGATTACGATAAGCTCACCGTCGAAATCTGGACCAACGGGACAGTCCTGCCCGAGGACGCGTTGGCGCAGGCCGCCAAAATCCTCCGAGAGCAATTCTTGGTTTTCCTCAACTTCGAGGAAGAAGACCGACAGATTGCGGAGACCCGTGACGACCAGGATGCCGAAATCAACGAGAACCTCTTCCGCAGTGTCAGCGAACTGGAACTGAGCGTCCGATCGGCCAACTGCCTCAAGAACGCGGATATCCACTACATCGGGGAGTTGGTCCAGCGCACGGAAGCGGAAATGCTGAAGACCAAAAACTTCGGGCGCAAGTCTCTCAACGAGATCAAAGAGATCCTCGCCGATATGGGCCTCCAACTCGGGATGGTGATACCCAATTTCCCGAGCCGGGAAGAGCTCGACCGTATGCGGCAAGAGCGGGAAAGTTATATCGGCGAGTAGCCGACGGAGTTATCGATGCGTCACAGAAAAGCAAAATACAAGCTCGGACTGGAAACGTCCCACCGTAAGGCGATGCTGCGTAACATGGTGACGTCCCTCATGCAACATGAGAGCATCACCACCACGGACGCAAAGGCAAAGGCCCTGCGGAGTCTTGCGGACAAGATGATAACCCTCGGTAAACGCGGCGATCTCCACGCCCGACGCCAGGCGCTCAGCGTGATCCGTTCCAAGAAGGTCGCCCGGAAGGTCTTCGAGGAGATCGCGCCCCGATTCATGGATCGCGACGGCGGATACACGCGCGTGGTCAAGAAGGGGCGTCGCGTCGGCGACGGCGCGGACATGTCGATCGTGGAACTCGTCGTCAAGGGCCCTGAAGAGTCCGGCGCCAAAGAGAAGGCCGGCGCCAAGGGAGGACTCAGGGACCGCATCCGAGATTCGCTCAAATCCGGCCGGTAGACATCGGCCGTTACCCATCGCGGCGGAGCGCGCCCGCGCTCCGCTCGCGCTTCTCCGATGATCAGCCTCCGCCACATCAGTTATTCCTATCCTCGATCCCCCGAACCCGTCTTAACCGATTTCAACCTGGATATACCACGCGGCCGGCGCATCGCGATTATCGGCCCGGACGGCGCCGGCAAGTCCACGCTCGGCAAGTTGATCAAGGGACTCATCGAGCCCTCGTCCGGCGAGATCTCCGGGAGAGGCGACCCCGTCGCGGACGTCGGGTACGTGGGAGGCGATCCCTCCGACTGGATTGTCGGGCTTTCCGTCGAGGAAGACACCGCGTTCGGTCTGGAGGCCGCCGGTCTTCCACCGGAAGAGATGGAGCGGCGGATTCGTGAAGCCCTCGATCGGACCGGCCTGACCGGGCTGGAGGAGCGCTTGACCCACACCCTTTCGGGCGGCGAGCGGCAGAAGACCGTCCTGGCCGGCTTGTTGGCGATGGGCGCCTCAACGCTCGTGCTGGACGACGCCTTCAGCATGCTCGATCGATCCGCCCGCGGCTCAGTGCGATCGCTGCTGGAAGAACTCCGGCGCAGTCGAGGATTGACCGTCATTGAAATCACCGACAGATTGGAGGACGCGATCGAATCGGACCGGTTGATCTACCTTGCTTCGGGCGCCGATCTCTTCGACGGTTCCCCGCGCGACTTTGCGACTGAAGAAGTGGGGAAGAGGTGGATCGCATGGAGCGGGGGCGGGCTTGACGTGAGTCGTCGGCTGTTCGAGCGGGGTTTTCTCGGGTCTCCGCTGCGGGCCGGTCACGATTTACTTACCACTATATTGAACGGTATCGATAGATAACCTTTCAAAACTAGAAATAACTTGAGAATAAAATTCGTCTGATTTAGAATGATCCCATGTCACGTGGATTCCCCCGGCGCCCCGGACCGCGCCGACTTCGACGCCCGGCTCGGATGGAAATTTCATGAAACCATTCTTGGAACGAGCTGTCGGAATTGTACAGCTCATTGTTTTTTCATTCATTTTGGCTTCAGTGGGTGTTTTCTTAGGCGAAAAAGGTCTGGTGCACAAACACCGCTTGGAGGCGAAGAAAGCGTCGCTGGCGAAGGAGAATGAGCGTCTGACGCGGGAAATCAAGACGCTGGAACGACGAATAACGCTGTTAAGAGCCGATCCGGCGACCATTGAGCGAGCCGCGAAGCGCAAGCTCGGCATGGCGCGTCCGGACGAGACCGTATACGTGTTTGGTGTAAGAAATCGGGGTCCCCGAGCGGCTCATTTTCAAACTAGTTTAAATAAGAGGGGTAAGACGCCTTAATTGGGCTTTTTTATTGACAAGTGAGGTGTTTTTGGATATCCTGCCTGCGCGACCAAAAGGCGACTTCCGTTCCCCCTACGTGAGGAAGATCACATGGCCCAGTCAAAAATCATAGGTTTGGACATCGGCAGCAGCTCGGTGAAGATGGTCGAGATCGACCGTTCCAAGAAGGGGTTCGACTTGCAGTTTTGCGGCATGGCCCCGCTGCCGGACGCGGCGATCACGGACAAATCCATCAAGAAGGCCGACACGGTAGGCGCCGCGATCAACGCGCTCATCCGCAACTCGAAAAGCCGGACCAAGGCCGTCGCCACCTCGCTGGCCGGCAAGTCCGTGATCATCAAGCAGGTCAGCATGGCCTCGATGACCGACGCCCAGCTTGAGAAGCAGATCGAGATGGAGGCGGAACCGTATATTCCCTTCGACATAAAAGACGTGAATCTCGACTTCTACATCATGGGCGATCGTCCCGAGAAGGAAGGGACGATGGAGGTGGTGCTGGTCGCGGCCAAGAGGGACTACATGGAAGAGTTCCTGGGTCTTCTCACGTCGTTGGGCCTCAAGCCCGTGGTCGTGGATGTGGATCCGTTTTCGTTGGAGGTCATGTACGAATTCTCCTATCCGAACGTTCAGGAAGAGGTCGTGGCGTTGATCAATGTGGGCGCGACGACGCTGAATATCAATATACTCAAGTCGGGAGCGTCCCAGTACACCCGAGACCTTCCCATCGGCGGCGATTCGATCACGCGAGAGATCATGCGATTTTTCGACGTGGATTACGAACGAGCCGAGAATATCAAGCGGGGAGCGCATCTCGAGGGTGTGAACCCCCGTAATCTTCGCAAGATTTTCCAGCGGTCGGTGGACTACTTCGTGACCGAGCTTCAGAAGATCCTCGATTTCTTCTCCACCAACATCTCGTACGACCCCATCCAGAAGATATTCCTCTCGGGCGGAGCGGCGAACACCTATGGGTTGGCCTCGACAATGGAGACGGAGCTCGGCATTCCGGTCGAACCGGTGGATCCGTTCAGGAGTCTGAAGGTTGATCAGAAGTCGTTTGACCTGGACTATCTCAACAAAATCGGCCCCACGATGGCGGTCGCCGTCGGATTGGCCCTGAGAGACGAAAGGGACAAGCAAGTCTAATGGTCAGAATAAACCTTCTTCCAATCAGGGATATCCTTCGTACGCGCGAGCTGAAACAGTTCGGGGTGACGGCCGGCATTATTGTTGTGGTGACGCTCGTTATCGCGGCGCTCGTGTTCTTCAAATTGGATCGTGACATCGGCGAGCTCAAAGCCGATTTGAGAGCCTACAAACAGGAGCTGAAAGAGCTGGAGAAGAAAAACGAGGAGATCAACCGGCTCAAAGGCGAACTTGCCCGGCTTCGCAGCTTGGTCAAGTCGATCGAGACGCTTACCCAACACCGGGACACGCCGGCGCCGTTCATGCGGGCCCTTTCCCTATCCATTCCCGACGAAGTCTGGGTCACCTTCATCAGTAAGGCCCACAACAGGTTCACCCTGACCGGAAACGGCCTGGACAATACGGTGGTCGTGAAGTTCGTCGAGAATCTGCAGCGTGTTCGCAAGAACGCGACGCTCAAGCGGCCCTGGATCGATCCTCGTCGAAAGGAAGACCAGCCCGCGCTCGGCGGCGTGCAGCTCCAGCAGATTGTTCGAGCGGGAAATACCGGAATGATGGAATTCAAGATCAGCGGATTCATCTACTAAAGGTGGTGTCATGTCTCCCCAGGAACTGATTTTCAAGCTGACAAAGCTTCAGAGAATCGCCATTGTGGTGGCGGTCTGCGCCCTGCTGATCGTGGCCTTCTATTTTTTTGTCCTCGCGGACATGTTCAGCCAAATCAGCCGGCTTGAAAGCGATATTCAGAGAGTCAAGCTAGATATCGGGAACCAGGAAAAGATCTTGAAGGAGGGCCCCAAGCTGCGGAAGCAGATCAAGGAAGAGCAGGCCAAACTGGAAAAGATGGTCGCTTCTTTGCCGCAGAGACAGGAGATCGAACAGCTCCTCAAGAAGATCACCGACTTGCTGTCGGAAAACAACCTTACGGCCGCGCGCTTCGTTCCCGGACAGGAGACCAAGCACGAGGAGCTCTATTACGCGGCGATCCCCATACGGATGAGCACGCGCGGGGACTTCCGCAAGCAGGGCGCGTTTCTCGCGTCGCTCCTGGACCTTCCCCGAATCGTCAATGTTCCCACGATCACGCTTCGCCCGGCGGGCGGTTTGAGCGATCGAGAGAAGGAATTGGCGGTCAAGCTCGATACGATCCCCCTGGACGCCGAGATCAGCGGCGTAACGTACCGACGGCTCTCCCCTGAAGAGATCAAGCAGATCGCGGCCCAGAAGAAGCAAGGCAAAAAGCGGCGCTGAGTATCGGGATCGCGTCGCGGGCAAGCCGTCAGGAGAGGTTGAAGGATGGACCGATCATTCACTATGTCACATTGCATGCGCAGACTCTACATTCTCGGATTCGCCCTGGGCGCGGTGGGAATCCTGACCGGATGTGAGGACCTCAACTCGGCGGTGGACGGTCTCCTTGGCCGCGAAGCTCCCGTCATCTCCGCCGCCGGATCCTCGCGCGATCTGCTCGTGCCCGTAAAGAAGCGCGCCCCCGGACAATCCCCGGCTCCTCAGCAGCAGGCGGCGCCCGCCGGCGCCGAGCCCGCGGCCAAACCGGCCCCCGCGCCCAAGCAACAGACGGCGCAAGGACCCGAGGGCAAGCGACGTACCGCCGGAGTGGGGAAGTCTCCCGAGACCCTGGCGGAACTTGCCAAGAAGCGCAGGCGAACCGCGTTCGACATTCCACGCGACCCGTTCCGATCGCCCACGGAAGTGCTTCCCAGCGATTGTCCTCCGTCCGTTCCGCTTTGCCGGTTCGATCGCTCCCAGCTCAAATTGGTGGGCATCGTCCAGGTGGACGGCGGCAGATTCAAGGGCATGGTGGAAGACCCGGACGGCCGCGGCTACTTTGTCGGCCCGGGTATGCAGATAGGCGGCGCGACCGTCACGCAGGTCAGCAATAAGGGCCTCACCCTCCATGTGCACAAGAGTCGGCAGGACGTCATGATTCCGCTCTTCAAGGAACCCAAACAGGGAGAAGAATTCTAGAACTTCCCTCGGTCAGTCGAAACATCCCAGCTGACACGAGTGTATCTTAATCTCCATTTCATTGAGAAGCCGGCCGATCTCCTTGCGAGAGACGTCGGCTTTGTCCGCTATGCTCAACGCGGTCGCACATGACATCCGTTGATCCTTCTGCTTTTCCGAGATGATTTTTCGAAGGTCGTCTTCGTTCATTGATTCCTCCGTCATCCGGGCCGCGGTCGACCAGCCGCCCCGCGCATTCCGATTTCCAGATTAACGTGTTGTGAACTGTCCTGCAACAGGCGCGGGGCCGACGGCCACTTGCACTACCCGGGCGGGGGGATGTATGTGTAAATACGCGTCAAAGAGGACTCCGTCGGGGTCGACCGGTCAAGAGAGGAAGCTTTTATGAAAGATTTCAAACCCCTGGATTTGGAAGATCGAAACGTATTTCAGGAACGCCTGGCCCAGGATCCGCCCGAAATTTCCGAAATGACCTTCACGAACCTCTGGATGTGGCGACACAGATACAACCCCGTCTATGCCGTCCGAGACGGTCTACTCCTCGTGATCGTGCAGCCGGAAGACGGTCCCCCGTTCGCGTTGCCGCCGGCGGGCGACGGTGACAAGGGGGCCGCGCTCGAGTATCTGACCGAGGTCATGACCGAACACGGCGCGCGACCGATGATCGCGCGCGCCGGTGAGTCATTCGTCAACCGGTGGGTCGACCGCGACGCATTCGAAGTCATTCCGGACCCCGATAACAGCGATTACGTCTATCTGACGGAACATCTCATCGAATTGCCGGGAAACAAGTTTCACGGAAAGAAGAATCATCTCAATCAGTTCCTCAAGAATTACGAGTTTGAATACCGCGATCTGGACGCGAAAACGGCACGGCAATTCCTCGATCTCCAGGAGACATGGTGCGACATCAAGGACTGCGACGACAAGCCCGGGCTCTTCTATGAGAATATTGCGATATACCAAGCGCTCAGCCGGCACGCGGATCTGCAATTGACCGGCGGGGCCATTCTCATTGACGGGAAGGTCGAGGCTTTTTCATTGGGCGAGCAGCTCAACCGCGACACCGCGGTCATCCACACGGAGAAAGCCAACCCGGATATCCGCGGACTGTACGTAGCGATCAATCAGCGGTTCTGCCAAGAGGCGTGGTCTCATCTGACCTACGTGAACCGCGAGCAAGATATGGGCATCGAAGGGCTCAGGAAGGCGAAGGAGTCCTACAACCCCCACCATAAGGTGGAGAAATTCGTCGTTACGCCGAAATCGTGAACGCGCCCGACGCAGGGGCCCCGCCTGGACGGGGAAGTCCGGGTTGTCCGGCGCGCCGGCTAGAAAGCGCCCCACCTTTGTTTGCCGGGGATGTGGTAGCTCGGACAGACGAAGCGCAGTATCCTCGCGATTCTCCGGGCGGATTCCAGCCGAGCTCGGCTCTCGGCTCTCATCTCGGCGAACGTGTCCCCCAATAGGTCGTCGAACTCCTTATCGACGGCCGCCCGGCGTTCTTCTTCCGAAGCGTATTGGGTGCGCACGGCCGCCAGTTCGCCCGTGTCCAGCCAAATGCCGGCGCATCCGGGGCATTCGTCGACTTCCACCCGCCGTTTGACGTCGAAGAAATGCCGCATCAGGGTCAGATCGTCGCACTTGGGACAAACCCGGCGGGTCTCGTGGTCCACTTCTATTGACGGGTCTCGTTCCAGGTCGAGCAATCCGATGCCGGCTTCTTCATGAGGCTCGTCCACTTTGTCGAGTTCGAATCGATCGAACCACAAGCCGCCGCACCCTCCCTTACAGGCGTCGACCGCAATGTCGCCCACTTCTATCTTGACCAAGTCTCCGTCGCACGCGGGACATTTCATGGCTGTGTTCTCCTTCTTCCCAAGTGTTCGAGATAGTCCTACACAGGACGGCCGTCGTATCGTTCGTCAGAGAGTCCCTGTCGCGCGCGTCGAGCGTACCGCACCCTCGTCCCCTCGTCAACGGGAATTGCGGGGCGCCTTACCTGAAAACTGTCCCGGAGCGGCCGGGTAAGGTCGGCCGGCCCCGGATCCGCAGCGTTATCGGAGCTTAGAACTCGCGGGCGAGAATCCGCTTGAGTCGGAGGGAATTACTCACCACCGAGACCGAGCTCAGAGCCATTGCTGCGGCCGCGAAGACCGGGCTCAGCAGAATGCCGAAAAACGGATAGAGCGCTCCCGCGGCTACCGGAATGCCGAGGCTGTTGTAGAAGAACGCCCAGAAGAGGTTCTGTTTGATCACCCGCATGGTGTGATATGACAAGCGCACCGCAGCGGGGACGAGCCGCATGTCGTCCTGAATCAGGGTGATATCGCCCGATTCGATCGCAACGTCGGTTCCCGCGCCGATGGCGATGCCGATATCGGCCTGAGTCAGCGCAGGCGCGTCATTGATGCCGTCGCCAACCATAGCGACAATTTCACCCCGATCTTGGAGGCGTTGGATCTCGGAGGCCTTGTCGCCGGGGAGGACTTCGGCCATCACCGAATCGATGCCGAGGTGTTCCGCGATGGCCTGAGCGGTCTTTCGGTTGTCCCCTGTAATCATGGCGACGTTCAGGCCCATTTTCTTGAGCGATCGAATTGTTTCCGCGGATGATTTCCTGGGCCGATCGCTGAGCGCGATAACGCCGACCGCGTCGCCGTTCCGAGCGGCGATCACGGCGGTTTTGCCTTGATCGGACAAGCCGGCCGCGGTCTTGTCCAGCCCGTTGAGGGAAACTCCTTCGCTTTCCATGAAGCTTTTGGTTCCGAGCAGCACGGTTTCACCGTCAATCGTCCCTCTGACCCCCTTGCCGGAAACAGCCTCGAAGCCGGAAACCTCGAGGGGAGTGACTCCTTCGGATCGGCCCTTCTCGACGATTGCACGCGCCAACGGGTGTTCGGAGATTGCTTCCAGAGAGAGGGCAAGTTGCAGCGCGTCCGTCCGATCGGCGCCGGGCGCCACTTCCATGTCGCTCACTTCGGGCGCGCCGCGAGTGAGGGTCCCCGTCTTGTCGAAAACGATGGTGGTAAGCTTGTACGCCCGTTCCAGGCTTTCACCGCTTTTCACCAGGATTCCCTTTTCGGCCGCGAATCCCGTCGCGGCCATGATCGCGGTGGGGGTGGCCAGTCCCAGAGAGCAGGGGCACGCGATGATCAGGACCGAAATCGAATTCAGGAGCGCTCGGGTGAAGTCGCCTCCCGGCGCGACAAAGAACCAGATCGCAAAGGTGAGTCCTGCAACGCCGAAGACCACGGGAACGAAGACGGACGCGACCCGATCCGCAACCCGCTGGATAGGAGCTTTCGATCCCTGCGCGTCCTCGACCATTCGGATGATTCGCGCGAGCGCGGTGTCCGATCCTACCCTGACCGCCTCGAAGGTGAAACTGCCCGAGGTGTTGATCGTGCCGCCGATCACTTCATCGCCTTCCTTCTTGGGAACCGGAACGCTCTCGCCGGTGAGCATTGACTCATCCACGCTCGATTCGCCCGACGTCACCACTCCATCCACCGGGATTTCCTCGCCCGGCCGAACGAGTACGATGTGACCGGGCTTGACCATCTCCACGGGAAGATCCACGGTTTCCCCGTCCTTCATCAAACGGGCCTGTTTCGGTTTGAGCTCGAGGAGGCGTTTGATTCCTCCCGCGGCTTTTCCTTTGGCGCGCGCCTCGAGAAGTCGTCCCAGCAGGATGAGGGTTATGATCATCGCGGCCCCGTCGAAGTAGAGGTGAGGCTCGACCCCTGCCGAAACGAAAAAGTCGGGCACGAAGGTGACCGCGCAGGAATAGAGATATGCGGAGAAGCCCCCGACCGCGACGAGGGTGTTCATGTCGGACGTGCCCTGCTTGGCGGCTTTCCATGCGCCGATGAAGAAGCGGCTGCCCACCCAAAAGACGACCGGTGTGGTCAAAACGAAGAGAAGGTATTTCCGGATGTCCTCGGGAACGGCCGTGACGAATGGAAACAAGCCCGGCATGGAACCGACGAACACAAGAATACTGAAGATTATACCTGTCGTGAGTCTTCGCTTCAGATCCCGGATGTCTTCCTCGCGAGCCTTCTCGATCGGGTCTTCCTTGCTTTCCGCGGGCCTGCCGTAGAACTCGTATCCGGCGTCCTCCACTTGTCGGCGCACTTCCTCGTGGATGATATCCGACGCGTCATGGATCACGGTGGCTTTGGAACTCGCCAGGTTCACCGACGCGTCCCGGACGCCGGGTATGTCCTTGAGCGTGTTTTCGACGCGTCGCACGCAGGCCGCGCAACTCATCCCGCCAATCGCGTAGGTGGACGAAACCAAGCCCGCTGCCGTTTCCGGTTGGGGCCGGACCGGCTCGTACCCGAGCTCGTCGACGCGGCCCAAGATGGAATCGAGCTCGACCCTATCCGGATCGTACTCCACAGTCACCTTCTCGGTCGCGAGGTTGACGGTTGCGGAGTCGACACCCTCGAGATCCTGCAGTCCCTGCTCGACGCGTCTCACGCAGGCCGCGCACGACATGCCCATCACATTGAAGGATTGCTTAGCCAACCGCGTACCCCGCCTTTTCCACGGCTTTGACCACCTCATCCATGTCCACGGAAGGGTCGTCTTCGAATGAAGCCGTGCCGTCTTCCAAGGAGACCCTCGGGTTTTGAACTCCCTCGACTTCTTGGAGCGCCTTTTCCACAGCCTTTACGCAATGATCGCACGACATGCCCGTAACGTTGATCGTTTTCATCGTCTCCTCCTTCCGTCGAGGCGCGCCCCGCGCGGTTCGTCAATCCCGGACCTTTCGTTTCCAAAACGCCATCAGGCCGCCTTGCCGGGCGACCAACTGAATCAGCTCCCATCCGTCGCTTCCCCGGTGATTAAGCATGTTCACCAGCGCCCGAGTCTGCTCGTCCGGTACGTCCGTCAAGTCGCACTCTCCGTCCTGCGAGCAAAAATAGACCATGCGGTTGATGGTGTCCGCTTCATGAGTCGTTATTTCGTATTCGAATCGGTCCATTCAACGTCCTTTCCGTCAGGTGTTCGTGATCCGCATGCGAAGCGTCGAAAGCTCGACGGCTTAATCTCGACCCTCAGATTAAAAATAATGCTCGAACATCGGCAATTCAATGGAGCGGGCCCGAGGGGAGCGGCGCGGCCCGGGAGGAGTCATCGGCCGGGACGACGTTGGATAACGGGACCGGACAGGGAAAGGCGACCGCATGCGCCGTCCAGGCTTCACGTTCACAGATGTTTTGTCGTGTCCTCCGTGGGTGGCCCGGACGTCATGCGTCCGGACGGCGCAGCCGCAAGAGGGTTTTTTCACCGAATGGCCGGTTGAGGTCTCAATCTCCGGGAATATTCAAGCCGGGCAGCGCGCGAGCGGCCGTCAGGTCAGGTCTTCTCGGAGCTCGCCCAGTTGCGCGAGATGCCCCTTTTCTTCATCGGCCAGCTTGAACAGGATATCTTTGGCCTTGGAATCTCCGACTTTCCCGGCGAAGCGAAGGTAGAGGTCCAGCGCCTGGGCTTCGAGCATCATCGAGATGTCGAGAAGTCCGGTTGGCGTCTGCATGAACGACTTGTTTCGCTCGATGAACTCGTCGGGGTTGAAGCCGCCTTCTATGGGCGCGGATTGATCGCCGCCCTCGAGTTGGCGCAAATCCGAGGGCGAGCCCTCGAGGCGCTCGTACATGTCGACCAGGTAGTACTTGTGGCGATCTTCGATGGAGGCCAGCTTCCGGAGGAGATCCTTGACCGTTTGGTCCTCGGTGTCGTCGGCCATTGTTCGGTAGAATCGACCGAGGCCGTCTTCCATGCCGTAGGCGAGCTTGATAATCTCCTCCGGGCTCTCATCTCCCCGCACGAGATGCAGATTCGACTCGACCGGTCCGTCCGCGACCGGTCCCTCCCATGCCTTTATGCCGCCTTTCACGTTGTAGACCGCGGGGAAGTCGTGTCCGGCGAGCATATGAGCGGCTACTCGACTGCGTCCGCCGACCGCGCAATAGACGAAGACCGGCTTGTCCTTGTCCACTTGATCCACGGAATCGGAGAGCTGGGGCAGGGGAATCAGTTTGGCCCCGGGCAAGTGGCCCTGTTCGTACTCACCCGGTTGACGAACGTCGAGAAGGGTGAATTCGCCTTCGTTCAATTCCTTCATTTTCTCCTCGGCCTCGTCGGTCGAGATCGACTTTACCGGCTCCAGGAGCCTTCTCAATTTTTCGAGCATAACGCTTACCTCTTCATGTCGGACCATTTTCTGAGCGGACCCGCCGCGACGAGATAGAGCATGGACGTCTCCTCATTGACGCCCAGCAGGTTTGCGGCTTCGTCGTCATAAAACGCGCCGATACCGCAGCATCCCAATTTCATTGCGGTGGCAGCAACATACAATCGTTGGCCGAGACGACCCGCGTTGAGCATCGCATGCCGGTACGCGCGCGGACCGAAACGGCGTTCCAAAGCGCCGATATTGGTGAGAAAGACGAAGTGGAGGGCGCAGTTGGCCAACCAGCCCTGATCCAGGCAAATGTGCGTCATTTCGTTCAGGAAGCGCCCTTCCCGAACAAGGGAGATCGCTTTGGCGTCGAGATCGAGCATATAGAAGCCGGGATCGAGGTCCTCCACACGTCCGCTGAGAAAGCCGACCGCGAGCGTCGCCCCGACACTGAGGCGCGGCCCGCCGGAGCCGTCATAATCCGCGCACAGGCAGTCGAGCAGCGCCACCAATCGTCCCGCGGAGAGTTCTTCCGGCACGAAGTTACGGTTGGACCGTCGCTTCATAACGGCGTCCGCATAGTTCATGACCTCCGGTCGATCCTCGATCTCCGGCAGGGGTTCCGTGTCGCGCAGGTCTAACCCGAGACTGTCGATCATCTTGGGAAGCTCGCCTGAAGGGGACTTGACCAGTGATAACCCGGCGTGGGCGTCTCGAATCAACGGGTAATCGGTCTCGACTGCCGCGACACGGCCGGCCTCGGGAAGATCGGGATGCGCTGCTCCCAGGGGGGGCGAGACCGGCACCACCTCCTCTTCGGCGCTCCAGACCTCAACAACCGCAAGGCACACCTCTCGATGGGTATCGAGGCAGAGGAGATCGTTTACCTTGTCGTCGTCGAAATCGTAGCGCAACCGATACGGAAAGCCCATCGAGGTCAGCGCAAGAGTCAGGTTCTCGACGAGATGACCCGTGTCGAGAAGATTGTATCGATACGCTCGGTCACGGTACTTCCATGAGCTCCGGAAGAAGATCGACGTGAGGAAGAATCGCAGCGTCGGCGGTGTGCGTTCGCTTCGCCCTTCGATGGCCCGCGCCGCGACCTGGTCCGGGTCGCCTTTTCTCAAGCGCGCGAGGGCGTGAAGGGCAAGGCTGTGATGATAGAGCCCGTCGTTCAACCCCTTGACGTTGCGCGCGCCCACGTAGATCTCGAACGGGTAGAGCGCGCCGGCTGAGGCCACATTCCGGAAGTAGAACTCGACGCCGCCGTACCGCGCTTTGGCTGTCAACGCATGCGCCAACATGAGAATCTGAGAAAGCCTATCCGTGTTCAACCGCGGCGGAGCCTTTTCATCCGCGCCGACCGACAGCACTTCGGAGAGGTTTTCGTCGGGCAGCGAGATGACCTTGGGAAGCGAAACCGTCTCCACATCCGGATATGTCTTGAAGACGTCGGGCTGATTCGCCCAGTCCATCGCGTGTCCGCCTAACTTGTTCCTCGCATAACTCGTTTGACGGTGATATTCGGAGGCGGTAACGGTCATGCGTCGACTCCTTTGCTCCGTCCGAGACGCGCGCGGGCGAAGCGGATCAGCCTCCCCACGGCATGTTGGCGTACACTTCCGAGAGCTTGTCTCTGTACTCCCTGAAGAATTTTTCGTGCTCCTTCTCCCATCGGGACAGCATGGCAAGAGCCTCTTGGGGTCTCCCCTCGGCCTTCTCGGCCATCCTCGCGTAGAAATCGCTCAAATCCCGTTCAATCAACCACGCGGTGTTGAAAACCGTCACATCGGGAACCATCGAACCCTCGACGCACTGTTGAAGGAACTCGGAACGGGCCCGATCGTCGAAGTAATTCGTAGGCTCGAGAGCAATCTCACGGGCTTGGGCCACGTTCAATTCCTCGCCTTCCCTCAGGTCCCGCAGCAACCGCGTAATGAAATCGATATGCCGTTGCTCTTCCTCGATAATGCGTTCAAAAGCGCTCACAGCGGCGCCGACGCCCATGCGATCGAGAGACGACCGGAAGAAGTTCATACCGGTTTGTTCCTGATTGAGCGCGTACTCGAATACTTTAATCATCGGTTGGTTTGAAGCCATGTTCTCCTCCCGTGCGCGACGAGCGCATGGTCAGCGCCTCGGGGGGGCGCGTGCAATCCCATCGAGGGCAAACCGGCAAAGCGCCGCGTTCGTTGACATGTACTCTCAAAGTATAATACACGTTTGACCACCGGCGTCAAAAGTCGAACCGTCAAGCCCCACGCGGGCGCTTCCGGGCCGTGTGGGGACGTTGACACCCGGCCGGGGATGTCATAAGAGTGAAGCCCTCTTGGGCGCCGGGAAAGTCCCCGGCGCAGTTCGGGATGAGGTCGGGCGGAGCATGGCCTTCAAAGACTCGGTGAAGCAATTGCTGTGGGATATCGGTCTGCGCTTGCCCCTCACCGGCCGCGTCCTTCGACAAAACGATGAGTTGAAGGCCCGGGTGGAGCGCCTCACCGGGCTGCAGGAAAATCTGCTCGCTCAGCTCGCGCCCCGGCGACCCTGGGTCCGATATCTCGACCGGATCGAACAGATCAATCCCATCCCCTCGATGCTCACCAAGGACGAGCTCGCCTACCTCTACCGGACGACGCGATTCACGTACGCGGGCGAAGGCGCGATCGTCGACCTCGGTTCCTTCATCGGCGGCAGCACGTACTCGCTCGCTCGGGGACTCGACGAGAATACGATCGTACAGAGAAAGCCCGGCCGGATTCACGCATACGACTTCTACGTCTACCTGGACAATCCGCATCAACGGCGGCTTCTCGATCGATGCGTTCCGGGTCATGAATTGAAAAAAGGGGACAGCCTGCTCCATATTTTCGAGGACAACCTGAGGCCGTTCGAGGATTTGATTCAGGTTCACGCGGGGGATATTCTCGAGGCGGCGCCGCCGGAAGAGCCCATCGAAATCCTCTTCGTGGACGCGGCCAAGACATGGGCCGTCAATACCCACATCGTGAGCCGCTTCTTTCCACGACTCATGCCGGAGCGTTCCCTGGTCGTGCATCAAGATTACTATCACTTTCACTGCTATTGGATCCACGTGACTATGCAGTATCTCGAACGCTATTTCCGTCGTCTCGAGTCGCCGTTCGGGCAAACCGCGGTTTTTCAGCCGACCCGACCGATTCCGCCCGAGCTGTTGGCGCTCGATTATGAGAAGCTGTTCACGAAGGAGGAGTCCGTTCAGCTCATGGACGAAGCGCTTGCGGAAATGGACGGGCTCGAAAAGCTTCGCGTCATGACGGCCAAGATTTGTTTGCTCGCCCATTACGACGATCCTGAGGCGGCCGCGGCCGTCGCGCGCGAAGTGCGGGCTTCACCGGATTGGCGCGAATCCGAACGATATGAATTGGACGCGCTGACGGATCTCGTTCACGCGGAGAAGACACTTCCGCGGCGTCTTGCCCATCCCGGCGTGATGGAGGAAGACGCAATCGTCGGCGCGAGCCGCTCCTACACCGTCTGTCGCCATAACGGCCGATTCTACGCCGTTCCCCGGTCGATGGAAGAGATCAGCGTGTCGGATCGCTCCGACCGAACGCGCGCGGGAGTTGTGCAAGCGTTGGATTGGAATACCTTGGAAAAGGCGTTGGGCGAGCGCGTCGCCTCCGTCGAACCCGGGAACGGTTAGCGTGATACTCGGGAGAACGACTGCCGGAAGAGCCGTCGGAATGCTCGGGCGCCGGCTTCACGAGTCGGACATGCGCCTGTGACGGCTGATCCTCTCGTACGCTTCCTTGATTTCAAGAAACCGTTTGTTGGCGAAGTCCGAGAAGTCGGCGGGCAAATCCTTACCACGGATATTGTCGGGGTGGTATTCCTTCGCAAGGCGGCGGTACGTGCTCTTTATTGCCTCGTCGGACGAGGATGGATCGCATCCCAAAACCGCGTAGGATTCCTCGATCGCGGAAATCTCCTGGAGGAGCCGTCGGCGGTCCTCATCCGCGGGCCGCTTTTGATGAATCTCACGGATGCGTTGCGCGAGAGACTCGAGGCTCGGATCGAATTCTCGGCTCCGCTCGATATCCTCCGGACGGAAGCTGAACTCGTCGGACACCTCATAGTCCCCGGAAACGTCGGGCCGACGTCGCCGGAACCGTGAGGTTTCACGCCTCGGTTCGGTCGGCGCGCCGGTTTGAGCGCCGTGACTGAGAAGCAGCTGCGCCACTTCCAGACGGAAGTGTTTTCTGGCTAGATCCAGGGCTGTGTAACCTCGCTTATCTCTGGCGTTGACTATCGCTCCCGCCACCAGAAGTGTCTCCACCGTCTCGTAGTGACCGTTCCGCGCCGCCCGCATGAGCGCAGTCCTGCCGCTCACCGTGCTCCGGGTATTTACATCCGCGCCGTGATTCAGCAGCATTTTGACGATTGGGAGAAATCCATGTTGGGATGCGCGCATCAGCGGGTTCCGTCCGCTTGCCCGGCTCTGCGCTTCAACGTTCGCTCCCGCGTCGAGAAGCGCCCGGACAATGTCGGTAAAACCTACCTCCGCCGCGATGATAAGCGCGGTTCGGCCGCTGCGCCCCACGGCTGCGTCGGGGTCCGCGCCCTCGTGAAGAAGCTCCCGGACGGTCTCTACACGCCCGGACGCAACCCCATCCACCAGCGCCGCGGACAAGCCTTTGCGGCCGAACGACAGCCATGACCGCCGGGGCTCGTCCGAGCGGCTTCCCCCCCGTCCGCCGTTGCGACGAAAAGGCCGGAGAAGGCGTTCGAGTATACCGGCCCCCCCGCGACTGCTACGGTCCGCATACGATGCGCCGGCGACGCCCCTGCGCGCGCTCACCTGAGGGTCGTCGCCGTCGGATTTTCCGTAACCGGCCACAATGTATCCCCGTCTTGATTAGAGCGGGACTCCGACGATCGGAACGAACCGTTTCCCATCCCCGCCCGACGTCACTTATCCTTGCGCACGGCCGGCGCGTGGAGCGCTCTTTCCCGGCGCAGCGAACACAGTGTCTCCCCTCCGCAACTAATCGTCTCCTCATGATTGGTTAGCACAGACGGTCGACCGAGGCAATGAAAAGCTCGGCCTCCGAGCGCGCGCCGCGTTGATCGTCCCACATTTGTCCGCCGCGCGAAAAAAGAGCGACGCTCCGACGTGCGTTCGATCTGGGTCGAGCGAACGCGTCGCCGGAGGAAGACTGCTTGACACGAACGGGGGCGCGCGAATAGATTATGTCGGATGCGACATATGACATCGAAAGCATATGGGGCGCCGAGCTCGCCGCGTGTAGGCGTTCGCACGGCGCACAAAACACGGGAGGTATCGCGATATGAGAAGATATTGGGCTGTCTTGATTCTTCTCTCGTTTACGGCGGCATGGACCGTAGCCGCGCAGGCGGAAGATCGACTTCGGTTGAGCACCACGACATCCACGGAGAATTCGGGGCTCCTCTCCGCGTTGATTCCTCCGTTTGAGACGGCGAACAACATCAAGGTCGACGTGATCGCCGTGGGTACCGGAAAGGCCCTGCGGTTGGGCAGGAACGGCGACGTGGACGTGGTGCTGGTTCACGCGCGGCCGGCGGAAGAGAAATTCGTCGAGGAAGATCACGGGGTGTATCGCAAGGATGTGATGCATAATGATTTCATCATCATCGGTCCCAAAGGCGACCCCGCGGGACTCAAGGAAGCAAAGACCGTAGAGGAAGCGTTCAAGAAACTGGCGGAAGGCAAGACCTCGTTCGTGTCCCGGGGCGACGATTCCGGCACGCACAAAAAAGAGAAGCGGCTGTGGAAGAAAGCCGGCGTCAAACCCGAAGGATCCTGGTATCTCGAGGCCGGCCGGGGGATGGGCGCTGTCCTCCAGATGGCCTATCAGAAGCAGGCCTATACAATGACGGATCGCGGCACGTTCATCGCGTTCGAGGAGAAAATCGATCTCCCCATACTGTTTGAGGGGGACGAAGCGTTGTACAATCCGTACGGCGTTATCGCGGTGAACCCGAAGAAGCACCCCGACGTCAATTACGACGCGGCCAAGAAGTTCATCGAGTACATCACCGGGCCGCAAGGCCAAGAGATCATCGCCGGATACACGAAGAACGCCAAGCAGCTTTTCTTCCCCGACGCAATCAAGAATCCCTAAGACAGGCTACGACGATCGACGTGGTTGAAGGAATCCTCGGGATCCGTTCGGAGAGGGCTGCGCGTTGCGGTCCGCTCGTTTCCGGGAACGACCACCACGGGCCCTGAGGAGACCCAATCGAGCCCCGTCGGAAACAAACGCCGCAATGGACTTCCTCCTCAAGTCGTTTACGACCGCAGGCCGGATGATTCTGAGCCTCGATCCGGATGTTTTCTTTATCGTCTGGACGTCGCTGAAGGTTTCGGCGCTCGCGGTTGTTTTTTCCGCGGCGGTTGGCGTCCCGCTGGGTCTGGTGATCGCGCTCAATCGATTTCCCGGCAAATCGGTTACGTTGGTGATCCTGAACACGCTCATGGCGCTGCCGACGGTCGTTGTGGGGCTTTTTTTCTACGCGCTGCTCAGTCGGCGGGGGCCTCTGGGGGAACTGGATCTGCTTTTCAGCCCGGCGGGAATTTCCCTGGGTCTTGCGGCTTTGGCGCTGCCGCTGGTGACGAATCTGAGCGTATCCGCGATACAGGGCTTGGACAGGCGGCTCATTCTCACGACGAGACTCCTGGGCGCGACGGCGGTCCAACAGGCCGGGATTATCCTCAAAGAGGCGAGATTCGCCGTCACCGCCGCAATCGTCATCGCGTTCGGCCGCGTCATTTCCGAGGTGGGCATTGCGATGATGCTCGGCGGGAATATCAAGGGCTACACGCGAACGATGACCACGGCGATCGCGTTGGAGACGAGTAAAGGCGAGTTCGAACTCGGCTTGGCGCTGGGGATGATCCTCCTCGGGACCGCGCTGGGCGTGAATCTGCTTCTCTATCTTTTGCAAAGGAGGTCCGCGTGAGCGCGGCGTACACCATCCGGGACGTCACATTTTCCTACAACGGAGAGACGGTTCTGAAGGTGGACCGTCTCGATGTGGAAGCCGGAGAAATAACCGCGCTCATCGGCCCGAACGGTTCGGGTAAGACGACGCTTCTGCACCTTATGGCGTTTCTCGAAAAGCCCGAAACCGGCGCGGTGTCGTTCTTCGGGCGCACCACCGCCGAGGAATCGATCGTCTCGCTTCGCAGGAGAGTGGGGCTTCTTCTCCAGCAGCCCTACCTCTTCCACACGTCGGTCCTTGCCAATGTCATGCAGGGGCTCAAGATTCGGGGGCTCCCTCGGTCGGAGTGCCGCAAACGGGCCCTCGAAGCGCTCGATCTGGTCGGCGTCGCCAAGCTGAAGGATCGATCGGCTCAATCGCTCTCCGGGGGCGAGTCACAGCTGACTGCGCTTGCGCGGGCGTTGGCGCCCGATCCCGAAGCCCTGCTTCTCGACGAGCCCTCCGGGCATGTGGACAAAACCGGCGTCGAGCGGACGCGCGAGATCGTGCTGAAGCTGAACCGCGAGCGCGGCAAAACCATCATCTTCACCACACACGATTCCCTCCTTCAATCCTATAAGCCGGATCGAACGGTCAGTCTCTTTCGGGGTCGGCTCGTACCGTCGGTCGCGGAGAATCTCTTTACCGGGCGCTTGGAGCGGGACGGGAAGGCCTTCAACACGGGAAGCGTTCTCCTCGAATTGGGCGAAGTCTCACGCGCGGGCGCGCACGCGGTCGTCGCCGCGGACAAGATCGACCTGCTGACGGAACGCCCCACCGGCGATACGCGAAACGTCTTCGAAGGGAGAGTCACGGGATTGGCGGAAGACGGCGATATCGTCCGTGTTCAAGCGTCCGCGTCAGGCGAAGTCTTTCAAATCATTCTGAGCCGACCCGACTGGGACGCCGTGGGCGTGGATTTGGGGGGGCGGGTCTGGATAAAGGCGCACGACGAGGGCGTGCATATTCTCTCGTGAACCGGGTCTCGATGATTCGGCGGTTAAACGCCTCACTTTTCGGGCGCGGCGTTCGGTTCGGGCTTCTCCGGCGCAGGGGCTTGTTCAGCGGGCGGCGCTGCCGACTCCGGTTCCAGAGGGTCATACAGATGAATGACGTCTTTCTCGACAACGGCCACCTTGGCGCCCCACGGATCGATAACCCTGAAGCTCGCCGAGAGCTCGGCCTTGATCATGATCTCCCGGATGCTCACCAATAGGGCCCGCCGTTGGCCTTTGGTGAGTTGATCCCAGCGAATGCCGGTGGTAAAGAGGGAGTATTGCTCGTCAACCGACGACAGCCGCTCTTCGCGTATGAGGCGCCTGACAAGCATATCGAGGCGTCGTAGACTCTCTTGGACTTCGGCCGAGGAGACCTCGGCGCCCGGCCGGGCGGGGGGGCGGCCGGCCTCGTTGCGTTGGCGAAACCGTTCCAATCGTTTTTCGATCTTCTGTTCAGCCGAAGGAAGCATGAAATCCCGAAAGAAGAAAAACAGGAGGATGGCGATGGGAACGGCCAGGATAAAACCCCAGATCCACGGGGGGACGCGATCGACAAGGCGCTTTTTCGGCTCGACCTTTTCCCACCGCTGCTCTCCGGGCAGGACGTGCCCGCATTCCGGGCAGATGAGCGTGCGCAAACCAACCGGCGCCTGACATTGAGGACAAACCGATTCCCCCGGCGCCGGTTCCTCTCGTTGCGGTTTTTCGTGGGGCGGTTCCGGCATGTAATCACGGCCGACGGACGTAGACGTGTCTTCGACAACGGGACCGCTTTCGCTGACGATAAGGGGGCCGGTGGTCGACGGTTCGGTCTGATCGTCCTGCAGCAAAGAGAGGCGATGGTGGGGGCGGAGTTCCGCTTGCGTGAGCAGGCCTCTTTCCAGGGCGACCTGCAAGACCTTATGGAGCGCTCGGGGACTCAGCCCGTGTATGTGCATGAGCTCGTCGTCGGGTCTCTCGGCGCGATAGTGCTTGAGGAAGCGCTTGAGGTGCAGTTTCTTCTGAGACTTTCCCATGAATGGAGCGCCTTGCCTTCGAGTCGCCGTCGCTCGTCCCGGCTGTGGATGAACGCGAGTGGGAACCCCGCCCGGACTCACCCTCCCCGGAGAGCCGATGATCTATCCGAACAGATCGGACGAGAAGCCGGAAGTGAGTTACAGGGCCGGCTCGCCCAGTTCCCAGTCCAGTCCCCAGAGTCTCACGGAACCGTCTCGACCTCCGCTTGCCAGCATTGAACCGTTCGGAAAGAACTTAACCGATGTCACGGGGGACGCGTGTCCTTCGAGGACGCTCAGGCCGTCGGAGCGTCGCGGATCCCACACCCGAACAGCGCAATCGTCCGAGCCGGTCGCCCATGCGTATTCCCGGGGGCTTGCGTCTACAGTGCGGATCGACGCCTCGTGACCGCGCAGAACCGAGACATTTACTCCCGATCCCACCATATACACCATAAGCTCGCCGGATTCCATGCCCGCAATCACCCGATCGTCATCGACCGTCGGCTTGAGGGCCGTAATGCGAATGCCGAGATCTCGAAACGCCCCTTTGCTCCGGCCCGTCTCGACATCCCATCGCTGCAGACGCACGTCTCGACGAATGCTGTACACGCTCTGTAAGTTGTGGGAAAAGCAGAGGAAGCGCCCCTCGGGTAATGCCGCTCCCACGGAACGAATCTCGCCCGACTCGATATCCAGCAGGACCGCTTCCCTTGTCGGCGCCAAACCCAAGACCGACGCGCCGTCCGGTGTGAGCGCAAGCGGAAGTTCGATGCCTTCGATTTCCTTGAGCAGCTTCCCGTTCATCGCCCATATTCGCAGAATGCCCTCGACGGTCCACGCGATCACCCCGCGCATCCGTGGATGGAAGAATACCGCGCCCACCGGGGCCTCGTGCCGAAACCGCCTCAGCAACCGGCCGGTCACAACGTCCCACAGCGCGGCTGTTCCGTCCACGCTCCCGGTGAGGAGCATCAGGCTGTCCGCAGACGCGTCCAGACAACCGACCGACGCCTGGTGACCATGAAAGGATCGAATGAAACAGGAGGACTTGAGCCCCCGGCCGTTGTGAGTCTCTTGGAGCAGGTTTCTGATAAGGATCGCTTCTTGGGACCAGGCGAATCCGGGCATGTTCCTCACTCGATCGAAGCTCTGCTGCGCCTCTCGGTGATGGCCCTGTCCCCATGCCCGTCGAAACTCGTCGATTCCTTCCCGGAACCGGGCGTGCAGTTCGGAGAGCTCTTGGAAGGTGAGCGGCCTGCAAAGCGCCGGCTCCAAAAAGTCGCAGGAAAACCAGCCGGTGTCGATCGTCCAGAGTCGCAGCCGGCCCCGTTCGCCCGCGCAGAGGAGTCGTCTTCCGTCGGGCGAGAGACTGAACCCCGCCGGCTCTTCCGACGCGACGCGTATGGTCGAACAACACCGTCCGCTTATGAGGTCCCAGTACTTGATTACTCCATCCGCGGAGCCCGAAATCACGTACGCGTCATCGGGGGTGGTCCTCACGCCGACAACCTTCCTGCGGTGACCCGTCAGGGCGGCGATTTCCATCCCGGTTTCCGGGTTCCACAGGCGCACCGCCTCGTCCGCGCCGCCTGATATGAGTATCGAACCATCGTGGGAAGAGCCGAGACAGGTTACGGGCCCCTCGTGCGCCAATATGCCGAATGTCCATCGGCGGGCGCCGGGCCGCCACACCGCTATCGTCCCGTCTTCCCGGCCCACCGCTATGGATCGGGAATCCGGAAGGAATGCCGTGGTCGTAATTGTGCGGGGATTATCTTGATTTTCGAGACTCTTTTCCGACTCGAGATCCCACAGTTTGATGAATCCCTCATCGCCGAAGGCGACGACATGCCGGCCGTCGGGGGAGAACGCCGTCCCGTGGATCGCCGGTCCCTGGAACCGCCGATGAAGTCGGCCCGTCTCGGTTTCCCAGATGTCCACGGTTTTGAAGGCGTTTCCATAGGCCACGGCCGCAAGGGCGCCCTCCGGAGAGAACGCGCCGGCTACCGGGACCGAGGTCATGGCCCGTCGATTCTTGAGGCATCGGCCCGTGCTCAGATCCCAGGTGCGTATGGATTTATCCTGACCGGCGGTGAACGCCAGGCGTGAATTGGGAGATACCGCCGAGGCGACGACACGCTTGACGTGGCCGGCCAAGGGGGTCCCCTCGCGGATGGATTCGATCTCCAGCGAGTTCACGAAGGCCTCGGGATCGCCGGCGTGAGCGACCCAACGCTGCCGAAGGTGTTCGCTCTCCGTACACGCCTCTTTCAGCAGACGGACCCCCTCGTCGGCGAAGCCGCGCTGCAGAGAGATCAAACCCATGAGATGCTTGTAGTCGGCCGCGTCCCGCTCACCGACCCGAAGCGATTCCATTCGATTGATCACTTCCTCGTCCGAGGCTTCGCCGTTGCTCCACAGAAGGGTGTGTAAATTGTAGACCGCGTGAATGTGATCGGTGTTGGTCGAGTGAGCGTCGGAGAGCAGTTGCATCGCTTCGTCGCGGCGACCCAGGTCCAACAACGACACGGCCTGATTGTTCAGCGAATCGGCTTTCAGTCCAAGCACATTGGGACGTGGCCTCATCCGACCCGTCGGACTGATCTCCCGGTACACTTGCTCGAGCGCGTCCGTTACTTCCGAGAAGCCGGGGTAGCGGTTGTCGGGCCTTTTCTTGAGGCAGGTCAGGATGACGCGCGCAAGGCTCTCGGGCAAATCAGGACGGACCGTCAGGGGATCGATGGGCTTCTCCCGCAGGTGACACCGAACGAGATCTCGGATGCTGAAGCCGTCGGGGAAGCGAAACGGCCGCTCCTTGACGATCAGCTCATACAGCATGACGCCGAAAGAATAGATGTCCGAGCGTATATCTTCTCGGTTGGACTGGTCAAAACGCTCCGGCGCCATATACCAGGGGGAACCGACTACGCCTTCTTCAAGGGTCGCCTTCGACGTCGTGTCTTCAGCCCAGGCGTCCGGGATCGCGTCGCCGACGCCGTGACGGCGCCGCTTTCCCGCTCGCTTGACAAGGCCGAAATCCGTTATCTTGAGCGTTCCGTCTTTGGAAAGCAGGCAATTGGCCGGTTTGATATCCCTATGGATCATGCCTTTGCGTTCCGCGTGAATCATGCCGTAACAGAACTGGATCATGAGATCGAGTATGTCGCTCAGCGCGGGGGATTCATTGCTCTCGACCAGATCGTCCAGGCTGCCGCCGTCGACATATTCAATGAAGAGTCGCGGCAGTCCCTCGATGATACGAGCGTAATAGCAGGTGGCGATATTGGGATGGAGACCGAGATCGACCCAGTATTCGGCTTCTCGAAGAAAACGGCTCAATCGGGCCTCGTTCTGCACTACGTGGCTTTGGGGGGTCTTGATGGCGAGCATCATCTTCCAGACGCGGTGAAAGACGAAGTAGACGTGCCCCATGCCGCCGGCGTCCGAACCGTGCACTTCGTACAGACCCTCGATGACGTCGCCTTTCTTCCAGTCCGTCTTGATTGTTTCGGTGTAGTCGGGCTCGATTGTGGCGTCGGTGTCTTCGGTCGAGTCCGCGTCGGAGTAGTCCCCGCCGACGGACGCCGGCCGACCGTCCAAGCGGCGGGCCTTGACGCGCACGCCGCGGCGGGTCAGGATTTCCACGAGCTTGAGCAGATCCTCGTTTACCTTGACCTTCCGCAGTCTGACCGGCTCGTTCACCAGACAGGTGGTGACTTCGCCGGGCGTGCATTTCAGCCACTTACCGAGGATCCGCAGCACTGCGGAGGGGAGGCGTACGTCGGACGTGGGGGCTGAGATGGTGAGCGACACATATTCGGCGGAGTAGTCCATAAGCGGCAGACCTCATCAGGCAAAGCTGCGCCCAAACCGGAACGCCTCCTCCGATCCGGCCGGCGCCGGGGTCTCCAATAGTCTACTTTGGACGTGCTGACGGTACGACCCCATTATAGGGGTATTCGTACGGAAATGGCAATCCCGCCGCTCACCCGGCGCCCCGGAATGAGGGGCTCTCTCGGCAGGTTCTCCGGATCGGAGGGGTCATGGTAAGGGGAAATCCGAAGGCCCGCTTGACGATTCCCGGCGCGGACCCTTCGGACCGTCGCGCGCTCGGTCGGAACGCCCCGAACCGTATCCTGCGATGACCGCAAAGGAGCCTGTCAGACGTTGGCTTCTTCCCCGATGCGTCCTTCCGCAAACGGATCGAAGAGGGTGATGTCCTTCATTGCGCCGAACGGACACGCCAATCCGCACATGCCGCACGCGACGCACTTGCGGACGTCGAACGCGACTTTCATTTCGTCGGGAACCACGTACAGCGCGCCCGTCGGGCACAGACCGGTGCACGCTCCGCAATGAACACAGCGCTCTTCTTCACGCCAAATCTTGTCGGCCAGATATTCGACCTTCACGTTGTTTTCTTCCATGAAGCGTATGCCGCTGCGGATTTGTTCCTCTTCGCCTCTCAACTCGAGGAGTATTCGTCCTTCCCGCCGAGGTAGTATTTTGGCTTCGAGTATGTTGAAGACGAGATCGAAGTCCCGGGCCAATCGATATATGACCGGCTTGTACATCACACTCGATTTGAATATCAGCAGCACGTTTTCCGACGTCATTTTCAGTGTCCTTTCTCCGGCGGCCGCAACGGGACCAGTTCGAAATCTCCCAGCGCGGCCATCTTCTCTCCCATAATTGCCAGCGCGGCTTCTATACCCGTGATTTTCATCGCCCACTCGACCGCGGGTTTGAGGTCGTCCGGCCGCCTGACACGGTTGCCGAGGGCCGTGGCGGTCGCGTCGGCCAGGAGCGTGTCTTTCGAGAGTATGACGGCCGCGTCGGCCTTCCCCGAACTCAACGAGGGGCCCACCGATCCCGAGGACGCGCAGAGACCCCGTGGGAGCGGCGATGCGTCCAACCGAACCCCCAAGGCCCCGGTGAACGGTGACAACCCCGCGTGAACCCCGACGGTTATCGGGCGGTCCGTCTTGATGAAGAGATCCCCTCCGTTTTCAATAATCACTTCCGCTGAACGGGGTAAGAGCCCCCTGCCCACGTAATCGGCCACAGCTCCCGCGACCGCGGCCATCGGGCCGATCCCCGCCTTGCGCGCGGCCCGGATCATACGCGTCGGCAGCGGACCGTCCGCGGGATCTCCCTCCAATGGGGCCAAGGCGGTCAGGAATTCCCGCCGCCGCGCTATCGCTTGTTCCACTTCGGCTCTCGCGGAGCGAATCAGCGCTTCCGTCTCCCGTTCCAATGGGGCCAGAGCCTTCACGTACAAATCCGACGTCTCGACCGCCACCCGAAACGTCACGAAACGTTCGTCCGGATCGAAATCCCGGTACGTTCTCGGCTCGAAGAAAAGCACGTCGGTCATGGGCGTGTCGTGCTCGGACCTGCTGCCCGCGTCTTATCGGCCGTTGTTGAAGCCGTCGAACGGGACCGACGGCAGCGTCTCCTGCGGTTCGCCCAGAAAAAAGGTCCCCGACCGGATCCATCCCTTGAGCGTCTCCGCGATCTCCAGCGCGATGGGATAGCTCGAGAGCGACGCTGTGGTCGTCTTTCCGCCCCGGAACGTTATCTCACCCGTTCGCAGCAACGCATACGTCGTATGGCCCAAGGGTTCGTCGGATCCTTCCGGATAATCTTTGCCGTAGTCGACGATCGGCACGAGTATTTCATCGTCCGAGACCGCAGTGAAGCGCGCCATGTCTTCATCCAGGATCGGAATAGGAACCCCGATACCTACGTTCAACGAACACCCGTACCCGGTCATGGACGCTCCCCGAAGGTAGCGGGTAGACATAGTCTTCATATCGCCCTTGACCGAAATCGTCCCCGCGCCGCCGGTGACCACTCCGTTCGCCGACCGCGGCGTGTTGGGATTGTGCTGGGTGCCGGCGCCGATGACATAGCCTACGCCGCCGCCGAGAAAGATGCGCGTGCCCACGCCGATCGTGCGATAAAACGGATCGTTGAGCAGCGGACTCAGCCGGCCGGACGTGGAATAGTTAGCGTTGGAGCCGTCGGGCCTCAGGATGCCCATGTAGGTGTAGATCGTTTTGCGGGAGAGATTCACCGCGCAGTTGTAATTCTGATACGCGTTCCGAGGATTGAGCAACATCGCGTCGCGCAGGTCCTTGAGCGTTATCACCGCCTCATACGAACGGAGCGGATAGCAGTCGGTCCCGTACGACGACGCCTCCAACCGGACCTCCCGACCCGCGACCAGATCTTCGATCACGTGTCCCCCGCCGTACCGGAAACGACCGGGGAAGACCTTGTTCAACGGATCGTCCTCCCGCGGTTGGGTCGCGCCGATATAACAGTCCACCGCGGCGACGCCCGCGTACGCCTCCACTCGATTGAGAAAGACCTTCGACGCCCGCATCTTCGGCTTGGTATGGCCGAAATTGAGGAACGCTCCGGACGAGCACATGATGCCGAAGGTGGCGGTCGTGACCACGTCGACTTTTTGGGCCGCCGCTTTGTAACCTTCTTCCTTGGCGATGGAGACCATTTCCTCGGCGGTGACGACGACGGCAGTTCCTTTCTTGATCTTTTCGTTGATTTCGCTGAAGGTTTTCTTCACCGGCGAATCAGCCATTCTCCACCTCCGGTCAAGCGCGATGAGTCGTATTGAGTCGGGGGTTCCCGCGAGCTTCTTGATGGATTTTGTAAAGAATTACCATGCAAACAAAAACCTGTCAACCCCGCCCGAATATCACACATTATCGCCTCGCCGCCGCACGTCGCGGCGTTCGTGTTTGACACCTCGTTCCACTAGTTCATACAGTATTTTTCCGCCGAGGGGAAGGCGTCCTGTGTCTTGCAGGGCATACGGCCGACGCGGCCGGCGTCCCGGACGCGCCCGGGGCAGCTGCGACGCCCGCCCCGCATTCGACCACATCATCGGGGAGGCCGAATCATGGAAGCCGAACGGATCGACTTTCGCACCGTCGGGGAAGCCGCCGAAGCCATTGAAGGCATCGGCGCGTCCAACAGTGCACTCATGGCCGCACGGGCCGTGCACATCAACGCCAGGTTGCGCGCGGTTCCTCGGGAGGACGCCCGCCGTTTGAAGACCGTGTACAACGATATCGGCGCGGAAGCCGCGGTCAGTCACGGAGCGTATTACGAAGAAAGCGGACCGCCCACGGATATGATCGTCATGGGAACTCTGTATCATCATCGTGAAGCGAGACGCATCGCGGGAGACGACGAACGGCTCGGTCCCCTGGTCTCCGCGATCGAACGGGTGGTCGAGCGCGCGCCCGAGGCGACGGAGTAGCGGGCCCATATCAAGGCTACGTCCGCCGCCGGCGAGGTCCGCGTTCCCCCGGAAAATTTCAACGGAGAAGTTTTGGAAATCCGGCGGAAGCCCGACCTCGGGCGACACGGCCGCCGCCCCCGTTCGGTCGGAGAAAACCGGTCAAGGTGAGCGGTCCGAGACTAGCGGGGCGACGTCTTTGCCGCCCTGGAACCGCCTGCGGCAGCGCGTTTCAAGATGAGACGGTTGCCTTTCACTTCCAGAAGGCGATCGTCTTCGACGATATTATTGCCTGCGCCGGACACGTTGAGTCCGTGCTTTTGTTTGAAGAGTTCGAGCACCTTGTCTCTGCCGACGATCTCTCGCATGTGCAGTCCGATCTCGACGAGGACTTCTTTATCGTCGAACCGATAGGTCGCGAATCTGAAGAGTTCATCCCCGCGAATGACCTCGCCGATATTGGGTCCTAATCGATGATATGAGGAGTGATCCGAACCCGTTTCCAATATGTGGACGACCTCGGATTTCGGCATGCCGAGCTTAACGCCGCGATAGCCGTCGGGCACTCTCGCCGAAGCCGAAACGCAGAGCGTAAGCGCACAAGCCAAGGCTATTCCCAACCCCGAAAGGGAACGTTTGAAGAACATGAAATCCTCCCCGCACGGGTAGTTAACTTATAGTATACTCATTTGCGCCGAACCGGCAAATCAAAACGACACGGAAGACTACGGACGCTAAACTCCGTCGCCTCCTCGGCCGGGTGGAAGCGCTCGACCTCGATCCGGAAAGACCGGCGCGGAAGGCGCGTTCCGATAATCCCGTCTCGGACTGAGCGTATAATTCCTGCCGGAGGCGGATCGTTTCACGTTCGATCGCATGGCCACATGAACGATTTTCTTGACCACGTCGATAGGAATCGCAAAACCGATTCCCATGTATCCGCCGCTTCGAGAAAGTATCGCCGTGTTCATCCCGACCACTTCGCCGTTGATGTCGACCAGCGGACCGCCCGAGTTGCCCGGATTGATCGCGGCGTCGGTCTGGATGAAGTCCTCATAGTCCAGAATGCCCATCTCGGTGCGGCCTTTGGCGCTCACGATGCCTGCGGTGACGGTCTTCATCAATCCGAAGGGATTGCCGATCGCCAGGACCCAATCGCCCACCTGGAGATCTCGGGAATTGCCCAGTTTTACGAAGGGGAATCGTTTCCGTCCCGATATCTTAATGATCGCCACATCGGTCTTGGGATCAGCGCCGATGACTTTGGCTTTGAACTTTGTCTTCGCCTCCATGGTGACGATGATTTCGTCCGCGCCTTTGATGACGTGACGATTCGTCAGGATGTAGCCCCTTGGGTCGAAGATGAAGCCGGAACCCAGGCCTTGCTGTCGATGTTCCCGACCGCCTCCGGGCGCCTCGAAGAATCTCCTGAACATTGGATCCCTGAAGAATTCTCCGAAGAAAGGGTGATTCCTGAAGAACGGGTCGAGTCCGGGCATTTCGCGAGCGTGAAGGACTCTGACCGCGGATACGTTCACCACCGCAGGCTTGACCTGCCGGGAGATATGTCTGAACGATGATTGCAGTTCCCGCAAACCCGCGACGGGGCTTCGTTGGGCGTAGGCGGTCGAATCGCGGCCGGTGAAGCCGAGGACGGCCAGGGCGAGTATGATCGTAACGACGGAGGCCGAGCGCCGCGTCAAGAATGGGCCTCGTGTGATCGGTCTAATGTGCATCTGATCTCCGAATGTTCTCAGAAATTGTCGCTCGAAATCGTTTCAAGCGTGTTCGCCGCGGAAATATGAACCGGAACGATAATCCACAGCAAGTATAGCATATCTCATGGCCCGCCGCGCCGTTTCGGCTCGGTCACCGGGCTTCCAGACGAATGCCGCGCGCGTCGGGCGGGAACAGGTCGGCCGTTTCGGGCCGGCAGGAGAAGAGCAGAATCTGAACGCCCGTCTCCGCCGAGAATCGGCTCAGCGCCGCGGCCGCGTGCGCCGCCCGCTCAGGGTCGAAGTTCACTAGGATGTCGTCGACGATCAGCGGTATGCGGGCGCCGTTCCCGTGATAGACGGAAAGATGCGCAAGTCGGAGCGCGAGGTAAAGTTGTTCGAGCGTCCCCCGGCTCAGCAGTTCCTCGGGGACCGCGGTTCCGTCGTTCCGAACCGCGTGAATGCCTGTTCCGTCCAGCGGAAACCGAACTCCCGTATACGCTTCTCCGGTTATGGAGCGGAAATAGTCGGATCCGCGCTCGATCACTCTCGGCTGTTTTTCGGACTCGAAGACCTTCAGCGTCTCCTCCATCATTCGAGCGGCCAGCTTCCACCGGCTCCACTCACCGACCGCGGCCGCAAGACGCGCTGCCGTATCTTCCCGCTCCGCAGCCAGGCGCTCGACTTGGTCGTCCGTTTCGATCGCCCGGATTTCGGTTTCGATTCTTCCCAGATCGCCGGCTATCTCGTGACCGCGATTCCGCAGGTCCTCCACTTCGGAGCGAAGGCGCTCTTCCCGCTGTTTGTCGGCGCGCCGGTCACGACCGTCCATGATATCTCGCATCGCGGCCTGATCGTCCACGCCGAGGCCTCTCCGAATCGTCTCTTCCAGACGTAAGATCACTCGCTGCAGCTGCGCCGATCGCTCCACCGCGGCGGCGTATCGTCGGAACGACTCTTCATCCGCCGCACCCGCCTGCTCGAAAAGCCCGGCGATCTCGGCTTCAGCCTCGGCTTTTTTGGCGGCCGCGGAAGCGATTTTCACGTTCAGCGCTTCCAGTTGTTCCGTCAATGCGTCCTGTTGCGCTGCTTGCTCCCGGGATTCTCGTTCCCTCTTGAGCCAGTGTTCGACACGATCCACGGACGAAGCGTCCGGATCCTCGGAAGCGCCGATGAGATCCGCGAATCGGACGACCTCGGCCTCGAACTCGACTTGACGGCGTTCGAGTCGGTTGAGTTCATCTTCCTGTCGGCTGATTTGTCGCTCGTCTTTCTTCAGCGCCCGAATTCTGTCGAACATCTGCAGGCAGGCGTCGGGGCCGATTTTTCGATCGAAACTCATCTCGTCCAGGAACGCGGTCCATTCGGCTCTCACGCTTTTTTCACGCTCCCGAGCGTCGGCAAGGTCGTTTTCGAGTGACGTTAGTCGTCTCTGTTCGTCATTCAATCGGCGCCGACGTTCCGTCAGGTTGTCGTTTATCCGCTCGAGCCTCCGAGCGGGTTCCTCCGCCGCGATTGACCGTCGTTCCGCAGCGCGAATATCGTCCGCGGTCGCGTCGGGATTCCCGAGGACTTCCCGGGCTAGGGCGCGCATTCGTCGGTTCACGGTTTGTATGTCCTTTCGGAGCGTCGATTGTTCCGTCGCGATCCGTTCCCACTCGGCCGTGAGACGCTCGATCTCGTGTTCCCTACGGGCCGCCTCGAGTCGTCCCATTCGACCGGCGCGACGATACGCCGCAATCCACCGCCACAGGACGAGCGGTCCGAGAAGGATCATCACGTAGCCGAGGAACGGACGGAGCCAGGGATACCCGCTGCCCGGCACGGGAGTGGCGAAGACAAGCCCGAGGCCGCCGGCCGCCACGAGCGCGGAAAGGATCACCCCCGAAACAAGCGACCATCGATCGGATCGCGCGCGTTCGGACCAGTCCGCCCTACTTCGGAGTGTGTCGATTTCAGCCGAGATCCGTTCCGCGGCGGTCTTCAGCTCTGATAACCGCTCTTGGATGCGCCGGCGTTCGTAATTACGCTCTTTCCACTCATTGAGCAATCCGCGCTTTCGCGAGGTCAAGTAGCCGCGACTCCGGGAAATCAGTTCGCGCCTTGCGGCCTTGTCGGCCTCTATGCGCTTGTCGAGTTCGCCGGCCGCGCGGTGCGCCGCGGAGAGCCCGCGCTCGATCTCTTCGATCCTTGCCGACACGGACATCCATCGGTCCCGGAACTCGTTCGCGGTCTGTTCCCGAGAAACGGACAATCCAAAACGTGCGACGCGGTCACGGTTCCAGCCGGGGCCCAGATCCGCAAGTTCGCCCGTGAACGACTCAAGACCGAGTGCGAGTTGCGACCGAAGGCCCTCGAGTTTGGTCGCCGCGTCCGCGACTCCGTGCGCAGCTCGCGCCAATGTGCGAAGGCGATCCGAGTTGTCGAGCAATCGTCGATCGGGATGCAGGCCGGCAATCAACGCCGCGAGTCGATGCTTTTCGTCGGAGAGCTCCTCCAGCATTTCCATAGCGTCGCGGCCCCGTTTTTCGGTCTCCTCGAATCGGGCCAAGCCGTCCGTCGGGAACGACGCCGGCGCGACGATCTGCGCGAGTTCCCGTTCCGCGGTCCCGAGCTCGATCCATTCCGATTCGTAGCGAAGCGCGACGGTGAGTTCATCGAGCTCGACCCCGCGCACACCCAGAGTTCGTGCGACTGTCTCCGCCTCCATATTGAGTCGATCGCGCTCGTCGAGCAGCTCCCCATAGCGCGCCGGCTTATCCGAGAGCGCTCTTAATTGACGATCCGTCTCGGCGAGCCGCCGCTTGAGCTCGGTGAGCGAAACGTCGCCCGACTTTTTCTCGAACGGCTTGATGCGCTGGGTGATTGCCGCGAGCGCATCCACGGGACTTACCCGCGCGGAACCGAGGGCAGCCGCGGTGATTTTGGCTCGCAGCGCGTTTTGATCGAGCTTAAGCACGCCGTCGAGATCAAATGCGTAGAGCCCCTCGAAGGTCTTGCGGTTCAATCCTCCGGAGAACAGAGGAAAATCCTGCGGCTGGAGGATTTCGCCGAATTCGTCGGTAATCGAGAGATTGCCTTCTTTGCGTCCGCGGCGTTCGATTCGTTCCACGCAGACTTTTCGGTCCGCGGCGTGTACGATCAAGCGGCCGCGACGGAGTCCTCCCTGCAGCGGCGCATAGGTGTTTGCGCGGCCGCTTTTCTTGGAGAAACCAAAGCAGACCGAGCGGATGAACTCGACGATGGTGCTCTTCCCGGCCTCATTCAGCCCAATGACGAGATTCACGCCGGGGCCGAGACCCGTGATCCGCGCTCCGGCGAGTCCCCCGAATCGTTCCAGGTGTATTTCCGCAATCCACACGCTGCGTTCCGGTCATTCCTCTGACATGGTAATGAAGATTCGCGCGGCGCGATTGCGCGCGTCGCGAATGAGAGCCGTCCGTGCCTGCGACGGTCCGTCCGACGCGGTGAGCGCGAAATCGTCCGTCGGGTACCGTCCGGAGACCCGTGAAGCCAATTCCCGGCGGAGCGGTTCCAGCAGGCGTTCTCGGACGGACGGGTCTTCTTCCGCTGCCCGCGCCCGTCGGACGAGCTCGCCGAGAAAGCTCTCCTCCACGGCCAGGAGGTCCATGTCCAGCTCGGGCTCGGTCCGATCGATGATCGATTCGATCAGCGTGGGAGTAGCGAATACCTGGGCCCGCTCCCGCACGATCTCGGTCAACTCGTCCGAAGAGCCGCATTGATCGACGAATCGTCCCGAGGAGGTCCCGTTCAAGAGAACGCGCAGGATTGCCGCGTCCACACCCTCCGAATCCTCGAGGCGCTCTGAAGCAGCCCGTTCGATCAGGTCGACGAGATCTTCCGCGTGCTCGACGCTGGTTGTGTCGATTTCGAGCTTCCACCGAACTACCGGCGCCACCGCGATGAATTCGGACGCCGCTTCACATCCCGCTTCGACGCGGATCAACCGGCAGCCGCCCCGCCGGCGTTCCACGGGACGAATCGGTTGAGACGCGCCGGGATAGACGACAAGGGGGTCGCGGGTGAGCACGTCCGGCGTGTGCGCGTGCCCCAGGCACCAGACGTCCATACCGGCGGATTTCAGATCCTCGAGGGAGCAGGGAGCGTACGGCTCACGGCCTTCCACGCCGGAGACATTGGCATGGATTACGCCGACCGCGACGCGGACGCCGGGGTCTCGCCGAAACATTCGCACGAGGTTGTCCCGGACCGCGCGACGTTCGTGGCTCACGCCGTACACCGATACTCCCGCGGTAAATTCGACCCGCTCCATGTCAGCGGCGAATACATGAAGCCCCGGAAGCCGGCGGAGGCGCTCCGGGAAGTCCGACAGCGGATCGTGGTTGCCCAGCGCGGCGAAGACTCGGACTCCGGCGTCGTTGAGGCGCTCGATGCCCTCCTTGAACGCCGTGCGGGCTCGAACGGACGGCGCGCTCAGGTCGAAGATGTCGCCGCCCAGGGTGACGAAATCGACCCGACGCGCGATGGCTTCATCAACGATCCTTTGCCAGGCCGTATATCCGGCGTGTCGCAGCGCGTCCGCGGCTTCGGGCGTCGCGCGTATCGATCCGCGGAACTGTCGCCCGAGATGGAGATCGGCCGCGTGGATGAAGGTGATTTCCGCCATAATCCCAGTTCGTTGAGTCCGGGGGATCGCGTGGAGGACCGGTCGGCTTGCCGCCGATCCGGGTATGTTCTATCCTTAGCGGACGGCGTTGTAAACCCCGACAATAGGCGGATGCGCCTTATTAGTATCAACAGGTTATACAGGGATCCTATGATGAATTATGAATTTCTGTCGCGCTCGACCCGCACGGCGGTGATTCTCACGGCGCTGATCTGTTGCGCGATGGCGGCGTCCGCTGCGGATTCGAGCGATTCCGCAGTCCCGGTCCGCGGAGAGACGCAGTTTCGGCAGGCGGTCCCCGGACGGGAGCTTGTCTTTCCCAAAGATCATGGAAAGCATCCCGATTTCCAGACGGAGTGGTGGTATTTCACGGGAAACTTGGATTCCGAAGGCGGTCGGCCCTGGGGCTTTCAACTGACCTTCTTCCGCCGAAGCCTCCTCAAGGAGCCACCCGCGGGCGATTCGGCCTGGGCGATCCGAGATCTCTATCCCGCTCACTTCGCGCTGAGCGACATCCAAACCGGTGAGTTTTTCCACGCGGACCTGCTCTCCCGGGAGGGACCGGGGCTGGCGCACGCGTCCGACTCGACGCTCGACGTGCGGGTCAAAGACTGGTTCGCGCGCCTGGAGGGAGACATCATCCGCGTCTACGCAGCGGAGGGGGGCTACGCGCTCACGTTGAATCTGGAAATCATCAAGCCGATCGTGCGCCACGGAGACGCGGGGTACAGTCGGAAAGGGGACAACCCCGGCCAAGCGTCCTATTACTATTCATTTACGCGCCTCAAAGCCAAAGGGGAGATCCGATTCGAGGGACGGACCTATCCGGTCACGGGCTTTGCGTGGATGGATCACGAGTTCGGATCGAGCATTCTCCTGCCCGATCAGCAGGGATGGGACTGGTTCAGCATTCAACTGGACGACGGCTCGGAGCTGATGGTCTTTCACCTGAGGAAAAAGGACGGTTCCTCGGAACAGCCCTTTGGGACGTTCGTTTCGAGGGACGGCCGAGCCGTGGACCTGCACGGCGAAACCATCGACATAACGGCCACGCAGACCTGGGAAAGCCCCGCGACCAACGCGGTCTATCCCGCCGCATGGCGCGTCCGCGTGCCGGCTGTCAACCTTGAACTGGACGTGACGCCGCTCATGGCCGACCAGGAACTCTCCACGTCGGATTCGATCGGGATCATTTACTGGGAGGGAGCGGTTCGGGCTGAAGGAACCCGCGGCGGCGCGCGTGTTCGAGGTCGCGGCTACGTGGAGCTGACCGGTTACGCTCAATCGATGGGGGGGCGCTTATAGAGCCTTCCTCGAAGCGCCCACATCTCGCGGGCGCGTTTTCCCTATTGACACCCGCCCTCGGATTCCTGTAAGAATCCGCGCTTTAGGAGGCCGCGTTATGGAAGTACTCTTCTATGTTTCCGTGGGCGCCGCCGTGATCTGGCTGGCGTTCGGCGATAAGGGAGACTGGGTCTAGATCCGGTCGCCGAACCTGCGTCCACGTTCACACGTGAGGAGCCGGTCCGAGACAACCGCGCGGTCAACGGCCGGGGTTCCGGATCGTCACTTCTCGATCGCCGTTCCGAAGCGGCGCCCCTCCTACCAGCGAGCCGTCATCACTCACAACTTTACGAGAAATATCGGGCATTTGGGCTGGCTCCTCAATTTCGTGGCGAGACCCCGGCTTGGGATGCTTCGCTCGCTCGCCCGGGTCTCCGGCCGGTATTGACCAGCGCGACCCCCGCGAGCGCAAGGAAGCCGCCGCCGATCGCTATGGGCGTCGGAATCTCACCGATCCAGATCCAGGCGATAATCAGGGAGAGCGCGGGGGTGATATACATGAAGCTCGTCACGTTCTGGATGGGCGCTCGGGAAAGCGCATAGGCCCAGGTCATGTACGACACCGCAGAGGGGAACACCCCGAGGTAGATCACCGACAGCGTCGCGGACCGCGGCGCGGCCTGAATCTCAGAGCCCAGCCGAGGGAGGAACACCGCGAGGAAGGTTGTTCCCGCCCATATGGAATAGGTCATGAATTCCGCGCCGCCGTACTTTTCGAGGTAGGGCTTCTGGAGCACGAAAAAGAGGCTGGTCGCGAACGACGCAATCAAAATGAAGAGCGCGCCGTAATCGAGAGACAGCCCCGCGCCTTCTCCTTCGCCCAGTGTGATGAGCGCTGCGCCGATGAATCCCAAGGCAATCCCTTGAATCGCTCGAACACTCACGGACTCCTTGAGAATCGCCACTGCGAGGAGCACGGAGAAGATCGGCATGGTCCCGATGAGGAACCCTGCGGAACCCGCGGTGACCGTCACCTCGCCGTAATTGAGGCAGTAGTGGTAGAAAGCGATGCCGAGAAATCCCGAAAAAAAGATAAACGGCACATCCTTCGACCGGGGCATGGTGAAGCGGCGAACGACCGCGAGCGGGATGAGAGCGACAGACGCGGTCAGAAACCTCAGAAGCGCCAACGAGCCGGGGGAATACGATTCCAGGCCGACCCGTATCCCGGCGAACGCGGACGCCCAGAAAAGAATCGTTACAACAAGCGCGGCGAGTGTTCGTCCGTCCATCTTTCTCCGTGCGGGATTTTCTCGAGAGACTTGGTTTGTCGGCGCCGTCCACGATCGGGATTCTCTCAGCCCCGTTCTCCGCGGCCGCGCCTCGGGCGAGATTCCGTAACTTCCGCTGCGCCCGAATTCGAAAGGGAAGATCAGGTTCGACGCGAGACCGTCGGGGCGTCATTCCCCGCTCAAGTGCGCGGAACGGTTACGATCGTCCTCGAGCAGGAAGAAGACCGGACTCGTCCATCCCACGTGGCCGTTCTTCAGTATCACCCGCAGGTAGTAGTACGTGCTCTTTTTTCCCGTCAGTTCACGCGTCGGAGAGACGGCGGCGAGGTCGTCTTCGTCGACGATGACGGTCTTCCAATCAGCTCGGAGGGGATTGCGCTCGAAAAAGATCTTGCCGTTTCGGATAATCTGTACCGTCTCGATCGGGGCGGGCGCGTGGAGTTCCATTTCGATCTCGCGGCGCTTCATGGCAGCGTCGCCGGACGCGATGGTTTGTTCTTCGCCCATGTCAAGGTTCGCGATTCGGAAATCCATGAGCATGCGCGCTCCGGTGTCCGCGTACGTGCGGCGCGCGAGGAGCGCGTCGAAGATTGCGTCTTTGGTCTTCTCCTTGGCTTTCACCGCGGTTAATCCCAGCTGTCCGGTTATGCCGTGATCGCTCGACGCGGTGACGCCGAATCGAAATCCCTTGTCCAAGAGCCCCCGGTAGAAGGGGCCTTTGTTGCGGACGTTATGATTCGCCCAGGGTTTGTGTCGTCGAGGAAGCCGGGGATGCGGGTTGTTGTAGTATTCGAACATGCCGTGAACGGAATGCAATTCAGCGAGCCGCTCGTGGGGCGACGCCTTGTCGAATTGCTCATCGCCGAAGAGCGGATGAAAATGCGGGATGGTGAGGATTTCGCCCGGCTTGTGACGCTCCCACATGTCTTTGACGAAGAGGCGGCGTCCGTCCTCGATGAAATACGAGCCGCGATCTCGGAAGATGACACAGGTGTCCCCGCGCAGGTCGCGGTGCTCGTACCCCAAGAAGGTGATAATCCCCGGAAGGTCGACGGAGAGGACGTCCTTCTCATAGCGTTTCCATTCGTCCTCGGGCATATCGACGACGGGGGTCCGCCAGTTTTGGGTGTAGTCTTCCATCCAATTGTGTTGGCCGTGGTCGGTTATGGCAATGTAGTCGAGAAGCATCCGATCGCGTCCGATTCGGGCCATTTCCCGCGGCGTTATGCAGATAATCGTCAAATTGCGCGAATCCCAGGAATAGACGGTATGATTGTGGAGATCGCCCCAGTAAATCCCCGGCCGGTCCGTATCCCCGACCCGAATCGGGTTACTCACCGCAACGAACCCCTTGTCGGATTTCGCGCTGAGTTTGAACACGCCGGGCATGCCGAACGTCACCGGCACGCGCTTGGCGCCGCGATCCCCGGGCGTGAATCGTATCAGATTCGCCGGTGTGGACGCGGATTGCGGAACGGTCAGTCGAACCTCGCTTTCCACTCCGTCGACAGGTCGGCCGAAGAGCCCGCCGAAGACCACAAGGGCCTCGACTTCTTCGCCCGTCTTGGCCTGAGACGGAACGTGCACGCGGAGCTCGCTCGGAGGGGCTGCCGCGGTCTTCCAATCGGGCGCGGCGAATGACGTGAGAACCTTATCGTCGGCCGTTTTGAGCTTCATGCGGAAGGTCGCTTCGCAACCGCCGTCGATTCCGTAGCAAAAAGGGATGAGCTCTTTCTTGGGAATTTCATATGTGAGCTGAACCGCTTCACCCTCTTCCAGGCCGTCGTCGAAGACAATGAGGAATCGCGCCGGCGCCCCGGATTCCGATAGCCTCAGAGAGCTGTAAAAGTGGTCCACGACGATCCTGAACCGTTTGGTCTTGTCGTTGGTCCAGACGGAAACCTTCGGCAGCGTGTAGTTCATGTGGGGGAAGGGAATCAGTTCCAGATACCCCCCAGGCGGAACTCCTTCCGGTCCGGTGAAATACTCGAGGGTGAACTGAAAGGGCTTGTTCCAGTGGACCACGTAATCCGGCCCCGGTTTTACGAAGGCCTTCCCGAAAGGAGGATCAAGCCCGATGGGATGCGACCCGGAGGACGCGAGGGGGTCCCAGGCCGAGGCAGGCGAATGCGCGCAGAAAATCGACACGCCTGCGAGAAAGAGAATTCCTAGAACCGGGACGAGTCGGTTATGGGCGACTCCGCCTCTATTCGGTCGGAGCTGCATGAGCTTTCACCTCCGGTCGAGAGTCTGAAGTGCGGGTGTCCGATGCGGTGAGGGTTTGAAAATTCAGGTTCACGCCGCCGAGCACCGCGTGAAGGCCCCGGCCGCGGGCCGGCGCCGCCGTTTGCCGGAATGCGTCCGGAAAAACGGGGGGCATCAGCGTTTCGACGAGCTTCCAATTCCTGCTGAGGATCGAGACGTCCTCGATGGGGCCGTCAAGCTCCGGAGACCCCGCGAGGGCGGCCTGAATTTCCGTAAGGAGCGCATATCGACGATTGTAGTCGCGGCCTTCCCGTCCCGCCCGGAAGTCGACGCGGGGTCGGAGACTCAGAAAGGGCCGAAACGGATAGGTTTGGCATACGGTTCCCACGGTTCAGCCTCCCGCACGCGGTATGCCTCAACTATACCGCCCCGCCGATCAAAAGGCCAGAGGCCGGCGGATGGGGACGGAAACCCGCTGACGCCTCCTTGTGTCATGGACGAAGAGCGTTCTCATCGCGGTTCGAGCTCGTCGGGATCGAGCAGGCCGTAATCGAGGAGGCGCGCCTCGAGGTCGCCGCGGTCCCGAAAGAGAACGGCATGAAGCCCTTTCTCGCGGGCGCGACGCACATGGCCCTCATTGTCATCGATAAACAGGGCTTCGGACGGCTTGACCCCGAGTTCCGCAGTGATGTCGGTGAAGATCGTCGCGTCTTTCTTGCCTTTGCCCAAATGGTATGAGTTGAAGACGCGGTCAAATTTCCGGAAGAAGACGTACTCACGCTCGAGTTCATCCAGCCAATTGCTCTGATCGCTCAGGATGGCGACGATGTCGACCTTTTTCCGAACGCTCTCGACGAGGTTGAGCATCCACGGTCTGAGGATGAAACGGCTGAGGATATCATGTCGGAGCTCTTCCTCGGAGCCGCGTATGCCGGCGGTTCGCCGGAGGAACTCCCAATATTCGTGTTCGTCGGTTCGGCCGATCACATATCCGGTCGAATAGGCCGCATCCGCGGCGGTATCGAAAAATTTGTCGGGATCGTGTCCTTCGCATCGGGCGATGGATTTGAGACCTTCGCGAAATCCCTCCTCAGCGAGGACGCCCCCGAAATCAAACAGAACGGCCTTCAGATCGGGCTGTCGAGTATTTTCCACGTTGATGCTCTCCCGCTCGGAAGCTGTTTTGTCGACATTACACCGATCCGGACACTTAGTCATTGATTTCCTCGGATCAACGGGTATAATAATTTCTTCCCGATTATTCCCACGTTCACATCCGTCGGGAACCCTCTCCCTGAGCGGCTTACCCTCAAGGGGGATCGCCGGGAGGGAGCATAGGATGTGCGGACGGGTGAGAACGCCTACATCGCAAAAAATAATATGCGTTCGAACGTTACATCAGCTCTGAGAGGGGGTTGAGGAGATGAAGCGTATGAATGGAGGATTGCGTATGACAGACTGGAAACGAGGTGAAAAAGGGTCGGCGGTATACAACTTCCTGGGCTATCTGATCATAATCTTGGTGATCATCGGCGCCTTGATCTACTTTCCCTGGGACGAGATCGGCGGACCGGGCGAAGACAAGACCTTTGACAATGCCGTAAGCGCGTTGGAGAAAGGGCAATTCGACAAGGCTGTCGATTTGTTCGGCAAGGTTATCGAGAAAGACGCAAAGAGTGTGGAAGCGTTCATCGGCAGATCCCGCGCGTACCTGAACATGGGCGAGCTCTCCAAGGCCTTCGAGGACGCGGAGCAGGCGGTCAAGCTGAACGCCAAGAAAGCCACGGCGCTCGGTCAGAAAGCCATTGTCGAGAAACTGCAGAAGAAGTACGACGAGGCGATTGCGGACCTGCAGAAGGCTCTGCAGGTGAGCCCCGGGTACGCGTGGGCCCATGCCCAGTTGGCCGACCTGTACCTGCGAAAAAACGAGCCGGAAAAAGCGCTGGAATCCGTCAATGAAGCGCTCAAGATCAAGCCCAAGTTCGTGGAAGCGCTGAGACTGCGCGCTCGAATCCTCGCGGAACTGGGCAAGTGCAAGGAGGCTTACGCCGACTTCCAAAAGGCCGCCGAGCTCCTGCCCGAGAACGCTTTGACTCTCCAGGACAAGGCGTGGTTTCTCATGACGTGTCCCGACGAGGGCGCCAGGGACGTGAACAAGGCCATGGAATTGGCCCAAGAGGCCTATGATCTCAGTGGAGGGAAGAGCGGTCTCGTCATCGAGACCCTGGCGGAGGCCCACTTCCGTCACGGTGACCCCCTGAAGGCCGCGGAACTGCAGGAGCAGGCCATCGAACTGCAGCTGGAGAAGTGCCCCGACGGCTCGTGCGTCGAAAAGATGAAGGAACGTCTGCAAAAGTACAAGCTCGCAGGTCGTGAAGAAGTGCGCACGGACTACGAGATCCTGCCTCTGGATTCTTCCTCGAAATAGGCGATTCCCGCTTGCTCCTCGGGGAGCGCTGGTCGCTCCGACGGATGGGGGAGTCGGCGGATGTCTCCTTTGGGCGGGTCCTTCGGGGCCCGCCTCGATCGTTCTGGGCAAGGAGGAAGGGACGTCGGCGGGAAGGTATCGAGATTTGGGGAAAGCCGAACGCCGAAGAGAGGAAAGGCCGTAACGTCGACGCGGGGCGCGGCTTGAGTCCTCCGGTGGAGGCGATACGCGGCCTATCGCGCCGGCGCGCCGAAAACGATCGCGCGCGGGCGACCGTTATCCGACTTGAACTCGATCCGCACCCATTTACCGATGAAGGGAGCGGCTTTGCATCTATCCTGACGGTTCACCTTGAGGACGACCGGTTCATTGTCCGCGCTGCGCACGGTTACGGTTTTCAAGTCGATGCGTTCCAATTTCCCAGCGATTTCGCCGGCAAAACAGACGCCATGGGCCGCCAACACGAAAGCCCCTATTCCGACTCCCCACCATCGACCCTGCATTCTATCCTCCAGGACGACCGAATTTTACCCATGAGGAGACGTCCGCTCCTCCAATCCAAAAAAGCGCGCCGAACCACGAGGTCCGCACAGCGCGTCACAACCGGTACAACCATTCTAAACGACACCGCTTCCGCTTTCAAGATCCCAAAGATTTCGACCTCGGCGCGGCCCGCTTTCGGACACGGGATAGGAGAAGCCGGACACGGTTACATGACTCGCCGGAAGAAGCTCTGCGTCAGGTAGATGAAGCGGGCTCGGATTCGCAGCCGTTTCATTTTCATTCTCGGCGGAAAGGGATGGTACGGCGCGGCGGCTCTGATCGCGGTCAATGCGGTCTGGTCCAGGAGGTCGAAACCCGAAGAATCCAGCAGTCGAGCCGCGAGGAGTTTCCCGTCGCTTGCAATCAGAAACTCGACCGTCAGTTCGCCGCCCATCCCCGTCCTGGCCGCCGCGGCCGGATAGGACCACACGCCTTCGATCTTCCGCTTGAGGTGCAGCATGTATGAGAAGTAGCGGTCCTCACGCGTGTTGAGATCGACCACGGCCTCGTCCACATCGCCGTCGCGAAAGAACTCTCCCGCGCCCGACGGGCCGGCCAGCGCTCGGGCGATTTCCCCGGGTGTGGGACGGAGATCCAGTTGGCGGTTCAGCAGTTCTTCGCGCCGAGGTCGCTCTTCCGACCGAAAGCGTTCTTCCGGGTCGGGCTTCCAATGCCTTTCGAGCGCAGGGCTCAAAGGCTTTTCAATCGGTTTGCGCTTCGGCTCTTTTTCCTTTTCCCTCGGTTCGGCCTCCTTGGGAAACTCAGGAGCGCGCGGGGGTGAGAGCGCTGCGATGCGATCCTGCGGAGGAGCGATCGATCCGAGCATCCTCGGTTTCCCGGGCGGTCTCATCGGTCGCTTCTCAATTTTCGCGGTATGGTTGCGGTCGGACATGGCTGAAGCCCGCGGTGGGGGCTTCTCCTCAGCGGGCGTCGTATCGGGCATTTCTACGAGTCTCACGGGCGTGACTTCCTCGCCCGGTTTGAGCGCGTATCGATGCGGAGAGAGGTCCGGCCCCAAGAGCAGCCATACGAAGAACGCGGCGTGCAACAGACAGGACGCGACTATCCCCCACTTGATATACGAGTCCTGTGCGGGGGGTGTCTGCGGGGATACGGCGGGCATGTCCCGTTCTTCGTCCAGAAGTTCACCCGCAGTATAGTCCTCTTGGGCTTGTTCGTCAATATCATTAGATATATCGAAGGCTCTCGTCATGAAATCAGCCTTTAGGTTTCCGGTTTGGTTCCTGCTCATTCATGAGCGCAGCGTGCGGATCCAGGCTCGGCCGATCGACCGAGAGGCGACTCAGGTTCTCCCGCGCGCGATCCGGGTCCGAGTTGGCGTAGCAGTACACGCATCCGTGCGCGCAGGTGTCGTACGCTCCGACGTCCTTGGATTGATAACACCCGCAGTCCTTTCTCGTGGGCGCTTTTTTGAGCAGTCGAAGCGCGTCCCGGCGCTCGGGCGTGTCCACGACGCGCTCGAGGCGGTCCGGGTCGATACACCGGGCTTTGAGCACCGGACCGGACACCAGATGGTCGTGTGCGCAGGACGCGAGCGCTATGCCGCGGTCTCCGGCGATATGTGCCATCTCCGTCGCGATCGAACGGGTCTCACGCTCATCCGGGGCGTGGTAGTCGATTCCGCGCGCGACCATGTTCCGTACGGTCTTTTTGTAATAGTCGCAGAAACTGAAAACGCATTCATCCGTATACGGCGCAAGTATTTCGCAGAGACACTCGAAATTGGCGAGATGCCACGACCTGCTTGTTCGATCCGTGATCACGATCGTATCGTACCGCCAACGGATAATTCCACCCGGGAATCGCTTCGTCAGAAACTCGATGACTTTGATTGTATGAGTCAGCGGGGGCGCTCCCGGTTCCAAGGAATCGGGGTAATTGTTCACCGTGTACAGAAACGAAAAGCAGTGCCCCCGTGAAGCGAGTTCGTCCAGATGATTCAACAAAGGCCCTGCATTCTTTGTCCAGAAAACGATTGAGATGACGTCCTCGGGTCGGAGAGAGACCTCATCGAAGCCCCCGCGAAAGGGACGTCGAACCAGAGCGGCGCCGGCCCGCACACGACTCATGAACCAGTCGGCGTGGAACGCGGGGATGTCGGTGCGGCGACTTGCGGAAATCACATGCATCTGAATCAGTCGTCTTTCCGGCGCACTACGCGTCTTTCCGCCCGCGCGGAAAAGCCTTGAACATTTGCAGCTATCGTATCAGAATATTGGTTCCGAGGTCGCTGATAACCATACAACCGGCGCCGAGTGAGCGTTATAATCCCGCGCGCGGGATGACAAGAACTTACAACGCGCCGGAATTCGTGATAATATGGGTTCGTCTGAGGGACGCGGCAAGTCCCGCCGGGCGCTCCATGCGCCGATGATGTGCGGTCGGCGGGCTTTCCGGAGGATTTGTCGTCGATCGATTGCGCCGGGCGCGTCGGAGCGTCGTTTTCGTGAGTATTCGACCGGCGTCCGCGGCCCGGGGCCCCGCGCTCCTCAGGACCCTCAACCGCCCAGGCGATCAGGAAGGAACTCTTCATGGCCAAAAGCACTCGAGGCAAGAACGATCGAGTGACCACGTTGCCTCAATCCGAAAAGGAACAAGCCATATCGATGGCCGTAAGCCAGATCGAACGGCAGTTCGGCAAAGGCTCGATCATGAAGCTGGGCGCCGAAGGGATGGTGCAGAGCGTGCGGGCCATACCCACCGGTTCTCTGGGTTTGGATATCGCCATCGGAGTCGGCGGTGTGCCTCAGGGGCGGATCGTGGAGATCTTCGGCCCGGAATCATCCGGAAAAACGACGCTCTGCCTGCATATCATAGCTCAGGCCCAGCAGATGGGCGGATTCGCGGCGTTTGTGGACGCGGAACACGCGCTGGATGTCCACTACGCGCGGCGGCTGCGCGTGAACACCGACGAGCTCCTGGTCTCTCAGCCCGACTCGGGCGAACAGGCGCTCGAGATAGCCGAGATTCTTGTACGGTCGGGCGCCATGAGCGCGGTGGTCATCGACTCTGTGGCCGCGCTTGTGCCGCGGGCCGAGATCGAAGGGGAGATGGGCGACGCGCACATGGGCCTGCAGGCCCGCCTCATGTCGCAGGCCCTTCGGAAGCTCACGTCCGCGATCGCTCGATCCAATACCACCGTTATCTTTACCAACCAGATCAGACAGAAGATCGGCATCATGTTCGGCAATCCCGAAACCACGACCGGCGGGAACGCTCTGAAATTCTACGCGTCGCTGAGGCTGGACATCCGGCGCATCGCGCAAATCAAGGAAGGCGAAGAGGTCATCGGATCGCGGACCAAGGTCAAAGTGGTCAAGAATAAGCTCGCGCCCCCGTTTCGGCAGGCGGAGTTCGACATCATGTACAATGAGGGAATCTCCGTCGAGGGCGAGCTTCTCGACATCGGCGTCGATAAGGGCCTGATCGACAAGTCGGGCGCGTGGTACTCGTACGGCGATGAACGCATCGGTCAAGGTCGCGAAAACGCCAAGAAATTCCTCAATGAAAACCCCGATATCATGGTTGATTTGCGCACGGCCATCCTCCGGCGCCTCGGTATTCTCGCCGAAGAACCGACCGAGGATGACCCGGATGAAGGGGAGAAGAAAGGGACCGGCGTCGGAGAGTAACCATGGATTTGGACGCTATTCTGAGAAGAGCTATCGAAATGGGAGCGTCGGACGTGCACCTGAAGGTTCCGTTGCCTCCGGTGCTTCGCGTCAACGGCACGCTCTCTCCGCTCAAAGGTGAGGATCGCCTCACACCGGACGAGATCAAACGCGTCGCGCTCTCGGTGATGAACGAGCGGCAGCGGGAGATGTTCACCAAGACCAAAGAGCTTGATATGGCCTATTCCGTGTCAAAGCTTGGTCGCTTCAGGGTGAACGTTTTCTCCCAACGCGACTCGATCGCGATGGTCTTCCGGTCCATTCCGACCGATCCGCCGCACATCAAGGATTTGGGGCTCCCGCCGATCATCGAGAAGGTCGCCATGGAAAATCGCGGTTTGGTGCTCGTGACCGGCACCACCGGATCGGGGAAATCCACGACCCTGGCGGCAATGATCAATCACATCAACTCGTACCGAAACTGCCACATGATCACCATCGAGGACCCCATCGAGTTCCTCCACCGCGACCGGAAAGCGATCATCAATCAGCGGGAAGTGGGTCAAGACACCCTGACGTTCGCCAACGCGCTTCGCGCCTCGCTCCGTGAAGACCCCGACGTCATCCTGGTCGGCGAAATGCGCGACCTCGAGACTATCGAGATCGCCATGCTGGCCGCGGAGACCGGTCACCTTGTCTTCAGCACGCTGCATACCCTCGACGCGACCGAGACCATCAGCCGTATCGTTTCGGCTTTTCCCCTCGAGCATCAGCAGTCCATCAGACTCCAACTGGCCACCATCCTCAAAGGCATCGTCTCCCAGCGGCTCCTGCCCAGAGGCGACGGAAAAGGACGAGTGCCCGCGGTGGAAGTGTTCGTCAGCACCGCGCGCATGCGGGAATGTATCGCAGAGGAACGCAGGCAACGCGAAATCCGCGACGCCATGGCGGAAGGTCACGTCAGTTACGGCACCCAGACCTTCGACCAGTCTCTCCTGGGACTGTACAAGAATAAGCTGATTACGTACGAGACCGCGCTCGCCGCAGCGACCAACCCGGACGACTTCGCGCTCTACGTCAGGGGCATCAGCGGCGCCGGCGAAGGCAAATGGGAGATGAACGCGTAAACGACGCGGGCCGAGAGATCCGGGATAGGATCGAACAATCCGAAAAAGGCCGTATTCACGGGAGACCTCGGGGTCTCCCTTACTCGTTCTACCGGAGCGCGTACACGAAGCCGTCGTCGCTGCCGCAGTACAGCGCGCCGTCGACGACGGCCGGCGCGGAGTAGATCGGGCTCCCCGTTCGAAACCGCCACAGCACGGATCCCATGTCCGTGTCGACTCCGTAGAGGCATTTGTCGTCGCTGCCGAAGTGAACTACTCCGCCCGCCAAAGAAGGCGAGGAATGAATCGCGCCGTCGGTTTTGAAGCGCCAGCGCTCGAGGCCGGTCTTGATATCCACCGCGTAAAGCCGGCGGTCGCCGCTGCCGAAGTATACCACGCCGGCCGCGGTCGCCGGCGATGAGGTGATTTTTTCGCCCGTATCGAACCGCCACTTCTCCTTGCCGGTGTGGACGTTGACCGCGTAGAATTTCCGGTCGCCGCTTCCGAAGAGAACGGTCGACCCCTGGACGGCCGGGGCGTGCGAAACAATCCCGCCCGCCTTGAATCGCCACATCTCGCGGCCGCTGAACGCGTCCAGCGCATAGAGGTTTCCGTCCAGACTGCCGAAGCACAGCGTTTCGTTGTCAATAGCCGGCGATGAATAAATCGGCGCGCCGGTTCGAAACCGCCAGACAAGATGCCCGTCCCAGATGTCGCCGGCGTAGACCCGACCGTCGAGGCTGCCGAAGTAGACAATGCCGCGACTGACCGCAGGCGACGAATAAATCGGCCCCGCGGTGAGAAACGTCCGTATGAGCTCGCCCGTGTTGACCGCAAGACAGTAGACGGACGCGTCGAGCGCTCCGAAAAAGACCATCGACTCCGCGATCGCGCAGGACGAGTAGATGGAACTCCCCGCGTTGAAGCGCCACTTTTCTTCGCCCGTTCGAGCGTCCACACAATAGAAATTGCCGTCCAAACTGCCGAAATAGACCGCGCCGTCGAAGACCGACGGAGACGAGCATACCCATCCGCCCGTCTTGAATTTCCAGGCCGCTTCAGGCGCCTCCTGAATACCGGGTCCCTCGTACGAGCCGGTTCGCTGAAGGCCCCCCCGAAAGATCGCCTGAATTTCGGGTGTTCCCGGGAGGGAAAAGTCGATTTCGTCGCCGATGAAGGTGTCCGGCCGAAGGGGAGGGATATACGCGGACTCGACCGGCTTCCGCCGAAAAAAGTCTAGGCCGCACTGGGAGCATCGATCGAAGCCCGTGTACTGAGGCATGTCGCACGACGGACAGCGGCTCATCGCCAGTTCCACGGTGCGGTCCCCCTCGAGGTCGTTCGTCCTCCGATCCAGTTCGGTCTGCGTGATAAGGCCCGCGTCCACCAGCATGGTGAACAAACTCACCAACCCCCGAGCGGAAAGCTCGTACTTCTCCATCAACTGCATGTCCTTCATACCGGACCGCAGATCGTCAAGCGCTTCCCGCGCGTTCACCGTCTGTTTGTCCTGAGCCATGGCCGACTCCGCTCGCCGTTCTACTCCACGGAAAGTATGAAAGGAATGGGAATCGGTTACAAGGTATTTTTTTAGACTGTTTCGGCCCAGTCGCGCTTCGAGGAGTCCGGAGCGCAGCGCGTTGGGTAACGGCCCACCGTAGAAGCGGGTAATCCAAAAACGGGGGCGATCGGGCCGGCGTCGGAGCCGCGCCGCACAACTGTGAGCGCTCTGTTTGTTTATTTCCGAAACGCCTTTCGGATGGTCGCGGCGGCATCGGTATGCTATCATCAAGTGCGCCGCCTCGACCCTTCCATCTTCTTGACTGCGGTGAGACCGGCTGAAAGCGGGGTAACGACAGAGTCACGGAGACCGTGCGGAGGACATGAATCAATCCATCGAAGAAGAAGTCAGCGGCCGAGATTTCTCTTCCGACCGAGGGCCGGCCGGAGCTTTCAAGGATGCGGCGCTCGTTTTGATCGTTACCGCACTCGTGGGAGCGCTGCCGCTCTATTGCCTGTGGGAGCGCGGCGTCGAACTGGTGTTTCACCATTTGTCCGGCGATACGTACTACTATCTCGAAGTCGCCCAGCAGTCTCACGCAGGCTTCTACACATACGACGGAACCGTCGCCATTAACAACTTCCACCCGCTTTGGCAGTATGCGCTAACATTTGTCTTCAGTCTCATCGAGCCTGCGAATCAGTCTCTGCAACTGAAGACCGTCTTTGTCGTCTGCGTCACCCTTGTTGCGGCCGGTTACGGCATGACCGCCCTCGCGGTTCGAAGGCTTACCGGCTCCGCTTTGCTCGGCATACTTCTTATTCCCGGCTTTTACGATCTTGCGCTCGGTCGCATTGCGTACTACCCGACCGCGCCGTGGCGGTTTATCAACGGTATGGAATCCGGCTGTTCAATACTCTTTGCGGGCTTTTTTCTGCTCTTTTTATCGGGCCGAGCCGAGCGGGCCGCGACAGGCCTGAGAGGCGTCGACGCGGCCCCCATAATAGAAAGCGCGCGCTCATTGCTTGTAACAGGCGTTTTTATCGGCGTGCTCGCCCTGTGCCGCTTGGACGACGGACTGCTGCTCGTCACCTTCTGCGCGGCGGCCCTGATGTCAGCGTCGGAATGGAGAGCAGGAGTGCAGAGAGCTTTAATTCTTGGTTTTGGAGCGTCTTGTCTGATTCTCCCGTACTTCATCTTCAACAAGCATTCCGCTGGGGTCTGGCTACCCCTGAGCGGTGTCTTGAAGACCGGCTTCTCGTTGTTCGCGAATCTTGAATTTGTGTTTCTCACACTGCTGCCGGGTTACTTGCTGGGGGCGCCTCTCGACGGACGTTTAGACTTTCCTATTGCGAACTGGAAGATCAGTATTTGGCGCACCTCCCAGATGATCTTTCCCGTTCTCGCTGCGCTCCTTTTCTTGGCCGTCCGGGCAGGGCGGAGGCATTGGAGAGAGTTTTTCAGTGAGCCGACCCTCTGGATCGACTGTATACTCGTCTACGTAATTCTTAAGGGCATGTATCATTTGTCCGCCACCTATACTATTCTGCAAGGTGAATGGTACTATGCCGTATCCATTCTGTCAGTGAATTTCATTGCTCTTACGTTGATTGCCAACCCGTTCACCGCTCTTATTCGATCGAATCCCGCCGTGCGTGCGCTTGTTGGCTCGCTTGCTATGTTTGTTCTGCTGGGAGTCGGGGCGCACTATGCCCACTTCGCAGAACATTCCGACAAGTGGTTGAAATATTATAGATTCTGGAGTGACCGCAACCATATACAAACCGTACTCAAAGAAAAAGACCGCGACATCCGTATCGCGGAGTTGGATGACGGTATAATCGGCTATTCGCTTGGCATTCCCACAATAAACGCCATGAACGCGATAAGTCTCACCGCGTACCGGGCGCGCGAACAGGGAGAATTCTTCGATTACTGTCTATCACGAAACTTCAATACGATAGCGTCGCTCTCATACAATCCGCTTCCACGAGGCGTCCAGCGGCCGGAACAAATCGCATCCATTATGAAAGACCATTGGAGCTTTGTCGGGCAAGGCGCCGATCGATTTCGGTTCGAGCTTGTGTACCGTCATCCGCCCTCGGGAGCGGTCTTCATTCGATTCACGCCCATCGAAGGGAGGGAGGCCGCCGCGGGACCTCGGCGGCCGCCGCCTTTTGAGTAGGGGAGCCAAAGAAGACCCGTGGCCGACCGGTAAGGTCATGTGGGAGATCGAGCGCAATTTGAAGAACGCACATCGATCATCACGCCAAGGCGCGTCACTGCTCCACGCTCGAGCGATTCGACGAACCCTTCGCGCTTCCCTCAGTGAGGCTTGGCAATACGTGAGCCTTCAGAAAGGCGGTGAGTCGCCGGGCGTAGAGCTCGTGGGCGCAAGAGTTCGGGTGGGCGTCCAGCGGGCGAAATGAGTAACGCGTGTTCCTCAAGTCTACCGCAATGTCGACTGTAGGGACGCCGAGTCGCCTGCAATAGTCGAGGATCTCCTCGGTATCTCCGCGGCGGTTTTCGTCTATGCCGGCTACGACCAGTTTAATATCGTGTCGATCGCAGAGATCGACCGTTTCCTTAAGCAGCGCTTTGGTGACCGCCCGGCTGTCGGTTCGAGAAGCCTCCCATTGAAGATACTGTCGTTCCAGCCAATGAACGAGCGCGGACCGGCGCATGAGCGGCCATTCTCGATATGTGATCGGCGCGGTCTTGAACACGAGCGAGCCGTCATCGCCCCGCACGGCGTAGGGGTGTCTGACCTGAAGCGGGCAACTGAGAAAGATTTCCTTACCGCGCTTTCTGAGGTACGTGTTTCTTTGGTCGTGAAAATACGCATAGGCGATGACGATGACCGTCGGCTTCTTCCCCGATCGGAGGAGTCGCTTGATCTGCAGCAGGCCGTGAACGGTGCCGAAACCGGGAACCGCGAAGTTGACCACCTCCCAATTCGGGAGAGCTTCCGCCACGAGCCACGGATACGTCTCTTCGTCGCTCACGCCCCATCCATAGGTATAGGAACAGCCGAAAATCCAAATGGAACCCCGTGAACCGGAGGAGTCGACTGCCGCCCGGGACACGGTGACCCGGCCCGTCCGAGAGTGCGTTACCCGAATCGTGCCGGCTTCTTTGAGTCGAGGGAATACCCAGGCGCCGGGATTGATAATCAGGCCCAATTCAGGATCAGGCCTGAAGAGGGGTTTTCCCTCTACGGAATAGGGGGCGGGGGGCTTGAAGGGTTTGTGACCAACGGCGCGAAAAGCGACCTCTGCGACTGCAACGGCCGCAAACAGCAACAATGGAACGGTCATGATCATGGCCAGCCGAAACAGTGTCTGTTTCCGCACCTTCATGGGGGGTCTCCATTTATCCAATTTTACTCTCAATAGTAGGCGTCCGGGCCTAGCCCGTCAATGCCTGAAGAAGGGTTGGGACCGAACCGGCAGGCCGATTTCGCGCCGGCGTGCCACCAAGCCTGTGGCTTGCAGCCGGTTCCGCGACAGACTCCTAGGCCATTGCGGTCGAACCGTCGGCCTCCTTTCGCGTCGGCTGGTTACAAAAGGCGACCAAAAGCGTTGGCTCACGTTTGCGGCATAAGTTTCGAGGTGAGAATCACGGGCTTGGACGGTGATGAGGCGTCCTTCAGTAACGATCTGCAGCAAACACAGATAGCCTACAACAACCTTAAATATGCTCTGTTGTGTCGCTACCATGAAGCGAGCCTTGGGGGCCTCATTGTTCGACAACCGGTTGTTGACGGAAACGAGCGGATCGCCGCGCGTGATGATGACGCACATCCGGTAATCTCTGTAAGCAACTGTGTTCCAACCTAAGGAGTGAA
>CAYLRL010000002.1:111735-137868 GCA_964385875.1 uncultured Syntrophales bacterium
CGGACGGCTACCTATGTATTGGTGGGATGACGACAATCATAGATGGGTCTTGCACGAGACCGGTTGATTTCATGAACGGACGGTGGTCGGCGCTTCTCAGTCGTGGACCTTCCGTGACTACTCTTCATTGAGTAAGTGCCCTAAGACTCGGCATGATCGGTTCGCCGCATCTTCGGACGTCATTTCGCGCTCGTCGATGCGGTGAACCAGCCATTCTATCTCCACTCCGCCTTGAGTTTATTCCTCTCAGGTATCCTCTGGTACTCGTACACCGGATATCCGAGCATCATACCGCCGAAGGTTCGGTGTCCCTCGGGGAGGGCGAGGGCTTCCTTCATGGGCGCGTACATATTTGCGGTCACGGTGAAGTAGCCGGCCCAGCACGCGCCGAGTCGTCGGGCGTATGCGGCAAGCTCCAGGTAGGTGAGCGCGATGGTGCATGACGATTCGGCCATACGCATCTGCGCGTCCGCGTGCGCCACGATCAGGTGCGGCGCGGCGCGAAGCACGCGATCCACTCCGCTCTCCCAGACTGCGATGACGCGATCGAAATGCATATCGTGGGCGAGCTGGTGGTCCTTCTCGATCATCGAGCGCATCCAGTCGATGATAATGCCGGCGAGCTTTCGCACTTCCGCCGGGTCGTGAATCACCAGCCAATGGACCGGCTGGTAGTTATGCGCGGTGGGCGCGTATCGGGCGACGTCGAGCAGATCTTCGATGATTTCGCGATCCACCGGCTTGTCCCGGTACGTGCGAATCGAGCGCCGAGACTTCATGAAGTGCGCGATCGCGTCGAAGCTCGGAATGAGGTCGTCTCGGACGGTTTCGCACGCTTTGGGGTCCATGCTGTGAAGGAAGAGGGCTTCGTGCGGGCAGACGGCCATGCAGTGGCCGCAGTCGATGCAGAATTCTTCGCCCCCGGGCACGAGCTTGGGGACCTCGTCCTTGTCGGTCAATTCGATGATTTGTGAGGGGCATTCGCCGGCGCAGAGGCCGTCTCGTTTACATTTGTCGGGGTGCACGCTGAATACGCTCATAAAGACCTCCCGGAGATTTGCGGTAGTCAATGTCGGCCTTCCAGTCTCCGATTAAGAGCCCTGCGTGTCAATGGGAAATCCGGCGCCGGCGGCCGTCCTTCCGTCGCATTCCCGACCGATCGGACAAAACGCTTGCTTTTGACAATCGCGCGGCTATATGCTCGGTGCCCTCGGTAGGACGCTGTGGAAGGCAGGAAGCCGTCCGCCCTATTATCCAGGAAAGGTCGATCGTTGGTTCAAGCTTCAGGATCGGACAATCTCGAGCGAGAACAAGGCGTGCCGCTCCACGAAGAGGTGAGCAAGCGCTATCTCGCATATGCGCTCTCGACCATCGTCTCTCGGGCGCTCCCCGACGTTCGGGACGGACTCAAGCCCGTCCATCGCCGCATTCTCTATGCGATGAACGGCATGGGGTTGAGCGACGCCGCGCGGATGCGCAAGTCCGCCGCTGTCGTCGGCGAGGTCATCGGTAAGTATCACCCGCACGGCGACCAGGCCGCGTACGATGCGCTCGTGCGTATGGCGCAGGATTTCAGCCTGCGGTATCCGCTGATAGACGGGTCGGGGAACTTCGGCTCGGTGGACGGCGATTCCCCGGCCGCGATGCGGTACACCGAAACGCGGTTGAGCGCGTTCGCAGGGCTGCTGCTCAGGGAGATCGACCAGGGAACCACCGATTTCGAGCCCACGTACGACGCGATGGGCAAGGAACCGCTCGTACTCCCCGCGGGCGTTCCGAATCTGCTCGTGAACGGCGCGTCGGGGATCGCAGTGGGCATGAGCTGTTCGTTTCCGCCTCACAATCTGGCGGAAGTGATCGAGGGGTGCCGAGCCGCGATTAAGGACGAGAAGATCGGCGTGAAAGCGTTGCTCGAGCATATCAAAGGGCCCGACTTCCCCACGGCCGGCGAGATCCTCGACCAGCCGGACGCCCTGGCCGAGATCTACGAAAAGGGGCACGGCTCGGTCCGCGTTCGGGGGACCTTTACCGTCGAGACGGGCAAGCGCGGCAAAGAGAGCCTCATCATCACCTCGATACCCTATTCGGTGAACAAGAGCCGGCTTATCGAACGGATCGCTCACCTGGTGAAGTTCAAGGGTCTCAAGCAGGTGCAGGACGTTCGGGACGAGAGCGCCGAAGACATCAGGATCGTGCTCGAACTCAAAGGGGACGCTCGCCCCGAAACGATCATGGCGTTTATCTATCGCCACAGCGATCTCCAAGTCAATTATCCGATCAACTTCATTGCGATCACGCCGGCGGGCGTTCCGGAACGACTCAGTTTGGATCGGATCATCCGGAGCTTCCTCGATTTCCGGTTCGAGGTCGTAACCCGTCGGCTCGAACATCAGTTGGCGATCCTCCGGAAGCGCATTCATATCCTCGAGGGCTTCGCCAGGCTTTTCGGGGATCTGGACCGAGCGCTGCGGATCATCCGAAACGCTCGGAGCCGAAAGGAAGCGGCGGACGGCCTGAAGGACGCGTTCGACCTTGACGACGAGCAGGTCGACGCAATCCTCGAGATGCGCTTGTATAAGCTCGTCGGCATGGAGATGGGCCGGCTTATGGACGAGCTCGCCGCGAAGAAGCGGGAAGCCAACGCCATCGAAAAGGACCTTTCCAGTCCGAAACGTCTCTGGAAGCTCGTGGACGGCGAACTGGCCGAAATCGGGAAGAAGTTCGGCGACGCGCGGCTCACGCGATTCGTCGCGGAGCAGGAAGCCCCGGCGGTGGAATATGACCCCGAGGAGTTCGTCGAGCACGAAGACGTCACGGTGATTCTCTCGCGGCAAGGCTGGATCAGGCGGCAGAAAGCGACGGTGGAAGATCCGGCCGGCCTCAAGTTCCGCGAGGGCGACGCGCTCTTCGGGACGGCCCGAGTGAGCACCGATCGGACGCTCGCGCTCTTCTCGAATCTCGGAAAGGTCTATGTGATCCGTGTTCTTGACATCCCCGCGGTCAGCGGATTCGGCGAGCCGCTGGGGAGCATCCTGACCATGGACGACGGCGAAGTGATCGTCGGGATGATCGCGCCGGACCCCGCGGTCGGATCGGCCGAGTTACGCCCGGATCGCGGCGACGAAGAATCCGCGGCCGACGCTGCGACCGATGGAGAGGAGGACCTCCATCAGGCAGGCCTTTTCGACGATGATTCCGATGACTCGAAGGCCGCCGACTCCGAAGACGCTCAAGAGGGATCGCCGAGCGCGACCGGCCGAGGTTTTGTGATTACCCGACGCGGGCAAGGGTTTCGCTTTGATTACGAAGGATTGCGGGAGCCCACGAAACGAATCGGCCGAAGATTTGTCACTCTGCGTACGGGAGACGAAACGCTCGTTGCGAAGCCGGAAGAGGGCGAGCTTTTCGCGGTGGCCGAGTCCTCCGGAAATCTGCTGATATTTCCTGCGGAGGAAACATCCATCCTGAGCGGTCCGGCGCAGGGTGTTCGTATGATCAAGCTCAAGGAAGGGCAGACGGTCGTCGCTGCGGACTCCGTCGGGCCGGATGACCGCATACGCATCGAATCCAAGCGCGGCAAAGAGATCGCGCTGCGCGTGGGCGATCAGCCGATTTCGAAACGGGACACGCGCGGACGGTCGGTCGCCACGGGCGTAGCGTCGATGGAACGATTGCCGGTGAGTGAGGACCAAGGGGAATGAACGATTCATATACGGTAAAGGATATACAAGTGCTGAAGGGGCTGGACGCGGTCCGAAAGCGTCCGGGCATGTACATCGGCGGAACGGGCCGGGACGGCCTCCATCAACTCGTCTGGGAGAGCTTGGACAACAGCGTTGACGAAGCCTTGAACGGTCACTGTCGACTGATCGAGGTCACCATCCATGATGACGGCTCGATCTCCGTGGAAGATCACGGTCGAGGCATACCGATCGAAAAGCATCCTACGACCGGCAAGAATACGGTCGAGACCATATTTTGCAACCTCCACGCGGGCGGAAAATTCGACGACTACGCGTATAAAGTCGCCGGCGGACTCCACGGCGTCGGCGCCGCGGTGGTCAATGCGCTCAGCGAGGATCTGACCGTCGAAGTCCGACGAAACCGCGGGCTCTATCGCCAGAAGTTCGAGCGCGGGGAGGCTAAGACCCAACTGAGAAAGGTTGGGGCCGCCGACGGAACCGGAACCAAAGTCACGTTTCTGCCGGATCCGGAGATCTTTCCCGACCGGCGGTTCTCGAAAGAGCGAATCAGGGAACGCCTCGAGACCAAAGCCTTCCTTATTGCGGGACTGGAAATCAGATTTACGGACGAGGCGGAGGGCGCGGCCGAGACCTTTCTCTTTCCCGGCGGGATTATGGATTTCCTCGCCAAATACGTCGACAAGGAGACCGCGATCGAAGCCCAGCCGTTCCATTACAAACACGAGGACGGCTTGCGACTCGAACTTGCCATGACCTGGACCTCGAGCCCGACGACGCGCGTGCTTTCTTTCGTCAATTCCATACCGACTCCGGCAGGCGGGACTCACGAGACAGCCTATCGCAATGCGATCACCCGCGCGCTCAGATCGTACATGGAGAAGCGCAACGGCCTGCCCAAAGGCGTCAAGGGGATTACCGCGGACGACGTCAGGGAGGGCCTCACCGCCGTGCTCTCGGTCTATCTGCACGGCAGCCTCGAGTTTCAGGGCCAGACCAAGGAACGCCTCAACAGCCGGGACGCGGTCCAGATCGAGCCGTTGGTGCGGTCCGCGTTCGAGACATGGCTTCACCAGAATCCGTCGCAGGCCGCGGCCATCACCAATCGGATCGTGACCGCCGCGCAGGCGCGCGCTGCCTCACGCGCGGCCAGAGACGAGGTCTCACGGAAGGCCGCCACCAGAAGACTCACCCTGCCGGGCAAGCTCGCCGATTGCTCGTCCACGTCTCGCGACAACACCGAATTGTTTATCGTCGAGGGCGACAGCGCCGGCGGTTCGTCAAAACAGGCACGGGATCGCAGATTTCAGGCGGTGCTGCCGATTCGCGGAAAGATCCTGAACGTGGAGCAGGCGTCCGCGGACAAACTGCGCGCGAACAGGGAGATCCAAAGCCTGATCCAGAGCGTGGGCACGGGAATCGACGGCTCGTTCGATTATTCTCGGCTGAGGTACGGAAAGATCATCATCAACACCGACGCGGACGTAGACGGGCACCATATCGCCGCCCTGCTGCTGACCTTCTTCTACCGCCATCTCCCCGAGTTGGTGCAAAAAGGACACGTATACCTGGCGCAGCCGCCGCTCTACCGCATTCGAACGGGCTCGGGAAAGAAAGCAAAAGAGTATTACGTCTTCACGGACGCGGAAAAGGAAAAGGTCCTCAAAGGCGCGAACGGAAAATCCGCGGAGGTCCAGCGATTCAAAGGCCTCGGAGAGATGGACGCCGGTACGCTGAAACAGACCACGATGGACCCGAAGACCAGATGGATCCTCCGCATCGAGGAAGACGATGTATCGCTCAACGAAGAGATTTTCGAGACGCTTATGGGCAAGAATGTAAAGAAGCGATTTCAGTACATTAAGTCTCACGCCGACCAAGTGAGTCAACTCGACATCTGATCCGCGCGCTTCCGCCCCCGATCGCCGCACGAAGGCCGTTCTCCCCCACCGGCGGCCCGTTCGGCCGTTCGAAACAAGAAGGGAGGCGCTGAAGCCTCCCGTGAAGCCGGCAATTCGGATTCTCTCGCTCAGTTCTTCTTTTCGTCGCGTCCGGTCGATTTGCGCCGGGCGGCCCCTTCTTTCGCGCCTTCACGATCCCCGGTTGCTGCGGTCCGCAACTTGAGCCGCTCAAGTAATCCGTCGACGGAATCCTCGAGCCCCTCCGCCTTTTTCGTTCCTTTCAATCCCTCGAGGATGGGAATCACCACTTCGGGCTGACGCACGGAATACCTTCGCAGAACGCCCAGAGCGGCGCGGCGCACTTCGAGGTTCTCGTCGTCGAAGGTCTTTTGGACGACCGCGAGCGCCTCCGGCGTGGGCCCGCGTACCGATCCCAAGGCCTGAACCGCGAGTCGCCGGATCCGCACGTCGGGATCTTGGGTCAATTCCATGAGTTTGGGCAGGGCCTCGGTCGCGCGGGCGCTCAAGCCGCGGAGCATTCCCAGGGCAAGCTGACGGATTTCGTAGTCGTCGTCGTCAGCCGCGCTGATCAGCGTGTCCAGGAATCGTTCCGATTGGGCGCGATACCGAAACAGACCGAAGAGCGCCGCGCGACGGACTTCTTTCTCCGGATCCTTGGCGGCTTCGATCAGCAGCGGTAGAGCTTCCGAGCCGTCTCGATCGACGGATTCCAGCGCCCGCACCACCAGCAATCGACGCTCGGTGTCGGCGCCCTCGTAGAGAGCGACGATCTCGGGTAGGGCGGGTTTCGCAAACGTTCGCATGGTTCGGACGACTTTCAGCGCGTTGTCCGCAGCAGGCGACTCTTTGGATTTCAGGATTTTGATAAGGTCGGGCAACGCCTGCTTCGGATACTTCGACGACACAAATCGGAGCAGGTTGGTCGCGAGCCGGGACGTGGTGTCGTCCCCTTCAGCCACCGCCCGAATCAGGACGGGGATCGCGGCTTCGTCTCTCGGTCCCATGTAGGCTTTGGCCGTGTCCACGCTGAGCAGTGTCTTGGGATCGTCCGTTTTGAATGCTGCAAGGGCCTGCTCGGCTGCGGAAGAGCCCTTGCCGATTTTTCCCAGGGCCATGATCGCCGCGCGGACCACTTCCGGACGCGTGTCGTCGAGCGCCTTGATTAGCTGGGGAATCGTTTTTGCGCGATTTTTACTGAAATGACCCAGGGATTCGGCCGCGGATCGGCGGACGATCCATTCGGGGTCGCTCAGCGCTCGGATGAGAGGCGGAACCGCCCTCGCAGGGCGGTTTCACCCGCATCCCAGTTCGTACGCGGCTTCCGCGCGAATTTTGGGGTCTTGGCTTTTCAGGTTTTCCAGTTGCTGGTCGATAGATCCCGCCCATGCGCCGGAGATCCCAAGCAATAGAGCAAGCAGCGCAGCGCAAACCGCGCCGGCGTGTCTCCTCATTTTTCACTCCTTTGCGCCTGAAGCACTTCCCGTTTCTTTCGCTCCAGGTATTCCTTATCTATTTTCAGGAACCCCTTCTTGCCGAAAAGGGCGAATCGCAACCACTGTGCGGCGAAAAAAAGCAGGTCGGTGTCGCTTTCACGAATTCTGTCGATTATCTCGCCTTCGATGTTGAACTTCCGGAGGAAGCTGCTGTCAAAAACGAATTCCCGAAACCGATCGGGATCGTACAGCGCGAGATACATCATGTCCTTCATCCGTTCGTCCTTGATGGGGGCCTCCCATAAGGTTTCCGCCGACATGACGTCCTTCAGTTCGTGGTCGATCTCGTCGTACTCGCGAAGGCCCTGTTCTTTTCGCCACCGCTCGACGGTCCATTCTTCGGACTCGACAAGTCCGTGACAGGTCTTCCCGTCCACGATGAATCGATACTCGACTCCGTTCTCGGTGTCCAGCGGATATAATCTGCACGAGTAGGGTCGAGCCTCATAGACGCTGCAGCCCGCTTCGGTCACAAAAGGACAGCGTTTGGCTTGGTCATCGGTCATCTTGAGCACCACCGCGGGCAAACCGGTGCTTTCCGCATGAAGCCTCACCGTGTAGCGCTCGAGGAAGTCCGTGGACGTCATGCCCAATGCGGTCCTGAGGCGACCGACGTCAAGCGGATTGAGAAAAATTGTGACGTCCGCGCAACACGAATTGTAGCAGTCAACCGACGGGGAACACCTAAATGAAAAAGTATCGTCCCACGTCATCACACAATCGTTTTTGTCTTCCATTCGCCGTATTTTCATAAGCGTATCCTTCCGAATAATGTCATCCTGTCGTGGTCCGGGGAGGGTTATTGGATTTCACGCGTTCGATGCTCTCGCGCACGGTCTTGTCCTCCGGGTCGTATTGTAGGGCTCGTTCCCAGCATTCAAGCGCTTTGCCCGGCTCGCCGAGCAACTCGAAGACAACGCCGCGCTGATGGTGAGCGCCGACGTAATCCGGTCGGACCCCGACCGCTCGATCGAAGCACGACAGCGCGCGGGAAAAGTCCCGTTTGGTGAGGAGGCATATCTGTCCCATGTTATACCATGCCTGAGCGAATTCCGGATTGAGTTCGACCGTCCGCGCATAGAGATCGAGCGCCTCGTTTTCTCTCTTTAGAAATGTGTAGACAACGCCGAGGTTGAAAAAGATCGTGGAGTTTCGCGGTTCGATCGCGGCCAGCTTCTCCAGCCGCGCCGCGGCCTCCTCGTGGCGATCGGCCTCCATGTCGGCGAAAGCCCGTTGAAGCTGGACATTGACGTAGAAGGGATTGGCCGCGGAGTCGTCCGCTTCGGTCTCCTCGAGCGCCTTAATCAGGTGTGCGAGCCGTTCCTTGAGTCCCTCGTCGTCCGTCAATTCGATGCAGCGCCGGAACGCGTCCTCGGCCTTTCCGAACCGATCCGCGCAGGCCGCGGCCACGCCGAGCTGGTACGCGATTTCGAATCGTCGTTCCTCGGGACACTCCGCGAGCGCCTTTTCGTAGAATTCCACAGCGCGCAGGAAATCCTCCGCGCCGTCGTGACACGCGCCGATGGCCCGCAGGACATTGTATCTGTCGGGCGCGTCGTCGACGATTTGATTGAAGAGCGCGAGCGCGGTCTTCCAGTCCGCTTCGGACATGGCTTTATACGCCTTGACGCGATAGTCATCGAAGGTGTGGGCGCTGTCCGGTGCGGGTTCGTTTCTCCCGGCGCAGCATTTTTTGAATTTTTTTCCGCTGCCGCAGGGGCAGGGGTCGTTTCTTCCGGGGCGCTTCATCCGCGGTCTCCTTGCGCGAGGTAAAGGTAAAGACTTCGATATTATCAGAAAGACGAGGGAAGAGACAAGCCGAAAGAGGCGGGTTCGGCGAGGAAGGTTCTCAAAATAATTGGGAAAAAATCTCTTGACAACCGATCGGAGATTTGATTGAATTCCTTATTCCAAAATCCCGGCCGAGTTCTTTTGGTCGGGAGAGCCCATGAATTCGCACGTTCATGACGCCGAGCGCCAGGATGCGGGGTTGCTGGTAATTCCGGACACCACGGACAACGTTATAGCGGAAGGATCGAAGCCGGGTATGCGTGTGTCGGGCTTCTGAGGGGGAGGTCCAGCCCATCACGTATGCCTCCGGGGGAGATATATCCCAGCTCCGCGAGACGCTGGGTTCCACCTTAGACAAGAAGAAGAAAGGAGGAGTCCGGGGACAAGCTTTTTCAAACGATCCATGGCGCCGAGTTTGGCGGCGCAACCACGCAAGAAAGGCATATGCCGACTAGGAGGTTCATTCATGCCGAGTTATGTGATTATGGAAAAATGCGATGGATGTAAGGGTCAGGACAAGACCGCTTGCATGTACATCTGCCCCAACGACCTGATGGTCCTCGACAAAGAGAAGATGAAGGCCTGGAACAGGGCCCCGGAAATGTGCTGGGAGTGCTACAACTGCGTGAAGATCTGCCCCCAGCAGGCCGTCGACGTTCGCGGTTACGCCGACTTCGTGCCCATGGGCGCCTCGGTTGTTCCGCTGCGCGGTTCCGAGGACATCATGTGGACGGTTAAGTTCAGAAGCGGCCAGGTCAAAAGGTTCAAGTTCCCCATCCGGACCACTCCTGAAGGCCAGGCAGTCCCCGACGGCGGCTTCGGCGAGGTCACGACCGATCTGGCCAGCCAGTGCCTCTACAATGAGCCGGAAGCTCTGAAGCTGAGCGAACTGCCCACCATCAAAAAGTAATCCAATCAGGAGGTCAGGATAACATGGCGAATTTCGAAACTGTCGAAGTCACCACTGATATATTGCTGTGCGGAGGCGGTATGGCCGCCACCGGCGCCGCCGTCGAGGCGGCTTACTGGGCAAACAAGAACGGCCTGAAGGTCACCTTGGTCGACAAGGCGGCGTTGGACCGTTCCGGCGCGGTGGCCATGGGCCTTTCCGCGATCAACCAGTATGTGGACATCAACAGCGGCAACAACACCTGTGAAGACTATGTTCGCTACGTCCGCAACGACTTGATGGGCATCTGCCGGGAAGACTTGGTCTATGACATCGCCCGTCACGTGGACTCAAGCGTTCATTTGTTCGAGAAGTGGGGACTCCCCATCTGGAAAGACGATCAGGGCAACTACGTCCATGAAGGTCGTTGGCAGCTCATGATCAACGGCGAGTCCTACAAAGTCATCGTCGCTGAAGCCGCGAAGAACGCTCTCACCCAGCAGGGCGGCGAGTATTTCGAGCGCGTGTTCATCACCGAGCCCATCATGGACGGCGACCGGATCGCCGGCGCGGTCGGCTTCAGCACCCGTGAAGACCAGTTCTACGTCTTCAAGGCCAAGGCCGTCTTGGCCGCCATGGGCGGCGCGGTTCACGTGTTCAAGCCGAGAAGCTCCGGTGAAGGTCTCGGCCGCGCGTGGTACCCGCCCTGGAACTCCGGCTCCAGCGTGTATTTCACCCTGATGGCCGGCGCAGAGCAGACCTGTCAGGAAGTCCGCTTCATCCCCGTGCGCTTCAAGGACGCCTATGGTCCGGTCGGCGCATGGTTCCTCCTGTTCAAATCCCGTGCGACCAACGCGTTCGGCGGCGAGTACATGGTCGAGCGCCGCGACGAGCTGGAAAAGTGGGGAGCCTACGGCAAAGTCAAGCCCATCCCCGCCAACCTGCGTAACTGGCTTGGCATGCTCGACGAGTTCGAGGGCAAGGGCCCCATCTTCATGAGAACTGAAGAGGCCATTCAGAAGATCGCCGATGAGTACAAAGACGATCCCAAGGCCTATAAGAAGAAGATGAAGGAACTCGAAGCCGAAGCGTGGGAAGACTTCCTCGACATGACCATCTCCCAGGCCATTCTCTGGGCCGGCACCGATACTCAGCCCGAAGAGAAGTCCTCCGAGATCGCGGCCGCCGAGCCGTACTTCATCGGTTCCCACTCCGGCGCGTCCGGCGCGTGGGTCAGCGGTCCGAAAGACCTGGCGCCCGCCGACTACTTCTGGGGCTACGAGTATATGTCGACCGTGAAGGGCCTCTTCTGCGCGGGTGACGCGTCCGGCGCGTCCAGCCATAAGTTCTCTTCCGGTTCTCACGCCGAGGGTCGCGCGGCCGGCAAGTCGATGGTCCGCTTCGTCCTCGACAACAACACCCAGCCGAATGTGGACGCGGCCCAGGTCGACAAACTGAAGGAAAAGACCCTGAAGCCGCTCGATCTCTTCAAGCAACACGAGGCCATGTCCAGCGATCCCGACATCAACCCCGAGTTCATGAAGCCCAAGATGTTCATGTTCCGTCTCCAGAAGATCATGGACGAGTACGCGGCCGGGGTGAGCGCCGGCTTCAAGACCAACAAGCCCAAGCTGGAGCGGGCCCTCGAACTTCTCGGCTGGCTCAAGGAAGACTCCGAGAAGCTCGCGGCCGAGGATCTGCACGAACTGATGCGCTGCCACGAGAACATCCAGCGGATGTTCCAGGCCGAAGCGCATGTGCGGACCATTCTCTTCCGCGAAGAGACCCGGTGGCCCGGCTACTACTTCCGCAACGACTTCCCCACGCTGGATGAAGACAACTGGAAGGTCTTCGTCAACTGCACGTACAAGAACGGCGAGTGGGAAATGGCGAAGAAGCCTGTTCTTTCAATCGTCGACTAATCTCGACAGCTTACCTGTAAACCTCCGGGCGCCCCTTGGGGCCCCGGAGTTTTCTTCGTACGGACCGGAGTGAGTTCCTCGGAACTCTTTCTTACTAATAACGGGAGGAAGCATGGCTGGAGACAAGACCGTACTCGTGGTGGGGGGCGGAATTAGCGGCATTACGGCGGCGCTCGAAGCCGCGGAAGCGGGATGCAAAGTGACATTGGTGGAAAGATTGCCCTACCTGGGCGGACGCGTCGCCCAGCTGCACAAGTATTTCCCCAAGCTGTGTCCTCCCACCTGCGGCCTGGAAATCAACTTCAAGAGAATGCGAAACAACCCGGACCTTACGGTCTACACCCTTGCCGAAGTCGAATCCATCAGCGGTTCCGCCGGGAATTTTACCGCTCGAATCAAGGTCAATCCTCGGTACGTCGAGGATCACACCGCGACCACAAAGGACGTTGAAGACTGCCCGGTGGAGACGCCGAACGATTTCAACTACGGTATGGATATGATCAAGGCGGTCAGCCTGCCCTATGACATGGCGTTTCCCATGCATCTGACGGTCGATCGTATGGCGCTGAAAAAGCTGGAACGCAGCGACGAATTCCTCAAATTCGTCGAGGCCGTGAAGGACCGGGGAGTGAATATCGATCTGGATCAGCAGCCGAAGTCGTTCGACATTCAGGTGAACTCGATCGTGTGGGCCACCGGCTGGCGTCCCTACGACGCGACGAAAATGGAACGACTCGGTTTCGGCCGATGTGAGAATGTGATCACCAACGTGATGATGGAACGGTTGGCCGCGCATAACGGCCCGACAAAAGGTGAAATTATCCGTCCTTCGGACGGCAAGAGAGTCGATTCGATCGGTTTTGTCCAGTGCGCCGGGTCACGCGATCGCAACCATTTGCCGTATTGTTCCTCAATATGCTGTCTGGCCTCGCTCAAGCAGGCCACGTATCTTCGGGAATTTAACCCTGCGGCCAGAGCCCGGATCTTCTACATCGACCTAAGGGCTCACGGCCGGTTCGAGTTCTTCTACAACAAGGTGAAAGCCGACGAGAATATCATCCTCACCAAAGGCAAGATCGTCGACATCACCGAGGATCCGTCAACGAAGGACGTGATTCTCGAAGGCGAGGACATATACTCGGGCGAGAAGATCCGCCGCACCTTCGATATGGCGGTGCTCGCGACGGGAATGCAGCCCAACACCGACCTCGAGAAGATCCCCTACGCGGACGTCGAATACGACGAATTCGGATTCCTTGCATCGGATGAGGGGATTCATCCCGCGGGAGTCGCAAGTAGGCCCATGGACGTGGCCACCTGCATGCAGGACGCGACCGGGGCCGCACTCAGGGCCCTCAAGGATGCGGTGGGGAGGTAACAATATGGAACACACGATCGGATTATATATCGATACGGGATACGGAATCGGGGAGGCTCTCGATATAGAGGCGCTCCAGACCGTGGCCAACGACGAATTCGGCGTCGCAGTCTGCCGAGCGGAGCCGTACTGGAGCGACCCGGACAAATTGGACATCATCCGCGGGGACATCTCAGAGTCACAGCTCAACGCGGTTATCATCGCGGGGCCCTCTTCGCGGGTATTGCAGGACGTCTTTTCATTTGACGGTGTGATTACGGAGCGCGTCAACCTTCGGGAACATGTGATCTGGAGTCACCCGCCGAACGACGAAGACACCCAGATGCTCGCTGAAGACTACATCCGGATGGTGATCACCAAAGTGAACGGCTATGAGGACCGCGAACCCTTCCTGGAAGAGGTCGACACGTCCATCCTGGTGATCGGCGGCGGGATAACGGGACTTTCCGCGGCTTTGGGCGCGGCCGAGGCCGGATACCAGGTTCACCTGGTGGAAAAAGAGGCCGAACTCGGCGGCTGGGGCGCGAAATTTCCGAAGGTCTTCACGGGCAAACCGCCGTATGACGACCTGGTGGATTCTCCGGTCAAGAAAAAGATCGAAGAAGTCAAAAGCCACCGGAATATCAAGCTTTACCTCAAGTCGCGCATCTATCAGATCAACGGCGCGCCGGGTATGTTCGACGCGATTATCCGACCGGACGGCGAATGGATCGACGAAGTCAACAACAAGATCCGGCTCTGGCTGAAGGCCCAGAAGGACAAGGACGCGAAGTCTCGCGGTGAAGCCTACGAAAAGGCCGACGATGACGTGGAAGCCTCGGGTTGGGGCGTGGGCGTCTCGGATGAATTCGACTTCGATCACGACAAGGTTCGTTGCGGCGCGGTGGTGGTCGCCGCGGGGTGGTACCCGGACGACCCGTCACGCTTCGAGCATCTCGGGTACGGGAAGTATCCGGACGTGATCACGAACGTTCAGATGGAGGAGATCGCGGCCAAGGGCAGGATCACGAGACCTTCGGACGGCAAGGAAGTGACGAGCGTCGCGTTTCTCGACTGCACGAGCGATCAAGAGGAGAATCCCTTCCTGTGGGCCTCCTATGTGACGTGCCTGGTGAGCCTTAAACAGGCCCATTACCTCAGGAAGAGCAATCCCGACGGCAAGGCGTTCATATTCTACGAGAATATGCGGACACCGGCTCAGTTCGAGAAGTATTACCAGACCATGCAGGACGATCCCGGCGTCTTCCTGTCCACAGGCCAGGTCAAGAGCGTCTCCAACGGGTCCGGCGGCCTGACCGTCGAAGTCGAGAACTCGCTGCTGGGCGAACACCTGAAGGTTCCCGTCGACATGGTTGTGCTCGGAACGGGCATGCTGCCGACGCTCAAGCAATCCGCGGTCGTCAACTTGAAGTACCGCCAGGGACCGTTCCTGCCGGAGAATCCGTACGGCATCGCGGACTCGCACTTCATTTGCTTTCCGTATGAAACGCAGCGGACGGGCATCTACACGGCCGGCTGCGTGCGCCAACCGGGGGATTTCCACACCTGTGAGCGGGACGGATACGGAGCCGCGCTCAAGGCGATCCAGTGCGCGGAGTTGACGGCAAAAGGCATGGCGGTCCATCCCCGAGCCGGCGATCAGTCCTTTCCCGACCTGTTCATCACTCGGTGCACCCAGTGCAAGCGCTGCACCGATGAATGCCCCTTCGGCATGTACGACGAGAAGCCGGACGGCACGCCGCTGCCGAATCCCACGCGGTGCCGCCGCTGCGGTATCTGCATGGGGTCGTGTCCCGAGCGAATCATATCGTTCCGAGACCATTCGGTGGGGATGGTCGGAAACATGGTCAAGGGGATTCATGTTCCGGACGAATATGAAGAGAAGCCGCGGGTCATCTGCTTCATCTGCGAAAACGACGCGTTCCCCGCGATCGACATGGCCGGCATTAACCGGCTTCAGTACAGCCCCTATGTCAGGTTCATCCCGCTGCGTTGCCTGGGGAACATCAACCTGGTATGGATAGCCGACGCGCTCTCCAAGGGCATTGACGGGATAATGCTGATCGGCTGCAAGTACGGCGACGACTATCAGTGCCACTTCGTCAAGGGAAGCGAGCTTGCCGACTATCGCATGTCCAAAATCTCGGAGACTCTGCAGCGTCTTATGCTTGAATCGGAGCGGATCGAAGTCCATCAATTGGCGATGGACGAGTACGGGAAGATACCCGAGTTGATAGACAATTTCATCGAAACCCTCTCCGGATTCGACCCCAACCCGTACAAGGGATTCTAAGGAGGTTGCCCCATGACGAAGGAGTATGTTGCGGAGCCTGATCTGCAGTTTACCAAAGAGTTGATCGCCGCGGGCGCGGGGGACCTGAAGAAGTGCTATCAGTGCGCCACGTGTTCTGTCGCGTGCGCGATATCGCCGGACAATCAACCCTATCCGCGCAAAGAGATGATTTGGGCGCAGTGGGGCCTGCGGGATCGGCTCATGTACGACCCGGACGTCTGGCTGTGCCATCAGTGCAACGATTGCTCGACCATGTGCCCGCGGGGCGCTGCTCCCGGGGACGTGCTCAAGGCGGTGAGGAAGCTCATCACCGAGAAGTATTCGTGGCCGTCGGGCTTGGGCAAACTGGTGGGATCGCCGGCGCTCTTTCCGCTCACGGTCGGGATTCCCGTCGTCATCGTGCTGCTCATGGTGTACGCCGCGGGCTGGAGATTTCCAGAGGACCAAGAAATCAGCTACATGCGGTTTGTTCCGCACCTGTACATCCAGATCGTCTTCACGTTGGCGCTTGCATTCGGCATCGTGTCGCTCGTTATCGGAATGCGGAACTACTGGAGGGATCTGGACGAGCATAGTCCGGTGGCGACCGGTGAACGAGCCAAGGCGCCCTTTGCGTCGTACATCGAAGCCCTTGGCGAGATCCTCCCCCACAAGAAGTTCAAGGAGTGCACGGCGAACAACGCCCGGTACAGCGCGCACATGCTGGCGTTCTACGGATTTCTCGGATTGATGCTCACCACCGCGATCGTGGCCTTCAATATCGACGTGCTCGGCCACATTCTGCACATCAAGCCGTTTCAGAGGCCGCCGTCCATGGGCGGTCCGTATACGATACCCATCAACATTCTCGGTAACGCCGCCGGGATTGCATTCATCATCGGTCTGGCGATTATGATCGTCCGTCGGCTGAACGTTCCGGACGAAGCCGGCGGAAGCTCCTATTTCGACTGGTTTTTCCTCTTCGTCATCGCGGGAACGGGCGTCACCGGCTTCTTCACCGAATGGTTCCGCTGGGCCGGCTCGGCGGGCGGCGCCTATGTGCTCTACACCATTCACTTGATGTTCGTGCTCGCGCTCTTCATCTACCTCCCGTTTTCGAAGTTCGCCCACCTGGGCTACCGAACCGCGGCCATCGCATGGGGCAAGTCGGTCGGGAGAGACATGACGGTTCCCACAGTCGGCAAGTACGTCCCGCCGGAACCGACGGAAGAGAAGCAAGAGGAAGAAGCGGCCGCAAGCTGATCCGCCGCACTCGCCGCATAAACAACAAGAGCCGTGGGAATTCGCCCACGGCTCGTTCGGTTTCAGGGTCCGAAGGTTGGGGAGCGTGTCAGCACGAAATCCGCTCTTCGAAGCGATCCCAGAGGATCACGGCGATTTCGTCGGTCAAGCCCTCCCACTCATCGCTGACGTCGCCCAGATGCTCAGCCAGTTCGAGGGCCCATTTCCTCCTGTTGGAATGCATGAAATTCTGCAGGAAACTGCCGTATAATCCCTCATACATGTACGGAGACACCCTCTCCATCTCGTTGACTATCTTGTGCGCCAGTCCGGCTCTGTCCATAACCTACTCCTTTGCCGATTGAACGGTCTTCTCAGTTCGCCGATCCATAGGAGCGTCGGCGTCGGCAATGACGGTCCCGAAACACAACAATCTCGCTTGAACGTTGAGAGTCGGACATACTCATCATTCCTCCTGTACCTGTTAGGATGCGACCAGCGGCTCCAGGTTCCAATTTTTTGGGGAAAGCCGGTTCGGCTTCGCCCTTCGGCCGCGGAGGGCCGGGCCGGGGTTGAACTCGTCCTCCTCGGTCGGAGCATCGGCGTCGACGGAGAACCGCAAAACGGCTTCCTATGCGTTGCAGTCTAATTTGCAATGCCGACCGGCGTCATGGTAAAATACGTTTTCGCCGTACGCCGCGGGGCGTTCACGAAAGTTATTCGTATTCAATCGAGGCGCGGGGCGTGGAGTTACCGCGCCGCGTTCCGGCTCGACGCTGCGGCCCGGTTCTGCGGAGGGTCGCCGGGCGCATTCGAGATTGCGGGTGAGGAAAGGATCGTTGTGTGATACCTCGGTACGCTCGTGAAGAAATGGCGGGTATCTGGCAGCCGCGAAACCGCTACGCCAAGTGGCTCGAGGTCGAGCTCGCCGTATGCGAAGCCTGGACGGAACGAGGCGCCGTCCCCGGAGAATGCATGGCCAGGATCCGGGAACGCGCGAATTTCGACCCGGATCGTATCGACGAGATCGAAAAGACCACCCGACACGACGTGATCGCGTTCACCACGTCCGTGGCGGAATTTGTGGGCGAGGACTCCCGCTTCATCCATATGGGCCTCACGTCATACGATGTGGTGGACACCGCTCTCTCGATGCTGCTGAGAGAAGCGGGCCTCATTATCCGTTCGGGGCTCGAAGACCTCAGGGAAGCGATCAAGGAGCGGGCGTTCGAGCATCGTCATACGGCCATGGTCGGCCGTTCCCACGGAATCCACGCAGAACCGATCACCCTCGGGCTCAAACTCGCCATTTACTACGACGAAATCGGCCGGCGCCTCAAGCTCTTCGACGCGGCGGTCGAAACTATCTCGGTGGGGAAAATCTCCGGAGCAGTCGGCACATACGCCCACCTGGATCCGGAAATGGAAAAGGCCGTCCTCGCCCGGCTCGATCTTAAACCCGCTCCGGCGTCCAATCAGGTGATTCAACGGGATCGACACGCGGAGTACTTCTCCGCGCTCGCACTGATCGCAACGAGCATCGAGAAGATCGCGGTGGAAATCCGCCACCTTCAGCGGACCGAAGTCGGTGAACTGGAGGAATTTTTCCACAAGGGCCAGAAGGGCTCGTCGGCCATGCCCCATAAACGCAATCCGGTCCTGACGGAGAACCTCAGCGGCTTGGCTCGGGTGGTGCGTGGATACGCGCTTTCGGCCATGGAGAACGTGCCGCTCTGGCATGAACGCGACATATCCCATTCCTCCGTGGAACGAATCATTGCGCCGGACGCGACTGTGCTGGTCGACTTCATGATCCATCGACTCACATCGGTCATCCGAAACATGACGGTCTACCCGGACAAGATGCTGGAAAACCTGCAGATGAACCGCGGTCTGGTCTTCTCGGAATCCGTCCTGTTGCGTTTGGTTGAGAAGGGCCTCACGCGTGAGCGCGCGTACGAACTGGTTCAGCGCAACGCCATGAAAGCATGGGAAGAATCGCGGGACTTCAAGGCGATCCTGCTGTCGGACGATGAGGTGATGTCGGTGTTATCAGCGGCGGAGCTCGAGTCGGCGTTTGACGTGGGCCGGAGCCTGCGCTGGGTGGACGCCGTATTTAAGCGTGTATTTTCATAATATATTTCCGGTTGTTGGAAGCGAAAGCTCAAGTAAAATTTCTTGACTTTTGCGGCTCCTGCCGATAAAGAAGGCTTATGACGGCAAATCAATCCGGAAGGGCACAGAAGATGCCGGGCTCACTCGTCTTCAGGCCGTTGCTCATCATCGCTCTGGGACTGCTTATCATATCCTCCGCAGCGCACGCCCGCGCTGAACGACGCTACCCCGCGCCCCTCATGAACTGGATGGTCGAGGGTAAATTCCATGCCCTCATCGTCGATAAGTCCGCTCAGCGCCTGACCGTCTGGGAGGTGGACGGGGGCCGGCCCGCACTGGTCGAATCCTACCCCTGTTCCACGGGCGAAACCCCAGGGGACAAGTGGGTTCGCGGCGATATGAAGACCCCCGAAGGCGTTTACTTCTTCTGCTCCGTCATCGACGGACGGAGACTGCCGCCCAAGTACGGCTACTGGGCCTTCACGACCGACTACCCCAACTTCGTCGACCGTCGCCGGGGGAAAAGCGGAGACGGCATTTGGTTGCACGGCCGGGACAAGCCGCTCGGTCCCAAGCCGGATTCCAACGGGTGTATCGCGCTGGAGAACGACGATTTGGTGGGAGTCTCACGGTTCATCCGGCTGCAGAGCACCCCTCTCATCGTCGTGAAGCGCCTCCGGATGATTCCGAAATCGGCCATCATCGAGGAGGAGCGGCGGGTGCGCGACTTCATCGAGTCGTGGCGTCAGGCCTGGGAATCCCAGGACCTCGATCGGTATATGAGGCACTACTCCGTGAACTTCCAGAGTTGCTGGCTTGACCATCGCAGCTGGAGAGAGAAGAAGCGGCGACTGATTCGGCGGTACGCCGGAATCGCGGTCAATCTGGGCAATGTCTACCTCTATCGCCAAAACGGATTGATCACCGCGATCTTCACCCAAGCCTATCGCTCCGACGCGTTCCGAGCCACCGGGATTAAACTCCTCTACCTCAAGGAAGAGGACGAGTATCGCATTTACGCGGAGGATTACCACCAACCGGTGGACGATCCGTATCCCGTGCGGGTGCTCCTGGCGCGTGCCGGCGTCGAACCGGAGCCCGACCGGGACGCCGCGCCGGATTTCCGGATTCGACTCGTGTCCACCGACGAGCCGGAAAGTCGTTCGTCGGAAAACGTGGAACGGCCCACGCCGGTTGCGCCGTCACGGGGCGTGGAACTTGAAAAGATCGCAGCGATCCCGGACGAGTCCGCAGTCGCGCCCGAATACGAAATGAACCGAAAACGGATCGATCAAAGCGCCCCGGTCAGAATGCTCGTGGCAAAGGTGATGCCCGACGATGTGCCGGGAATCTCGCCGCGCCCGCGGCCGGCGCCGCTCGAGGCGCCTGAACCCGAACGCGAGACCGTGGATTCTTCGGTTCACCCTTCGCCGACTGTTGAGACGCGGAAGCCTGCGCGTGAGTTGGCGTCCGCGATTCCGTCGATGCCTGAGAAGCCGGTCGAGCCTTCCGGTGCGCCGGCGGAGGAATTCGATGAGGGTCCGGCCTCTGAGCGGGCTGCGGCCAAGAAAACCGAGGAACAGCGGGAAGATAGCACTGAGAGCAGAGTTAGGGATTTCTTAAATAAATGGAAGACGGCGTGGGAACAAAAGAATCTTGACAGATACATAAAAATGTATCATCCCGCATTTCAGACGGGAGGCATGGAATTCGACGACTTCCGCGCGTCGAAACGCAGGTACTTTCGCAAATATCAGACCATCCGGGTCGATTTGGACCGGTTGGAGATCAGGAAGGTCGACGGACAGCTGAAGGTGAGATTCATCCAGACCTTCCGGGGAGATGATTACCGTGACAAAGGTTGGAAGACTATGGTCCTGGCTGACGGCAAAGGGCAAGGGCTCCAAATCGTCCGGGAACAGTGGTCCCGACTATAGCGACGCGCCGCCGATCCCGACGCCGAAGGTTCGCAAGGATTTTCGCTATTCTGTCGTTATCATAGACGAATCAGGCAGTTCGCGACAGATCGAACTCTCCTCCTTCCGGATCAGATTCGGGCTTGTGGCGATCGTCGTGGTTGTCTGCGCGGGCGCGGCGCTCTTCACCGGTCTCGGCATGTTCCTGGCCGGTTCGGAAAGGGCGATGTCAAGCGACCGGCAAGCCCTTCTGGAAAAGGTCCAAGCCTTGGAGGAGGAACTCAGTGGGAAGCAGCTCGCAATGAGCGCAGGGGAGGGCGGCGCGGCCGAAGAAGCCGCGACCCCGGCCTTGGCCGAGACGCCGACGCCCGGCTTCGAGGAGACCGCCGGGGCAGCGGGGCAAGAGCCTCCTCGGCAGGGCGAATTCGGCGGAGAAAGTCCGTTCACATCCAACCAAGAGCCTCCTCCGGAGAGTGATCCCTTCGGAACGCCCGTCTCCGCCGAGGCGCCTCAGCCCGCGGAGCCTACCGCTCCCGCCGGCGAACAGCAGGCGTCCGCTCGTATCGAAGACCCCTTCGCGTCGGGAGCGACCCAACCGCCGGCCGAACCTGCGACGATGATAACGTTCGACGCGGAAGACGTGACCGCGATTGCGGAAGGGCCCAACGAGGGGAAGGTGATCTTCAAGCTCGTCAAGGACAACCCGCAGGTGCGCTTCACCGGCTATCTCTTCGTGATTGTCGAGATGGTGGACGAACAAGGCGAGCAAAAAATTTACTCGTATCCGAGCCGCGCGCGCCTCGGCGAAGCCTTCCTCCCGAAGAATTTCACGGAAGGCGAGACCTTGTCCTTCAAGTACAATTCCAAAGTCGAACTCCCCTATCGAGACAAGAGAGCCGGCGCCAGACTCTCCACGGTCTCGATCGTCCTCTATCGCGAGGACGGACGGATCGTGTACCAGCGGGGATTCGACCGAGGCGACCTCAAGATCATCAGGGCGAACGCGACGAACGTGAACGGAACGCCGCAGCCGCCCAGTACGAGGAGGCGAGCCCTGTAGTCCGAGGGCGTATGAACGACCTCCGAGCGAAGTCGGATAGAAGTTGTGTCACGGTTTTGGTTCTCTCGTCACAAGTCCGCTCACATCGAAAGTCTCCGTCTCCCCCGGCGGGAGCGTTCGCGCGTTGAACGCGCGACTTCGTTCCTCCCGATCCTTTGCCTCTTTTTTGTCATCTCCGCCGCGATTCCGCCCGCGGGCACGGCTCACGGGGAAACAGAGCACCGCGTCTACCTCAAGGGGACCGATTCCGAGCTCGACGTCTATTTCATCAAGGGGCGTGAACCGGGCCCAACCTTGCTGCTCGTCGGCGGGATTCAGGGGAACGAGCCGGGCGGCTATCTCGCCGCGGACCTCTATGCGGACATCTCGCTCAAGAAAGGCGCGTTGATCGTCGTTCCCCGAGCCAACTTCGTCTCGATCGTCAAGAATCGGCGAGGGGTTCGAGGCGACATGAACAGGAAATTCGCGGGATCGCCGCGCGGACCGGACAACGACGCAAAAGTGGTCGAAGTCCTGAAAACGCTTATGGAGCGGAGCGACTTCTTTCTCAACCTTCACGACGGTTCGGGCTTCTACGCCCCCAAGTGGGAGTCGCCTCTGCGCAACCCGATGCGGTACGGTCAGTCCCTTATTGCGGATGCGGAAGAATACCGATTCAACGACGGCAACGTCCTCCATCTGGGTGAAATGGCCCGACGGGTTATCCAACGGGTCAACCCACGGATCGTAGATTCGCAACACCTCTTCCAGTTCAACAATCATCAAACGCTCGATAAGAACTCCCGTCATAGTGAGCAGCGCCTGTCCGCGACTTTCCACGCCTTGACCAAGGTCGGCATACCCGCGTTCGGCATCGAAACCTCGAAGAATATCAGGGATTACCGCCTCCGAGTTCGCTACCAGACTATGGTGATCAACGCGTTCCTCGAGGAGTTCGGCATCGAACTGGAGAATCCCAACACCTACCTCGAGAACCCGAAGCTCAAATATCTGATCGTCTCCATCAACGGGCGGACTCCCATTGTGATCAACGGCAAGGATGTGCTTACGGCGCAGAAGGGAGACCGAATCAGGATCGTCCATATTGAAGCTAATTATTCACGGGGACTTACCGCTCGGATTCACGGGGAATCGAACGATCGCCTCAATCACGTGAACCACGACGTGCTCGTCACCGGCGATACCCATATCGACATTCGCAAGGATCGCTTCCTCATCGCCACCATACCGATCGAGATCGACGGGCGTCGCCCCCGCGCGGTGTCCGGTTCGGGCGACGTGCACCTCGAACCGCGTGTGCGGTTTTTCTGCGTTAAAATCAACGATAAGAACTTCCTGGTCGAACCGGACGAGGAGATCACCGCGGTCCGGGGAGACATGGTGGTGATTCAGGATGCGGTGACCAATCTCCACCCGGACGACGAACGCGCGATGCGCATCGATCTGCGCGGATTCCAGGCGGTGTCGTCACCCTATCCCCATGAAGACCGAGGGCATATTATCCACACCGAGAAGGATCTTCAGGAAAAGTACGCGAAGAAGCGCGGGGCTCGGCGGGTGTTTGCCCTGCAGGCAAAGCTCAACAACAGCGTCTTTGCGCAAAGTTACCTCGCGGTGCTCGATCCCCGACTGCACTATGTAATCCTCGAAACTCACGACACCGGCAGCTTTGTGGCGTACGCAGGCGATACGGTTCAGGCGCCGTCGGACCAGGTCGTCAGGATCAAGGATCTCCGCACGAACATGGCGCCTCACACGCCACTGTTCATCACCATGGCCGGCAAGACCGTACGCTGGCAGAAGAGTGGAGCCACGGGTATCGACATATCCAAGCTGCCCGACGGGAAGGTCTCATGCGACGTGACCCGCAAGGGAAGCAGTATCGGCCGTATCTGGATCGAGAAGGGCAAGGGATTCCGGATTTCGTCCGGCGGGCGCCGACGGACGCCGCTGGTCCCGGTGACCTATTCCGAGGACGGCGACTGAGCGGACCTCGGGGAGGGGTGAATGGAGCCCGGCCCAGCTAGGAGATTTCCTTGATGCGATTGCGCTCGTCCACAAAGATGTATGTGCCTTTGTGAGTTCGGCACTCCTCATTATCAAGAATTACGAACGAGCAGATGATGATCAGGTCCTTGACGGACACCTTGCGTGCGGCCGCGCCGTTCAGGCAAATCACTCCCGAATCGGGTTCGCCGGGAATCACATAGGTGGCGAACCGCTCCCCATTGGAAATATTGTAGATTTCGACCTTTTCATACTCGAGGATATCCGCTTCCTTCATCAGCGTCGAGTCGACGGTTATGCTGCCTTCGTAATCCAGGCACGCTTCGGTGACGGTCGCGCGATGAATTTTCGATTTGAGCATGTGTCGCTGCATGAGGTTCCTCCGGTTGAGATTGCTCGATGGAGTGCCTCCGGTCCGGTTTGGGAGGGCCGATTCGCGGTTTCGTCAGTTCTCGGATTGGTCATCCGGTCGACTGTCGGGCCGTCTCAGCAGTGCGTTGTCGATGAGTCGCGTCGAGCCGACCCGCACCGCCAGGGCCGCCAGCGCGCCGTTGCGCACTTCTCGCAGGTCATGCAGAGTTTCGGGGTCGACCACGCTCACATATTCGATTACCGCGTCGGATTCCGATGAGATGACATCGGTCATGGCATGCACGTAGCGGGCCGCGTCCGTTTCACCCTCGGCGATGAGCCTCTTGGCGCGAGCGAGCGCCGCGCTGAGACACCGGGCCTGTTTTCGTTCTTCGGGCGAAAGGTAGGCGTTTCTCGAACTCATGGCCAGGCCGTCCGCCTCACGGACGATCGGACAGGGGACGATCTCGAGATCGAGGTTGAAGTCCCGGACCATGGTCATGATCACCCGCAGCTGCTGGTAATCTTTCAACCCGAAATAGGCCCGGTCGGCCTTGACCGTGTTGAAGAGCTTGAGGCACACCGTCGCCACACCGCGAAAATGGCCGGGTCTGCCTGCGCCGCAGAGGGGATCGGCGATCTCCCCCACTTCGACGTACGTTTGATAACCCTCGGGATACATATCTCGGCCCTCGGGCATGAAGACGACGTCCGCGCCGGCCTCGCGACACTGCGCGCAATCCGCGTCCGGGTCGCGAGGATACCGATCGAGGTCTTCGTTGGGTCCGAACTGTGTCGGATTCACGAAGACGCTGACCAAGACCCGATCGTTCTCGGTTCGGGCGCGTCGAATCAGACTGAGATGACCCTCATGGAGATATCCCATAGTGGGGATAAGTCCGATGGTCGCTCCTTCCGAGCGTCTCTCCTTGGACCAGACAAGCATGTCCGCAATAGATCGGATAATCCGCATAACTACGCCAAATAAAAAAGCCCTCCCGAGGGAAGGGCGTGCGCGTCACTTCAAGCCGATCGACCTTCCGTCCCGGTCGTGAACGATCCAGGCGGTATGTTCGTCAAACCGTAAACCCTCGGTTTTGGGCCTCCCGAAGACTCCAAACCGGGAACACTATTATGAGCCTTTGAACGCCGTCGGTCAAGGGGAAATCCGGAAAAAGACCGGGTTGAACGCTCCCGCAAGAAGGGCGAGTCTTAGACGCCGCTCTCGAAAAGCCGCCAAGCGAAGCAGTCTGAGCGTGTGAGGTATCGGTCGGACACTGAGATTGCTTCGTCGCGTGGCTCGTCGCAATGACATGGTAGAGCCGTACTGCTTTGAAGGGGGGGCGTAGGCAAGGCGCCGCTATGTTGAAAGTTTTTGGGGGGTGGGGTTCGGGGAGGGGCGGTTTTTTCAAAAAAAGCCTCTCCCCTGCTCTCTCCTTCTGTCGCCGCTTCCGCTGTCGGGTTGCGGTTCGGTCGAATCAGGAGCAGAATGCGTTACGCATTCGACGAGTTGTCCCTCTATCCGGTACGCGAACCGAGAGGAGATCAATCCATGAAGGTTCAGGTGATTATCCACGACGCGGAAGAAGGCGGCTTCTGGGCGGAAGTTCCGGCCATTCCGGGCTGTGCGGCCCAGGGAGAGACGTTTGAACAGCTGTTGCAGAACCTGTACGAAGCGGTGGAAGGATGTCTCTCCGTACCGCTGGAAGTCCCGAAGAGCACGGGAACTGAGCGGGTGATGGAGATTGTTGTGTGAAGTCAGTCTCCGGCAAAGATCTTTGCAGGGCGTTGGAGGGGCACGGTTGGACGCTGCGCCGCGTTCACGGCAGCCACCACATCTACGGCAAAGAGGGAAGCGAAGTCCGTCTTTCCGTACCCGTTCACGGCGCGAGGCCGCTGAAGATGGGTCTCGTCAAACATCTGCTCCGCATGGCAGGCTTGTCGGAAAAGGACCTGTGATAGCGACTCCGCAGGTCCGGCCTGCCTTCGGTCCCCCGGACGGGACGCGCTGATATTGCTTCGTCGGGTGGCTCCTCGCAATGACATGGTAGAGCCGTAATGCTTTGAAGGGGGG
>CAYLRL010000003.1:0-58527 GCA_964385875.1 uncultured Syntrophales bacterium
GGACCGCGAGTCCTATGGGCTCAAGAAGACGAAGAAAAAGCCCTCTTGCGGCTGCTCTGCCCGGCCGTATGACGTCCGGGCCGGCCGCGCCTAGGGCGGTCACGGTCACGTCATTGCGAGGAGCGCAGCGACGAAGCAATCTCAACGCACTTCGAAGCCCGCGCGCCGAGATTGCTTCGCTTCGCTCGCAATGACAATGTTTTGACGTCTGTAATGCGCCGGCATTGCTTTCCTGCGGACCGCGAGTCCTATGGGCTCAAGAAGACGAAGAAAAAGCCCTCTTGCGGCTGCTCTGCCCGGCCGTATGACGTCCGGGGCGCCCGCGGGGGGCTCATCTCGGTTTTTTACGATTGTCTCGAGGGGCCGCGCGGCGTAGGAGAGCGCTTGGGAGCAAAAATTGGGATCTCACCCTTGCGTTGGGCCGGGCCGTGTGATAATTTTGGTTGATTAAGGTACTCGATTCGCTCGGCCTCCCCCGGGCCGGGACACCGCGCTGTAGGAGATATTGCCCATGACTATACAGTATTTCAACAACTTACGAGAACTCAATCGGTTCCTCAAGGACACCCCCGTCGACCTTCCCCAGTCTCGGGTCAATGAAATCAAAACCAGGGCCAAAAAGAAGAAATCCGCAGGCTTCATGGTCTGGGTCAACCCCGCAGGTCATGTAGTGGACCTTTCGATACGAGTCTAACCGGCCGCGCATGAAACGAACCCCCGAAACGAATCGGACACGGGAGGACGCTCGGACGCACAGTGAAACCTCGCCGACTCCCGGCAAGGGCCGCTTGGAATTCGGCGCCGCAGACCGAGCCTCCTCCTTTCCCCTCTCCGTCCTTCTCTAATTCTCGATCATTCTCCCCGACTCGTAGTAAGAGCCGGCCGTTCCAAAAAGCGAGCGTTCGGTCTCCCGAAAGACGTCAACCTCCCCATATATTCACTGCGGACGTCGGGCACTTCTTTCTGCACTCGAGGCACGAGATGCACTCTTCCGGTCTGTCGTCGTATACGCCGAATTGACCGGACCGGGGCTGTGTTTCCATGGCGCAGACCGTGTTGCAGGTCCCGCATCCGATGCAGTCGTCCTTCCGTTCGGGGAAAAGGAGCGCAAATCGATTGAAGACCGAGAGGCATGCGCCGAGAGGACAGAGCGCTTTGCAGAAGAATCGACGATGCCCGATCACCAGCAGGACGATTCCGAAGAGAACGCTCAGCCGGATAGCGAGCCCCCCAAGATTGGCAGACCCGTTCATGAGCGCCCAAGGAATTGCGGATTCGATGGTGCCCACGGGGCAAACCCTGCAAACATACAGAGGAAATTCCGTGGTCAACCAGATCGGAACCGCAACCACCAACCCGAGAAAAACGCCGTACTTGATGAAACGGGTCCACGTGGGAACCGAAAATTTCACGAACGGGATTTTGTACAGCAGTTCTTGAAGGAAGCCGAACGGGCACGCCCAGCCGCAGAGCAATCTGCCGGCGAGAAGGCCGCCCAACGCAATCCCGCCGATGGCGGTTAACGGAATGATTCCAACCCCGAAGGATTGGCCCATAACTCCGATGGGGCAGGCGAAAACCGAAATCGGGCAGGAATGACAATTGAAGACCGGAAAACAAATCGAATGAAACTGCCAGACGCCGAAATTGAAAAGAACCGCAGAGAGTAATTGAACCTTGAGTCTCAGTTTTTCCACGATTGCGCACCTGCTTGTGTGTCATGAGAGGACGATTGAACGGACAATCGACCGCCGTTCGCGCCGAGTCCCCATCCACGCATGATCGAGCTACGATCGGGCGCCGGTAATGGTCGGGCGCCGGATGCTTCGCAGCCTGCGAAGCGCTCTAGATTCACGTGGGGCAGGGACGTCGTCCCCTGAGCATTTTCAAGTCCGGGTAATTGGATATGAGCCGTCCGTCTTTGTACCGCCCGATCCCCTCGAACGTCATTGCGTTCACAAATTCGGGTTCGGAGAAGAGCTCCGACTGGACCTTGAATTCCTTCTTTTCTTGCTCCATGCCGGGAAGCTTCAACGTGATGCCCACATCCTTCAGATGATCGAACTTCTCCAAATTGTCGTAAACTCGGATCTGTCGGAAAAATCCGCCGTACACGATCCCCGCCACGTTAAGCGCGAGGAGCGCTCCGAAAAATATCTTCCGTATCATCTATGGGATCTCCTCACTCGAGCCGGTCACGCATCCCGTCCGGAGGCGCCGGATTGTCGCCGTTCCGTTCTGCGCCGCCGCGTTCGTCCCAACCGTACGCGGCGTTTTCCTTGTATCGCATAACGGCGCCGGTGTCCAGCGAGGCACGACCGCGCGCGCCGCTGTTCGTCGGCGGACGGACGGTCTCATGAATTCCAGGCCGCTCCAAGCGATTGACCTGAGCCGGCATCCGTGGCATGAAAACCGACACGCCGATGCCCGGCGCGGATTTCGGACATACTCATCGGAAAGGATCGTCTGTTCTTATGGCCGGAGGAAGGCTCTTCGTCATCTCCGCGCCCTCCGGCGCGGGTAAATCGACCCTGATCAAGCGCCTGCGAACGCGTTTTCCCGACATGATCTATTCGGTTTCCTGGACCACCCGGCCCCCGCGAAAGGGCGAAATTCCAGGCGTCCATTATCACTTCCGCGATCGCGCCCAGTTTGAGGCGAATGTGCGCGCCGGCGGCTTTCTCGAGTGGAAAGAAGTCCACGGGAACTTGTACGGAACGCCCGTTCGACCGGTGGAAGAAGCGCTGGAAGCCGGCCGCTCCATGATCCTCGACATCGATGTTCAGGGCGCGGCGGAGGTTTTCCGGCGCTTCCCCGACGCGGTCGGCATATTCGTTACGGTTCCGAGCATGGACGAGCTTGAGAGGCGGCTTTGCGCCCGCGGCTCGGATGACGAGGAGACCATTCGGCTGCGGCTTCGGAATGCGTCGGAGGAGATGGAGTTAGCGGATTCGTTCGACTATCGAGTGGTGAACGACCGGCTGCAGCGAGCGGAAGACGAGATTGCGTCGATCATCGAGCGCGAGACGTCGGGTATGGATGCGTGAGAGTCCGAGGGGCCGTCGCGTGGTCGGCATTCCGCTCGGTTTGGGCTCTGATTCCGACACTTCCGTGACAGTCGGGCTATTCGGGGGACTTTCCGACGATGACGTCGATTCGTTCGGTCTTGTCCCCCCGCCGGACGGTCATTCGTATGAGATCGCCCGGTTCGGCGCCCGCAACGATGCGTGAAAGGTGCCGCCCGTCGCGCACGTCCTCCTCATCCGCCGAGAGAATGAGATCGCCCTTTTCGAGCCCCGCGCCGGCGGCCGGCGTTCCTTTGAGCACCTCATCCACGAAGGTCCCGCGGGGATTGGCATATCCGAGCCGCCGCGCCTGCTCTGCGGTCATGTCTTCAACATAAACCCCCAGCCATCCGCGGAAGGGTCCGTCCATCCGTTCGCCGGAGCGCACCAGCTCATGGACGTAGTTGACCGGTATGGAGAATCCGATACCCTTGCCCGACGCAATGATCGCGGTGTTGACCCCTACCACTTGTCCGGCCATGTTGAAGAGGGGGCCGCCCGAATTACCGGGATTGATCGACGCGTCGGTCTGGATGAAGTCGTCGTGATTGTCCAATCCGATGAAGCGCCCCTTGCCGCTCACGATGCCGAAGGTGACGGTTCTCCCCAGCCCGAAAGGATTGCCCACAGCGAGAACCCATTCGCCCACCTGAACACGAGACGAGTCGCCGATCTCGGCCTTTTTCAGCTCATGGGGAGGATCGATCTTCAACAGAGCCAAATCCACCTTGGGATGCACTGCGACGACCTTGGCCGAACATCCCGACCCTGATGAAAGACGTACTCTGATCTTCGACGCGCCTTCCACCACATGCGCGTTCGTGATGATACGGCCTTTGGTGTCGTAGAAGAAGCCGCTGCCGATGCTGTCCAATTGGAAACCGTCCGGCCGCCTGATCCGAGGATCGTGTCGTCCCGGCCGAGATCGAAAAAGGGGCGGGGGCCGGGACGCGCTGCGCTGAAGCATGTGCTTCTCGACGGAGATACTGACGACCGCCGGCGTTAAGTCCTTAATGATCTCGATCAGATCCGGGCATCCCGAGCGCATCAAACCGGTAGCGGAGCGTTCTTGCCCGAATGCCGGCCGGCCGGTCCCGAAGCAGAGAAACCACACAACAATCGCGGTCACGCAGAGGAGGATGATGGGGGCCCGTTCACCGGACATGCGCGGCGTCGGACTCGGAATTTTTTCCATGATGTTGTGTCTATCAGGGCAAATGCTAGGTGTCAACTTGAACCGCGGCTCGAGACCAATTTGGAGCTACGGAGCGGGGAAACGGAACCACGCTCCCGCCGCGAGCCGATCCTCCCGTTGTTCGCCGGGCTCTTCCCCGCTCAAAACGCTGCGGTGGTTGGAGGTCGATTCCCGAGGACCAGGAGCAGTTCCCGGACAATCTTGGCCGCAGTTACGGACGAGACTTCCGAGGTGTCGACCGCGGGATTGACTTCCACCACATCGCACCCGATCAGATCGACTCTGGTCAAAGCGAGGATGAACCGTTCGAGGTCGCGGTAGGTCCAACCGCCGGCTTCGGGATTGCCCGTTCCCGGGAATGCGGACGGGTCGAGGACGTCCAGATCGAGGGTGACGTACACCGGCCGCTCGGCGATACGGTCGAAGAGGAGCTTCTCGCGGCCGGGGCCCCATTCGAGCGCGGTTCCGTTTCGACGCATCCACCGGAACTCATCACGCGTGCCGGATCGAATACCCATTTGAATCAGCCCTTCCGGCCCAACCGTTTCGGCGATGCGCCGAATGACGGTGGCATGGTTGATCTCGGAGCCGTCGTACTCGGCCCTGAGATCGGTATGCGCGTCGAGCTGAATCACCGCCAAATCCTGATAAAAGGCTCTTGCGGCCTGAATCGTCGGTAGAGCTACGGTATGTTCGCCGCCGAGGAAGAGAGGACGATATCCCTGATTCAACACCGCGCGCGCCGCGTCTTCCACCGCGGCGAGGGCCGCGTCCAACGACAGATCGAGCAGCGGCAGATCGCCGGTGTCCGTAAACGGCGAGTCTTTGAGGTCGAGATCCAAGAGCGGGGAATAGGTCTCGATCGAATCGGACGCTTTGCGGATCGCGGCGGGCGCGTCGCCGCAGCCTGAGCGATAACTCGACGTCATATCCAGCGGGAGCCCGACAAGGGCCGGGCGACCCGCCCGAACATCCTGAGATGCGGCCAAAAAACGATCGGGGGACTTCATGAGGGGCGCCCCGTTTGGATCTCGTTGCGCCGGGACGCTCCGAGAGCCTTTTTGACGAAGACCGGCTGCGCAAACGCCGCTCGGTGGATGTCGAGGCCATAGTAACTTGTACCAAGCTCCGTTGCGCGCTCCGACGGTTCGGTGGGATCGATTCCGGGCGAGCAGATGGTGAAGGACCAGAGTCCGCCCGGATACGACGGGACGACGGTGAAGTACGGTCGTGTCTCGTCGGGACCGAACACGTCGCTCAGGTTTCGGTAGGCCTCGATGAAGACCTCCTTCATGAAGAGGGGGCTTTCGGTCTGGAAGACCGCCGCTCCGCCGGGTCGAAGAGCGTTCTTGACCGCCCCGTAAAAGGACGGTTCAAAGAGCGCCTTTCCGTGATCGACCGGATCGGTGGAATCCACCAGAATGACGTCGAATTGACTCTGCTTCCGAGCGACAAACGCGGCTCCGTCCTCGCACGCCACATTGACCCTCGGGTCTGAAAGCCCGGCCGATATCTCGGGAAAGTGTTCGCGGCAGAGGTCGATCACCAGCGGATCGATCTCGCACAGGGTAACCGACTCGACGCCGGGGTGTTTCACGATTTCGGTGACAGCGCCCCCGTCTCCGCCGCCGATAACAAGCACGTTCCCGGGACGCTCGATCACATTCAGGGCCGGATGGACCAACATCTCGTGATAGAGGAACGCGTCCGCCTCGGTTACCATGAAACAGCCGTTGAGGATGAGCGTTCGTCCCATGGCGTCCGTATCGAAAATACGTATCGTCTGGAAGTCGCTTTGACGTTCGACGAGGACGCGTGAATATTTGACTGCGAACGCGGTGCGATCCTCGAAGGCCTCGATAATCCACTGTTTATCATCTAAGGACATAGAACCACCGCCGCAAAGACCGCTCCCGCAACCGTAACGGTATGTGACGCGGAGACGCTCCGATATTCCCGGACGCGCATCCCCCGAATGGTCTCCATGCCTTCGCGGGCCATGTCTCGGGCGCGCTCTTCACATTTGTCGGGCGGCCCCTGCATGGCGCATTCCATGATGAGGGCGGGCGCGTCTCGATCCTCGGGTATGCCGACGGCCACGGCCGCGGAGATGAGCATGCCCGGTTCCGAGGACGTCTTTGCGCCGTACGCCAGCGGAACCATAGCGCCCTTGGCAAACGTGTGCGATTCAATCTCCCGAGCGCCGGGGGGGATAATGCTGCTCATCCTCACCAAATTGGTGTCGCCGATCCCCGCCCTGAGCAGCGCCGCATCGAAGGCATTGAGTTCGGTTGAGGCCTCCCCCCAGCCGGAAGTCAGAAAAAACCTCGTCGGAAGCGTATTAAACACTCACTACCTCCTCAGTGTCCGGACGAACGAATAATATTAACCTGTTTTTCGGAATCTGTCTTCAGGTCGAAACCGCACCCGCTTGTATCGAGGGAGCGACACCGTGTGCGCCCCGCGCGTCTTGGAGAGACGCACGAACGTCAGAAAGAGCGCGACGCTGCTGAAGAGTATGGAGAGGGTCAAGGCAAGGAGGGGGCCCCAATAAAACCATCGCTGGGTAACCGCCACCGCGCGTTCAAGACGAGTCACTTCGCGCGCCAATTGGTGATATTTGGCTTCGAGCTCCCTTTGAGCGGCCCGATCGATTGACGGAACGACCAACGGCGCAGGCTTTCGGACTTCGGGTGACTGGAGCTTCGACTGAATCGTGGACCGTTGGACCGCTTGGGGCTGGGCGATGACCGGGTCGACCGCGGGACGCGACTTAGGGGCCGCCGCCGGCTTGGGTTTGGGCTCGGGCTCGAGCGGTTTCCCGTTCAACCGGATGTCCACGATCTTGTTCCAGGGAAGCTGCGCCAGAGAGGAGCGCCGGGATTTGTCGATGATCAGAAAGGACCTCGACACCACCCAGCTGCCCGTGAATACCTTCGAACGCCGATTGAAGCCCCGATGCGACACGAGTCGCCACTGACGCCCGAGTTTGTTCGGACTCTTCTCCCACTGGATGAAAAGGCCCTTCATGGAATTGGGTTTGTCGACGCCTGGAAAGATAAATCGAATCTTCACCGATCGGAACTTGTCGTCCGCGTCGAGTTTCCGAACGACGATGGTCGAGCCCATCTTGTTGACGCGCGCCTTCGGGCTGAAGTTTCCTTCGTCGTCGACAAATCCGACGGTTGAAGCGATCGCGACCGACCCGCACAGGCCCACGGCCCCCGCGACGAAGACAACGATGATGAGGACGACGGCGGATCTCATTCGGAGTCGGAATCTCTCTGACATTGACTAAGGATATCTTCCTTGATCTCTTCCAGCTCTTCACGGATAGCCTCGCGACTTCCGTGAATGAACATCTCATTCTTTGCCAAGCGATCTTCCAACACCTGAATCCTCGGAAGGAGGAACACGACGGTATAGACGCCGAGGAGCAGGACCGCGATCAGGGTCGCGATCTGCAGTATCCAATACGGGATATTCGATGAGCCGCCCTCTTGAGCGGGCGCAGGCTTCGCTTCGGGCGCCGGTTCGGGTTTCTTCTCCGGCGCGGGGGCGGTGTCTTCCGTCGGGGTGACGGGAGTTTCTACGAGGGGCTCGTTCCGGAGGGGCCCGAATGCGTCGGCCGGTTCGTCGGTCGTCTCTTCGGGTCCGAGCGGCGGAGCGGTCGTCTCTTGGGCGGCCGCGGCGCTCAACTCGGATGAAACCCGGATCGGGATTGTCTTCGACTCCCTCACCTTGCCGCCCTCCCACACGTCGATGGTGATCGACTTGTCATCCAGTCGAGCGAGTTCGAGCGGATCGGGATCGGGGATCAGCACGATGAAAAATCCGGAATCGGGCTTGACCGTGAACCGGTTCCATTCCTCGGCGGGGATCTTCTTCGGTTCGGGTTTCCGGATGATCTGGTAATAGAGCAAACCGCTCTCGGGAAGCTTCACACCGAGAACCTGATCGAATTGGGTCCGATTCTCGACATTGATCATCTCGCCCGTCTTGAGGTTTTCCTTGGTGAAAGCGATTTTCTGCTTGTCAATATCAACCGACAGGTCACGACCCTCGTCGAAGGTGACCTTCTTCTTCCTCTCGAAATACGAGTCGGACGAGATCGCCGGCTTTCCCTCGATTGAGAGGCTGAACAGATCGGAGAATTCCTTGCCTGCGAAGAGGTCTGCGGCGGACTTGTCGATAATCCTCAACGCGCGCGACTTGGTCATGCTGTCCTTGAAGACTCTCGTCTGCGGATTGTACTTGGGCCCGGCAAAGGGAAGCGGTCTGCCCGCGCGATTCTGATAGCTGATCCATTGGATATTGAGTAGTCCCACGTTGTGGATCAGTTTCGGGTTGTTCTTATTGATCTTGATGGAGATCGATCTGAACTTTTCCCGCGGTTCGACCTTCTTGATCAGGATTTCCTTGTTCTCGACACTGACCGTCACCTTGGGAACAAATTCGCCGGTCTCGTCGACAATCCCGTACGTTTGGGCCCACGCGGCGTGTGCGCAAACGAAGACGCTCATGGCCGACATGCAGGTCAGAAGGCAACGTATATATCTATTGGAAAAGAGTTTTCGCACCATCAAGTCCGCTTTGGTAGTGGGCAAACGAGCCCGTGCCCGGAAAAAGCAAAGGCTTCTTAATAGTTGGGAAACCTTAGCAGGCGCCCAAGGGAAAATCAATGAATAAATTTGAAGCAGTAGGCCCCTTTCGCATATAATACGGCCCCATTATTCATATTCCGCGCCCATTCCGGAGTCCGATCATGCCCGATGAAGAACGACCCATATCCACGAAATCTCAACAGATACCGCCCTTTCTCGTTATGGACGTGCTCGAGCGAGCCGTTGAAATGGCCGAAGCCGGCGAAGACGTCATCCATCTCGAGGTCGGCGAACCCGACTTCGATACGCCCCCGAGCATTATCGAAGCGGGATCTCGGGCCTTGTGCTCGGGCCGAACCCATTATACGCCCAGTCTCGGAATCGCGGAACTCAGGCGGGCCGTGGCCCGACATTACGGGAAGACATACGACGTCACGGTCGATCCGTCTCACGTGGTGATAACGTCGGGCTCTTCTCCCGCGATACTCCTCATCATGGCGACACTGATCGATCCGGGTTCGGAGATCATTCTTTCCGATCCCCATTATGCCTGCTATCCGAATTTCGTTCGATTCCTCGGGGGGCGGCCGGTCTTCGTCGACGTCCATGCGGAGAACGGTTTCCAGTTCGATCCGGACGATGTCGCCAAAGCGGTGACCGACAAGACGCGTGCGATCCTGATCAATTCGCCGTCAAACCCTGCGGGAACGCTCCTGGAACCCGACCGCATGAAGGCGCTGGCGGGTCTGGGGCTGCCGATCGTTTCCGATGAGATCTACCACGGGCTCGTCTATGACGGTCGGGAACGTTCCATTCTGGAATTTACATCCAATGCGATCGTGCTCAACGGATTCTCCAAGCTCTATGCCATGACCGGATGGCGGTTGGGCTATTTGATCGCGCCGGAAGCGTATATACGGCCGATTCAGAAGATGGCGCAGAATTTCTTCATCAGCGCGGCGGATTTCATCCAGTACGCGGGGGTCGAAGCGCTCACCAATCCGCCCGACGAAATCCGCGTCATGAGAGAAACGTTCAACAAGCGCCGACTCGCGATGTTGCCGAGGCTCAAGGGGATGGGGTTCGAGATCAAGGTCGACCCTACCGCGGCCTTTTACGTGCTGGCGGACGCTCGACGTTTCTCCGGGGATTCGTACACCTTCGCCTTTGAAATCCTGGAAGAGGCGGGCGTCGGCGTCGCGCCGGGAATCGACTTCGGTAATAATGCTGAGGGCTTCATCCGGTTTTCGTACACCAACTCCCTCGAGAACATTCTCGCGGGCCTGGACCGCATCGACCTCTACCTGAAGCGCCGTTTCGGCGCGCACTCCCCCTAGTGGCAGGCAAGCGGAGCGTGGTGGAACGCCGATTCCCGGAGCGTGGACCGGCGCCGCCGTTGTCCGCGGGAGACGGATGAGTGAATAAGCGCCGAGTCTTCGTTCCTGCAGAGGCGATTTCCGAGGGCGCCGTCCGGTTCCCTCCAAAGACGGAGCGGTACCTCCGGAAAGCGCTGAGACTCGAGACCGGCGACGAAGTGGAAGTTTTCGACGGCCGGGTGAGCCGGACCGTGAGGCTGATTGTCGGCCGGGACGGCGTTCTCGGCGAGGTCGTGGACTCCGCAGCGGAGACCGACGTTGCGGCGCCGCCCATCATACTCGCGTTCGGATGTGTTCGGCCCGGTCCCCTCGCGGAGATCCTGCGTCACGGCACGGAAGTGGGGGTAACCGAATTCGCGGCGCTGATTACCGGCCGTACGGAGCGTCGTCCTGAGGAGAAGAAAAGCCGGTGGGAGTCGATCGTCGCATCGGCCGCGGGCCAGTCGGGAAGGGTGGACGTTCCGGAGGTTCGTTCTCCGAAGCTGTTCGACGATTTCCTCGAAGCGCCGGCTGAGGCCGAGGATCGCATTATTCTCTCCGTTTCCCCTGAAGCGGAATCCGTCGTTGATTGGCTCGAGAGCGGCGGCCCGCGCGGTGTGATTGTCCTCGTGGGTCCTGAAGGCGGATTCGAAGAGGACGAAGAGAGAAGGGCGATCGATCGAGGGTTCCGACCCGTCTCGCTGGGGCCGACCGTTTTGCGAACCGAGACCGCGTGCATTGTCGCAGCCGGACTGATTACCGCCCTGCGCGCGTCTCGCGGCGTCAGCGCCCGCTCATAGGAAGCCTTTCCTTGCCGAAAGAAACACAATCGCCGGCGACCGCAGACGGGCTGCGGAATCGGCATGGGACGGATTTCGTGCGGGCCGGTACGCGATGATAGGGCGGCTGTAACCGTTCAGCGGGATAGCGACAAGCCTTTGATGTCTCGACGGGGGAGGTTTGGAGGCCGGTGAACGATTACGGGCGTGCGTCGGCTCTTGGCGCCGTGGTGTACTGTAGGAAAGCCGTTATTCTTCTGTGCGAAACCGGTAAGGAACAAGCTCAAAGCCGCGTTCCGAGGCCCTTCCATGGGCCTGGGAGGCACAGAGTCGGCGCGGTGTCGCCTAATTGACTTGTTTGAGTGTTGGTCGTAAGAACGGGTTTCGGGATGCGTGGTCGGGCGGCCCCGAGGGCCCCGCCGGGCCGGGCGCCTTTCGGAGAGCGGCCGGCGGGCCGAGCCGACCCGGACGCCGACAGGGCGCCTAATGCGCGTATTCGGGTCCGGCCCGCTTCGCTTCATCCGAATTGACGCCGCGAACCCTTCGTGGTATCTTTTTGGGAAAGAAGCGGAAACCATGCTTTCCGAGTGTTGAAGGGCCGCGAATCCCCGGGTACGGAGCGGGCCGGCCCGGACGGGCTCACTCTTTTGGGCGACCGGCGTTTTCGAGTGACCGGCGCTCCTGATCTTCAACAGCCCGGAAGAGTCGACCGAGGTTGCCGATGGCGACGAGACACTTTGACACCTTGATTTCCCAGGACGAATCGATCATAAACGACCCCGGATCTTTCCTTCCCGAATTTCCCCCTCACACGGTGTTATGTGAAGCGCTCCCCGGATTGAAGGCCCAAGGCCTCGATTTGGGAAAGGCGGGCTTCCTTCACTGGGTGAATTTCGCCTTGGAGGACCCCGATGAGATTTGGGAACTGGAATGGCTCCCGGACCGGCTTGTGTACGTTTATCTCGTGTACCTGTGGTCCGAGGGGACCGGACCCGCCTTTGCGGTAACGACGTCGTGGTGGGAGGACTCCGTGGAGGTCCACGACTACACCATGATCGTCGATGAGATCATTCTCGACGAGATCCGCAACGGCGGCGAGGTATACTGTCGAGCGAAAGAGTGGGAGCGGGAGAATCTTGTCCGGAGTCTGAACGATCTCGCGCTCCACAAGTATGATGAGGATTCTCTGGACGAAGCCAAGCGCCTGATTGACCGAGCGATTCAGTTGAGCGGAGGCGGAAGCGCCTATCTCTTCAACAACCGGGGACTCATTCACTGGAAGATGGGTCTGACCGAGGAAGCGAAGGCGGACTTCGAAGAATCGATTCGACAAGATCCGGCGAACGGCGATCCCTATTTCAATCTGGGCCTGATTCACTTCGATGAAGCCGATCACGTAGAGGCCCTTGCGTACTTGCGGCGCGCGATCGAGATCAGCCCGTCGGACGGTCAGTTTCTCACCGAGTTGGGTCATCTCTATTTGGAGATGGAAAAGGAAGAAGAAGCGCTCGGCTTGTTCGGCAAGGCGCTCGAGTTCAATCCCGAAGAGGCGCAGGTCGACTTTCATCTGGGTCACTACTACCTGTACAAGAAGAATCAGCCCGCCCGCGCGGTGAGGTTCTACCGTACCGGCCTCGAGAAAGACCCGGACGATCAGTTCGCTCTGGCGGATTTGGCCGTCGCCCACTGGGTGCTCGGCCACAAACGGAAGTGCCTTCGACTTCGCCGCACGCTCCAATCGCACCCTCGGCTCATGCCGTACACGGTAAGTCGGCTGGTGTATCTGAATATGGAAATGGGAGATTACGAAAGCGCCCTCCGTTATTATCGTCACGCTCTCTCTCAAAGCGAGCCGTTCGAGCCCGAATGGCTCCACTATAACGCCGCGTTGGTCTATGTGAAGATCGGCCGCCCGGAGAAAGCTTTGCAAGCGCTGGGCCTCGCCGTGAGCGTCGGCGGGGAAGCCGTAATCAAGCGGGCCATGGATGAGGAAGCGCTCAAGCCGTTCAAAGGAACCGCCGCCTTCAAGGAGTTGGTCAAGCGGCGAACCAAGCGTAAGAGTCGATGAGCGTTCCATTTCCCGGCGTGCCGTGAAGGCTCGATGAAAACGGGCGTCCGCATCGTCGAATGAAGTTTCGGCGGGTCCGGGTCGCGCGAATGGATCTACTGCGACCCCGTTGCGGACCGACGTCATCGACCACACCTGCCGAGCCGAGAGAATCGGAACGCGGAAAAGCGGCGTTCCCCCGTATTCGGAGTTCGCGGGCGCCGCACGAGAAGATGCTCAATCCACGTCGCCTGACGTGAGAGCGGGTCGGCAATGGAAACTGATATACATTCCACTCGGGAAAACCTCTACGGGATAATCCATCACTACGCGGAACTGGCCCAGGCGGCCCGTCGCGGTGAAGCGGATCCCCTTGCCAAAGTCGGCCGCATTGTCAAGAATCGCTATCCTTACCTTGTCGTCGTGATTCGCGACCTCCTGCCCCTGCTCGAACGCGGCGAAATGACCTACCACGAAGTCGTCTTCAACATTCTTCGCGAAGCGCAACGGTTCAACGACCAGAAGGTGCTTATCGACAGCAAGAGTGAAGTCGAGCGCATCGAAGCGGAGAACAGGGTCTTCATCTACGCCGTTAAGTGGTTGGACTCATCACAGCTCGTCAAGCCCGGCCCCGACGATTTCCAGCTCATCAAGAAGATGCTGAGCGACTTCAACAGAAAGTACAAGGAGCGGTACGCGCCCGAAGACGACGAAACCACGACGCTCATCCCCTTCTTTGTGCCCCTGGAATCTTCCGACTCGCCGGAGACGGGCTTGCTCCGCACCGCGGAGCTCGTCAGACGGGCGCTCCTCGAACTTCACCACCTCATGATCGAAAACGAGCCTCAGAAGAGATTCCTGATCTTCTCGAAGAGCGGCCGGAAGGAGATCGAGGAGGATATCTGGAAGCTCGCGTGGTTCCTGTTTCGGTCCGGCTTCAGTGTGGACCGCATATCATCGGGATATTTCAAGGATCTCATTTCCGGCTTCCTCAATGAGAAGATCCTCCAATACCTGATCGAGACCGAAAAGAACGTCCAGACCTTGCTGGGCGTCTCGATGCACCTCTACCTCATGTCCTTGATCGATTTTGGAAGCTTTTTCGAACGGCCCAACGATTACATCGATCTCGAGGATCCCAAAGAGGTGGTCAAGCAGGTCAAGTATTTGAAGAGCAAGAACCGAGCGGGATCGTCGCTCTTGGCCAAGGCCTCGGAATTGCTTAAGCTTTACGAGTCACGGCCCCAGGGGCAGCTGGTGCGGTCGTTTCTGCAGTATCGATACTACTCCGCACACGGCGATTACTACGGAGACCGCCACCACCACGACCCGCGGGGCGAATTGGCGGTGCAGGTCTATCAACCGCTGCTCGATCGTTCCGCTATGGACGAATTGACCAAGCAGGAATTGGCGACCAGCGGCAAGTCATTCAGCTCCAAGACCCAGGACGAGATGGCCGGGCTCATCAACCTGCTCCTCGATTCGCTCGAGAATCCGGAGAAGGTCAGGGGCGCCAAGGTCAAGATGCTCGGTGACATTTCTTCGGGCGCGATGGGCAAAGTGAGCGTCGGCATCTGGGAGAACCGAATCGTCGCTTTGAAGGTGGTCAAACAGGGTGTGGCGACATCGCTTGGAGACCCGGTCGCGCTTCTCGAGTATGAAGCCGCCATGAACGAGCGCGTGCAACCCCCGGTTAAGAACCCCGACGAGCAGTATCCGTACATCGTCGAATATCACGGGAGGGTGGTTCAGGACGGGGAAACGATCATTATCAACGGCTATCATCCCAACGACTGCCTTACGCAGCTGGTGGAACGCAATTGGCAGGAGAAATACAAGCCGCCGTTTCAGATGCAGAGCCGGCTCAATCTGGCCAACCTCGAGACCATTCTCAATCAGCTCTTGGACTGCCTCCGCCGTTTCAGAGACCGCGGCCTGGTTCACCGGGATCTCAAAACGGACAATATCCTCTACATGGTGGACGAGAACGATCAGGTCAATCAAATTCGAGTGATTGATTTCGGCGTGGCCCGCGCCGTGGGCGAAGGCGCGAAGGAAGATATCTTCAAGGGCAAAGTGGTGGGGACGTTTTCGTATATGGCGCCGGAACAGGCGCGGGGGAACAGTGTCTTCGCTTCGGATCTCTACAGTGTGGCGGCGATCTTCACGGTCCTCCTCACAGGCAAGCTTCCAATGGTCTTCCCGAAGACTCAGACGCGACAGGAATTGGCAAAACAGATCCTCCGGATCGAGCGGGAGCCCCGGCCGAAACTTACCAAGCTCAACCCCTGGCTTCGAAAGAACGTCACCCTCGAGCACATCGCGGCCACCACCGAGCGTATGCTCGATCTCGACCCCCACCGACGTCCTACCTTGGAAGAAGTTCAGGAAGCGTTTGACGGCGTGTTCCAGCATATCGGCGACGAAAAGCACACCATCAGCGTATTTTATCACAAGGGGTAGCAGTCGGACCCCGCGGCCGGAACGCGGAAAATGCGGCCGCCACGAGTCACATACCAAAGCGCTCTCCAAGAAGTAAGATCAAGGCCCTCACCGTTGCTCTCCCGGCGAGACAGGGGACAAGATTTTACGTTCGCTGATGTTGTACCGTGTCCTCCCCGGGTGGCCCGGACGTTATACGTCCGGGCGGCGCAGCCGCAAGAGGGGTTTTTCACCGAAGCGCCGGTTGATTTCTCAATCTCCGGCGTTCATCCTGTGAAGGCGCGCCGGTATCATGCGCTCGCAGCGTTCGCGTCGATCTGTTCCAAACGCTGCTGAAGCTCCTCCCACTGCGCTTCCAACCGGTCGATTTCACGGCTGAGCGCAGGCTCTTCTTCGAGGAGCGGCAAGATCATCTCGCGGTTCTCGTAATTCGCCGGATCGGCCATGAGGTCGCGGATCTCCTTGATGCGCATATCCTTGGCCGCGAGCTCATTCTCTATCCGTTTCACCTCTTCGAGGATTGGCGCCTTCTTCTTGGCCGACTCCTGCCTGACTTTGGCCTGCCTTCGTTTCTCGTGCTTGCGGGAGGTCTTGTCGCCACTATCGTCCAGGGGAAGCGCGGGCGTGGACGGTTCGGGCATGGCCGCGACTTCCGCGTCCTTGGCCTTCTTGTACTGATAGTCGTCATACGACCCGACGTAGTATTCGGCGCTCCCTCTTTCGATCTCGAGAATTCCCGTGCAGATCGCGTTCATGAGACGCCGATCGTGGGTGATGAGAACTACGCTTCCTTCGAACTTCTTCAAGGCGTCTTCCAGGATCCGACACGAGGGGATGTCGAGATGGTTGGTGGGCTCGTCGAGGAGCATCAGATTCGGCGGCGCAAGCAGGAGCTTGGTCAGCGCGAGGCGGCTCTTTTCGCCTCCCGACAAGACCTTGACCCTCTTGAACACATCATCGCCCGAAAAGAGAAACGCGCCCAAGAGCGTCCGGACCTCCTGCTCCGTCGCCGAGCTCGACGCCGCGGCCGCTTCCTCGAGCACGCTCCGGTCGGGGGAGAGATTCTCATATTGATGCTGAGCGAAGTATCCCGGCGTCACCAGATGTCCGTACTTGACCGTTCCGCCGTCGTGGGGCAGGACGCCGGCCATGATCTTGAGCAATGTGGACTTCCCGGCGCCGTTGGGGCCGACCAATCCGACGCGATCGCCGCGCTCCATCGTGAATGAGAATCCGTTGTACACGGTAATATGGTCGTATCGTTTGACTAGGTCCCTGATCTCGAGGACCCGTCGGCCGGTTCGGGACGGTTGCGGGAAGGAGAAGTTCACGGTTCGCTGCTGTGAGGGCGGCTCGACGTGTTCAAGCTTCTCCAGCATTTTGACGCGGCTCTGAACGCGGCTCGCGGTGCGCGCCTTGACGCGATTCTGATCGATGAACTTCTGAATCCGTTTGACCTTTTCCTGCTGATTTTTGTACGCGGCGAGCTGCACTTCCTCCTGCATCGACTTGCTTTTCTCGAATTGATCGTAGTTGCCCGTGTACGTGACGGCTTTGCCGCGATCCACCTCGATGATCTTATGTACGAGACGATTGAGGAACGCCCGGTCGTGTGACACCAGCACAAGCGCGCCCTTATACTGGCTGAGGTATTGCTCGACCCAGATGAGGCTCTCCAGGTCCAGGTGGTTCGTGGGCTCGTCCAGCAGGAGCGCGTCCGGTTCCGCGAGGAGAATCTTGGCCAGCGCGACCCGCATGCGCCATCCGCCCGAGAACTCGCTCCAACTGCGATGCGCGTCGGCCGCGGGAAAGCCGAGCCCTTCGAGGACCTTGAGCGCGCGGGCCTCCAGGGAATAGCCGTCGTAACGCTCGAACTCGAGCTGGAGCCGGCCGTGCTCCTCGAGGAGAGACTCGACGTCCTCGCTGTCTTCCGACAGACGCTCCATTCGTTCTTCCAGCACCGCCAGTCGTTCCCGAATGTGCCGGAGCTCATCGGTGACATTCATCACTTCTTCGATGATGGGGCCGTCCCCGCCGGCGATGATTTCCTGGCGCAAGACGCCTTTCCGAATTCTCTTCTCGATCGAGACATCGCCTTCGTCCGGCCGTATCGTTCCTTCCATCATGCCGAGAATTGTCGATTTGCCCGCCCCGTTCGGGCCGACGATCCCGATCCGGTCGCCGCGATGGACACTGATATTCACATCTTTCAACAGCGGTTTGCCGCCGTAGTATTTCGCCACGTTTGTGAGGAAGATCACGGTATCGCTCCACAAGAATGCCCGTCCATACATTGCGCTCGGTCGAACGGGGCGCCGTCTCTCTCCATGATCGCAAAGCGCGTCCCGTTCTCGACAAGGATCCGCGCCGCGCCGGAGAGCGCGGGCATTCGGACTGCGTCTCGAATCCACGCCAAGTGCGACAAGCATCGACAGTCGGACGATCCAAAGCCCCGAACGGGAAACTCAGCGCCGTACCCGGCGGCCGCGGTTCGATTGATCACGCACTCGTCTTCGGCCCTAAAGGGGAAGATCCTTACCTCGACGATTTCGAGCCGCGAGACCAGGTAATCCGCATGCCAACGGGCCCGTTTGTTCGATCGCAAATGCCTTTCGATCCTCCGGTTCAATCGCACGGACGCGCGGCCCGTGTAGATATAGACCCCCGTCTCGAACACCTGTTCGCCCAGCGCACCAACGGACAGCTTGAGCCGTCTCGTCGCGCGCATGACCAGCTGATACGCGCCGGAGTCGAACTCTTTCGGCGCCATTCGAGCAGTCGGGCGGTTGGCGGTCGAATTCGGCATAACGAGCGTCGTCCCGGTTGCGGTGTTTGCGGAAATGCATATCATAGTTTGGCGACGCCGAGAACCTGAGCGCAGTCGCAGACCCGGCGAGGGAAGGAAGATCCTCTTCATGAGCGGTGGGCCGTTCCGGAAAGTAACGCGGCTGGTCGGCAAGGCGATCGGTGATTTCAACCTCATCGGGGAGGGGGACCGTGTCCTGGTTGCGCTCTCCGGCGGAAAGGATTCGTGGACGCTCCTTCACGCGCTCGCTCATCTGCGGAAGAAGGCGCCGGTCGCGTACCGCATCGCCGCCGCGATCGTCCATCCGGGGACGGCGGATTTCGATTCGGACGTTGTCGAAGATCGACTGCGAAGGGACGACACGCCGTATGAGGTGATACGAACAAACATCGCGGCCGCGGTCGACGAGAAGCTGACACCGGGAACGAATCCATGCGCCTTCTGTTCCCGGTTGCGCCGCGGTATACTTTACAGTCACGCGCGGGACGAAGGATGGAACAAGATCGCGCTCGGGCATCACACGGACGATTTCGTGGAGACGCTTCTGCTGAACCTTTTCTTCAACGGCAGCGTCAAGGCCATGAGCCCGAACCTTTTGGCGGACGACGGCCGGACCGTCGTCATACGACCGTTGGTCTACGTTCCTGAAGAGACGACGAGAGCGTATGCCGCCGAAGCGCGAGTCCCGCTCGTCGCGTGCGGCTGTTCGTACAGAAAATCGGACGGGCGCCGCGACTGGGCCAAGTCGCTGATCGCCCGACTCGAGAAAGACGTTCCGGATATTCGATCGAATATGTTGTCCGCGCTCGGCCGAGTGCAATATCGTCATCTCTTTCCCGCAGCGGCCGTGAGGGGCGACGATCATCCCGACCGGTCGCCGGTCGAGGAGGAATCATGTTCACCGGAATCATAGAAGACCGCGGCCAAATCGTACAAATCGAGCGCGGGGCCGCGTTCACCCGGTTGGTAATCGGCGCGTCCATGGACCTCTCCGACGTGAACCCGGGCGATTCGATCGCAATCAACGGCGCGTGTCTCACCGCGGTCTCAGTCGAGGCGTCCAAGGGTCGGTTCGCTGCGGACGTGTCGCCGGAAACGCTCCGCGTGACGACGTTGGGCGACCTAAAAGCGGGAAGTCGGGTAAATCTGGAGAAGGCGCTCCGGCTCGATTCCCGACTGGGCGGCCATCTTGTTCTCGGTCACGTGGACTGCGTGGGACGCGTGGTTGAGAAGCGTTCCGAAGGCCCCGGTTGGCTCATGGGCTTCGAGGCCGACTCGGGCGCCTATATTATTGACAAAGGAAGCATCGCGGTGGACGGCGTCAGTTTGACGGTCAACAAAGTTGTCGGGCCGCGCTTCAACGTGATGATAATCCCTCATACTGCGGCTCTGACGGGCTTGACCGACAAAAATCTCAATGATAAAGTCAATCTGGAGTACGATGTCATCGGCAAATACGTCGAAAAGCTCGTCGGCCGTCGAGAGGGAGGGGGCGGTGTGGACGAAACGACGTTGAAAAAATACGGATTCGTCTGATCTGGAGGCCTGAATGGGTGTGATGATAGGCATCGAGGAAGCCCTGGACGAAATACGCCGGGGCCGCATGGTGATTCTCGTGGATGACGAGGATCGGGAGAACGAGGGAGACCTCACCATGGCCGCGGAGAAGGTGACGCCGGAAGCGGTCAATTTTATGACCAAATACGGGCGCGGGTTACTCTGTTTGTCACTCACCCCCGAAAAGGTCGCGGCTCTCGATCTCCGACAAATGGTACCCAACAACGAATCGCCCTTCGAGACGGCGTTCACCGTTTCCATTGAAGCCCGCCGTGGGGTGACCACGGGCATATCGGCTCACGATCGAGCGGTGACGATCCTCACAGCGGTCGATCCGGACGCGACGGCGGAGGATTTGGTCTCTCCCGGGCATATTTTCCCCCTGCGCGCTCGATCGGGCGGCGTTTTGGTTCGTGCGGGTCAGACCGAGGGAAGCGTGGATCTGGCGCGGCTCGCGGGCCTTACCCCGGCCGGAGTCATCTGCGAAGTGATGAACGACGACGGGACCATGGCGCGTCTGCCGGATCTGAAGCTCATCGCGCAAGAGCATAATCTCAAGATCTGCACCATCAAGGATCTTATTCAATACCGGATGCGCCATGAGCGGCTCGTGCGCCGCGGCGCGGAGACCGTCCTGCCGACGGAATTCGGCGGTCAGTTCAGACTGATTGCGTACGAGAACGATGTGGACGGTCTGACCCACCTTGCGCTGGTCAAGGGTGACGTGAACACCGACGAGCCGGTGCTGGTGAGAGTCCATTCCGAATGTCTGACCGGTGATGTCTTTGGTTCCCGTCGATGCGATTGCGGCAGTCAGTTGGACAAGGCGATGGAGATGGTCGACCGCGAAGGGAAGGGCGTTATCCTCTACATGCAGCAGGAAGGCCGAGGAATCGGGCTTCTGAACAAACTGAAAGCCTACGCTCTCCAGGATGAGGGATGCGACACGGTTGAAGCCAACCTGAGGCTCGGCTTCAAGGTCGATCTTCGCGATTACGGCATCGGCGCGCAGATTTTGGCGGATCTGGGCGTGAAGAAGATGCGGCTGATGACCAACAATCCTAAGAAGATCGTTGGATTGGAAGGATACGGTATCGAGGTGATCGAGCAGGTGCCGATCGTCATCGATCCGTGCGCGACCAATCTTCGCTATCTCCGAACCAAGAAAGAGAAGATGGGCCATCTCCTGGATATCAAGGATAACTGCTGATCCGACCGGCGCGTGTTCGATCCGTTCGGTTTCTATTATGGAGTCGCTATGACCAAGATGGTTGAGGGGAAACTCAACGCGACCGGTCTCAAGGCGGGGCTGGTCGCCGGTCGCTTCAACGATTTTATCGTCGGGCGGTTGATTTCCGGCGCTGTGGACGCGTTGGTGCGCCACGGCGCAGCCGACGAAGATATCACCATTGTGCGGGTTCCCGGGGCGTTCGAGATTCCCCAGGCCGTGGCCGCCATGGTCAAATCGGGGAAGTTCGATCTGGTGATCGCCCTCGGGGCCGTGATCCGAGGGTCGACGCCCCATTTCGATTATATCGCCGCGGAGGTGGCCAAAGGCGTGGCCCAGACCGCGCTGGACGCGACGATTCCCGTCAGCTTCGGTGTGCTGACGACGGACACACTCGAGCAGGCCATCGAGCGGGCGGGCTCCAAAGCCGGGAACAAAGGCGCGGAAGCGGCTATGGCGGCCATCGAGATGGCCGACGTGATGAAACTTATCTGAGGCGCCGGGGCCCGCTCGCGTTCGGGCGCTTTCCACAAAAAGTGAGAATCCATTCGACGTGCCTTCAAGACGCAAGACACGTGAATTCGTACTGCAGACGCTCTTTGCCGCAGACGTGCAGAAGGACGACCCGCGGAATGTCTTGGAGCGCCTTCGCAGCCATTACCAAGGCGATGAGGACCCACCGCTCAAGCTGGACCGAGTCATGGACGAATTCGCCGGCAGGCTCGTCGAGGCCATTTCCGAGAATATGGCCGAGATCGACACCCTCATCAGCAAGCTTTCCCACAACTGGAAAATCCACCGCATGAGTCTGGTGGACCGCAACGTTTTGCGCCTCGCGATCGGGGAAATGCTCCACTTTTCGGATATCCCGATGCGCGTCTCCCTCAACGAGGCGATCGATCTGGGCAAGAAGTACGGCGCGGAGAATTCGGCAGCGTTTATCAACGGCGTCCTGGACCGCCTCAGCGACCTCCGGAAGAGCGGCGAACCGACGCCGGCGGTATCCGAGCTTCTTGCCCGACTTGACGAACTTCCACCAACTAGTTAAAATCCAATCAGTATCAAGGTAATGGACGGTCACGGCTATGGCCGGAGCAAGCTCGCCGAATCGTAGTGTGAGACGGTTTCAAGGTCGATCGCTTTCGATCGTGATCGGCGTGGTTCTTCTTATGATCGGCGGAATCGCTCACCCCCAGACCAGTCCGACTGCCAACCAGAGCGCTCCTGCGGCCTCCCGAAACGCTCCCGAAACCGTCGGCGTCTCGGGTATCAAAGTCCCCATCCCACAGATCAGGCTCGAGCAAATTCTTGGAAAAGACCGGAAGAAGAAGGGCGAGGAACCCAAGCCGGAGCTTCCCCCGGCCGAACGAATTTCTCCGGTCCGTCCCGACGCTCCACAAACCGGCGAGGGAAGTGGAACGACCCGAGACACCGTGAGCATACCCGCTGAGCTGCAGGAAGAAGATCTCCCGCCGGCCGTGCCCGTCAGGCCTCCCACGACGGCCGCGCCTCGAAAGGAGCGCCCTCGTGACCGGTTCCTGATAGCTCCCGTCGCGCCGGAAGACGTCATGGAGGCGGTTACACCGAAAACGCAGCGACTCGAGGAGCGGCCTGCGCCGCACGTACCCCCTCTAATCAAGAATCCGCCTCTGACGGAAACGCCCGATCATCATCCGCTTCGACCCACGGACGCGGATCAGGTTCCCGCGTCCGAGTGGATTCCTTTCGAGCGACGAAAAGACATCACGATCATTCCTCCGGCTGAACCGGAGCCGATGACCGAGCCCGAATTCACCCGAGAAGGCCCGGCCGTCGAGAAGCCCCCGTGGCCCCCTCCCTCGGAACCGCAGAGCGTACCCCCGCAACCGCCGCCGGAGCCGGAACCCTTTACGCCGACGGAGAAACCCGAGCCGATCCAACCGCAGCCGACCGAGTGGCCCATAACCGACACCGCGACCCCTGAGCCGCAGCCTACGCCGACGCTCGAACCCAAGCCCCTGCCGGCGGAGGATATGCCGTCCGATACGATTTCAATACCCAAGGACCACGCGGAACCCGAGCCCATGCCGCCTGCGGCCCCCGCGCCGAAAGAGAGCGTTCCGACCCCGCTCGGCGCCGACGCCGTGGACGAGCCCGAAGTGGCGGACTATCTCACCTCGATGGCGCCGGTCCTCGAGAGTCTGTCGCTGCTCATGACCCGCGCGCCCGGCCTGGTGATCGAGGACTACGATCCCTCCGAAGGCGCTGAACCCTCGATTCCCGACGACGTCAAGCTCAAGATGGACGCCATCAAGCGCGAACTGGCCATACTCGACTCGAAGGCCTTCTCGATCATTCCCCCTGCGAAGTACAAGGATTTTCACTCATTGATCAGGAAGTCGATCAGCGAGACCCACCAGGCCTGCGACGGGATCATCGCCTTCCTGGAGGACCGCAAGGAAAGCGACCTCCAAAGGGTCAAAGAACATCTCTCCAAGGCTCGGGAGCTTATGACGAGGACCAGAGGGCGCGCGGGGTAGGGGCCCTCTCGGAAGACTCCTCACCTGAAACCGGGCTCGCCGCCCCGGCCTGAGACGATCGTTCCGTGGACTTGGCCGTTTTCCAGTCGATCCAAACGCACCGTGATCGGTCCCGAATCCGGGCCGCGGGAGAGGTCCGCTTTCACGGGAATATAGTTATCGGTTCGGACCATGCCGCTTTGCCGGTCGGCGGCGGGCGCTTGCTCGATCACCGCGGCGAAGGTCTTTCCGAGCATCGATTGATAGAAAGCCGCCCTGAGCTCGACGGATCGGCTTCGTAACTCTTCGGTGCGTCTGCGCGAGATGTGATGCGCGACGCGCGGCCGGAAGTTTGCTGCCGGCGTCCCGGGTCGGGGTGAAAAAGGGAAAACGTGCAGATACGCGGGTTGAACCCGTTCGATGAGAGCCCTCGTCCGCGCAAACGACGTTTCGTCCTCACCGGGAAAGCCCACCAGGATGTCCATACCGATAGATATGTCCGCCGACGCCTTTTTCATCCGGTCCGTGAGATCCACGATCAGCGACGCGGAGTAAGGCCGGCGCATGCGCGTGAGAAGCGCGTCGTCTCCGTTTTGCGCGGGTATGTGGAAATGCCGGCAGACTTGCGGCGATCGCGCGGCCAAATCGATAAGTCCCGGTGTAATCTCGGGAGGTTCGATGGAACTCAGGCGCACGCGGACGGGCGGGAGGGTTTCGATGATTCGCCGAACGAGAGCCTCGAGCGAGCTCGGCGGCTCGAAGTCTCGGCCGTACATGCCGAGGTGCACGCCGGTGAGGACGATTTCCGAGAATCCTCGGTCGGCCGCGTCACGCGCTTGGGCAAGGGCTTCGGATTCGGGAAGGCTTCGAGACGGTCCCCTGGCGCGGGGCACGATGCAGTACGAGCACGCCTGGGAGCACCCGTCCTGAACTTTCAGGAAAATCCGCCGTCGTCCCTCGGGAGCCGCGCATCCCATTACGTCCAATCCTCGATCGCACGGTGTTTCAGGCGCTTCCGCCTCGGGCTCGGTCTCATCCGCCGCGGGGGTCAACTCCGCGAACCTCTCCTTTTCCCGAGCGCCGATAACGATCCGTCGATGGGCCCGCTCGGCCAGGGAATCGGGGTTGATTTCCGCGAGGCAGCCGGTGATTATGACCGTCGCGTGGGGATGCTCTTCAACGAGTCGGTTGACCGCGCGCCGCGATTTGGCCTCGGCCCTGGATGTCACGCAACAGGTGTTGACGACTATCAGATCGGGATCCTCGACGTCATGGTCGACTCGATATCCTTTGTCGCGCAGGATTCGCGTCATCGCGGCGGCTTCGGCTTGGTTGACCTTGCATCCGAGCACATGCACGAGCGCTGACTTAATGTACGGAGTGTGGTTCATTCGCTCACGTTTTGACAGCGTTACACATCCATGCTATCAATCCGGACATTCAGCGTCAATTCGCGAAATCCTTCGGGAATTGAGGCGCTTTCCGAGGAGGCGAGGTTCGTGCTGAAAATTCGTCATATGACCGCATTGATAGCGCTGCTGATTGCGGCGGGGGTCGCTCCCTGCACGGCCGAGGACGCCGACAAATCGACTTCGGAGCTTACGACCGTGCCGCTTGGTGTGGGGCTGACCGCGGAATTCAGATTGCCTCCGGGATTCATTGCCGGACCCGCCACCGAGACCGGCGTCATGAAGTGGACCAAGAATGAGGCGGAAATTTTCCTCGTAGTCGGGACGCTCTTTTCGGATTCGACCGACCGGGTGTACGAGGAATTGTTGACGGCGGTCAAGAAGCATCCGTGGGTCGAGGCGGTGGAGGAGATCTCAGTCTCCTCCGGCCGCGCGTTCCTCTACAAGGAGAAATCGCCCGAGGACTCTTCGCGCAGCCGTATTTGGCGGCTCGTAATTGTTCTTGACGACCGGATGGTCAACGTGGACTGCGCCGCGCCCGAAAAAGACTTCTCAACCTATGCGGCGGATTTCACGAAGATACTCAGATCATTCAAGATTATGGTAGCCGAGTGATCCGGGGCGTCGCCGTATGGGATCGGATAACCCGACATCTCTTTATCGCCTGATCCCGTCCGTGGATCGGCTCCTGGGGGATGCAGCGATCGTCCTCTGCCTCGAACGCTGGTCTCCGGATTTGGTCAAACGCGCGGCGCGGAAGGCCGTCGAGGATCTCAGGGACGAGATCAAGGCGGGAACCGCGGTTCCTGAAGACTGCGAACCGTCAACGGTGGCGCAGCGCGCGGTGGAAATCCTCGAGAAGCGCATCGGGCCGAAGTTGACGACGCTGATCAACGCGACCGGCGTGATCGTCCATACGAACTTGGGCAGATCACCCCTATCTCACCGCGTGGTCGATCGCATCTCGAAGGCCGCGCTCTCCTATTCCAATCTCGAATATAATCTCGCGGAAGGTCGTCGGGGCGAGCGGAATTCCCATCTTCGCACGCTCATGGAGGAACTCACCGGCGCGGAAGCGGTCTTGGCCGTCAACAACAACGCGGCCGCGGTTCTCCTCGCGTTGTCGACCTTGGCTCAAGGTCGGGAAGTAATTGTCTCGCGCGGTGAGTTGATCGAAATCGGCGGCGCGTTTCGCATCCCGGACGTCATGGCGCGATCGGGCGCGATTCTCCGGGAAGTGGGGACCACAAACCGCACCCATGCCCGGGATTACGAACAGGCGATCAACGATCAAACCGCGCTCCTACTCAAAGTGCATCCAAGCAATTACCGAATAGAAGGATTCACCCGTGAGGTGGAACTCGAGGAACTCGTCCGGATCGGTCGCGATCACGGCGTGTCCACCATGATGGATCTAGGCAGCGGTTGCCTGATCGATCTTGCCGCGCACGGCCTCACCGGTGAAACTACCGTTCAGGAGACGGTCGCCGCCGGCGTGGATGTGGTCACCTTCAGCGGAGACAAGCTTCTCGGCGGTCCCCAAGCCGGTATTATCGCCGGCAAGCGCGCGACTGTGGAAGCCATTCGCACGAACCCCCTCGCCCGGGCCCTGCGCATGGACAAGCTGACCCTGGCCGGATTGGAAGCGACCCTCGAGGAATACACCCGAGCAGGCGGTCCGGGCGAAGGCATTCCCACGATCGCCATGATAACCCGGTCGGCCGAAGAGCTTTTGGAATGCGCGGAGAATCTTGCGCAGGCCCTCACGCGCGAACTGGGACACGCGGCTGAGATCGGCGTGGTCGAGGGATTCGGAAGGGTGGGCGGCGGCGCGCTGCCGCTCGGCGATCTCCCCGGTCCTCGGGTCTGGCTGAAGCCGCGGGATGTTTCGGCGGGCCGCTTGGAACAAAGCCTCCGAGGGGGTGATCCACCGGTCATCGTCCTCACGAAGGAGGACGCGGTTCTTATCGATTCCCGCACGCTGCTGCACGATCAGGCGGAAATACTTCCCGGTCTTCTTGCCGAGGCGCTCGATAGGGCCGCGCAAGGCGGTTAATCGAACATCTGCGATCCCGTCGCTCCGAATCGCCGCGTCGGTTTCCATGACCACGAGCCGTATCATTATCATTCCGGTAGACGTCCAAGCCGAACGTGCGGACCGCATTCTCGCGGATCTGCTCCCCGACGTCAGCCGCTCCGCGGCCGCGCGGCTGATTCGGGAGGAGCGCGCGCTCATGGACGGCGCTCCAATTCGGCCTTCCACGTCGCTCAAGGCCGGGGATACGGTCACGGTCCTGATGGAAGACTCGACCGAACCCGCTGAGGCGAGTTTCGCGGCCGCGGCCTTCGACCTTCTCTACGAAGATGACGACATTGTCGTGGTGAACAAGCCGCCCGGCGTGGTGGTTCACCCCGGATCGGGACGTCCTTCGGGGACGCTGATGGACGCGTTGGTCGCGACGCGTCCCGAGATGATCGGCGTGGGTCAGCCGGGTCGATGGGGGATTGCGCATCGATTGGATCGGGACACATCAGGGGTCATGGTCGTCGCGAAGACGACCGGCGCGTACGAGGAGCTTGCAGGACGCTTCAAGGCCCATACGATCCGCAGGGTCTATCTGGCCGTCGTCAGGGGAGCGCCGGGGAGCGATACGGGTATGATCGACACACCGATCGGGCGGCACGCCTCGGATCGCAAGCGAATATCCACCTCGACGCCGCGGCCCCGCGCGGCGGTGACGCGTTGGGCCGTGAAAGAGCGTTTGGACGGCCTTACGCTGCTCGAAATACAGCCCGAGACCGGACGGACGCATCAGATCCGCGTGCATCTCGCGTCGATCGGATTGCCGGTGGCCGGCGACCCGACGTACGGCAAGCTTCGACGCGCCAAGATCAAAGGGAACCCCCGGTTGAACGAAGCGCTCGCGGTCCTGAAACGGCAGGCGCTCCACGCGGCGGTCCTCGGTTTTCCTCATCCGATCAGCGGGCGGGATCTCGAATTCTCGTCCGAGATGCCCGAGGATATGGCTCGTGCGATCGAGCTATGCCGCAGCGGAGATTGATCTTTCAGGGGGAAAGGTCGGCGCGCCGTTCAACGCTCAATACAGGTAATCACGCCGTGGCACCTGCACGCGGTCGCGATGAGGGATCGCCCCGGTTGGAGATTCCGCACAAGGCCGAAAAGGTCTCCGGCCTGATATCCGCCGACGCCGGCAAGGATCTGGCGGCTCGTCAGGACCAGGACCGTTGTATCCGCAACGTTGAGGCTCGCGATCGCTCGATGCAGGGCAACGTCGCGCCTCTCTCCGGTCACGGGACAGACATCCTCTTCCGCGCAATCGTCGGGACACATGCAGGTCGCATAGCTGCAGGTCAGCGTATGATCCGCAACGCGAAACGCGTTCGGGAGCGCGTCTTCGAGACCGTCGGGTATCGATTGGACGCGCGCGTCCGGCAGGCGCTCGATCGCGTAGGTCGCGGCCATGTGAAACGGGACCATAGGGACGATCCAATCATCCGGAGAAATGTCCGAAGCGCGGAGGAGATACGATACGATCTCCTCGTCGATGAGGACCGCGTTCGAATCGGCGACGGGTGTGATCTTCTCCGGGTGTCGTTCCACGATGATGAGCCGTTCATCGGGAAACGCAACCGTAAGTCGCCGATATGCCAGTTTCCCGAACTGTCCGAATCCCGCGATGATGTACGCCATTTCACGGTGTTCCTTTGATGACGCGCTCTTTGTGGGCCAGGTCTGTGTGGACGATTATTTCTTCGAAGCCGCCCTCATTGCGAAGGATGCGGTGAACCGCGGCGGCTTGGTCGTCGCCGATCTCGATGATGAGCGATCCACGTTCAAGAAGAAATCGCTTCGCATCGCGCGCGATGCGCCTGATAACGTCCAGTCCGTCGGGGCCGCCGTCAAGCGCCCGGCGAGGCTCGTACTGCGCGATTTCCGGCTCGAGGGTCGGGATGACGTCGCTCGGAATGTACGGCGGATTCGAGCAGATCAGATGATAGCGATTGTCCGTCGGCAGCGATTCGAAGAGGTCCGCCCGAACGACTTCGACGCGATCCTTTACGCCTGTTCTTTCCGCGTTGTACGCGGTCGTCTCGAGCGCAATGGGCTCGATATCCGTCGCGGTGACGCGCGCGTCCGCGCGTTCGTGCGCGATGGCTATTGAAATCGCGCCCGATCCCGCGCCTATCTCGAGAACGCTCGGAGATTGTATATCCTCGATCGTTGCCAGAGCGACGGAGACGAGGGTTTCGGTGTCGGGCCGAGGAATCAGGACGCCCGGCCTCACGCGCATGGGCAGGGACCAGAATTCCTTTTCGCGGGTTATGTACGCGACGGGTTCACGCCGGCCGCGGCGCTGCACCATTTCTCTGAATCGTGCCCGTTCTTCTTCCATGAGCGGCCGTTCAAAGTTCAAATAGAGGGTAAGACGATCGAGATTCAGGACGCTGCAGAGCAGGACTTCCGCATCGAGTCGGGCTGATTCCACGCCGCGGCCGGCGAAGTAGTCCGCGGTCCAGAGGACAACATCACGCACCGTCCAGCGATCTCCTTTCTCGTCCGAGTCGGGCATATGCTTCCTTCGTGTCGGTCCGGCGCCCGAGCGTCGCCCACATGCGCGTCCACTTCGCGAGGCGGGTTCCGGCGGTTCTGTATGGAGGCTGATTATCTTGACAACGGCGTCCTTACGACGGTAGGTTGAGTTACTCGCCGCATTGAGCTTCATCGGGAGACATATATGAACATCATAGTCTTGGTCAAGCAGGTGCCGAATACGACCGAGGTGAAGATCGACCCGAAGACCGGCAACCTGATTCGCGAAGGCGTGGAGAGCATAATCAATCCTGAGGATCGCCACGGTCTTGAGGCCGCGCTCCGTATCAAGGACGTGAGGGACGCTCACATTACCGCGATTTCGATGGGTCCCCCCCAGGCGGTCGAAGCGATCTGCGAAGCGATCGCGATGGGTGTGGATCGAGGAATTCTTCTCTCGGACAAGGTCTTCGCCGGCGCGGACACGTGGGCGACCTCCACCACGCTCGGCAAGGCCATCGAGAAGCTTGGCGTCTACGATCTCGTCATAGCGGGCCGCCAAGCCGTGGACGGCGACACCGCGCAAATCGGTCCGCAAGTCGCCGAATATCTCGGCATACCCCAACTGACATACGTCCACAACCTGGAGGTCTCGGACGACAAGGTCATCGCGGAACGGATCCTCGAGAACGGATGCGAACATATCGAAGCGCCCTTTCCTGTTCTGATAACAGTCCTGGGCTCCCTGAACGAGCCTCGTTTTCCGACGGTCGGAGGAATGCTCGACGCGACGTCGCCTCGAGCCCCGGTCGAAGTGTGGAACGCGGCGGACATTGACGTGAAGGCCCCTGATGTGGGCCTGCTCGGTTCACTGACCCACGTGACGAAGACGTTTACGCCCAAGGGGGCTCGGGAAACGAAGCACCTCGAAGGATCCCCCGGATCGATAGCCGAGCAGCTTATCGAGGCGTTCAGACAGCGTGATATCCACCTCGGAGACTGAGATGGCAGGCATTACCATAGACCTGGAGAAATGTAACGGATGCGGGATGTGTTCCCGATCCTGTCCCTATCAGGCCATTGAAATCGTCGACAAGAAAGCCCGGTGGCTCGAAAATCGGTGTACCCTCTGCGGCGCGTGCCTCGAGTCATGCAAATTCGAGGCGCTCAGCGGAGAAATGCCGGTTCGAGAGGTCCCGGATTTCAGCGAGTACACGGGCGTTTGGGTCTTCGTGGAAGAGCACGACGGGGTGTTTCACCGCTCCGCGTATGAACTCCTCGGCTGTGCGCGCGGGCTGGCCGCCGACGTGGGCCAGGAGGTTGTCGCTGCGGTCCTCGGCTCGGGCGTGGAAGGCGCGGCCGGCGAACTCATCCAGTACGGCGCGGACCGGTGCGTTGTGGTGGACGATCCCGCGCTCGCCTACTATCAGACGTGCACCTACACCCACGTCCTTGCGAATCTCGTAGCCGAGCGCAAGCCGAACATACTGCTGATCGCGGCCACTCACCTGGGTCGGGATCTTGCGCCGAGGCTTTCGCGACGAGCCGGTTTGGGTCTCACCGCCGACTGCACGCGACTCTCGATCGACCCGGAGGAGAAGATCCTCCTCCAGACGAGACCGGCGTTCGGCGGAAACATCATGGCCACGATCGTGTCCCGGTACGCTCGGCCGCAAACCGCGACGGTTCGACCGGGCATCATGGCCGCGCTCGAACGCGACTCGAGCCGAACCGGCCCCGTCGAGCGGGTGGAGATGAATATGGCCGAATGCAAGGAATTCACCCGCGTGCTCGAATGTGTCATGAGGGAAGATTCGGGCGAGGATCTGCAGTCGGCCAAAGTCATCGTGGCCGGCGGTCGACCGGTCTGCTCGGAGAAGGGTATGCAGATCCTTCGTGAGTTTGCGGACGCGGTGGGCGGTCGGTTGGCCTGCACGCGCGTGGTGGTGGAAGAGGGACACTTGCCCGTGGAACAACAGGTGGGCCAAACCGGCGTGACGGTCCGCCCGGAAATCTATTTCGCGTGCGGTATATCGGGCGCGGTGCAGCACAAGGCCGGCATGGACGGATCGAGATATATCGTCGCGATCAACAAGGATCCCGACGCGCCGATTTTCGAGACCGCGGATTTCGCGATCGTCGGCGATCTGTTCGAGATTCTTCCCGCGCTCACTCGAGCGGTCAGGGAACAGTAAGAGCGCAGGAGCGGGGCCGCACGCGCGGTTTCCGACATCCCGGCAGGGCCCGCCAATTCGCGAAGAGAGGAGAGACGCCTCGTGTTTGATATACCGAAACCCCGGCCCGAAGATATGATTCGCAAGACCTTCGCCCGGTTCGCCGATGAAGAGGTCATCCCCGCGGCGCGGGAAATGGACGAAGCGGAAGAATTCCCGCGGTGGATGTTCGAAAGAATCGGCAAAACCGGCGCGTTCGGCATACGCTATCCGAGGAACGTGGGCGGCGCAGGCGGCACGACCACCCAGTTCTGCGTCATGGTGGAGGAGCTGGCTCGAGGTTCGATGAGTGTGGCCGCGTTCACCGCGATGCAATGCCTCATGGGGACGAACTTCCTTTTCGAATACGGAACCCCGGAGCAGCATGAAAAATATTTGAAGCCCGCCCTGCGAGGCGAGAAAGTGGCGTCGTTCGCGCTCACGGAAGCCGACGCCGCGACGGATCTGGGCGGCGTTAAAACCACGGCGAAGCTTGACGGCGACGAATGGGTGATCAACGGCTCGAAGACGTGGATCACCAACGCCCCGGTTGCGGATTTTTTCACCGTTCTCTGCCAGACGGACAAATCGAAGAAGCTCAAGGGGCTCAATTTCTTCCTCATCGATCGGAACACACCGGGACTGTATGTCTCGAAGAAGTTCGACAAGCTGGGAACCCGAGCGACCGAGATCTCCGAACTCGCCTTCACGGATGTGCGATTGCCGTTCGAGAATCGGCTCGGCGGAGAAGGCCAAGGCGTGGGCAATCTATTACGTATCCTGGCGGTGATTCGGGTCATGACAGCGGCGCTGTCGCTGGGGCTCGCCCGCGCGGCGTACGATCATTCCACTCGCTACGCAATGGAACGGACCCAATTCAACAAACGGATCGGCAGCTATCAGTTGATTCAACAGAAGATCGCGAACATGGCCACGGACATCTGGGCGTCTCACCTGATGACGTACACAACCTGCGAGATGATCGATCGCGGTGAGCGAGCGCTCAAGGAATCGTCCATGGCGAAATACTTCGCGTCGGAGACCGCATGTCGGGCGACCGATGAAGCGACCCGCATTTTCGGCGCGTACAGCTATTCCATGGAGTACGACGTTCAGCGCTTCTACCGCGATTCGAGATTTCTCCTGTTCGGCGGCGGAACGTCGGAGATCCTTCAGACAATTATTTCCCGAGAATGCGGCGTATTCTGAAGCGCATCCGGCCGGCGATCGCATCGGTTCGGGTAACCGTCGATCGACAGCCCGCGTGCGTGAGTCGGCTCACCGAGGGAGGACGGTATGCCCCAATCGATTTCCGTCACGTTGTGCGGCGAGACCGCCACGATAACGCTCAACAGGCCCAAGGCCTTCAATGCGTTTGACCTGGACATGATATCGGACCTGGCGGAATCGCTCACCAATCTCGCGGTCGACGACACGATCAAGATCGTCGCGATTTCCGGCGAGGGCAAAGCATTCTGCGCCGGCGGGGACCTCAGATGGGCCGCAAGTTGGGCCGCCGGATTCGGCGCCGCGTTCCACACCCTCGCGGGGCGCTACCATCAAGCCGTTCTCGAGATACGCCGCATGCCCAAGCCGGTCATTGCCGCGATCAACGGTATGGCCGCCGGCGGAGGCTTCTCCCTGGCTTTAGCGTGCGATTTCCGCATAATGGCCGAATCCGCGGTGCTCCGACAGGCGTATACCTCGAACGGACTCTCGGTGGACGGCGGCGGCACATTCATGTTGCCGAGACTGGTCGGCGCGGCCAGAGCAATGGAGATCTGCGCGTTCGATCGGCCTATCCCATCTGGTCAGGCGCTGACCTGGGGCTTGGTCACCGAGGTGGTCAAAGACGACAAGCTCATGGAGGCGGTCGGGATCATGGCCGCCAACCTGACGAACGTTTCACTCCGCTCCCTGGCGAAGGCCAAGCAATTGCTGAACGACTCGTTCGACAATTCGCTGGAGACTCAGCTCGAATTGGAACGGGCCGCGCTGCGCGAGTGCGCCGCGGGACCGGACGGCGCCGAGGGCGTACTGGCGTTCCTCGAGAAGAGAAAGCCGCTTTTCAACCGTTGACGCGCGCGGCGGGAGGCCCCGCTTTTCCCGAGACCTCGGATTGACTTTGGAGAGACCTTCGATTATACCCACGGGTCGTCGGACGATTGAACGGAGGTCCCCATGAGCAACCCGCCGGTGGAGAGGAAAGGCCGATCCCGCATATTTTCCGTAATCCTTTCGCTGATCGTTCCGGGATTGGGGCAAGTCGTTCGGGGGAGGATTGTAGCGGGACTGCTGTTCTTTTTGACCGTGGCGCTTTACTTCCTCCCTCTGTTCGTCAAACAGGACCTGCAATACGATATTCACACCCCGTCTTTGCTCATAGCGGTGGGCGTATGGATCTGTTCGGCGATGGACGCCTTCCTCTACCGGAGCTCTTTCCTCGTGATGGCGCTCCTCGTATCGCTCTTCTGCTTCGGCAGCGGTTTCTTCGCGGCGTACTTCATTCTTCCTCAGTTGCGCATCTGACGACACGGTTCGATTGGGCCCGACGGAAAGCGCCGAGACGCGCCGGCGTCTTGATTTTTTCTGCGATTTCAGTATAATATACCAAGATTCCCCTTGTGGAGAAAAAATCATGCGTGCTCTGTTCGTCGCTCTGACGGCGTGTCTTATTATGGTGGTCGGCTTCGGCGAATCGGTTTGGGCGGTCGGGTCGTACACCGTCGGCAAAGAGGATTGTTCGTGTTCCCCTCTCACCGCGAAGGGCATCAAACCGGATACGCTCAATCAGCTCAAGGAATCCGTTGACTTTCCCATAGTCTACCGGATCATCGATAGGCTGGCGGGCGAGGTGAAGGCTATTCTGAGCCAGTTCGGCGTGAAGACCATCCACAAATGGGAAGAAGCCAAAGCCGAGCCTGCTCCGAAACCGGTCAAGGCGGAAGCGTCGAAAAAACCCAAACGCAGGATCAAGCGCCCGCCCATGGCCATGTAGAAACGGCCGGAAGGGGCGGAAAGAGGGGCGGGTCCCTATCGGCCCGCGCAGTCCGGGCAGCGTCAAATCTCGGGGACCGTTTCGGTCGGAACCGAGGGATTCGGTCGCTTTTTCGGGCGCTTTCGCTTGGATGGCTTGCGACGCCACTTTCGCTGGAGCCAGTAGCCCTGTTCCGGCTTGAACCGCAACCATTCCTCGAAGACATTGTGGAAAGCCTGACTGAGAGCCTGCAGATCGCCTTGCCTGTCGCCGGTGGGCTCGAAGGTCACCGGTTCGCCGAAGACGCTGCAGTAGCGCCCGTCATCGGTTCGATACGTGCACAGCGGCATGATACGGGCATTTCCGTCGATGGCCAATCGGGCAAAGACTTCATTGGCCGGCGCCTTGGTTCCGAAGAAATCGACGAAGCACCCGCGTTCCGCGTCGCCCCGCTGATCCGCGAGGAACGCCACCATTTCGCCTTCCTCCAGCAGATCCAGCGATTTCTGCACAATCCCCTTGTGCGGGAGGGTGCTGATTCCCGTCCCTGCGCCCGCGCGCGAGAAGAGGTAGCGGTTGAGGAACGGATTCTTGAGACCGGTAACGATCACGTGGAGCTTGACGCCGAGGTGTTTGATGGTCGCCGCGCTCACCTCGAAGCATCCGAAGTGGGAGTTCAGAAGGCAAATTCCGTGATTTCCCGGCATCATGGAGAGATTGAACGGGGCCCGGCCCTCGATGATAATCTTGCGGCGCATCTCCTCTTCGGACCAGTGTCGGATTCGGAGGAATTCGACCGCGAGCAACCCCACGTGCTCGAAGCTTTTCCGAGCGGTTCGCCGGATCCAGCGTTCCGATCGCTCATTGCCGAACGCGATGGTCAGGTTCTCGATCGCCGCCTCTTTGCGGTCCGGGAAGAGGACGTAGACGATCCGGCCGACTAGGCGACCGAACGCCAGGGCCGCTCGTTCGGGGACTGCGGTGAAGGCCTTCTCGATGAAGCGCACCAACAGGTAGACGGTGTAATCAAGAAAGAGCCGGTAGGTTATGGGACGAGCCATGGGAGCCTCTCACGCGCGTACTCCGCGCATCATTGTCCGGGGGACGGACGCTCACAGACCGATGCGCGCCGTAGAATCCGGGAGGTGGCGAAGGCGGGGGGGGAGCGCAATCTTAGATTGTCGCGTGGAGGCGCCGGCGCGCGGCGTTCAGGTCCCGAGCACCTCGTAGAGCTTTATTCTGCCTTTGACGCCCTTGAGTCGTTTCGAGCCGACCCCTCGTACGTCGAATGAGCTGAGGCGCTTGATTTCCTTGTACGTTTCCGGACCGATGACGATCTGTTGAGGCTCGGCCGCCTTTGAAATGCGAGCCGCAATATTGACCGCATGGCCGAGGACCGTATACTCCATCCGTTCTTCGGAGCCGAAATTCCCGACGACCACATCGCCGGTGTTGATACCATAGCGGACGCTGAATCGCAATTCCGGCGGAAGCTTGTTCACCGCGGCGGACAGATGCTTTCGGATCGCCAAGGCCGCACGGACCGCGCGCAGGGGGTGGTCCTCCTGTTTGAGCGGAGCGCCGAAGATGGCCATAGCGCCGTCCCCGAGGAACTTGTCGAGGGTTCCCTGTTCCTCGAAGACGACTTCGTTGACGGACTCGAAGAAGAGGTTGAGTATTATTCGCAACTGGGTGGGGGTACTCGTCTCGCACAGGGTGGTGAATCCCGAGATATCACAGAAGAAGATAGTGGCTCGGGTCTCTTTCGCGTCCAGGTCGGCCACGCCGTCCAGGATCATGTCGACGACCTGGGCTGAATGGTACCTGCCCAAGCTCTCCCGAATGAGCGCGTTCTTGACCGCTTCCTCGGCCAGCCGATCGGTGAGCTTCCAGCGTTGGATGGCCAGCGCGGCCTGGTGGCCGATGGCGGTGAGGAGGTCCAGATCTTCCGGCTCATATCCACCGACGATGTCGAGACTGTCGACGTAGATCACCCCGAGGATCGATCGATCCTCCCATATGGGCGCGGCCATAACCGAGCGAATTCCGTCGATAACGACACTGTCGCCCATCTCGAAGCGGGGGTCCTCGAGGGCGTTGTCGGTGAGGATCGCCACCCGGTCGCTCAGAATCCGATTGATGATGGTCGCGCTGATGTCGCGGATATTCGCCTTTCCCTCGGCGCACTTCTGCTTCTTGGGAACGGGGATGTCCTCTTCGTCCCTCAGGAGAATGGTCGCCTGCGAGGGGCTGAATATCTCGAATATCTGATCCATGATGTAATCGAGGATATCGTCGAGGCTGCGCGTGGTGACCAACTCTTCGGTGATCCGGTAGAGTGTCAGGAGGTTTTGATTGAGCCGCTCCCGCCTGCTCGCAGGCGGAACCTTCTCGAAGTGGCCGGTGGTCTCCGACAAGTAATTGCTAATGATTCCGAGAGGTTTGACCACCTTTTCCGTCTCGTGCTTGTGCACGAACGGGCCGCGGTCCACGCGTTCCATCTCGACGGTCTGCGTATGCAAGGGAGGGGGATTGCGCGGCAGGTAATCTTTCGGACTGAAGAGTATTCTGAACGGGCCGACCTGAATGGTGTCCCCGTCCTTGACACGTCGCCGATTCTTGATGCGGCGTCCGTTCACCCAGGTGCCGTTGCTGCTCTCGAGGTCCTTGACGAGGAATCGCTTGCCGTCACGAAAGATCAAGCAGTGATTGCGGGAAACCATGCTGTCGATCAGCCGCAGGTCGCACTTCTCGTGTCGTCCCACCATAATCTCGTCGGTGGTGAACTGTTCGGCGATCTCCCTACCGTCGGGCCTGTGAATGGTAAGTTCAAGCATAGAGTCAACGTTGGCGGCGGAGCATGGAACGTCGAACAGGTCCGCGTGCCGAAACCGTTTGCGGCTGCGCCGGGGTTGTTTTCATGGTCGAGGCTTTCAGGGGGGATTATCCCCGCCGGGGACGGGCCTCCCGCGCCGGGGATAGCCGCCGTCGCCGGGCGCTCAACCCAACGATACGAAGTCCATGAGACGTTGCAGGCTTTTCCTCATTTCGTCGTTAATTCTGGTGATTTCAAAACCCGAGACGTAGTATCCTTGCTCGGTCTCCCGGCGGGACCAGCGACATTGGGCCTCGAAGTGCAACGGAGCGGTGCGGATGTAGTCGGTTGCCTGGATGATAAGGGTCTTGTTGGCCTTCACGTCTACTTTGACGCCGAAGAGCTGAATGCCTTCAGGGGTGATGTCCTGCACCAGTCCCAGGAAACGCCGTGTCTGCGCGTCGTAGGCCGGAATCTTGAAGAGCATGTACTTCCGTTTGGATCGCCGCCGGTTCTTCCACGATTCCATGCGTTTCTCTGCTGCCATAGTAACTCCCGGGCGTATCCGGTCGAGGCGCGGCTCAGGGAATTTGCCGGCGAGGTTGTCGGCTTCGACCGTCGCTCATTCCGCCTCGGCGCCGGCTAGCTCCGGCCGCCGCGTCCGTCGGCTTTCTTGCCCTTGGCCGCCGCTTTCTTGGGTCGAGCCGTCTCCGCGTGATCCCGATGGGTCGATTCCAAAATTCGATTTACCGACCTCGTGACGAGGAACCTGAATGATCGAATAAGTATCTCCGGATCCTCCGAGGTGGGGATCTGATTCGCCAGGGAACGGCCCGCCTTGATAATGGTCGCCGCCTGACCGTCCACCACTCGGGCGAACCGCTGCGGATCGTCAATTCCCAATTCATCGGAAGACGACGGTTTCCGATCCGGGATGTTTTCCGCGCGGCGAACAACTGATTTGTAGTGTTCGTACCGCGTCAAAATCTGATGGAAGGTTCCCAAGGGGTCCTTCTTCGAGGAGGTGAGATTCTGCTCAAGCAGACCCGCCACTTCAAGAAGGAACCGAACCGATTCCGGATGCGCCCGGGACATCCGTTTCACCATGTAGTCGAGCACGAGCCTCATGGACATGGCGGCAAATTCGACCGTGACGTTATCCTGAAACAATGCTCGGACGCGCTTGAGTTCGGTCGCCAGCGCGGTCACCGAGGTCTTGGAGATTTCCCATTCAAGAGTGAGAATCGCTTCCTGGAGCTTACGCAGCGACGCCACTTCCGCTCCCCTCATCGGTTCCGCAGGAAGTTCCGGGACGGGTTCGGGGGGCGGCGCCTCTTTCTTGCGCGGTTCCGGGGCCGGAGGCTTGGGTACTTTTTCCCCCTTGGGCGCCGGCGTTTGCTCCCCCGCCTGGTCAGGGAAGAGGGTGTCCAGGTGACGATCCAGCTCCTCGGCCATCACGTCTTCGTAAGAGTTCTTTTTCGCCTCGGGCTTCTTTGCTTTCGGTGGAGGCGCTTCCGCGCGCTTCGGCTTTGCCGGCGGCGGCGGCGGGACCGGCTCGGTCTGCGTGAGCTCCTGTTGCGCGGCCTGCACGACCGTCGCGTCAAGCTCGGTGGTCTCGGGCGGCGGAGTGTCCGGCTCCTCTACGAAGAGCGTGTCGACGGCAAGATCGATCGCTCGATCCATGTCGTCGTCGCCTGACGTGACGGACGACGCCTGGGCCTGATCCGCCGGGCTCCCGAACAGGGAATCCACAGCTTCGTCCAGAGAGGGGCCGTCCGAGTCCAACGAGAAATCGGGAGCCGCAGGGGGTTCCTCCGCTTTGGGAGGACCGCTCGGCGGCGGAGGAGGCGGAGGTTCAGGCGCGGACTTCTCCGGCGCAGCGGCCTGCGGGCTCGAAGAGCCCGAAAACTCCACAGCAGCCGCGTCCGCATCGGTCGCGTTTTGCTCGTCTTCCGACGCCTCGACGAAAAGCGTGTCCACTGCTTCGTCGATCAACGCGTCTATGTCTTCCCAACGGTCGGCCATGAAGCATACGGTGTCGACATCAAGACATGAGCTTATGATGCACGGACTTGATGGTTATTTTGCTGATTTCACGCAACGTTTCAAAAACTCCGGGACCTTGCAAAGCGCTCGCCAGCGTAAAGGGCGCCGGCTGATCGAGCATGTTCTGAAGGTCTTCGTTCAGGACTTCTTGACTCAAAACCGGTATAACGCTTCCCTCCAGGTCGCGCTTGTTGAACTGGAGCACCAGGGGCAGTTCGTCCAGGTCGAGGTTGTCATCGGCCAAGTTGTCTCTGAGATTCTGGAGACTCTCTTTGTTGGCGTCCCGTTGAACTTCCATGGAGTCGGCCACGAAGACGACGCCGTCGACTCCTTTGAGGACCATCTTTCGGCTCTCGTTGTAGAGCACCTGACCCGGCACCGTGTAGAGCTGCACACGAATGCTGAACCCGCGAATCTTCCCGAGGGACAACGGCAGGAAGTCAAAGAAGAGCGTTTTATCACCCCGGGTGTCGATGGAGATCATTTTTCCCATGAACTTCGCATTCATCTTCTGGTTGACGTACAGCAGATTCGTCGTCTTCCCGCATCGGCCGGGACCGTAGAAGACGATCTTGACCTGGATTTCCTTTGCGCTCTTGTTGATGAAAGCCATGATCAGCCCCCTCTTTTCGGGAGCTTGGACTCCAACACCTTCGACACTTCCGAGATCTTGAGGCGCAGCAGTCCGAGTGACAGCGAGTTATCGAAAATGGTCACGATGATGTACTCGTCCCCGACCCGACAGAAATGGAAAGACTCCGAATGGCCTTTGTAGAAGAGAAGCATGAAATCCCGTTCGCCGATCAGATGAGCGATCTTTTCGGTGGCCGCGAAATTGGCCGCGGCGACCGCGGCGAGGGAGACCACGTCGAGTTCCACTCGATCGCCGATGCTCACCAGGAGCGTCCCCGAATAGTCGATGATCAGAAGGGAGCTGATTCCTTCGGTCATGACTTCGCTCTTGAGGTAGCTTCGGATTTCTTCGAGCTTTTCGACACTGACGACGATGTCCGAACTGCGCCCCAGCTTGACTCTTTCCGCTTTGGCGATCTCCTTGGAGAGAAAACCCGCGTCGAGGATGCTGTTCTCTCCGGATTCGGGTCTCGGTCCCGCCATCTCGGCTAAGGAGGCCAGTTCGCTGTTGAAATCCGTGACGAAGTCCTGCCCCGACACCTCGCCTTTGGTCAGCGAGGCGAGCATGTCGTAGTGGCCTCCGATGCGATTCTTGAGATCCTCGTTTCCCAGGTGAGTACTTGCCGATTCGAGCACCCAGAGGATTTTCTCAGCTTCCTCCACGTACTTGCCTAACTCCTCCGGGCTCGTGTTGAGATTGCCCACAAGTTTGTGGCCGTTCTCGATGTATGCCCAGAGGATGGCGGGCAATTTACCCAGGATCTCGATCTTCTCCGCCCCTTCAAAGATATCCTGAGGTTGCACTTCTTGCGTGGCCATTTGCGATCAGTCCTTTGGAGAGAATGCGCGATACGGTCTTAGATTCCACCCAGCTGTCGCTTTTCCACGGATCGCCGCCGCCGCCCTCCACGAGTAGACGCTTCAGTGCGCCCTCGGCGTCTTCCGTATTTGCGCTCCGGCCGTCCGGTGGATTGAAACGGCCCGATCAATCTGACAAAGGGTAGCACACGTCACATGCGTTCGAGAGACTGAATGCCGTCCCGACCAGATTATAGCATACCTTTTGTCGGCGGTTACGTCAAAACAAACCCGAAGGGTCTCAGCCCGGAAAATTGGCGCTCCGGCGCACAACCGTGAACGGGCGCGCCGCATCTCGCCGACACTCAACATACTTCCTCCCGTCGTAATCGAACCTACGGCCGAGATCGGCCTTTACTTGCCGCTCTTCATCTCCGCAAGACGACGCGCCTGTGTCGCCACCGCCGCAGGGACGTCCTTGCTCTTGGCGAGCTTCCTCAAATCGAGCTCCCGGATATGGGGAAGGAACTTCATGGCGATCGGTATCGGCGTCTTCGAGTTGCCGACCAAATTCAGCTTCACCGTATAGCTCTTCATCCAGTTTCGGCTTGCCGAGATGGTCCGTAGGACATCTTCGCTGACGTTCCGGGACTTTGAGATGCTCTCGACCTCCGGCAACTGGATCTTCGGAGACTTCACCGCGGCAACCGCGACCATCTTGTTCGAATCGCGCACGAGGATTTCCCGCGCCTCTTTGTTTCCGGTCATGGCGAGCTTGATCTTTTCGGCCACTCCCATATTGAGAATCTGGAAATAGAGGCTTTCAAATTCCGATTCGGAAAGCTCCCACTCGGGCAGTTCGCCCGGTCTGGGCATCGACTTCATTTCGTCGGGCAATTCGGCCAGCGACTCGGTGAAGAAGTCGATCAGACTCTTGTCCACCGTGGTTTCAAAATCCCCCTCGGCCGCCCGCCGCGCCAAGAACTTGGTGCCGGTCCAACTCATCATGGCGGCCATGGCCTTTGCGGGCGAATCCTTTCCGTCAACCGCCGCGTGAAGAATTCTGTGCCCGTCACGGAAGACCTCTCCTGAGCCCTCCTCGCACATGATATTGACCCGAACGGGAACGAGGCTCCCTTCCAGGCTGCTCAACGCTTCGAAGAGGTCCATTGCGTCGGGATGCCCGACCACGTAACTGACCGTCGCCGAATCCGGCTCGAGCGTCGGCCCGGCAGACTTATCCTGCAAGAGATCTTCCAGCTGCGAGTGCTCCGCGTTGTGTTCCGCAAAGTACGTGCGCCGCACGTATCGGAACCTGACATCATCATGTTTCAAAAGGCGTTCGATAACCGGCCTGCCTGTTTCGTCTCCTGAGCGGGCGCCGATGATCCGGCCCCGCTCGAAGAAGACGCGTATCTCAGGACCCGCTCCCTCGAAAACGATGGTTCCCGAGCGCAATCCTTGCTTGGCGCCGAAAAGCAATCCGGCAATACCGAAGAAGCCCAGCGGCCCTTCCACCTTGATGTCGCCCATCCCTTCCAAAAGGCCCGTCTCAAACGTCTCGAGCTTCTTCTTGAGTCTCGGCATGTCCGAGACGGTCTCCGCGAGCTTCCGGGACACCTCGTTGCTCCGCTCGAGGAGCTTGGAGTTCTCGACCAGCGACTGGAGTACGTCCTCTCCCTTCCAGTTGTCCAGAACGTGGATTGCGGTCTCCTCGAGGATCGCCGGGCTGGAGCAGGCAACTTTGATGATCGATTCGTCGCGGATCGTCTCCCGCACCAGATAGTCCATCACCGCAGGATGCAGGTCGGAACCCAGACCTTTGCGGTAGGTCGGAAGATCGAGATCTTCAAGAGTCTTTCGCGCCGCGCCCCTGATTTCTTCGTTTTCATCCCGGGAGAGATACGTCAGCAGGACCAGCTTTTCGGTCGTCGACATCGGCGCTTGGCCCCGAGCCGCCTTCATCCTCACGTCATGATCCGTGATCGGACTGAGATATCGATGGACCGTCTTGGATATCTTGACCTTGATCGCCTTGCGAACAACGGGGTTGCCGTCGACTTCAAGTTGTTCGCGGGCGGCCTCGTCATCCCCGAAGATCAGCCGGACGCGGTCAAGAACCGACAGCGTGGAGACGTCCGCGCCCTCGAAGAGATCGTTGATCTTCTGAAGCTCGTCGGCGATCCTGTCGGTTATGGTGACGCCTTCGTCCAGCAGGCGCATCGCTTCGATGATCAGGTTTTGCATGCCGACGTGAATCACGTCCTCGATGTCTTCGCCGCCCTTGAAGATCTCGAAATTCGCTTTGGGCCAAGCGAGCAGATGGCAGGCCGCGTCCAAGCCTTCCATGTCTCCCATTTTCGCGTTGGCCACTCGACCGTTCCCGAAGTAGAGAATGCCGGATTCTCCGCCTTCCGCCTCGAGTTTGCACACGCACTGCTTCGAGTTCATCTCGAAGATCTCGGCGATCTCGAAGATGTTCATCGACTGCAATTGACCGTGGACGCGCCAATCGGCCGCGATGTCCAAGTGAAACGGATCCTCGTCCGGCGCGTATTCGAGCGCGTCGAAGACGAGGTTGAGTGTGTTGACCTGAATGCGGTTTTCGTAATGACCGGGCGCGGCGTGTTCGTAGGTGAAGAGCGCGTCGGCCCAGCTGAACGCCTGATAAAGGGCTTCGATCCCGTCGAGGTCCTCGCACACCGCGCCGACGACTTTTCCGTTGTCCGTATAAACAGAGGTGGATCTACCGTTGCTCTTCAAGGTTATCCGGACGGTTCGATTATTGTGATCGATCGCCTGGATGATTTCGCCGAGGCCCAGCAGACCGATGTTGCCTTCGACCAGGTCCAGGCGGGCGCCCGCCGCGACCGCTTTGTCACCGGGGCCTACTCGTTCGATGACTTTGACGACGATGTCCCGTATGGGTTCGGGTAGGTCAGGGCGATCCTCACGGCTCCACCAGGTCCGCGCAGCGGGAATCAGGTTCGTGCGGGCCTGAACGGCTATTTCCTGATCGGCGTCTCTGCCGAGATAGCAGAGCATGATGAGGGTGTCGCGCAGGGTGAATTCGGCCTGCATCGACGCGGCCTGGAGCTTCTTGTCGCGTGTCGCCTTTGCGCCGATGAATTTTGAAAGTCTCGGACCGACTTTAACTAGTCTCTTATCTTCCTCACCCATAGGCGACGCAACTCGGTGGTTTTTTGAATTTCGGCAAATCCGGAAGTATCGATTCGATTCTAGAAGTGAAAGCGTAATTTGTCAAGATTGCAGATGATCCCGGAGGTTGCTCGGCGCCTGGTCATGGGGTATGTTGGGCACGACGCGGGACCGAGCCGGACGCGCCCGGCGCCGGCTTCCGGGCGCCGGCAGCGCGGTAAAGACGGCTTGCAAAGCTTCTTTGTTGAAGAGGCGGAAGTCGGACCGAAAGGCACGGCCGAGCCGACGCCCCCGGACGCGGTAAAAGCCGGCGACTTTTTCGCAGCGCGCACGGAAGTAAGGCGAAAATGAGACGTCAATGGCAGGTCGATCGATTACTCGTCCTCTCAGCGTAAACGTAGGCGTGGTCGCGCGCGGCCCGTCCGGCATTCTTCGGCCGCCGAGTCAAACCGGCCGCGCCCTTCTTGTCGTCGTCTGTCTCGCAGTGGCCTCAAGCGGATGCGCCAAGAAGGTCACGCGATCGGACGGTTTTTTCGACCTGAGCGGTCTTTTCCGCAGTGACCGTGTCAGTCCGGAACCGTCCGCTCCGGAATCGCCAAAAGAAAGAGGTATTCGACTGGCCAAGGAGAAGCGCCTCGACGAAGCCGTCGAGGCGTTCAAGCTCCACGTGGTGGAGAATCCTGAAGACCATTTCGGGTTCAACGCGATTGCGGTCTGCCACAAGCAGATGGGTGATCCTCACAAGGCGATGGACAACTTCCAACGAGCTCTCGAGTTCGCCGAGTCCCCCAAGGAAAAGGCAAAGGTTCTGGCCAATATCGGCAACCTCTACTTCGCCGCGAAGAAGCATCAGGCCGCGCTCGGCTATTATAAGGAAGCGGCCGCGGAATATGAGGGCAATCCCTTGTACCTTATTCTCATCGCGCGGACGTTTATCGTCCTGGATGAATCCGATCGAGCGCGCAAGGTGCTCGAGGAAGCGGAGCGGATCTCGGAAACGACAGCCGCGGAGGAAGGCGACGAAGACCGGGGGTCGGCCTATTACCTTCTGGCCACATGCTACGCGTCTTTGGGCGAAGAAGACAAGGCGTTCAAATACAGCGAGCTGGCGCTCAAATCGGATCCGGACACCTTCGTGAAAAGACTCGAAGAGGACTTGGCGGATGAGGCGAGCCTCTTCTACACCTTGAAGGACGATCCCAAGATGAAACGCCTGTTCGACACGTACTATGCGGCGCTGTCCCCTTTCTTCGGATTGTTTCGGGAGCAGCGCGCGGGACGCGGGGCGCGAGGCGTTGAATAGCTGGACAACCCGGGTTAGAGTTATGATACTGTAAAAGAGGCGGCACGTAAGAATTCACAAGCGCTCGCCGCCTCGGAGGAATTGAAGTGCACAACGCTTCAATACGTGAGGACTTCGGTGAACTCCTGGCCGGAGCCGGTCAGATGTTCTGGGAAATCGACCGGGACTTCAAAGTCGTCTACGCGAACCGATTGCTTAAGGAGGTCTTTGGAGACCCGGTCGGCCTGTATTGCCACGATTTCATGGCGTGCGAGACCGAAGTGTGTCCGGACTGCCCCGTGCGGGAAGTCTTCACAGGAGAATCGCGCGCCGTCTCCGAACGCCCCAGACGCACGAAGGACGGCAGGGTCATCTGGGTTCAGCACACCGCCACACCCATCAAGAACACAGAGGGAGACGTCATCGGCGCGTACGAGATGATCGTCGACATAACGCAGCGACGACAGCTTGAAGCGTGGTTGCGGGATTCCGAACGCCATTATCGCAATCTGGTCGAGGAAGTGCCGGACGTGCTCTTCTCGATCGACGGGGAGGGGCGATTCACCTTCGTCAACACCCAAATCGAAAAAACCTTGGGATACACGGTCCGTGACATCCTGGAAACCAAGCTTTCGGACTATGTCGCCAAAGAAGACGTCTCCAAGCTGGACACGCTGCCCACTCAGGGTCCTGACGGCATCTGGGACGAAGAAGTCGCGGTGATCGACGCGGAAGGCGAACGGAAATTCGTGCGCATTCGGTGCAAAGCCGTCTACGATGGAAACGAAACCCCCACCGGTTACGACGGCGTGCTCCGGGACAGAACCGAACGAAAGAAGCTCGAAGAAGAATTGCGGCGATCCAGGGAAGCTCTCGTCGAGAAAATCAAAATTATCGACGAACTGTACGAGCATATCGTCCAGTCGGGGAAGTGCAAAGCCATCGAGCAGCACACCGCCGAGGTGGCCCATGAACTGAGGCAGCCGCTCGCCATCGTCGGCGGATTCGCCCGACGGATGGCGCGACAACTCGACAGCACGGAACGCGCGGACCCGGAAAAGCAGCGACAATACCTCGGTATCATCGAGAGCGAGATATCACGCCTCGAAAAGATCCTCGACCGTCTGATCGATTTCACCAAGCGCGGTCGAGTGCAGCTTCAGCGCATGGACCCCAACGACCTGATCCGGTACGTGCTTCGAATTACCGAGGGTCGAATGCAGGAAAGAAATATCCAGGTGGAAGCGAACCTCGGGTCCGAGGCCGGAGAGATTCCACTCGATCCGGGTCGCTTTCAGCAGCTCGTGCTCAATCTTGTGGGTAACGCAATCGAGGCGTCACCTGAAGGCGGGACCGTCAAGGTCGAGACGGGATTTTCGATCCCCAGTGAAAAGGCCCTTCAAGCCGGCGAAATGGAATCGGACGGGTACTTCGAGATGAAGATCCGAAACGGCGGGGGGGTGGTTTCACCCGAGGGCCTCAATCAGATCTTCAATCCCTTCTTTACCACGAAGGAACATGGGACCGGCCTGGGACTGACCGTGTCGAAGAAGATCGTCGAAGACCACCACGGATCGATCTCAGTGAAATCGGACGATAGTTGGACCGTTTTCACCGTATGGCTGCCGCTCAACTAAGACGCGTCCACCTCCCACCCCCCCGACGCGAGATCCTACAAAACGTAGTTTCGACCGGGTCGGCAAGGCCCCGCAGGGGATCGGCCGTCTTTATCCAACCTAGTTTTCCGATTCTTCACCCTGGAGGACCAACTCGGGCACGGACCCGCAACACGCGTCCGCTGCCGACTGTTGTTCCCATTCAGCGCACATGTCCTTGTCGGTGGCCGGTCGAGCTTCGATAATCTCGAGATCGTACTTCAGCGGCACGCCGGCAAGGGGATGATTCAGATCGATTACCACCCGGTTGTCGCGCACTTCTCGAATCATCGCGGTTTCCGGCCCCTCCGCGTTGATAAGAATAGGTATCTCCATCCCGGGCGTCGGTTTCATGCCCGCAGGAAAATGGAATTCCTCGATATCCTTCTCGATGACCAGCTCTTTCCGGCGCTCGCCGAAGGCCTCCTCGGGCGGAACGGTGAACTCGAGCCGCGTCCCGACTCCGTGGCCCGTTATCCGCTTTTCAAGTCCGGGAATCACGTGCAGGAACCCGGTGACGAAATCCATTGTCTCCGGTCCTTCGGCGCCGCGGAGAATCGGACCGTTCTCCGCGCGGCAGGTATATCTGATTTTCACATACGATTTGGAATCGACTATGGTATAGCCGGCTTGGACGGTGTCGTCCGTCATACAATCCTCCTATCCGATACTGAGCAGCGGCTGCGAAATCGAGAAGCCGATTCGGGGGACTCGAATCGCGATCGCGTCTTTCCAGTCTAATCCCTCATCCAGCATCGCACAAGGCGCCCCGACTTCTTGCGCTCGAGCGCCGGCGGCCGGCGGCAGATCTCTCCCGCTTCCGGGCACCGGTCCTGGAAGTCGCAGCCCTCGGGAAGACGACGGAGATCGGGGACCATGCCTGAAATGACGTGCAGGCGCCGTCGTCCCCCGTCCAGGCCTTCACCGATGCGGGGAACCGACCGGAGAAGCCCGGCCGTGTACGGATGCTGCGGCGACGCGAACAGGTCCTTCACAGGCGCTTCCTCCACAATCTTTCCGGTGTACATAACCGCGACGCGGTCCGCCATTTCCGCGACGACCCCCAGATCGTGCGTAATCAGAATAATCCCCGTCCCGAGCCGGTCCTTGATATCGTTCATCAGCTCGAGTATCTGCGCCTGAATGGTTACGTCGAGCGCGGTGGTCGGCTCGTCGGCGAGCATCAATTTCGGATCGCACGCCAGCGCCATCGCTATCATGACACGCTGACGCATTCCGCCGCTCATCTGATGAGGATACTCCCGAGCCCGCCGCTCAGGCGCCGGAATACCCACGAGCCGGAGCGCTTCGATAGCGGCGTCCGAGGCTTGACCGCGACTCATCCCGCGGTGCGCCCGGTAGACCTCACCCACTTGATCCTCGATGCGGAACACCGGATTGAGCGACGTCATCGGCTCCTGGAAGATCATCGAAATGTCGTCTCCACGCACCGCCCGCATCTCCGACTCGGAGAGCTCGAGCAGATCGCGACCCTCGAAGGCCACGCTTCCGTGCGTTATTTCACCGGGAGGAGACGGAACAAGCCTCATGATCGACAACGCGGTCACGCTCTTCCCGCACCCGGATTCGCCCACAAGGCCCAGGGTTTCCCCGCGGCGAAGGTCGAGATCCAGGCCGTCGACCGCCGTCGCGGCGCCCGCCTCGGACGAGAAGACCGTCCGTAGGCCTCGTATACTGAGCAGCTCTTCCATGTCGATTGTTCTTACCTTATACGCGTATCCGTACGCAACACGACGTCGTGATGCGGTAAGATTTGACTCGAAATACGGAGAGACGGGGCCGGACCACGGATGAGACCCTCACGATTCTTGCCGGGATTCTCGCAAACCGGCGCTGTTCTATTACGGCAGACGTCTGTACGGCGCGTCGAAAGACGGCCGCGCGCCGGTCTTCGACGTGCTCGATATGATGCCCGTGATAGCCGCCTTGGCGGTGCTCTTGACTATTCTCGGCGGGGAGACGCTTCCGCCGAACGAGTGAACCGCGAAAAGCCCGGCCTTATGACGGATACCAGACGTAATAGACGCCCCGAAACGTCCGACGGAAGCCGAGCCGCCGGTACAGCGCTTCGCCCGCGCGAGAGGCAAAGAGCGTAACCGTCGTGTATCCCAGTTCCTTGGCATCGGCTATGCATCGAATGCTCAGCGTCGTTCCGACGCCTTTCCGCCGCTTTCCCTCCACGACGCCCACACTCGCCGGCGCCGCGGCCGAGGATCCCGAGAAGAGTGACGCGGTCCCGACAATTCGCTCGTCAACGTAGGCGAGATAGTGTCGCCACGGGAGGCCCTCGGGACTGAAGATCGCCTCGTGGAGCCGATTCCAGGGCCCCCACGCAAAGTCGGGGAAATCGAAGATGAACGCGGATGTGTCGCACCAGGCGCGGAGATCGGCCTCATCCTCGACGCGCTTGACCACGACCTCCTTCTCGGCCGGCGTCATGGTTTTCAGATCGTCCACCTTCAGGGCCATGCCCTCGGCCGATCCCGCAGTGTCCAGACCGGCGGAAAGGAGATATCGCGCGATATTCTTCGGTTGGGGCGCCGCGCCCGGCTGCCACATCATCGGGACATGCCGCTCACGCGCTCGCGCCGTGACCTCCTCGATGCGATCCTTGACGCGATCCTCCGGTATGCGCGGTTTCACGGCGCTGTTGAAGAAGGGGAGGGGAATGTCGCTCACGGAGAAGATGATGTCCTCCTCCTCATGCATCTCCAGTTCCGGCCATGCGCCCCATGTGAGGAATCCCTCGACCGCGGTTTGTTCGACAAGCGCGGCCCGTTCCCGTGACGCGGACGAACGGAATCTTCTCATTGGGGTTGTTCCCTTTCGTGCCGGAAAACCGGCCGAAATCGCCTGCGAATCATTGGATTTCGACGGACCGTGACGCGTCCTCAGAAAGCGTACGCGGCGTTCAAGCCCAGATATATGAGATGGTGCGTCGAATCCATGGAAAAGCGAGTGGACCGCACGTCCCGCTTGACCGTGGCGCCGCCGGATAACTCGATGTAATTGTATCGAGCGAAGATCCCGGCGAGCAGACTCTCGCTCAACGGCAGATGCCAACCAAACAGGGATTCGAACCAAAGGCCCGTCACCGAATGTCCTTCGAGCCGCGCGACCGTGCCGAAGCGATTCTCTTCTCCGTCGTATCGACTGAGAATGAACGGCGAAGCGAGGATGTCCAATCGGACTGAGGTTCCCACGAAATGGGTGTGGGAATAGTAGACGCCCAGGTAGGGCACGTGCATATGCAGATGGTCGTGAAAGGTCCCCGACGGATCGTGCACGCTGATGGACTTGTAATCGAAGTTCGCGTACCGATAGCCTCCGATCAGTCCCGCGGAATAGGGCATCGGGCCGAGATTGAAGAGATAGAGCAGGCCCAGGTCGGCTTCCAACGCCCGGGCATGGGAATCCCACGCGTCCGATCGATTGTCGAAGAGCATGTCGTTGCGCCCCTCGTTGGGAACGCTGATCCATGCCTGCGCGCGAAGTCCGACACTGTCGGTGACAAAGGTCGACCCGAGAAGACCGAACGAGACACTGTCCACATTGAGTTCCCGCCGCATGGGAGTGAAGTTGGGATTGTCGCCGTCACGGAGTCGGATCTCGTTGAATCCCCACAGATATGCGACCCGGGCTTTGACCAGGGACTTGGTCCGGGAGTGATCGTACCGCTGATACGGCCGAAAAGGATCGCCGAACGGACCGGCGGCCGATCCGTCTGATATCCACATGAGGCCGAGAAGCGCCGCGGCGAGATACGCGGCGACAAATCCGCGTAAGAAGCCGCGAACGCCGGCGTGAGCGAAACACCGACGCGGCCGAATCTGCATGTCGGGATGGCACACGTGAATGGCGGTCCTCGCATGGACGCCCGGCCGGCGGAGATCAGGCGTTCGTCGGCGGACGTGAATCAGGGAACCACTCGCTGAACGTCGGATCGGTCCCCGGTCTTTCTATGTAACGGAAAAAATTGGAATTGTCAATGGGTTAGGGGCTCGCAGAGCCCTGCGTCCATTCGCGGGGCCGGAGAACTCTGCGGACGGAACAACATCTGAAGGGCGGGCGAGCGGCGGGCGCCGCCGCAATCTTGCGGCGGGGTCTTCTCAATGGTATCATAATCATTTAATTTTAGCGCCGGAATCGACTCGCACAAAGGAGCCGCCCATGGGCCGCGACATACTGCCGAAAACCTACGAACCAGCCGACATCGAACGACGATGGTATCAGTACTGGCAAGACAACAAGCTCTTTCACGCGTCCGAAAACAAGACCGGACGGGAATACTCAATCGTCATCCCGCCGCCGAACGTGACGGGCTCCCTCCACATGGGGCATGCCCTGAATAATACGCTCCAGGACATCCTCATCCGCCGGCGTCGTATGACCGGCTACAACACCCTGTGGATGCCCGGCATGGACCACGCCGGCATCGCCACCCAGAACGTGGTGGAACGGCAACTCGCCGCGGAGGGACTCCGCCGGGAAGACCTGGGACGCGAGAAGTTCGTCGAGCGGGTCTGGAAGTGGAAAGAGCATTCGGGCGGAGTAATCATCAATCAGCTGAAGCGGCTCGGCTGTTCCTGCGACTGGGACCGGGAGCGCTTCACCATGGACGAGGGCCTCTCCCGCGCGGTGCGGGAGGTTTTTGTCCGGCTCTACGAAGAAGGGCTTATCTACCAAGGGGACTACATCGTCAACTGGTGCCCCCGATGCCACACCGCGCTCTCGGATCTCGAAGTGGAGCACGAAGACGCGGCCGGCCACCTCTGGAGCATCCGCTATCCCGTGGAAGATTCGGACGAAACGCTTGTGGTGGCCACCACGAGGCCGGAAACCATGCTCGGCGACACCGCGGTCGCGGTCAATCCCGAGGACGATCGATACAAGCATCTTATCGGGAAGTACGCAATTCTGCCGCTCGTCGGACGGAAGCTGATCATCATCGGCGACCCGGTTGTCGAAACCGAATTCGGAACAGGCGCGCTGAAGGTGACGCCGTCCCACGATCTGACGGACTTCGAACTCTCAATGCGTCATGATCTGGATCGGGTGACGGTCATGGACTATGAGGGCGTGATCAATGAGAACGGCGTCCATTTCCACGGGCAGGATCGATACGCGTGTCGAGAGAATATCGTTCGAGAGCTTGACGAGAACGGCTACCTGGTAAGCGTGGACCCGTATACCGTGGGGCTCGGTCGCTGTTATCGGTGCAAGGATGTGGTCGAGCCGCTTATCTCGAAGCAGTGGTTCGTCAAGGTGGAACCCCTCGCCCGAGAAGCGCTGGAGGCCGTGAAGAACGGAAACACGATCATCGTTCCCGAACACTGGACCAAGACCTACTACGAGTGGATGACCAATATCCGTGACTGGTGCATCTCGCGGCAAATCTGGTGGGGGCATCGAATCCCCGCCTGGACCTGCGAATCGTGCGGCGAGACTATCGTGGCGCGCGAAGATCCCTCCTCGTGTCCTGCGTGCGGGGGGATATCGCTCAAGCAGGAGACCGACGTTCTCGACACCTGGTTTTCTTCGGCTCTGTGGCCGTTTTCGACCATGGGCTGGCCCGACCGTACTAAACTGCTCGAGGCCTTCTATCCGACGTCGTGTCTGGTCACGGGATTCGACATCCTCTTCTTCTGGGTCGCGCGGATGATGATGATGGGGCTCAAGTTTATGGGGGACGTTCCCTTCACCGACGTCTATATCCATGCGCTCGTGCGGGACGAACACGGCAAGAAGATGAGCAAATCCCTCGGCAACGTCATCGATCCGCTCATGGTCATGGACGAGTACGGCGCCGACGCGTTCCGCTTCACCCTGGCGGCCCTCGCTGCTCAGGGACGGGATATCCGTCTCTCCACGCAGCGCATCGAAGGATACCGCAACTTTATGAACAAGATCTGGAACGCGGCCAGGTTCGCGCTCCCCTATTTGGACGGAGTCACGGAACCGCCGACGCCTGGAGACCGAGCCGGCATGTCGCTCGCGGAACGATGGATCCTCTCGCGACTCAACGATACCGTGAAAGAGGTTGATCAAGCGCTCGAGGAGTATCGATTCAACGACGCGGCCCAGGCGCTCTATCAGTTCACCTGGCATGAGTTCTGCGACTGGTACATCGAAGAGTCGAAACTTCCGCTCGGCGGCGACGACGCGGAGGCCGCGCGGCGGTCCGCTCGAGTTCTGCGCCACACCCTCGACGCGATTATGCGGCTCCTGCATCCGTTTGTCCCCTTTATCACGGAAGAGATCGCGTCGCGCATTCCCGGCTCGGCCGAAACAATCATACGGGGGCCGTTTCCCGAGTACGATCCTGTGTGGGAAGACCGTGACGCGGAGCAGGAAATGCGCCTGCTGATGGGGGTGATCACAGGCGTTCGGAATATCCGCGCGGAAATGAATTTGCCGCCGTCGCAGAAACTGCCCGTGGTGATTGCTCCGACCTCGGAGGCCGACGGCGCGCTTGTGGAATCCAACACCGATCTGATAGCCCTCTTAGGTCGAGTCGACCATATGACGGTGCGGAGTCCCTCCGCGGACGGTGAACCGCCTCGAATGTCCGCAACCGCGGTGGTCGGCGAAATGAAGGTCTTTGTGCCGTTGGAAGGCATTGTGGACGCCGACGCTGAGATGTCCCGACTGGAGAGGGAGCTCGGAAAACTGGACAAGGAACTGGTCGGCGTGAACAAGAAGCTCTCCAATGAGAGTTTCCTCGCTAAGGCAAAACCGGAGGCGGTCGAGAAGCAGCGCACGCGGTACGCGGAACTAAGCGCGAAGTCGGACGGTTTGAGAGAGAGCCTGGAACGCATGCGACGCCTGCAGGAGGGCTGATACCAATGCGCTCTCCAAGAAGTAAGATTAAGGCCTTCCCCGTTGCTCTCCCCGCGAGACAGGGGACACGATTTTACGTTGACTGATGTTGTACCGTGTCCTCCACGGCCGGCGCAGCCGGAAGAGGGTTTTTCACCGAAGCGCCGGTTGATTTCTCAATCTCCGGCGTTCATCCTGTGAAGGCGCGCCGGTATGAAGCCGGAGCGCGGACGACGGTAATCCAATGAGCGCCGAGATTCCACTGATCGTGTACGAAGAGGCCGGGTCGACCCAGGACCGTGCACGCGACCTCGCGCTCGCGGGTGAGGCCGGACCTATTGCGATCATGGCTCGTCGGCAGACCTCGGGCCGCGGTCGGATGGGCCGAGCGTGGATAACCCGGCCGGGCCTCGACCTTGCGCTCTCCATTCTCCTGAGACCCGCTATCGAGCCGCCCAAGGCCGGACTCACGGGCATGGCCGCCTCGATCGCGGTCACGTTGGCGCTCGATCAACTCGGCGTAACGGGGGTCGGCGTGAAGTGGCCCAACGACGTGCTCGCGCGGGGAAAGAAGATCGCGGGTATCCTCTCCGAAGCTCGGATCTCCGGATCGACAATCGATTACCTCATCATCGGGATCGGCCTGAACGTCAACTCCGTCCGGGACGATTATCCGCAGGAATTACAAGAGACCACGACGTCCATCAAGGCCGCGCTCGGGATCGAAACGGACCTCGAGTGGGCCGCGACACTGATCCTCAGGGAGATTGCGACGCTCAATCGTCGGATCGACCTCGAGGGGCCGGCGTTTATCCCTGCGCTCTGGGAAGCCTACTGGCCGCACAAAGGCCTGAGACTCAGCCGCGAGGGAATAACGGGCACGGCGGAACGCATCGATTCCGACGGCAGCCTAATCCTCATCGACGACTCCGGCCGCACGACGCGTGTGACGTGCGGTGAAGTGGAACCGGAAGCGGACCCCGCCGTCTCGAACGCGTGCGGATAATGGGGTCCGGTGCGTCCACGCGAAGCGACAAGCCGGGGAGGAACAAACAATGGCGCGATCACTTCTCCGAATTCCCGCAATCGTCATCGTTGTGCTCATATTTGCGTACGCAGGTCTCAGCGCGTGGGCGATCGTCGCCGCGATCGGACCGAAAGTGGAACGCACGCTCGATTCCGTCACCCGCCGATACGACGAGGTCATGCCCAAAATCACGATCCGGAACGGGAAGGCGTACGCAGAAGGCCCGCAACCGCACATCGTCCGCCCCGAAGGGAAGAAGGGTGAGGCGCTGGTGATCGACACCCGACCCGATCGACAGGATAAGCTTTTGGATTACTTCAAGGAAGGGAATGTGGTTGCGGTGCTGGGGCACGAGCAATTTATGTACAAGAACAACGCGCGCGTCCAAATATACTACCTCAAGAGTTTTCCCGACATTGTGATCGACACGAACCATCTCAAGCGGCTCAAGGCCGAATTCTGGCCGACGATCGAAGCCGGCGCCGGGATTGCTCTCGGGGTCTACTACCTTCTTTCCAAGACCGTCCAAATGCTGCTCTTGGCGCTCATCGCGTACATTGTCGCGCAGGCCGCCAAGGCGCCGCTTTCATACGGGGGAGCCTGTAAACTTGCCGTGCTTGCGATGCTCCCGGCTGTCGCCGTGGACATCCTGCTCGATTCTCTCGGACTGGGCTTGGGCCTCCAGGTGGGCGCGTACGCGATCGTCTTGCTCGTTGCGTTGGGCCTCCTCATATGGTCCTTTGTGTCAGCGGAACGCAAACCCTCCGATCCCTACGCGGCGATCACGCCGTAACCCGGAGTTAACGCATGGAATACTTTCTCTCCGTGCTCGGCATGGTCATGATCGTCGAGGGGCTCCCCTACTTCGGATTCCCCGACAAGATGAAACATATCATGGCGTACATGCGGGAACAGGACGACGGCACACTGCGGTTCATCGGCGGGATCATGATGTTCGTCGGTCTGATGATCATTTTCTTCGCTCGAGGTGGATTCAGCGCCCTATGAACCGCGACGACGCACAAGACCGCCACCGAGCTCCGACGCGTACCGCCCTCGTTCCCGAAGTCTACCGCCTCGCCTCGTACCAATACGACCTCCCGCCCGAACTCATTGCCCAAGCCCCCGCAGCCGATAGGGACGAGTCGCTCCTTATGGTCGTACGGAAAGGCCCCAACCGAATCGAGCCGCGCCGCTTTCGAGATCTCCCTGATCTCCTGAGGGAAGGCGATCTCCTGGTGGTGAATGAAACCAAGGTCATCCCCGCGTCGTTGTCCGGGAGGAAGGAAACGGGCGGACGGGTGGACCTCCTCGTTCTCGATCCCGCGGAGCCGCCCGAGGGCGCGTCGTCGGACGACGCAGCGCGCCGCGTCTGCCTCGTGAACAGCAGCAAGCCCGTGCGACCGGGATCGATCATCCGCCTGATTCGCGGGCCGGAACTCATCGCGGAAGGTGCGCCCGCGGCCGGCCGCGTTCGGTTTCGATTTCCCGTTTCGGAGAAAGATCTTCACGGATTCCTCGAGCGGTACGGGAAGCCTCCGCTGCCTCCTTACATCAAACCCTCCGAACGCGATGAGGCTCGCGATCGAGAACGCTACCAGACGGTATACGCTCGAGTCGCCGGGTCCGTCGCCGCGCCGACCGCCGGGCTCCACTTCACCCCCGAGATTATGGACCGCCTCGAGGCCGAAGGAATCCAATCCGAACGTATCGTCCTCCACGTGGGACCGGGAACCTTCGCGCCGGTTCGAGATGAGGATATCCGGCGGCATAGGATGGAGTCGGAATATTATGAAATTTCGGACGAGACCGCGGAACGGCTCGCGACCGCTCTCGACCACGGGCGTCGCATCATCGCCGTGGGGACCACCTGCGTGCGCGCGATGGAATCCGCCGCGACCGATGGAGGAACAATCAGGGCGGGGCGACGCCGGACCGATCTCTTCATCACGCCCGGGTACGAGTTCAAAGTAGTCCGTGGGCTGGTCACGAATTTCCATCTTCCGGGCTCGACGCTCTTCATGCTCGTCTGCGCGTTCGCCGGCGTCGGATTGACCCATGCGGCGTACGAAGACGCAAAAGCGGGTAGATTTCGGTTCTATAGTTACGGCGATGCCTGCCTCGTCATTGACTGACGGGGCAGGCATCGGAGAAGAGGCGGGACCCCCTCCGGGGCATCGGGTAGGATGCTTGTGGCGGGATCACTGGAAGGTATATATGGCAGGACTGATGCAGTGGGGTCCTTCTAGTAGGATACCGAATAGTTGTCAAGCCTTTTTTCATCAAAGACTCGCATGTACGCGGCAAAACTGGACGATACTAAAAATTGGATGAAACAAGCGGTCATATTCACAAGCTACAAATATTAGTCAATCTTCTATCCGCGAGAAAGGTAAAGCACTTTGACGCAAAAGAAGAGAAAGGCAATTAAGTATGCTGTATACTAGCTTGACATTACAGCTTAATATGGTGTAGTCTACAGGCAGAGGGCCCAGACCGGCCCGACCACGCTCCCCACAGGAGGCGCCACCATGCCAACCCTACGCGTACTCTGCCTGATAACCGCAGCTATCATCATTATGATCCCGAACCTCGCTCCGGCTCAGGCCGCCAAGCATATCCCCGTCGGTGACGAATTCGACGCGTCCCCCGCGCCGGCCCAAGCTCAGTCCGCCGTACGCGCTCGGACGACGGCCGGGCGCCCCCCTGCCGTCCGACCGACGCAACCGCACGATCCGGTCCAACGCCATGCCGCACGGCCTCCCGCTCAGTCTCGACACGCGCCCGCGAACGTCGCCGCGGCGGATCCTGGGGCCCAAGCGGACGGCCGGCCGCCCACGGCAGGACAGACCGGCCGAGACGGACAAGACCTCCAGGCCCAGGCGCAAACTTTCCAAGCCGAGCGCGCCGCGCCGGCCCCGCCCCCAACCGCGCCACCTGCGGATACGCAGCAATACGCTCCTCCCCAACAACCCGTGTCGCAACCACAACCGGGCTCCGGATCCCCTACCGTCGGCTTCACCCTGGGCAATCTTCTCTCCGGATTCTCCAACCCGAGAGAAAGCATGGAACGCGCCCTCCAGTTCGCAATGGGCGAAATTAATTCCTCCACCGGCGGCCCCGGACCCCGCTGGGCCCGGCAGAAACGGTGGGAGTAGGCCGGCGTTGGGATTGAATGCGGTCGCGGAGGGGAGAGGAATGTTGCCGGGGAGGAAAGAAGAAAGTTGTCGGGGAGGGGAACTTTTTGAAAAAAGTCCCCCTTCCCGAACCCCACCCCTCAAAAACGTCCAACATAGCGGCAGGTTAGCGTGGTCGCAATGCTCGAGGATCGGCCCGCGCCCCGGCGTTGACTCACCCCTGAAAACTCCCACGCTGCTCCGCGTACCGAAATCCTATGCTCGGTCGGGAAACGTCCCCTTCCGGGGGCGATCGACCCGTCCGAGGCGCCGCGGTCGAGCATGTCATTGACGGGAGCGAATTGACGACGCAATCTCGGAGGCATTCGAAGCCGTCACGCCCTGAGATTGCTTCGCTGCGCCGGCAAT
>CAYLRL010000003.1:58627-76787 GCA_964385875.1 uncultured Syntrophales bacterium
TCTCGGAGGCATTCGAAGCCGTCACGCCCTGAGATTGCTTCGCTGCGCCGGCAATGACATGGTTTGCGGCTTTCCGGCGCCGAGCCCGTTCCGGCTCAGAGAGGTTGTCGGGCGGGTTTGGCGCTGAGATTGCTTCGCTGCGCTCGCAATGACATGGTTTGCGGCGTTCCGGCGCTGAGTCCGTTCCGGCTCAGAGAGGTTGTCGGGGAGGTTTGGCGCTGAGATTGCTTCGCTGCGCCGGCAATGACATGGTTTGCGGCTTTCCGGCCACAGGAGAGCGATGGACTGAAAGCCCGAAAGAATTACGAAGGTTTGGTCCGTGAGATACCGCCGAATGCGCCGAGTTCTCGCCGGCCCCGTGAGGGGCGACCGAAAGTAGGCCGGTCCTTTAGGGCCGGTAAACAGATCTCTCCGCCTCTCCGCTTCATCTTGTCGTCCCGTAGGGACGATCGAGTCTGCCCTGGTTTTACTTCTCGTATATATTGAAGAATATCGAATTGTGTGTTGACAACCGCGGCGGGGTGTGGTTTAATTTTCTCAAGCATTCAGGACAAATTGATACTGTTTCGAGGCCCCGCATGAAGTCGCGGACCGACCAGGCCCTTGAGGGTCGGGCGGCATGGAAGCTCGTAGGCGTGAGCGCTCCGCTTCTAGCCGGCACGGCGCTCTTGCTCATATTGTACAACAATACGTATCAGGGATTTCTGATACTTACGCTTCTCATGTGTCTTAACGTCTCGGTCCTCCTTCTTCCGACCGGGGAAGGCCGCCGAAAGGCGCTGCTCGGCGCGGCCAAAGCGACCGCCGGGTGCATGATCGGCGGCCTGTTGACAATTTTCGCGGTCGAGGCCGGTTTCACCGTCCTCATGCCCAAGGACTGCGCGGCGGTGAAGGATCTGGCCCGAGGCAAAGACGACCCGAACACCGCTCACAACGCGCATTTCGGCGTGGTCTTCCAGAACGGCGATCAGAAGCGATGGCTGCCTGCGGTCGCTCGAACCGACGATCGGGGGTCCTTCCAGGTCTGGAACGTCCCGGGCAAGGAGGCCGAGTACTTCGGCTACGACCCAAACGACGGCTTCCGGTACGTCAATATCATTCGGTGGAACGCTCACGGGTATTACGACCACGACTATGCGTACGAGAAGCCGCCCGGCGTCTATCGTATCGTGATAATCGGCGACTCATACGTGGAAGCCGCGCAGGTTCCGCTCGCCCGAAGTTTCCATAAGCTCCTCGAGAGGTCGCTCAACGTCCAGGCCGCTGTGAGCGCCGGCACGCGGCCGCGCTTTCAGGTTATCGCCCTCGGAGACTCGGGCACCGGCCAGGAGCGTCATCTGGAGACCCTCCGGTCCGAGGCGATCAAGTATTCGCCCGACGCGGTCGTGGCGGCGCTCTACATGAACGATTTCTGCGACGATTCGCCGGCGTTGCGTACGGAACGGACGCTTGCGCAGGGTGAGATTACTAAGGAGTTCCGGGGCCTTGTCCGACACGGCTACCTCGCGCTCGCCTTCGCGCTTCACCGCTTTAACGAGATCCGCAGGAATCACATTCGGATCTCACCGGAACTGCTCCAATGGGCCGATCCCGATGTGGAACGGATCGAAGCCGGCCGTCGCCGCAGCTTCAATGCGATCCTCAAGGCGCGGGAGTTCTGCCGGCGCCGCGGCATCGCGTTTGCGCTCGTCTACCTGGGATCCGATCTCGAACTCAAGTACGCGCTCGACCCCGAAGGGACCGTCAACGCGCTCAACCGCATGCACGGCGGACTGGTCGATTTTCGATGGGACCCGGAGAAGACCGTCCGAAAGGTCGTCCAATTCGCCAAGGACCATGAGATCCCGCTGATCGACCTGCTCCCTTCGCTCGTTCACGCGCAGCGCCTGACCGGGAAATTCGTCTTCGGCGACCACTTCACCATGTTCGGCCATGAGGCGGCCGCGGCCGCGCTCAAGCACGCGTTCGTGGGACACGTCCTCCCCCGGGAATGGAAAGGGCTCTACGCCGGACTGGGACCCGCGCCGAAGAAGTGAAGCGCACGAATCGCTTCGGAAAAACCTACCCCGCCGGTCTTTAGCCCTCAGTCCTGCTCAGTCCCCTCTTGATCTGTTGGCTCCATCGCCGTTTGTGCGCGTTTGGTTTCACTCATGAGAAAGTCCACGCGGGTCCGGTCGAGTGGCCGAAGGTCGTCTCTTCTTGATAGACGCTCGATTACGTCTCGGAATTCGGCGGGATCGATGAGACGGTTCAGGTTATCCGAATAGGGCAGGCGTCGAAGAACCTCCATCGGATCCCTGTGGGGTGCGATGGCGTGATCGGGGATGAATGCGCGCAAGAACAGCAGCATGTTCTCTTGATCTCCCAGAGTATCCTTAAAATAGCGCGTCATATCTTTTCCGTCACCCCAGGACCCCCACCGGTATAGAATCTGGATAACGGTCGGTGTGGTGAGAAACGTGTTTGCTCTTGCGGCTTGCTGGATACGTGGAATGGTCGCTTGTTCGAGCTGTTCCACGGCCCCCTCGTTTAGAAGAATCTGATCGGGTGGTGAAGCTTCACCGGAATACTTGCCGTGCTGATCCCCAAGGTAAGACACGGTATCCACAATCGTGCCCAGCGCGCTGCCGTCGGTGACCGATTGGTTCAGCACCGTCATTCGCCTTTCTTCTGGGAGCCGCGCCAAGAGACGATGGATCAAACGGCCCTGGCGGTGGAGATTGTTCAACTCTAACCAGTCGCCGCCGGTGTCTTCAACCGCAAGTGCATGGTCGCCGGCTTCCAAGAGTGCCCGAAGCAGATCTGCGCACGTGTCGTGATCCAACTGTTCCACCCTATCGTCGAGGGCAACCAATGCTTGCGCAGCCAATGAATGCCCACCAGGCCGTACAGGCTCAGCAGCCATTCGCTGCATTTGAGCGGCAAAATGCTGAGGCTCTCCGGCGGCGTCGAGAAGCGAGCGTAATTCCGTGGCGGGCAGGACGCCCAAAGGGAGAGCGTACTGAAAATAGACGGCTATTCTCTGCTCACTGCAGGCCCGGCGTTCATGGCGCCACCGTTGAGGCTCAAATTCCTCATGTCGCTCTTCCAGGGCCCAGCCAAACTTCGGGAATACTCTACCAAGAAGCGCGGTCAAATTACGATCCCGGTCTATGCCTGCGCGCTGGGCCACGTTGCGGCAACGGCTTCTCTGTTGCTCAACATCGCCGGCGTTCATTTCGGTATCGGCGGGCGGCGTGCCGGCGAATAGATCCTGATTGAAGCGTATTTCGTCATACACTCTCGGTTGGAAAATCCGCAACGCTTCAATCACCATGAAATCAACGGGATTGACTTCGTCCTTGACAGAGGGGAAAAGGAGCTTCAAGGAGTTTTCCAGCGAGACAATCTTACGGGGGGTCGACAGGAGTCGTCGCAGGCCCCCTTGGTAGACGTCGCGTAGGTACTCCTTGTCAATGGTTTCCTTCACCTCCTCGAATACCGTTTCGATCATCATCACGAACATTCCCTCGAGATGGATCGAATCGGGAACCGGCAGATCTACTCTTACTTGGACAATCTTCTCCAGGTAGTCCTGTCCTGAAAGTCCGCCTTCGGAAAGGGCGGTTGAGACCACATTCTCGTCAAAAGCCAGTAAGTACAATATGTTCGGGAAATCAGCCACTACCTTCACAAGTCTGAATATTTCCCTAATCTGGGCCACGCCGAGACGATCAATGTCGTCTATGACCACCACGACGCGCCCGGTGTGCGCGCTCAGTTCGTTCTCCAATGTAGCTTTTAGCTCGGGAACTGCGTCCTTGTAGCTCTGCACCCATTCCCCGACGGTCCGGAGAGCCGCAGCCCCGGGGATCGGCGCCGCGGCGAAAAGCTCCGCAAAGCGGCCAATACGCTGTCTTAGCTCAAAGGCGCCGGCTCCATCGGGAGCGACAACATTCATCAGTTCGGCGAAGAAGACCCTTGTCAAATCTTCTTTCCCCGCGAACCACCAGGGGTTGAACTCGAGGATTTGCGGCGCCGGATCCTGTGATTTCAAGTACCACCGCACGAAGTTGAGCAAGCTGGATTTGCCGGAGCCCCAGGCCCCGTTTACGGCAACGACCATGCCCTGGGGGGGAGCCATTGCGACTATGGATTCGGCCAAGTGCTTGGCGAATGGTGCGAATTCGAGCGCATCCTTCTCCGGGGTTCGCACGGGCCTGTCTGCCGAGAGGTGTAAAGAGTTTAAAGACATTGTTATTTATACCCCAAACAAGTTATTTTAAAATACGTTATCACAAAACAACCTTAGCGGCGAGACAGTATTCACGCGATTGATATGCCGAGAAGAATCGCGTGTCCTTACAATGGGATGGAGATTGGATTGGTAGGCGGCGGAGTCACCCGGGGCTTCGCAGGACCTCGGGGGCGCGGCGCGGCTTTAGGCCACGTCGATCTTGATGCTCTTGCGTTTGCCCTTCTCGGTCTTGGGGAGCCGCAGGTCGAGCACGCCGTCTTTGTACTTCGCGGAGATCTTCTCTTCGTCGCCCTCGACGGGAATCTGGAAGGTCCGTTGGAACATGCCGAAGGATCGTTCGATCCGGTGGCGATTCTCTCCTTTTTCTTCACGCTCGTCCTTCTTTTCGCCCTTGATTGTGAGCACGTTCCCGGACAGGTTCACGTCCACGTCTTTCGGGTCGACGCCCGGCACTTCAGCGCGAACGATGAACTCATCGTCGGTTTCGGACACGTCGAAGGCCGGAGCGAACGTGCGGGCGAGCCCGCGGTCGGTTCCCCAGACGTCGTTGAAGAAGCGGTCAAAGAGATCGTCGAATTCCCTCCGGAACTCGGGCATGGATCGTTCCGGATAGGCTTCCACGTCTCGTCGTCTCCAGGGGATTAAGCTCAACATGGTGTATCCCTCCTTTCACATCGTGTGTTTGAGAGATCGGTGTTAACTCTTTGCGTTAATCTACTCGATAGATTAACAGCCGCGCCAATCTGTCAAGACCGGTCGACGAATTTTTTTTCCTACCTAATGTCGATGGGTTCGCGGCGATGGACTTCCGTCGCCGGGAGTGGCGGGGTGAGGGTCTTCATTCCGGCGCTGTAGTAACCTACCCTACGAGCTCTCCCCCGTGTGCCTTCGGGGGGGTGACCGAACCGAGGAGGGAGTGCCTGAGCCCCCGTACGATCGTGACGAGGACCGTCTCTCCCACATCCACGCTCGCGTCGGCCTCCAAATTGACGATCTTGTTCGTGGGTGTTCGCCCGAAGGGCTGCCCTGACGGGCTCTTGACGCCCTCGATCAGGACCTCCTCGGTCGAACCGACGGCCGCCTGATGATACGCCTGGGTGATCGCTTCCTGGACCGCGTGCACGCGTGAGAGTCGTTCGGCCTTGACCTCCTCGGGGAGGTGATTTGGTAGACGGGCGGCCGCGGTTCCGGGTCGAGACGAATACTTAAACGAAAAAATCTGATCGTATCGAATCTCCTCGAGCGCGAAGAGGGTATCGAGGAAGTCGTCCTCGGTCTCGCCGGGGAAGCCCACGATCATATCCGCGGTGATTGCGACGCCGGGAACACGTTCCCGAAGCATACGAACCTTGTTCATGTAGTCGCTGCGCGTGTACCGACGCCCCATTGCCTCGAGGATCCGATCCGAACCGCTTTGAAGCGGCAGGTGGATGTGCGGACACACTGCGGGCAATTCGGCCATGGCCCGAGCGGTGACTTCATCGAAGTCCTTGGGATGGGACGTGGTGAACCGAATGCGCTCGAGACCCTCGATCAAATCGAGCGCGGTCAACAGCTTGGGAAACGACGCGTCTCCGCGATCTTTCCCGTACGCGTTGACATTCTGCCCGAGGAGCGTGATTTCCTTGACCCCCCGTTGGATCAGCGATTCCACTTCCAGGACGATTTCGGCCGACGGCCGGCTTTGTTCCGGGCCTCGAGTGAACGGGACCACGCAGTAGGAGCAGAAATTCGAGCATCCTTGCATGACGGTCACATACGAACAGACGGGACTGGAGCCTCTGTTGGGGGCCGGCATACGCAAGGATTTCACGTCATCGACAAAACCGGTCGATGCGGCCCGCGTTCCCGTGGTCCGGACACGGTCGACAACCGCGGGAAGCGCGTCGATGAAGTGCGTTCCCACCACCGCGTCCAGGTGATCCACCCGTTTCAGGAGCCGCTCCTTTTCCTGTTCCGCAACGCATCCGGCCACGACGGCAACCAGTCCGGGATTCCGGGTTTTCAGGCGTTTGAGCTTGCCCAGCGCGCTGTACACTTTGTGTTCCGCTTTTTCACGAATTGCGCACGTATTGATGACGATCACGTCGGCCGCTTCCTCGTTCTCGGCGGGCGCCATACCCATTTCTTCGAGGAGCGCCGCGATCTTCTCGGAATCGTGCTCGTTCATCTGACAGCCGTACGTCTCTATGTAGTATGTTCGCAAAGTCGCTCCCATGGTCTCGTCGTCTCTTCGGGCGCCGGTATTTCTCGCAATTGTAACCAAGAGCGGCCCGCTTGACCAGTGGCGGTATCCGTCGAAATCTCGGGAAATCGCTCAAAAGCGGCGCGCGTGAAGGGTGCGAAAAAATCGCGCGCTCGTTCTCGGCCGGCGGCGGATCGCGCCGGTCACCTGCTTGAAAACACAGGGTTTCTCGCCACATGCGGCGCCTTGCCGATCCTCGAAGCGGATTCTCTTTGATCTCAAGGAGTTGGGCCCCGCGCCCATTTTTTGAACCCCCATTCCCCTGATGGTGGGAAAAATTTGTTCACCCGTGAGTGGATTCACAACCGTTGGACTTTCGGCGCTTGTCCCGAAAAAGGGGCTCATTCACAGGGCAAAAAAAGAGCCCGCCTTTTTCAAGGAGGGCTGAGGGTATGGTTAAAGGAGTCGTTGTGCTTCTAGTATAATGCAACCTGTGTGCCAAAACAAGGAATGCCGTTGGGAAAAATTACGCTGCCCCCGCGGTCACGCCCTCACATCGCTTCGGCGATCGACCCGCCGCTAAAGCTTTTCATCCACCTCGTTCACCAACGACCGGACCGCTTCCACCGACGCATTGAACGCCGATTGCTCCTCCGCGTTCAGTTCCACTTCCACGACGCGCTCGACGCCGTCAGCGCCCAGGATTGCGGGAACTCCCACGAAGAGGCCCTTCACGCCGTACTCGCCGTCCAGATACGCGGCCATCGGCAGGATTCGCTTCTTGTCCAGGAGGATCGACTTGGCCATTTCTACGGCCGACGCGGCCGGCGCGTAATACGCGCTCCCCGTCTTGAGTAGTCCGACGATTTCCGCGCCGCCCTGGCGGGTGCGTTGGACGATCTCATCGAGTCGTTCGGCTGAAATGAATTCGGTTATGGGAACGCCGCCCACCGAGCAGTAGCGCGTCAAGGGAACCATAGTGTCGCCGTGACCTCCGAGGACCAGCGCGTGGACATCCTCGACGGACACGCCGATTTCTTCCGCGATGAAGCTTCGGAATCGGGCCGTGTCGAGCACGCCGGCCATGCCTGCGATTTTCCTCGGCTCGAACCCCGACTTGCGCCACGCGGTGTAGACCATGGCGTCGAGCGGATTGGACACGATCAGCATTGTTGCGTTCGGAGAGAGCTTCGCGGATTTCTCCGCGCATTCGGAGACGATCTTCACATTGGTGGAGAGCAAATCGTCGCGGCTCATCCCCGGCTTGCGCGCGATACCCGCGGTGATGATTATCAGATCGCTCCCTTCGGTCTCAGGATAATCGTCGACGCCGACCACGCGCGTATCCACGCCCAGGACCGGCGTCGCTTCGAACATGTCCAGCCCTTTCCCCTGCGGGATCCCTTCGAGAATGTCGACAATGACGATGTCACCCAGCTGCTGCGCGGACGCATACGCGGCCACCGACGCCCCCACGTTCCCGGCTCCGATTACCGTCAATTTCTTCCTGGGCATGGATCAGACCTCCCTGAAGTTAATCTCGGCGCGTTTAGAGAGGACCGAAAACCGACAGGCGGCGATTACGCAGTCCCCACGCGCGGTCAGTGAATGAGCCTCCCCGTCTGCAGGCGCGGTACGCGCCGGCGCGAGCATATACCGTGATGTTCGCGGGAATACGCATCAAGCTTAGCCGCGGGGCCGGCCGGCTGTCAAGCGTGTGCGGGGCGCCGCGCCGAGCCCGTCGTCGGCTCGGGCGCGGTCTACTTTTTGCCTTTGATGTCGCTGCCGAGGAACGCGTCCAGTTCGTCCTTGAGGAGCGCTCTCGGGACCATGGTCGCTTTGCGCGACGTGGTGATGACCTTTCCCGCGATGAGTCCGTATTCGACGGTCTGGGGATAGTGAAATCGACGCTTGGACAGTCGGCGCTTGTCGAGCCAGGGGGCCTGATGGATCGGCAGATAGAAGGAGAACCGAAACGGTTCGGTGACAATGTGGAAATGGTAGAGGTCGAAGTAGCCTTCCTCGAACTCCACTTTGCACTTCGACGTAAGATACATTCTCACGTGGTGCTTATTTCCGCCGGTTTCCGCTTCCCATTTCGCCTTCACGTCATCGGTGAGATGATAGATTTCGCGATCGCCTCTCCGAACGTAATTGACCGTGAGGCAATTGGCCCCGCTTCTGAAAATCTTTTCCAGTACGTCGTGCTTGAGCGGGAAGAGGTCGGAACTCGTCTTGGTTTCATGAACGAGAAAGCACATGTAGTAGCACGCTTTGGCGATTTCTCTGTCGGGCGTCGGCAGATTCTCAATCTCAGCCAGACACTGATTGTGAAAGCGTACTTTCTCGGGCAGGACCGCCTTCGGTTTGGCCGGTTTCTTCGTCTTCTGTTGGGGACGTTGCTGAGACGATCGGCCGAACCGGAATCCTCGGTCTTTTGGAAGAAAGGGTTTCAGTCCCTTTTCTTCTCTCTTGTACACGATTATGGGATCCCGGCGGGGCGGCTTCTTGGCCATGGTCCTCTCCTTAACCTGGATGCGTCTTTGATTCTCAATATCTACACATACGGGAATTATCTCAACCCGTGCGGTCCCTCACGGCCCGCGGCAGATCCAATGGGATGCGACCGCGACGTACGGCCGGGGGCGTCACGACTGTCCATGTTTCGACGGCTTCCCAGGGCGCCCGGTGTTCTACCGTAAACTGAACCTCCCCGAGTGCGCCTGACGGGTCATTCTCATTTTCTGAAACTGGTGTTCGCTATAGCTGTATAGGTCGTCCTGCGGCGGACCATCCATCCGTTCAATCCGGCGCTTCGACGAGGATCTCGAATGCATGTTCTCGCTGCGGCAAGCGTACATTCACCCTGTAATCGTTCACTGCTGAAGAATCAAGAAAAATCTTGCCCCGCCAACAGGCGATGCCCGACCGCCAAACGCGGCGTTCGGTCCGTTTATTCTTTCAATTGCGCCCGAGAGCGTATCGGAGTCACCGAAGTCGGCCCGTCGAAACACGGCCAAGGATGGGTCCCCCGCACGTGACGTGCACGTGAATCGGATTCATGAGTACCGTAATCAAGCCGGGAAGGTTTGTCAACCGGTTCCTTGCAGTAGAGCCCCCTTCGCGGCGTTTCTCCTCATACCGTCTCCTTACGCGTCAAAAAGATCCCGGAAAAAGAGCCGGAAACACGCGAGACTTGCGTTTGGTTCCCGGTCGCCGCCGGCCTATGCCCCGCCGAGTGTCATTGCGCTTGCGAAAGAGTCGTCTCAAAAGCTATAACGAAGCATCCGGAGGAACCCATGGACATAATCGATCGGGCCCTTTCCCAGAGCAGAACCACCCTGACCGAGTACGAATCCAAGCAGGTGCTGGCCGAATACGGCATTCCGGTGACCGCGGAGGTACTTGTGGAACACCGAGACGCGCTTGCCGACGCGTGCGCCCGCATCGGCTTTCCTCTCGTCATGAAGGGATCGTCGGCCGAAATAGCCCACAAAACGGAAAAGTCCCTCGTCAGGCTCGACATCCGGACCGAAGAAGAGGCGTTCTCGGCCTTCCACGAAATCACCGCAGCCATGAATTCCGATGACGCCGCGGTCCTCGTCCAGGAACTCGTCAACGACCCGCGGGAACTCATGGCCGGTCTCGTGCGCGATCCCCAATTCGGACCGTGCGTCATGTTCGGGCTCGGGGGAATTTTTTCCGAAATACTCAAGGATGTCGCGTTCCGCATGGCCCCGTTGCGGAACAATGACGCCGTCTCCATGATAAACGACATTCAGAGCCGCAAGATTTTGGACGGCGTCCGCGGCCTCGAACCCGTGGACTCGAACGCGCTCTCCCATATACTCGGCGCGCTGGGTCGTATCGGTCTCGAGATCGACCCGATCAAGGAGATCGATGTAAACCCCCTGAAGATCCGGGACGGCCGCCCCATCGCGGTGGACGCCCTTATCGTGCTTGGTTCCGAGTGAAGGGAGCTTTCTCCCCTTTTTTTGACGATGTGTCAACCCGAAATACGAAGCGACGAATCGCACCTATTTCGCGACCTAGACTGTGAACCGCCGGCAGCCGGGGCGACACCGCACGCGGCGATGCGCAGACCAGGCCCTTCTTCGGAGATGGTCCATGAATCGACCTGAGGCAACCAATTCAATTACCGATGTCACGGGCCTTGAAGTCGGCCATTACACCTCGCTTGAGGCGGCATGCGGCGTTACGGTCATTCTTTGCGGCGAGGGCGCCACGACGGGAGTGGACGTGCGCGGCGCGGCCCCCGGCACGCGCGAAACGGACCTGCTTCGACCCGAGAATCTGGTCCGCGAAGCTCATGCGATCGTCTTGACCGGCGGATCGGTGTACGGCCTGTCGAGCGCGGACGGAGTTGTCCGCCGGCTTTCCGAGCGAGGCGTCGGATTCCCCCTCGAGGAGGGGCATACCGCGCCGATCGTGCCTGCGGCCGCGCTTTTCGATCTCGGCCGAGGCGCCGACTATATTCCCCCCATCACCGCGGAATGGGGTCGGCTCGCCTGCGAAAATGCGCACGACAGCCCGACAGCGTTGGGATGCGTGGGCGCGGGAACCGGGGCGGTCGCGGGCGGAATCAAGGGAGGGATCGGTTCGGCGTCGGAGCGGCTCGAATCAGGTCTCACCATCGCCGCGTTGATCGCGGTGAACTCATTGGGGTCCGTCATTAATCCTGCAACCGGCCTCGCCTGGGAGCTTGGATTGGAATTGGAAGGAGAATTCGGCGCGGCTGCGCGAAGGCCGGTCGCGATCCCCGAGCCGCCTGCAAAAACATCTTCCAACACGACTATAGGGGTGATCGCCGTCGACGCGATCCTTACCAAGGCTCAGGCTCAAAAGACGGCGCAAATGGCGCACGACGGCTTGGCTCGGGCGATCCGACCGGCCCATACCATGTTTGACGGCGACACAATTTTCTGTGTGTCCACAGGAATTCACGAGTTGCCGCATGAAGAGGGAGTCTTCGCGGATCCCGACGCGCAGGCGCTCACCGAGGTGGGACGGGCTGCCGCGGACTGCGCGACCAGGGCGATCGTCAGGGCGATCGTCGAAGCGCGCGGTCTCGGCGATTTTCCCGCTCTGTGCGATCTCGAGGACCGCTGAAGCGCCGCGGTGTTTGGAGCCCATGTTTCGGAAACCTCCCGGTGTTCGCCTACGCCGGAGCGTCTCGAACCGACCGCGCCCCTACATAGCGGTTTGTCTCAGGTCTTCGATCTCGCTGCGTTTCAGATGCCACGTCCCGATGTCGCCGCACGACCAGCGCACATTGCCGTACCGATACCGGGCGAACCAGACCAGGCCGGTGTCGTACTCTTCGAGCATGAGCGAGACCCGTCCGATCCCGTGGTCCAGCTTCGCGTCGATAACCCGACCGCGAACCTTTTCTCCGTTGACGTTGCTGAAGGTCACGATGGCGCCGTTTTGGACGCTTTCCCGAATCTCGTCCAGCGTCGGACCTCTGTCTATTCTCATTCCTTACGCGCTCCTCTTTCCGGTGGTTGAGCTCGGGCACGTCGACTCCGAGCGTTGTGCGGGCATACGGCGGCCCGCGCGCGTTCCCGACGGCATACGAATCCGATCGATAACCCGCGACGAATTTCAGCCCGCGGTGATCATCCGGAAAATCTCTTTCCTGTGTTACCGCAGGACTAGAGAGTGTCGAGATTACGGATAGATACGCGTGAGCGCGCAAAACGCGTTGATAACCGCGCGTTGACGGAACATGTTGCGGTCCGTGGGAGCGATCCGGACAATCGCCGACGCAAACGTGTAATTTGGAATGTCGCCGGCAGGCGCTCGAGTGATTATCGAGCGAACCGGCCGAACAGGGCGGCCGAACGCCGCGTGTGGGGTTTCCACCTCGCGAACAGATTCAGGACCGCGTAACGGTGAATACGTTATCTTCGATCCGCGCCGCGGCGCGTCCTTTCCCTCGACAGGAGGCATCATGCTGAGCAACGGCGAACGCTGAAAGGACTGCTACTTCTTCCGGCCCGACCTGCCGTCCGCTCAAGAGTGCCACGGCGATTGCCTTCGGTATCCGCCGCAAACGCTGCCGCTCGATCCGGCCGGGAAGCGCGAACCCATCGAAACCGTCGACGTGAAAATCATCTTGAACAGGACCCACAGCACGTTCGCATGCGGAGAGTTTCGCGATCGAGCCCGTGCGATTGCTCAGGCCCGACCGCCGACGCCGGGAGAGAAACGACACTGACCGGCGCCATTTCTCCGGCCTGCCCCGTCTATCGCGCGCTCGACCGAACAGAGCGTTGCGGTGTATGCGCTTCGGTTTCGGCGCTTGCAGGGCCGGGCTCGATCGTTTAAGCTAATGTAACGCTCTCCCGCGCGGTCGCGTCACGCGGAAAGAGCCGGATCCCTTTGCAGGTCACATGTCTACAGTGCGCGCCTACACGCGCGGCAGACCGATTCCACGGACGAGGTTCGTCATGAAAAAGCTCTCAGCCCTAACCCTTGCGGGCTTCTTTGTCTTTTACGTCGCGCTCGAATACTCCGTCGCACAACGATTTGGACACGGGGGCCCGGGTCGCGAAATACGCCGCGGAGGCGTGAACCGCGTTCCCAATCCATCGATGCGACGTCACGCCCCTGCGCAGCGCCCCGGAAATCGGCCTCAGGTCCAACAATTGAGGCGTATCCCGAAACACCGGCCGGCATATTCAGGGCCGTCCAGGGCGCGCATTCATCGCGGGAAAGTTCCGAACCGCTCGGAACTCCGCCGATTCCTCGACCTTCCCCCGCAGGCGCAAGGCACTGGAGTACGCCCCAAATTGAACGACCGATCCGCAGTCCCGCCGCGATCCCCGGTCAAGGATCGGCCCGCCGCCGCGAAACATCGAGAGTTCGCCACACATGCGAAGCGACACGCGTTTACGCCTCAGTGGTGGAAGAATCATCCCAATGCGGCCAAAGCCTATTGGAACCGCTTCCATCATAGGCCCCACCATCCGTATCACTGGTGGAAGCCGGCCGCGTGGGGCGCGGTCACCGGGTTCATCGTCGGCGCGGCGTGGCCTAACCCGGTCGTGTACGACTACGGCGAGAATATCTACTTCGAAGGAAACACCGTGTACGTGGACGGCCAACCGGCCGCTACGGCAGAGGAATACTACGATCAGGCGAGCGCGATCGCGTCGGCCGACGTTTCGGCCGGGCAGGCCGAGGAGGGGGATTGGATGCCCCTCGGCGTGTACTCGCTGAGCGACGAGCAGGACCCGAATTCCGAGATGATTCTCCAGCTTGCCGTCAACAAGGAGGGCTATCTCTCCGGCACGTATTACGATACGGTCTCGGATACGGTTCGGCCGGTGACCGGTTCCGTTGACAAGCAGTCCCAGCGCGCCGCGTGGCGCTTCGCGGACGATCATGGGGCGGACATCGTCATGGAGACCGGGCTCTACAATCTCACCCAAGACCGAACCAAAGCGCTTGTCCATCTCGACAAGGAGACTACGCAAACCTGGTGGATGGTTCGGATGAAAGAACCGACGGGAAGCTCGTAACGTCGCCACCCATAGCGCTCAAGGCACTGCTTAGGATGAGTCGGACTTGGCGAAACGATCCACGTTGTAGCCGGCTTTCTTGTAATTGTCGAGCGCACGGCTCTTGAGCGACGCGTCCCCGGTCTTCTCGGAATGGGAATCCGCAAGTTCCGCGGCATGGCTGTACATGCCGGCGCGCTCGTAGTCCGCAACCGTGCCTGCCACGCGCGCATCGTTCGGATTCTCGTCCACAATTGCGGCTCGACACCATGAGATGATTTTGATCACTGGATTGCCGCACACCGGACATTCCGCCACCGGATCGTCCCCCAAGCTTTGCAGGACTTCGAAAGGCTGCAAGCAGCGATCGCAGGATCGGTCCCGCTCAGCGGCTTGGTATTCGTAAATCGGCACTGGTCCGCTCCCGACGATGACGGATTAGCGACCCCGAGCGCGGCGGGCCCCGTTTAACCTTATCGGGCAATCACGCCCCGCGTCGTGGCCCTCCCTTCAATACTATCCACCTGCAATAGTATCCGGACAGAGCGCCCGGGTCAACGAGCTCCGGGCACGGTTCGCGACGCGCGGCCCGCTCCAATGGGATGGCGCGGCCGATCGCGCCGGAGCGCCGAACAGAAGCCGCCCTCACCCTGCCTAAAGTGAGGGCGGGAACCTCGAACGCGTCCTCGGAAAGCGCATCAGCTGAAGAGGGGGGTAACCCCGAACCGGCGTTTTCCCTTCCGAGACCCTACCAGTCCGTCGAGAAGCGCCGCTTCCGAGGGACGGAGCGTCGGTCGGATCTCTCCGAATTTCCCGCCGTGAAGCGTTTGGAATCGCCGTCTCCCGAATCGGAAAGCGCATCCCCCAACGGCATATCCAAGACCGCGCGCATGATCCGCTCACCGTAGTCGATGAAGCCGACGCCGTTTTTCAGGCTGTTCACCAGCACCGCAAACGCGAATTCCCGCCCCCCAGGGGAGATACCGTACCCGGCCAGAGCGGTCACCCCGCGGAGATTGCCCGTCTTGGCCCGAATGCGACGACGCGCGTCTCCATCGGTGAGCTTGTTCTTCAGGGTTCCGTCAACACCGGCCACACCCAACGACGCGACAAACTCCGCGTTGAACGAGAAATCCCGCGCGGCCGCGTACAGAACACGCGTGAGCGCGGCCGCGCTGAGACGATTCCCGCGCGAGAGTCCGCTCGCCTCTCTCAGTCTGTATGTCTTCGGATCGATACCCAATTCGGTGAGCCGGCGTTGAAGCACCGCCAGGCCCTTTTCCCGGGTACCCGGCGGTCCGTGAACGTACGCGCCCAGGGTGTGATTGATCTGTTCGGCCATGAAATTGCTGCTGAACTTGTTCAGCCAATAGACGATCACCGCGAGAGGTTTGGACTCGAATTCGAGGAGCGGTTCCGCGGAATCGGGCGCGCGGCCTTCCATGACTTTGCCCGTCACGCGAATTCCTTCCCGCAGAAGAAACTCCTTGAAGACTTCGCCTGTGTAGAGCGCAGGCCGGGCCACATTCACGTACTCCCCCTCCGGAGGGGCCGATACGCCAATAGACCCCTTCAATTGGATGATCTCCCGGCGGCCGTCATCGGTAAGCGTCGTCTCCGGAGTGGGGATTCGCGCGCGACGCCGCCCCTGGATCGTTTGCACGGCGCCCTTGACGACGGTGTACTCGGAGAGCGGGTCGACAATGACCCGCGCGGGGCGCCCGGGGAGGCGCGCCGGGTGAATAATGAGCTTGACCGAATTGAAGTTGAGGGAGAGCGCGCCGTACGGCGCGTGATACGAGCGCGCGCTCAGCTCCTGATGTTCATCGATCGGCGGCGAAGGCGTGAAAAAAGAATCGTCGACCACGATGTTTCCTCGGATTTCCCGCAGACCGGCGTTCCGAAGGTCGCGCGTGAGCTTGAACAGCTGCTCGGAAACCATATACGGATCGCCGCCCCCCTTGAGATACACCGTCTCGACCGAACGGTCCTTCACCCCGTCCGCCGAGACCGTCGTAATGAACCGGAAATCGGGCTTGAGCGTGCTGAGGGCCGCATAGCTCGTTACAAGCTTCATGGTGGACGCCGGTATCAGCGCGAGGTCGGGATTCTTCTCCATGAGCACGCGACCGGATTCAAGGTCGATTATCCGGATGGAAATCGCAAAATCCCGGGGAAGCGACCGATCGACCGCCGCGGCGAGCTTCCGATTGAGCGCGGGCAGACCGGCCGCGGGCGCGGACTGGGCGCATATCATGAGCGCAAGGAGCGCGAAAAGGAGACCGGTAAGCCGCGTTCCACGCACAGTGGAGGCTCGGGCCGCGCGCCGGCGGGAGATTCGACCGGGATCAGGGGGGAAACAGAGAGCGTTGTGAGGAGGCACTCTGAGGTCAACCTTCAGCATATACGGCTTCTCCTTTAAGATTGCTTGCGAAAGTGATGAGCGCCTGGGCGATCGATCTTGCCCGGGACGGGACTCCCAATCTGGGGGGGCGGGGAGTTTACCCTGCGTTCACGCGGGGATAGGAGTTATCGCATTCGGTTGGTGGTGTCAAGTTGGGTGAGCGCGGGCGCGCGTGGCCGGCCTGTTCTGGCACAGTGGCAAGATCAACAAGATTAAGTAGTTACTGTATGACAGCCGCATGATTCTCGGAAATACGGTCAACAGACTGAAAATCAATTCATTTTTTTCTTGACAAATGCCGACCCTCGGATTTAAGGACATCTCCAACATTTCGAGCTGGGAGGAAGGGTATGTTGAGAAGAATACCTTCTACGTCATTGGTATGTCTAGTAGTTCTCGCGTCAATCACTTTCATCTCCACCGCCTGGGCCGCTGATCCGGAACAAGCTCTTGAAATCCTGCTGAAACCGGAAAAGGGTACGGGCTCTTCTGCGGCTAAAGCCCCCAAGGCTGTGCGCACACCTGCGTACGCGCCGGAACGGCGGGTCTCCAAGTTTCCCGCCCCGTATCGGGGACCTCGCTATCCCAAACCGATAACCAAGGTGAAACCGGGTCCGCCGCCCTGCGGTCCGGCGGCGTGGGGACCGCCCTGCGTGATTCCCAAGTTGCGCCAAGGCCAGTGGAACTGGAACTTCCAGGCCATTTTCGCTCGGATTCGCGGGCGGGTTATTTGGCCGCGCAACTCTCAATTCTTCAGCGGCTTCAACCAGGAAAATATCGTGGATTTCAACGACGATTTGAAGGTTCCCGAACACATGGCCGTGGGCCAGTTTCAGGCGCGGTATCAGTTCCGTCCGAACTGGGGTATTCGGTACACCGGACTGGGCGGTCAGTATTCCGGCAGCGGCTTTGCGCAGGAAAACTTCTGGTTCGGCAATCAGCAGTTTTCACAGAGCACCGACGTCAACACCAAGTGGGATCACGGGTATCATCGGAGCGAGCTCATCTACGATGCGGTCAAGACCTGTTCATCGCTCGTGAGCCTCTTCGGCGGGTGGGTGCATATCGATGATAAGTTGGATGTGAGCTGTAACATCTGCGGGCAGCAGACCACTACGCTCAGTCAAGGCACGGATTCGGCTATCGCCGGCATCGAGATCCAGCGGTGCATCAAGATGACTCCCAACGGCGGCGTCTTCTCATGGGATCACCGCGGCGCTATCTTCTTCCTCGATGACGCCGAAGGATGGGACCTCCAGACCGGCATCCGCTACTCGGTCTTCTTGAACTCGGGACGATCCGGGTATGTCACGGGCGGTTATCGTTTCGTTCAGTTGCGAAAGTCGCAGACCGACATCTTCTTGGAGCACGCAATCGAGGGCGGTTTTGTTGAGTTCGGTATGATCTTCTAAAGAATTTCGAGACCTTCCTTCGACCGGTTTATGGCGGAGTGAACGATCATCGTCCGCTCCGGACGTCCACCCGGAGGTCAACCGAGGCTCCGGAGCGTAACCAGAGACGATTCGAGGGATTCCTCCGCACTGAACCGGTCTTTGGTTTGCCGTAAGCCCGGCCGTCCGAAGTGTCTCCCAGCTCGACCCCACGTCGGTCGGGCTTTTTTTCTTGTACCATTGAACTTCGGACGGTCGGCTCTCAGACTGCGATCGAGCCGTCCCCTCGCGGATCACGACCCCGCTCGAACCGGATCCTTCGCGCGGCGCAACCGATCGGTCACCCGATCTTTGCCGATCGCTTCCAGCATCTCGAAAAGCCCCGGTCCGACGGATGTTCCCGAGACCGCGGTCCGT
>CAYLRL010000003.1:76887-122300 GCA_964385875.1 uncultured Syntrophales bacterium
TTCCAGCATCTCGAAAAGCCCCGGTCCGACGGATGTTCCCGAGACCGCGGTCCGTGACGCGTTGATGATCAATCCCGCCTTGACCTCTTTTTCTTCTGAATACGAGCGATAAACCTCTTCGATCGATTCCGCGGTAAACGGGCTCACCGCCTCGAGACGATCGGCCAATTCGGGGAGGAACTCCTTCAGCCGTTCGTCCTTGCCGAGATTTTTGTTGACCGCCTTCTCGTCGAAGTCGAATTCGTCGTCGAAATAGCAGCGCCCGAGTGTCGAGAAGTCCTTGAGGGTGTGATATCGGGCGCGGATCAGGTCCACGGTCTCAAGGAACCATTCCCGGTCTTCATTTTCATATGAATCTCTCCAGATCCCGGCCTCTTGGAGCTCGTCCTTTACATAGGGAAAGAGTTCCTCGAGCGGCATGGTCCGGATATATGTCGCGTTGAAGTGCAACGCTTTGGGATCGGTCCAGTTCTTTTCGTCGCCGGGCACGTAGTTGAAAATCGAGTTCGATCGATTTATCCGCGACAGGTCGAATTCACGAATGAGTTCCTCTCGGGTGAAAAACTCGTGCCCGGAGGGGGAGGACCATCCCAGCAGGGCCATGAAATTGCATAGGGCCCAGGGGATGAAGCCGCGCTCTCGATAGTACGCGATCGTGACCACTTCGCCGTGGCGACGTTTCGAGAGCTTGGCCTTCTTATTGTCCAATGTGAGGGGCATATGAACGAAGGTCGGGACGGGGAGGGCGAGCGCGCGGTAGATCAGCGCCTGCTTCGGAGTATTGGCGATGCCGTCCGCGCCGCGTATGACGTGCGTGATGCGGTCCCGTGCGTCGTCGACCGCGTTGCAGAGGATATAGAGCGGCCGCCCGTCGGACCTGAGGATGACGAAATCCTCGACGTCCCGGCATCGCTTTTCCATCCGGCCAAAGACCAGGTCTTCGAAGACAACCGTCTCGTGCGGCTCACGGGAGACCTTGAAGCGTATAACGTACGGCTCACCTCGGTCGAGCCGCTCCGTAATCTCCTCGTCCTTCAGTCGTCGGCATCGGCCGTCGTACATGAATGCGGTCTTCCGCGCTTCCGCGTCTTTCCGCTGCGCGTCGAGCTCTTCTTTTGTGCAGAAGCAGCGGTACGCGTGCCCCGCCTCGAGCAGTGTATGCGCCGCCTCGACGTGCTCGGACACGGCCTCGCTTTGGAAGTTGGGCCCTTCGTCCCAATCCAGGCCGAGCCACTCCAGTCCGGAGAGTATGCGGTCGACCGATTCGGTGGTGGAGCGTTCCACGTCGGTGTCTTCGATGCGCAAAATGAAAACGCCGCCGGTCTTTCTGGCCCAGAGCCAATTGTACAAAGCGGTGCGCGCTCCGCCGAGATGGAGATAGCCGGTCGGGCTGGGAGCGAAACGCACGCGAACGGTTGATTCCGATTCGGGGTGTGGTGAGCTGCTCATAATTTCTTAATCGGCAAACATCGTTGTGATGTGTGGAACATGAACCCCGGACCGGCTCCCTGAAGAGATGTCGGTCCGGGGTCGATAATGAGACGTTGCAACGGATGAGGCGGACGGATCACTGGACCGGATCGAGTATTACCACGGGCACGGAGCACGCCTTCTTGAAGGCTTCCCGATCGTCCAGGGATCCGACGATATCGCCGCAATGCATCGGCACGGCAACTTTCGGGTTGATATCCGCGACCGCCTGCGCGGCTTGTTCCACCGTCATGGTGTATGTGCCGCCGACCGGAACGAGCGCGATATCCGCGTTGATGTCTTTCATCTCGGGGATTTTGTCCGTGTCGCCGGTGTGGTACACGCGGATCCCGTCGACGGCCACCACGTACCCGACCCAATTGCTCGATTGGGGGTGAAAATCCTTGTCCGTGTTGTACGCGGGAACCGCTTCGACCGTGATCTCGCCGATAGTGCGGCTTTCGCCGGCTGATATCGGTTGAAACTTGTCTCCGAAGCCGTCCGCGCAATCCGGCGGCCCGACGATAACGGTTCCGTCCTTGAGGATCTTTTCCACGTCCTCGACGGAAAGATGGTCGAAGTGGCTGTGCGTTAAACAGACGACATCCGCGGGAAGAGGCGTCTTCAGTTTCCATGGGTCGATAAATACGACGGCCTTTTCACCGTCTATCCGAAAACTCGCATGGCCCAGCCATTTGATCTTTTCTCGCGCAAAGGATTCAGCGTCCATAATCCCCTCCTTGTCTCGAATCGGGACGAAGCTCTCCCCCTGAACCTCTGTCGTGCATCGCCCGCTCGCACGCGACCGTCATCGTCGCACTCGATCGAGACGTGTTGTCCACGACGGATCAGCGCACGTCGCGACCGCGCGGGACCCGCGGGTCTGCCTGAAATGAGCGGATTGTCGCTTTCCTGCTTCCGCTCCGCTCTATCGGTTTGGTTAACGGCGTCATTGTATGCGCCGCCGGTCCGAATTGCAAATGCTTCCCTCTCGGGTTTGTAAGCCCTCAGTTATCCGCGGCAAGAATCTTCCAACTTGTTGAAATCACGTGCTGCGCAGGTTACGGCGCCGCGCGCGACTGAGGCGTTGCCTCGGATTTCGCGAGGCTGCGGCGATGACACGACGCCGGCGTTGATGTATACTCATCCAACGTTTCGAGAGGAGAATGCCTGTGGCGCAGAGGCGACCGTCGGGAAAAAAGCGTCCTGAGCCGAGTACGACGCGAACGAACCGCGACCTCAAAATGATCGTTATGGGCGCGCTGCTCATCATTTTCTTCCTTGTGGCGGGGTACCTCGGGATCAGAGAGAGCGCGCGCAAAGAGACGCCGACGCCGAAAGGTCCTGTACGAAATCCTCACTCGATTCTCATATCCCCTCCGTCGCAATGCGGTGGTAAGATCCGTGTTAATCGCGCCGATGCGGGGACCCGAGGACGCGGCCGGCATAGGGCGGTCTCGGAGGGACGCCGATCGGTGATGAGAACCGCTGTGTGAACCGTTGTGGGCAGTGGACGCGGTCCGGAGTGAGAAGCCCAATGGTTCGACCATGCCCGGACCTTCCGCGACCCTCTTGCGCCGGGACGAAGCACGACGGACCGCCCGGGTCGAGTTCGAGACGCCGCAAAAAGAAAGACCCCGCAGACGGGCTTATCGTATATGAACGAGCCGTTTCCTGCCGGGTCTTGAACATGCGGAAAACTTATTATATCGCGTCGGTCGAGCGAACGACAGGTATTTTCGCACCGCGTTCGACGACTCCCACGGCCGTCGCCGGGGCGGCCTACCACATGTGAACAATCGCGCGTGCGGCGCTCTCCGATGATAATCGCGGCGAACCGCACGGAGACTCCCTCTATCGGGGATTTGAGATGAGATCCTTCCTGAAAACAGTTCTTCGGTTTTTTCTCACCGGCGTTGCGGCGCTCTTGCCGTTTGTCGTCACGGTGCTCGTCGTATCATGGATCGTCGGCTTGGCCGACGCGTACATCGGCCCCAGCAGCGCGTTCGGTCGCTTCATTGTGGCCATGGCGGGAACGGAACAACGGTACGGCTACCTCGGCGGGTACGCACTGGTCGTGCTTCTTATTTTATTGCTCGGCTTCCTCGTGACGCGCGCCACGGTCGCGCGATTTCATAGGAGTATTGACGCCATCTTTGGCGGCATACCCCTCGTCGGTAAGATCTATGCGGCGGTCGGGCAGGCGGTCGCGCTCCTTCGAGAACGCGATGACGCGGGGCTCGGGCGTTTCGGCGGGGTCGTTCAGATTCGCATCGGCGAAGTGAAGTTGGTCGCGCTGTTGACCTCGGGCAAACGGTACGTGACCGCGGACGGCCGAGAGCATCTCCTGGTCTTTATTCCCAACTCGCCGGTGCCGGCGACGGGCTTCAACGTGATGGTGCCGGTCGAGGACGTGCATCATCTAAATGTTCCTATAGACGACCTGGCCAAACTGCTCATGTCGTTGGGCGTTTTGGGACCACAGGTTCTCAAGGAACTGGTGAAGCAAAACGCGGTCGCCGAGACGAACAATGACCCGGACATTCCACGATCGGCTGAAACAGAAGTCCGCTGAGGAGGCGTTCAGTCGCCTGCTCGGTATGGATGCGGTCCATGTGGGCGACGGCACGGCCAAAGTGCGCATGCTCGTACGGCCCGAATTGGAGAATATCTTCGGCGCGACGCACGGGGGAGCGCTCTTTTCGCTGATCGACGAGGCGTTTCAGCTTGCGTGCAACACCCACGGCGTTTTGGCGGTCGCGTTGAACGTCAGCGTGACGTATGTTTCTCGGCCCGACCCCGGGTCGGTCATCGAGGCCGTCGCGGACGAAGTCCACAAGACCAAGCGGACCGCGTCGTATTTTTGTGAGATCCGTGAAGTGGACGGAGGTAAATTGATAGCGACGGCGAACGCGTTGGCGTATCGCACGGGGAAAGAAGTGGATTTCGATGGGGATTGACGGCTGCCGGCCGACCCTCGGGAAGCGCGCCGCTGATTCTCTATTTCTTCTTGAACAGGCCGGACAGTGTGAACTTAGCCTTCTTCTCCTGATCGTCGTTGTCTTCAGCGGGAGCGGGAGGCGCGATTTCTTCGCTTTTCGCGGCTTCCTCTTTCTTGGATCCGCCCATGCTGCCGAAGCTGAGCATTTCGGTGAGCGTGACCGTGTCGACGAATTCTTCGTCATCCGGCCGCGGAGGCGGTGCGGCCGGGGGCGCCGGTTTGGGGGGCTCGGATTTCTTGGGGCGCTTGAACTTGATGCCGCGTCGCGCCAAGTCATCTTCCGAGACGAGCTTTTTCTCGTAAAGTTGCTTCACTAAGTCCGCAAAACCCTGGGGGCTGATCCGGAAATGCTCCATGATCTCCTGGTTGCTTACGGACCCCTTCAGCATTTCAACCGCAGCGCGCGCGCTGACGTCTCGACTGCCCTGTTTCGCCGCCATAGTGAATGAATCCTTTTTTTTACAACGGTCTTATCGCTGAGTATACATGATCCGAGCGGAGAGGTGAAGCGCATCTTTATTTGCAAATAACGGCTTTCTCATGGGCCGACCGCAGTGAGACGCGGCGGCGTACGCGGCGCGGCGCGGTCGAGAAGACCGATGAGGAAATCGAGTAAACCTCTTCAAAAAACATTGATATTTCAGCGGTGTTCCTGTACGATCCCCCTTCCCGAGCACTCTGAAGGACCGACAGCGTCCCCTGAAGGACCGCGTCGTGCATCTGAATCGAAAACTCCTCATCATCTCCCTCCTCTATTTTGCGGAAGGCTTGCCCTTCGGTCTGATCGAGCAGACGTTTCCCGTGTACTTTCGCCTCCACGGAATGTCGCTGGTCAATCTCGGGCTTCTCAGCCTGCTCGGCCTGCCGTATGCGCTGAAGTTTTTCTGGGCGCCTGCCGTCGATTTCCTCGGCAAGCGCCGTCAGTGGATCAGCGGCGCGCAATTCTTAATGGCCGCGGTTCTGCTCTTGGTTGTGCCGCTGGACCCGTCGGACCCGAGCTTTTTGCTCTGGTCGTGCATGGCGTGCCTCGCGATTCTCTCCGCGACGCAGGATATTGCGATCGACGCGTATTCAATCGAGCTGCTCAATCCCTCGGAAATGGGTATGGCGAACGGATTCCGGCAGGCCGCGTATCGGGTGGCTCTTGTCGTGGCCGGAGGGCTCTTTGTCGCGATCGGCGGGTGGCTCAGCTGGTCCTTCACCTATAGCGCGGCGGCGGGGATACTTCTGGTCTGCGCGTTCGTGGCCACGAAACTCCCCGCGGTTGAGGTTCAGCGTCCCCGGTTCTCACTCCAGTCGCTGTCCGCGCCGGTCCGGGATTTCCTCGCTCGGCCGGGCGTGCTCCAGGTGGCGCTTTTCATCCTGCTGTACAAACTTGGCGACATGTCCATGGGGCCGATGGTCAGGCCGTTTTGGCTGGCCGGCGGTTTGACGACCACCCAGATCGGGTTGATCACCGGGACGCTGGGCATCGTTGCAAGCATCGCGGGGGGGCTCGCGGGCGGGCTCTTCATGGCGCGCTACGGTATCTTCCACGGATTGTGGTTCCTTGGGTTGTGGCAATCGGTGAGCAATCTCACGTACGCATGGGTGGCCGCGTCGCCTGAGATCGGCGCCTGGGGGATCTACGCCGCGTCCGTGGCGGAATCGTTTTGCGGCGGACTGGGGACGGCCGCGTTTCTTGCGTTTCTGATGAGCATCTGCAGAAAGGAATTCTCCGCTTCCCAGTACGCACTACTCTCGGCGTTGTTCAGGATCACTGGGATCCTGGCGGGCGCGGTCAGCGGATGGGCGACCCATCAAATGGGATACGCTCATTATTTCACGTTGACATTCTTCCTTTCACTGCCCGCGTTTATCTTCCTGTCCCACGCGCGAGTGTGGATTCCTCCCGAACCTCGAGGCGAACAGCCTCTTTTGGAAGAACGAAAAGTGAGCGTGGCCGGCGGCGCCGACGCGTGACGCGCCGCGTCTCGAAGCGTTTCTTTTCGTGGGGAGTGAGCAGAACCCCGGGGTAGAGGTTCAGGCATTCCATGCCGCCGACCGCGAATTGGGCGAGGAGGCCTCCACCACCGAATACCACGGCAGGGAAAGCGTTTTTTCCTTATTCCGCCAGGAGACTCTGAATCGCTTCCATCAACCGCGCCTTTTTGAGGGGCTTTGTAAGGACTTCTTCCGCGCCGAGTCGTTTCGCCATCATCAGGTAACTGAACGGACCGACGCGACCTCCGCCGGACATGGCGATTATCTTGACTTCGGGATATTCCCGCCGAATCTCCATAATTGTTTCCATGCCGTCCTTTTCGGGCATAACGATGTCGGTGAGGATCAGGTCGGCCGGCGATTCCTTGAATCTGCGCAATCCTTCTTCGCCGTCGGCTGCCGCGAGGACGCCATATCCTTCACCCTCGAGCATGCGGGTGAGCATCGCCCTGATTTGAACGTCGTCGTCAATAACGAGGATGAGCGCCATGGACTACGTCTCCTTCGGTCTTCCGCCGTCGAGAGCCCGTCGAACGGTTTCCGCGAGTTGATCCATAAAAATAGGCTTTCTGAGCAACGCTGAAACGCCGTTTAGCTCGATGTCCTCATCGGATGGAAGTTCGCTGAAGCCCGTTATCAGCACCAGCCGCGTGTCCGGCCTGATCTCTCGCATCCGTTTGGCCAGATCCACCCCGGTTAGGCCGGGCATCGTCATGTCGGTGAGGACCAGATCGAACTCCTCGGGCGCAGCCGAAAAGATTTCGAGCGCGTCCGAACTCGCGGACGTGGAAACGACGCTGTACCCCAATCGGTCGAGCATCTGATACACCATCTCGACCAGGTTCGGCTCGTCATCCACCAGGAGGATCCGTTCGGCGCCCGTCGGCGCCGGCTTCAAGACCCGATCTTCCTGCACGGCCTCTTCGCGGTACACCGGGAAATAGAGTGTGAACCGGCTCCCTTCGTTCAGGCGGCTCTCGACGGTCATGCCCCCGCCGTACGACTTGACGATCCCGTGCACGACCGATAATCCCAAGCCTGTGCCTTCACCCGGCGCCTTGGTCGTGAAATAGGGTTCGAGGATTCGTTCGAGCACCTGGGGCGGCATGCCGCGGCCCGTGTCCGAAACGATCAGGCGCACATAGCGGCCCGGCGCCATGTCGTCTTCCAACGCGGCGGCATCCCGATCGAGATCCGTTTCTTCCAGCGTTACCCTCAATTCGCCGCCGTGGTCTCTCATGGCGTGAGCCGCATTGCTGCTCAGATTCATGAGCACCTGATGGATTTGGGTCGAGTTGCCCATCACCGAGCCGAGTTCGCCGGGCACGCTGAAATTGATCCGAATGGTCGTCGGCACGGAGGCTCTGAGAAATCTGAGCGTCTCCTTGACGATCGGTCTCATGTCGATCGGCTGAATACGGAGATCGCCGCGCCGACTGAACGCGAGAATCTGCGCAACCAGATCCTTGGCTCGATTGGCGGCCTCGAGAACTTGCGTCAGGTTCGAGTGCTGTAAGGACCCTTCGACGCTGTCTTCCTGCGCCATCTCGGCGAATCCCATGATTGCGAACAGGATATTGTTGAAGTCATGAGCGACGCCCCCCGCGAGCGTGCCGAGGGCTTCCATCTTCTGAGCTTGGCTCAGCCGCTGCTTGAGCTCGCGTTCTTCAGTGACGTCGACCACAAAGGCGAGGTTGGCGCGTTCGCCCTCGAATTCGACCGGGCTCACCCAAACTGAAAGATCAAGGGGACGGTCGTTGCGAGCGCGCGCTTTCAGATCGGAGAGGACGAGTGTCGGGTTCCCTTCCGAATCCTCGGGAGGACGATCGGCGAGAGCGTGCGTCAGCTCTCCCTCGATCAGGTTTTCCACCCCGACCCCGATGATCTCGTCCGCGGCGCCGTAATCGAGCATGGCCGTGAATGTGGGGTTCACATACGCTATCTCTCCCCGCCGCACGATCAGAATGCCTATGGGCGCGGATTCGATCAAGGTGCGATAGCGCGCTTCGCTCTCTTTGAGGGCCGCGGTGCGGCGACGGACTTCCGTCTCGAGCTGAGCCTTGTGGCGTTTGATCGCGTCCTGAGCTTCCTTCATTCGAAGGAGCGAGTTCATCCGAACGGTCAGCTCGACCCGATCGATCGGTTTTGAGATGAAATCGTTCGCTCCGGCTTCGGCGGCCTTCAAGCGGTCTTCCTTGCTTGTCAATCCCGTGACCATAATCACCGGCAGGTCGCCGTGCTCCAAGTCCCGCCTGATTCTTCGGACCACCTCGAATCCGTCGAGACCCGGCATCATCACATCCAGAAGCACCAAATCCACGTCCGAGGCGTACTTACGCAACGCTTCCCGTCCGTCCGCCGCGTTTTCGACGTCGAACCCGAGCGGGACGAGGATTGCCTCAAGCAGCTCCCGATTCTGTTGCTCGTCGTCCACTACAAGGATTCGCTTCGACCTGCTCATGGTAAGGAACCAATCATTGCGCGCCACACCATGTTCGACGGACTGCGGCTTCAAACCGGACGATCCGACCTCGGCCGCCGCCCGGTTCCCGCTTCCTCGCTCGGTCGACGTTGCGGTTCGATCGCGACCGGCCCCCCCCCCGGAGAAGGAACCGCCCGCGACGGGGCGCCGATGGTCGCGTCCGGCCGTGTTCTTGACGCGCGTCTTGTGAAGCTTTTAGACCGTCCTGCGGGGGCCGTGAGTGTCGCGGTCCGCAAAGCGCCGCTTCCCCTTTCAACCGAGCCTTGCATTATATCCGACGGACGTTGAGCCACAATGCAAAAAAACGGTGAGAAACGCAGACCGCCCGCTGAGCCCCTTCAAGCCGTTTCCGATTCGAGACGCCGCTCCAACGCCTGCAAGCGATCGACACTTTGTTCGATGCGCCGGAGGGTTTGAGCCCGCTCTTTCATGAGCGCTCGCTCCTCCGACCCCAGGAGCTCGTCCAAACGCTCGAACGCGTCGCGTGTGAGGGCTATCGCGGTCGATTCGAGCTTTCTCATCCGGCGGGACGCCAACCAGAGGAGAAGTCCGCCTTCACAGATGAGCAACGCGCACAGTCCGATCAGACCCTCCGGGCCGAAGATCGACGTGACAAAGGTGATCGCGAGTCCGAGGAAGCCGCCGACGGTGGGATTCTCGAACCAGTATTCAACGCGCGGGAGCCCGGTCAACCTTAACGCGAGGATGAGCGCGGGCGCGAACAGGGTCAGCGTCTGACCGAGCCGACGAATTCGGGCAAAGCCGCGGTTGAGGCCCTTCCGTCGACGATCGATTTCTCTCAGGAAGGATTGGAAGCCTTTTTGGATCGCGTCGGCTCGAACCTGCTCCGCGTCACGTTCACGGTCAGCTCGGGCGGATCCGTGAAGATGCAGGAGGAGCTCGGAATCGAGACGCGCCGCGCGTCGCTCCAGTTCGCGTATTCGTTCGCTTGTCAAGCGCTCGGCGCTCTCGGTGAACGAGCGCTCCAACTCGTCGGGGGATGCCGCCCGAGAGCGGGCCCGAATCAAGCCGAGCAGTTTCATGGCGCTCCGAACCGGTCCGATGGAGCCGTCAGCCGCGATGAGCAGACCGTGAACCAAGGAGGCGGCGCGTTCTTCGCCTATCGGTTCCGGTCGGGGCCCCTCGGCAGACGCTTCATTCATCTGCCGCTCCAGGCCTTTGAAGCCGTCGATGAACCGCTTTTTTTCCTCGGGACGGGCTCGCTCGCTCAGATCGTCGAGGAGTCGACGGCTCTCTTCGATCAGGTTGGCTGTCTTCATCGACGCGATTTCCTTGGCGTTACGCCGAGCCATAAGAAAATCGCGAAATCGGCGAAACTCTTTCTCAAGCCACGGATCGCGTTGCGAACCGTCGAATTCCTGCGAGGCGGACACGATGAATATCCGCGGGTCTTCCACACCCGCTTCCGCTTTCAGACGAAACGCGAAATCTCCCAGGATCTCTTTGAAGCCGCCGTACGGATCGTCAACGCGTTCCCCGCGCAACTGGTCCCCCTTGTTCACGACGAACGTGAAATTGGACGGGTCCATAGGCGTTTTCGCTACGAGGTCGTAGAGCGCGGAGTCCCCGTACTTTTCCGGGCTCACCATCCAGACGACGCAGTCCAAATGGGGGATGATTTCGAGGACCGTCTGCCGGTTCTCGGTCTGCGCGCTGTCGAAATCCGGCAAGTCCAGGAGGATCAAACGACGGGCCGAATCGCTTTCATGAACCGCGTGGGGCTCTCGGATGAGCCCCCGAGCCGCCGAGAGATCCGGTCGGCTCTTATGATGTCGATAGACCACAGCCTTGTCCGTGAAGGGCCTTCGGTCCGATGAGGATGATATCTCACGCTGGGCGAGCGCGTTGATAAGCGTGGATTTTCCCACGCCCGTGCCGCCGAGGATCCCCACATACAGCAGTTCGCCCGGCTTTTCCGCCGCGTCGTGGAGAGCGCGGGCCCGTGCCGAGAATTCCGCTCGATCCGCTTCCTCAAGGATCCGGCCGGCGTCCTCCTCAAGGAATGTGACCGTCTGTCGAAGGATGTGGGCGAGGGTATCGCGATTCACAGTGGGCCGCCTCAGCGCCGAGATGCGCCATTCTACCGACGATGGAGATCGCGCACAAGGTCCGGCGCGCCGAGAGACAAAGTGTCGAGCCGTGAGCGCGGATCGCGGCCGTGGTCCGCAGGGTTGGACGGCCGCTCACGAAACGCTATACTGGGAGTCATGAGATGCCTGAAATGCGACCTGGATCAGCCCGACGGCAGCGTGGAATGCCCCCGCTGCGGAGTGATATTCGCCAAACTGAGCGGTCGTCCGGAGACCGCTCCCGACGCGGTGGAAAACCGAGATCCTTATGGGGACGCGGCCACGCCCTTTCCCGATGGGCCGTCGGCCCGGGCGGCTGAGCGATCTCCGACGAGGGCTGCGCAGCGCGCCCGATCCGCGGCTCCCGGCGTCCAACCCACGCCCATGCCTGCGCCGGCCGCCGAAACTGCGCCTCCTGTTCCTGTGGGAAGGGACATCGAGCTTGTCGACGAAGAGCCCTACGACGAGTACGATGAATTCGATGACGAATCGCCGCCCGAGCCCCGTCGATTGGATCGGACCGATCTGCTCATGACCGCGGCGGGCTTGGCGATCGCGGCGCTCGCCTTCGGATTTTGGTTTTTACGCCAGACCTTTCGGACGCTTCTCATTCTCGTTCATGAAATGGGGCATTTCCTCTTCGGCTGGGCGTTCGGGTATCCGTCTTTTCCCGCGTTCGATCTCATGTACGGCGGCGGCGTCACCATACACGGGAGTCAGAGTCTGCTCCTGCTTCTCCTGATCTACGGCCTGATGGGAGCGCTCATCTATACGTATCGCCGAAACATCGCCACGGTGATCTTTCTTTCGAGCGTGACCGCGTTGCACATCCTCTTCGCGTTCACCTCACTCCATTCGATCGTGATTCTTTTCATGGGGCACGGTACGGAGTTGGTGATCGCGTCGATCTTCCTCTTCCGCGGGCTGAGCGGCAGCAAGGTCGTGCACGCGGTCGAACGCCCCCTTTACGCCGCAGTCGGCTTTTTCATCGTCTTTCACGATCTGGCGTTCGCCTATCGGCTGGTCACCAGCGCAGGGGCTCGAGCGGAGTATGAAGACGCAAAAGGCGGCGGGCACTGGATGGATTTCAGTCGCATCGCGGAGGATCATCTTCACACCGACTTGACGACCGTGGCCGGCTTCTTCCTGATTCTGTGCGTTCTCCCGCCGATTCTCGCGTACCTTACGTTTCGCTATCAGGAGTATATCGCCGCGGGAGTCCGAAGGCTCGCGATGCGGCACGCTGACTGATCTACGCTCGGCGCTCGTGCCTTGTCGAGTTTGAACGCGGTTGAGGGGAGGAGACCGCGTAAGAGACGCTACTTGACGTAGGGCTTGTCCCGACACTCGATATCCAGCGGCCGGAGCCACGGAATCCAGATCGGGATCGCCTCGAGCGAGAGCGACGGCGCCGTGAATTCGAGGGACTTGCAGCTCCCCGGGAAGCAGATGGAAGTCTTCTTGAAGCTTATCCAGGGCAGGATGTTGAATTCGGTCTTGAGCAAGGTGGGCCAGATGGGAATATCGAACGGAAGACCGATCGATCCTACCGACTCGGGCGGAATGGGTCGTTCCGGAACACAATGACGGGGAGCGCAAATGTCGCCCGCGATTCCGGTCATGGGAAACAGCATCCCCAGACTCAGACCTACTGCCAGTACAACCGCGATGATCCGCATACTCTTCACCCTACCCGAGACGCCCAATCTCTTCACATGACGTGAAATTCGAACAGACCGAGAAAAGCGTACCATTTCGCCGATCATAGTGTCAAGACGTTGACGGATCTCACCGTGACGGAACGAACCGAGGGAGATCCGAGAGCGGCATGGAAATGCCCTCCCGGATCGGTCCCCCGGCGCATCGACTTCAGGTTACAGGGATTTCTGATAATCGTCCGAGGAGTCCAGATTGGCATGCGCGGCCGCCAAGCGGGCGATGGGAACTCTCGGCGCGGAACACGACACGTAATTGAGCCCGACGGAGTGGCAGAAGGCGATCGATCGCGGATGACCGCCGTGTTCGCCGCAAATGCCCACCTTGAGGTCGGATCGAGCGGATCGGCCCTTCTCGACGGCGATGCTCATCAAACCGCCGACGCCTTTCACGTCCAACGCTTCGAACGGATTCTCGGGCACGATTTGGTTCTCCTGGTATTCAGGCAGGAACTTGTTCTCCGCGTCCTCGCGGCTGAACGAGAACGTCGCTTGGGTCAGGTCGTTCGTGCCGAAGGAGAAGAATTCGGCGATCTCCGCGATTTCGTCGGCAGTCATGCATGCCCGCACCACTTCGATCATAGTGCCGAACTGAAAATCGACGGTGGTTCCGTACTGCTTCTCCGCGTCCTCCTTGACCTGGTCCACATACTTCTTGACCCAGTCCAATTCGGTCTTGGCGCAGACCTGCGGAACCATGATCTCCGGATGCACTTCGATGCCTTCCTTCTCGCACTGGGCCGCGGCTTCGAGGATTGCGCGGATCTGCATCACGTAGATCTCGGGGTAGGAGATGCACAGGCGAACGCCGCGATGGCCCAACATCGGGTTGACTTCGCGAAGCACCCGCGCCCGCTGGAGCATGAGTTGTCTTCTGCGAATTAGCGCTTCGATCGATTCCACGTCCAGATTGACAGGACTGAGCGGCAGGTTCTCCAAGCCCGACGTCATGTCTTCATAGAGCGCGGGGGCGATACCCTTGACCGTCTCGAACACGTGGACGGTCCGGGATACAACCTCGTGCAGCGCGCGGAGGTCCTTCAGCTGGGCCTGAAGTTCATGCTCGAAGGGAAGAAATTCGTGAATAGGGGGGTCGAGGAGGCGAATGGTAACGGGATAGGGCGACATGGCCTTGAAAATGCCGTAGAAGTCCTGTCGTTGGATCGGCAGCAGTCTTGCGAGCGCGGCTTCCCGATCTTCAGTGGTCTCCGCCAAGATCATGTCGACCACAATGGGAAGCCGATCGCCTGCGTTGAACATCCGCTCGGTCCGGCACAAGCCGATCCCCACCGCGCCGTACGAATGAGCCCGCTGCGCGTCGTCGGGCGTGTCCGCGTTGGCTCGGACTTTCAGTTTGGCGATTTCGTCGGCCCAGGCGAGGACGATTTCCAGATCGTCGCTCCATTCGGGCTCGATCGTGGGAATCTCCCCGAAGTAGACGTTTCCGGTGGCGCCGTCGATGGTGATGACATCCCCTTCGTGGATGACTTTTTCGCCGACTTGGGCTTGGCGATGTTCCGTATCGACGTGGATTCCTTCGGCGCCGGCCACGCACGGCTTGCCCATGCCGCGTGCGACCACCGCCGCGTGGGAGGTCTTGCCCCCCCGGCTTGTCAGGATACCTTTGGATTTGAAGAAGCCGTGAATATCTTCGGGCTTGGTCTCTTCCCGAACGAGGATGACGTCCTCACCCGTGGAGCCCAATTCTTCGGCCCGATCCGCGTCGAATACGCACTTGCCCGAGGCCGCGCCGGGCGACGCGGGGAGCCCTTGGGCGAGAGGGTCGGCCTTGAAGTTGGGGTCGAGGCCGGGGTAGAGGAGCTGTTCCAAATCGTCGGGATCGATTCGCGCCAGGGCCTCCTGTTTGGCGAGCAGTCCTTCATCCGCCATTTCTTTCGAGGTTCGGACCCGCGCGACCGCGTTCATCTTACCGTTGCGGGTCTGGAGGCAGTACAAGGTACCCTTCTCGATGGTGAACTCGAAGTCCTGGACTTCCTTGTAATGCTTTTCGAGCTTGTCCCGGAGCTCTTCCAACTGCTTGTAGAGCTCGGGCATTTCCTGTTCCATGTCCTGGATGGGTTTGGGCGTACGAATACCCGCGACCACATCTTCACCCTGCGCGTTGACAAGATATTCACCGAACATCCGGTTTTCACCGGTGGCGGGATCGCGGGTGAAGCCCACGCCGGTGCCGCTGTCCATGCCCATATTTCCGAAGACCATGGCGACCACGTTGGCCGCGGTGCCGCCGGCCATTTCGGGCGTAATATGGAATTGTTTTCGGTAGTCAACCGCGCGTTTGCCGTTCCAGGATCTGAAGACGGCGCTGACGGCGAATTCCAGCTGTTCCCAAACGTCTTCCGGAAATGGTCTGTTGACCTGCTTTTCAACGATACGGAGAAACAAATCGCCGATCTCTTTCAGATCGTTCTCCCTGAGATCGAGATCCGACTTCGCGCCCGACTTGACTTTGACGGCTTCCACGGTCTCGTCGAAATACTCGTCGGGTATGCCCATGGCGACCTTGCCGAAGAGCTGAATGAAGCGACGATACGCGTCATAACCGAATCTGGAATTTCCCGTCTGCTTGATAAGGCCCTGAAGTGTCTCGGTGTTGAGCCCCAGGTTGAGGATTGTGTCCATCATGCCCGGCATGGACAACGCGGATCCGGAACGCACCGACACCAGCAAGGGATTCGCGGGATCGCCGAATTTCTTTCCGGTCGCTTTCTCCATATTACGGACATGTTCCCGCACCTCGTCCATGAGCCCTGAGGGCAATTCTCCAGAGGGGGATTCAAGATATTCGAGGCAGGCCTCGGTGCTGATGACGAATCCCGGGGGAACGCGAAGACCGATCTGAGTCATCTCGCAGAGGTTCGCTCCCTTTCCGCCCAGCAGCTTCTTGTTCTTGCCGTCCCCTTCCTCGAACGCGTGCACAAATTTCTTGCTCATGGCTTACTCCATAACCTTTGGATTTGGACTTCGTAATGCGGACCCCGCCCCACTCCGTTCCGGGCGCCGGTTTCGCGATCACTGCTGATTGGGTATATCGGTCCGAAAGTATGAATCGCCTCGTCCTGTGGACTGCGGAAGGCCCCAGGCCTCGTGTTTAACGCGAAGGCGCGCGCACGCGGGACGCCCACGGACGAACGGTTCCACGCCTTCCTACCCTGACCGTCCCCGTGTGCGGGACGGCCGAGTGTCGGTAAACCCGTCGATGAGAAAACGGCTTTCATTGACTTGCGAACAGCTAAACATATATCCTTACCAGATACGGCTTCCGGGCGCAACGAAGAAAGCGGGCCGGGCGTAACGGATAAACGGATTTCACGACGCGGGTACCTCATGAACCAAAAGATACTAACCCGGGAGCGGGCCGACTTCATCAAGCGCGACTATGAGCGGGGATTCATAAAGTACTGCGGCTTCGAGGCCGTCCACGCAGAGTGGGGACGCTTCCGTTCACGGGTGCGGATAGGCGAAAACCATCGCCAACAGGACGGGTTCATCCATGCCGGCGTCATGGCCGCAATGGCCGATCACACCGCAGGCTACTCCGCGTTCACCATCGTGCCGGAGGGCGTGCAGATACTCACCATCGAGTTCAAGGTGAATTTTCTGCGACCCGCGTACGGTGACGCGCTCGTCTGCAAATCGGCCGTCATACGCGAAGGGAAACGGATCATCGTGGCCGAATCGGAAGTGTTCGACAGTCGAGACGGAAGTGAATTCCTCGCCGCCAAGGCGATGGTCACGCTCATGGGGGTCCCCAAGGAGAAGCTCCTCGGAGTTCGAAGCCCCGGCGAAGCCGCCGACTGAGGCCATTCCCGACCCGGGGGCGGACCTTCCTGCTGCGTCCTAACCCGCTTGCCTCGAGTTCTCTCGAGCGCGCCGCACCGCGTCCAAGTCAACCGTCGGGAAGAGTTCCGCCCGAGTATGCGGGAAGAAGAGCGCTGCCATGAAATTGTCCATGTAACCCGGGTCTTCGGACAGTTCCACGTTGGTCATCATCCGCGAGATCTCCCAAGACTTGTGGAAGAGGCGCCGGTCGAGCGCCGCGAGCCGCGCGCCCTGCAACGAACCGTTGCCGATAAAGGTGAACTTGTCCCGGGGAATGTCCGGCAGAAGACCGATGGTGACCGCATGTTCGAGGTTGATGAAACTGCCGAACGCGCCCGCGATGATGACTCGGTCGAGGCTCTCGACGGTCAGTCCCACTTTGTCGAGCAGACTGTCGTACCCCGCAAACATCGCGCCCTTGGCCCGCGCGATGTTGTCCAGATCCACTTCGGTCAGCACGATATCCTGGTCCACGCCGGCCTGCTCTTTCGGGCAGATCACGTACTCCCCGCCGCTCGGACCTTGACGCACCCGATCCGAGTTAATGCTCGTGTCGTACACTCCGTTTTGACCGAGTACGCCGAGCCGCAGCATCTGCGATATGATGTTGATGATGCCGGAACCGCAGATACCGAGCGCCGGTTTCGAGTCGATGGTCTTGATCATCGGTTCAAAGGTCTCCGGATCGATGAGGATGCTCTCGACCGCTCCGGGAGCCGCTCTCATGCCGTGTTCCAATCCGCCCCCTTCGAACGCGGGACCGGCCGAACATGACGCGGTCATCAGCATGTCACGATTCCCCGCGACGATTTCGCCGTTCGTCCCGATGTCGATATAGAGCGTCATTTCGTCCGAGTCCCACATGCCGTTGGCGAGCACGCCCGCGGTGATGTCCCCCCCCACGTATGAGGCGACGCCCGGGATCACTCGGACAAACGAATGGTCGGGCATATTGAGTCCCAGGAACTCCGCGGGAACTGCTTGCACATGCTGAGCGGCCGGAACGTACGGGGTCTCTCGCAGGAATTTGGGATAGAGCCCGAGGAAGAGATGGGTCATCACGGTGTTGCCGGCGGCGACCATATACGAAATGGTCTGCGCCTCTCTGCCGCTCTTGGCCAGAAGCTCCTCGATGATCTCGTTGAGACCCCTGACGACTTCCGCCTGTAATCGCTGCAGACCGTCCCGTTTGAGCGCGTAGACGACCCGGCTGATCACGTCCTCACCCATCGAGATTTGCGGATTGTACCGCGACGCGCGGGCGACCGTTTCGCCGCTCTGCAGATCGACCAACTCCCCCCACAGGGATGTGGTCCCGATGTCGACCGCGACGGCGACAGGAGCGCCCGGCGCGTGACCCGGCAAAACCCTGCAGAGCCGATGGATCGGCTTTTCGAGCGCGGGGTGATCCTCGATTTGAAGGCAGGCGGTGAGTTTCCAGTCGTCTTGACGAATCGCGACGGGTATCTCCCTGACCACCTCGATGTTCGCGGTGACCGGAGAGATGTCGTGGTTCATTTTGAGCGTGCGGAGAACCCGCTCGTAATCGCTCGTGTTATCGGTGAGACTGGGAGGCGACGTCTCGAGGTAGACGCGTACCGTCATCGGATCGATTTCAGGCTTCACCGGAGGCGCCATGGGTTCCGCGGTCCGCCGCATGCGTTCCGCTTCGTCCCGCGGGAGAACCTTTCGTCCAACCTTGGCCGCCGGCGCCTCGACGGTGACATCCCCGGCGATTTTCGCCCGACACGCGAGAACGTAGCCTTCATCCCGTTCTTCGCGAGTCAGCTTATCCGATTTCAGGGACTCGACATCGCCCTGGGTGATCTTGACTTTGCACTGCCCGCAGCCTCCTGCGCCGCCGCAAGCCGCGCGAATAAAGACGCCCGCCTCGAGAGCCGTCTCGAGCAGCGTCTTGCCGACTTCACTTTCCACTGTCACATCGTCAGGAAGGAACCTGACTCGAGCTGTTTCCAAATCTCGCCTCCAGTCGCCAGTACGGCGTTTGATATATTTCCTTGCCGGCCACCTTCAACGAGAGATAGTATATTAACATCAGCCGAAGGTTTGTCAAAAAGGATGAAGGGCTCCTCGGCCGGGGCCCGACACGAAGCAACGCCCGGGAGGTCATCGAGCGGCCCGGGGAAAGACTGCGCGGCGATACCATGAGCCTCAAAGTCTCGGAAATCTTCAGAAGCATTCAAGGGGAAACATCGTACGTCGGATATCCGTTCACCTTTGTTCGGCTGGCGGGGTGCAACCTGCGTTGCAGATACTGCGACACCGCGTACGCCCAGGAGGACGGCGAGGACATGTCCGTCGAAAAGATCCTCGATGAGGAGTCCAAGCACGATTACCCCCACGTGAGCGTCACCGGAGGGGAGCCTCTCATTCAGGAGGAAACCCCCGGTTTGGTCGAGGCGTTCCTCGATCGGGGGAAGACCGTGGTGGTCGAAACCAACGGCACGCGGGACATCTCGCTCCTGCCGGACGGCGCGGTGAAAATCATGGATATCAAGTGCCCGTCCAGCGGACACAGTCATGAGTTTCAGTGGGAAAACGTGTGGCGACTCTCCCGTCAGGACGAGGTGAAGTTCGTCTGCGCGAACCGCCACGATTATGAGTGGGCGCGCGGCATCATCCGAGATCGCTTCGAGATCACCAAAACCAAAATCCTGTTCTCCCCGGTATTCGGCGAACTGCCTCCCCGAAATCTCATCGAATGGATTCTCGAAGACGGCCTGAATGTGCGTTTTCAGCTGCAGATTCACAAGTTCATCTGGCCCCACGACACTCGCGGCGTCTGAACGAACGCGCTTGGGAGAGCGCGTGCGCGCTGCGCGGACACGGATGAGCGACGACGCGACAAGGTGTCCCTATGCGTCCTAAAGGTGTCGTGCTGCTCAGCGGCGGGCTGGATTCCGCAACCGTTCTGGCCGTGGCCCGTTCGGAGGGATATGAACCGTACGCGCTCAGCTTCAACTACGGGCAGCGCCATATTCATGAATTGACCGCGGCGAGACGAGTCGCCGAAGCCTTGAACGCCGCAAAGCATCTCATCGTGGACGTCAACCTGCGCGAAATCGGCGCGTCCGCGCTCACCTCGGAGATCGAGGTCCCCCACGACCGCTCCGACGACGAGATCGCCGACAGCATACCCGTTACGTACGTTCCAGCGCGGAACACGGTCTTTCTCGCGTTGGCGCTGGCCTGGGCGGAGGCGCTCGACGCGCGGGACATCTTCATCGGCGTGAACGCGCTCGACTACTCGGGCTATCCCGACTGTCGGCCGGAATTCATCGATGCGTTCACCAAAGCGGCCAACCTGGGGACAAAGGCCGGCGCGGAGGGCAAGCCCTTCACAATCCACGCTCCACTTATCTCGATGACCAAGGCGCAGATCATTCAAACCGGTCTCGAGATGGGTGTCGACTACTCCTTGACGCACAGCTGCTACGATCCGGCCGAGGACGGCGGCCCGTGCGGAACGTGCGACTCCTGTATTCTGCGACGGAAGGGATTCCTGGAGGCGGGCGCGCCGGACCCCCTCATCGAAAAACCGTGATACCAATGCGCTCTCCAAGAAGTAAGATTAAGGCCCTCACCGTTGCTTTCCCGGCGAGACAGGGGACAAGATTTTACGTTCACCGATGTTGTGCCGTGTTATCCCCGGGTGGCCCGGACGTCATACGTCCGGTCGGCGCAGCCGCAAGAGGGGTTTTTCACCGAAGCGTCGGTTGATTTCTCAATCTCCGGCGTTCATCCTGTGAAGGCGCGCCGGTATGAGCCTGGTCCGCCGCGGCGCGCTCCTTGTCAAGAGACTCAATTCCCGCCGGTCGGCCGGCGAGGACACGGCAAGACAACCGTGAACGTAAAGTCGTATCCCCATCTCCTCCAAGCAGAACTTGTGTCCTCTGTCCCTCTTGGAGAGGAGTAGGGTGAGGCCGTTCCCCTATCAGTCTGCGGACGGCTGTGAATTGTCGCCCTGAGGCTGAATCCCCGCTGCGCGCCGAGCCGCGGCCGCGAAATCCGAAGCGGCCGATATTTCCTCGACCTTATGCGTTTCGCCGCTTTTCGTCTCGAAGATAAGCGAGCCGCGACCCCAGGCTGCGACGAGCCCGGGCATGCTCGCGTCGACTCGCTCGAGGTCCCCGAGGTCGATCTCGAAGAGCGACCGTCGGATGAATCCGGCCTTCACCACGATCCTTTGGTTTGTCACGCCCAGCTCCGACGTCAGAAACGAAATCATGCCGAACACGATCCAGATCGCGCCGGCGCACAACCAGAGCATGCTCAGCCGCGCGACGGCCGGTTGATCGCTCAGACTCAGCAGGAAGCCGACCGCGATCACGAGCGCTATCGGTCGGAGAACCGTCACCGGATGGAGCTTCGTGTGGAAGAGCAGATCTTCGTCGTCTCGGAGCCGCACATCTACGTCGTTCACAGAATGAGTAATCCTTGTCTCCGTAGAGCGTCCGGCCGGTCAGGATCGACCCCGGACAGGCTTGACGGATCGAGCCGCGCCCGATCCGAAGATGTCGCCCTGAACCGGCTTGAGATCCGCATCGCGCTCGACGCGGCCGTCGCCTCGGACGTGCAGAAGCTCGACCCCCCGGTCAATCAGCGCCCTGCCGAGGAGCAACCGTCGGTGGCATCCGGTCGGGTTTTCTTCGCCGCACATCAGCGCGGTTCGACGGTCCGCCGCTATCTCGACGAGCGCCGCGATTCCGCGCGTGAACCGTTCCGACGCGGCGAGCCGATCATACAACACGTATCCATCGGAGTCATAGAATCGATCCTCGTCCGGCATGCCCCCGAGCTCGGCGCCGAGGAATCGATATTCCAACCCTTGCTCGGCGAGGCGCCGGCTCAGTCTCTTTTTGGCAAAATGCGGCGAAAATCGGGAAGAGGGCCGAGAGCGCACGTCGACGAGAACTTCAATCCCATGACGTTCGAGCAGTTCCACGAAGCGATCCGCTGAATGATTGGAGTGTCCGATGGTGTAGACGATGTTGGGCGCCGGTTTCATGAGCGGTTCTCGGTCATTCGTCGGGATCGCGGTCTTTCAATGCCAGGAACGCGTTGTATGCGTCGCGCTTCTTGACTCCGAATTTGTCCCGCGCTTCTTCGGCGAGTCGCGAACCGGTCAGCCCTTCATCCATCAGCGCCTGCACAACGGCTTCGATATCAGTTTCGTCCCCGGGAGGGGATGCGGGTTCCACGATAATCACGATTTCGCCCTTGGTCGCGGATCGCCGGGCGAGTTGGTCGAGAATTGCCGTCGCGTCGCCGGTGATGACTTCTTCGTGGATCTTGGTGAGTTCCCGCATCAGGACGAGGTTGCGCCGGCCGAGCGTCGCCTGCGCTGCGCCCAACGTCGATTCAATGCGATGGGGCGTCTCGAAGAAGACCGTTGGTCGCGCCTGATCGGCGATCTCTTCGAGAAACGCGCGACGGCGTTCCTGTTTTTTGGGAGCGAAGCCCATAAAGACGAACGATGAGCACTCCAAACCCGAGACGGACAGCGCGGCGGTCACCGATGACGGGCCGGGAATGGGAACCACCGAAAACCCGGCCGCTCGGGCCGCCTTGACGAGCCGATGGCCCGGGTCCGAAATCCCCGGCGTGCCCGCGTCGGAAACCAGAGCGACGTCGAGTCCTCGTTCCAAGCGTTCGAGTATTGCGCCGGTCTTCTTTCGCTCGGTGAACCGATGAAGGCTCATCATGCGCGTACGAATATTGAGCCGCTTGAGCAGCGTCCGCGTCTTCCGAGTGTCCTCGCACGCAATCAGATCCGCGTTCCGAAGAGTCTCGACCGCGCGAATGGTGATGTCGTCAAGGTTCCCGATGGGAGTCGCTACAACGAAAAGGGTCCCGGAACTCACGCGCGCTCACCTTCGCCCTTACCGTCTTGATAGAGCTGCGACTCTTTGTACATGGTCACTGCGTCTTCCAGAAGCACCTTGAGCATGGCCGTCGCGGGTATGGCCGTCAACATCCCGATCAGCCCGTAAAGTTTCGCTCCCACGATCAACGCGATGATGTACACCACGGGATGTAGGCCGATCACTCCGCCGACGATCCTGGGCGTGAGAATGTATCCTTCGAGGAGCTGAGTGACCGTAATCAGCAACACCACGTACGCGGGATGGAGAATGTCGCCGAACTTGACCAACGCCATAATGACCCCGCCGACCAAGGCGATCAGCGTTCCTACGTACGGAATGATCCAGAGGAGTCCGGATACGATTCCCAAGACCACCGCGAGATCGATGCCGATGAGCGTGAATCCCACGCTGTACAAGAACGCCAGGATCAAGCAGACCGTGAACTGCCCGCGAATAAAACCCGCGATGATTTCGTCCATCTGCTTCATCTTGCGGAGCACGGGTTCCCGAGTGTAGGGCGGGATCAGATCCACGATGCCGGTCCGTATTTCGTCATACGAAACGAGCAGATAATAGATGAGCACCGGGACCAGTATCAGGTAGACCAGCGCGCCGATCAGGCTCATGGTGGATTCGAAGATCGTAGTAAACACCTTCTTGGCCGGATCGGCCACCCCGAAGACCTTCGACGCATACGGCCGCCCCTTCTCGGAGATGAACGCCCACGCCTGATCCCATGTTTCCGGGAGGGTGATATCCAGCTTCTCGAGGATGAAAGCCACATAGCCGCTCAGCGCCTCGAAGTACTTGGGCGCGCCGCCGGCGAACTTCGTGACTTCCGTGAAAATGGACGGAACGATAATCACGATGATGAGGACGACGAATAGGAGCGCCGCCATGAGAACCGAGAACGCCGCGACTGACCTTGGTATCCGCCAGGAGGCGAGACGATCCACCAGGGGATCGAGGAGATACGCGAAAAAGAACGATATCAGCACGATTATGGTGACGGTCTCGACGAGCTTCATCAGCCAGAGGATGATTGCGGCCGCAACGATCGCCGCGCCGACTCTAATGAGGGTTCGTTTCAGAGATTGATCCACGCCCGCGCCCTCCCGAAACATAGTGTGGGAAATTGGATGAATCGCGCGAAAACCGGATCAACCGGTCCCGCGTCCGTCGTGAAGTACGCCGGCGATCCGCGCGCGTCGGCTTTCTACGGCGCCGCCGTTCCGGGGTCGGGTGTTCCGTCCGGACAGCACGATTCCCGCTGCGATAAGACCGCACCATCCGACGCAGCCCCACGCGAAGAGGTCGCCGAAGCGCGTATAGAACGAACCCGCCGGAACGTCTCGGGGCACACGCACAACAAAAAGCCCCTCCTCGTTGAGCGGAATGCGCTCGACGTTTCTCCCCGCCCGATCGAACGCCGCGCTGACCCCCGTATTGGCGCATCGAACCAGGAACACGCGGTGCTCGACGCTCCGTACGCGAGCCATGGCCAGATGCTGATACGGCGCGGCGCTCGCGCCGAACCATGCGTCGTTGGTTATGTTGATAAGCATGCGTGCGCCGTTTCGCAACGCCTCGCGGGAGAGGTACGGAAAGATGGCTTCATAACAGATGAGGACGCTGAAGGGCGGACAATCGCCGATCTCCATGACGGTCATGTGCGATCCGGGAGAATAATCCGCCTCACGCACCACCGCGATGCCGGCGCCGAGAGGCAGCAACCACGTCAGAGGCATATATTCTCCGAAGGGGACGAGGTGCATCTTGTCGTACCGGAACCTGAACGACTCCCCGTCAATCAGGAAAGCGCTGTTGTAGTATCGAACGATGTCTCCGTTCATGGATCGTCTCGGCGCGCCCACCAGAAGTGGAATTCCCAGCGCCGAGGATATTTCGGTCGGCCGTTCTTGAGCGGGGCTTCGCGAGCCGAACACGATGGGAACACTCGTTTCGGCCCACACCAGAAAATCGGCGCCCCGCTCGACCGCAACTTCGCCCAAGCGTTGGTACGTGAGGAACGTGTACTCCCGCGCGGCCGCGGTCCATTTAATTTCCTGGGCGATATTGGCCTGGAGCACGCCGATGGGGAATCCGTCCGGGTTACGGCCTGCCGCGGGGATTTCTCCGAGGCGGATTAGCCCGTATCCGAATACGAGCGCGGCAATCACGGCCGTGACGAGGGCGATTCGACCCGGGAAGGCAATTCGAAGCGCCAACGAGCGAGCGATCGACCATATCGCGGCGTTCACCAGGACCACGAAAAACGACACGCCGTACACGCCCGTTATGTCGCTGATTTGCACTACGAGGAGGCGGTTCGCCTGGGAATACCCCGTCAGGTCCCACGGAAATCCGGTAAACGCGGTCGACCGCACATATTCGAGCGCGACCCAAACAAAGGGCGCGACGGCCAAGTGATTGAATCCGTTCCGTCGAATCCCATAGAGAGCGACGGAAAACACTGCCGGGATCAGCCCGAGGGTCGCGGTCATGCAAAGAAGGAGGAGGACGCTCAACGGCGGCGAGAAATGACCGTGGAGTTCCAGCGTGCGGTAAATCCAGCTGAGATCGAACAGGAAAAAGACAAAACCGAAGACGAAGCCGCAAAGAACCGCTCGAGAGGGCCGATCCGTCCTATCGAGCGAGGCAAAGAGCGGTGTGAACGCGATCCACGCAACGAAATCGAGACCGGCGGAGGGAAACGCGAACGAGAGAAGAAGACCCCCAAGCGCGCTCGTCGTCACAAGATAGATCATGAATCGGAGTTGACCGTGGCGATGTCCGATTCGGACGGCGTCGGAGTCTCGACGCGCACCCTGGTGATGCGCTTCTGATCGCCGCCGTGAATCCGCAGCTTGAGGTCGCCGTACAGGAGCTCCTCGCCGCTCCGGGGCACTCGCCCCATGAGATGGATGATGAAGCCGCCCAGCGTGTCGTATCCGCCCCGCGGCAATGAGATCTCGAATCGTTTCTCGAAATCATCCAGCGGCACGCGCGCGCTCACTATGACGGAATTGTCGTCCTGCCGGACGAAGGGTTCTTCCTCGATATCGTGTTCGTCGCGGATTTCCCCGATAATCTCTTCGATGATGTCCTCGATGGTGACGATCCCGGAGGTGCCGCCGTATTCGTCCACGATAACGGCAAGGTGGGATTTTATGATCCGGAGTTCGTCGAGGAGATCCTTGATGGGTTTGGTTTCGGGGACGAAGTAGGCCTCGCGCGCGATCTCGGTGACGTCCCACTCGGTTTCGCCCTCGAGGCAGAGCGGGAGAAGGTCCTTCGCGTAGACCATACCCACAATTTGATCGATGTTATCGCGATAGACGGGAATGCGTGAATGGCCGGAATCGATAATCGTGCGCAGCACCGCTGCTCTGTCCGCGTCGGCTGCGAGCGAAACGATATGGGTCCTCGGGATCATGATTTCCCGAGCAACAGTCTGCGTGAGATCGAAGATGCCTTCGATCATGTCGCCCTGGTCTTCATCAATGAGGCCCCGTTCTTCGCTCTCGTCCAAGACCTCCTTGATTTCCCGCGGAACGCGACTCATTCCGAGTTTGCGTCTCAACCAGGGCCAAACTTTTCCGTTACTGTCGGACTGCGACTCGTCCAAAGAAACGAACTCTTCCCTTCGTAGAATGTGGGCCTGAGTTTTCTCCTGCGAATCAGGCGGCTTCCGATATGTCGGTTTGCACAGGTAATGAGATAGCAAGGGGAACTCGGCCTGTCAAGAATTTCGGAGCGTCTGGGGAGTCCCGGCGATCCCCGGAATCGTTTCGTTATAGCTTGACGCCGCGCGCGGTCCGTGATAGGGAGGCCGGCATCGTTCCACCGGCGTCATAGCGTTTTTGGTTAAGTATAAGGAGGGATTGCGTGATTGGGCTTTGTCGCGTCAGCGGAGCTTTACTCGTTGCGGCATGGTTGATCGGGTTTCCGGGGGTGCTCGTTGCTGAAGCCTGGAACGGTATCCCGAGCTGTCCCGCCAACATATGTCCGACCTTTCCCTCGCGCTCGATCGGGCCGGCGGTTCCTTCCAACGCTCCGCCACCTATGGCCCTCCCGGTCGGACCCGCGCTCAACGGCTTTACCGACTACTTTCTCAAGCTCGCGTACGGTCGGACGTTCAATACCTCAACCGCGCTGGACTACGCGACCCTCGAACTGAGCAAGCGTCTCGCGGCCTATCCCGCGGTAACCATGTGCGGTCCCGCGACGGGTGAGGTTCAACTTGCGATGATGGCGTCCTACGTCTTCTACAAGGAAGGGGTCATCGAACGCGTCAAGCGGCTGAATTTCGACGACGGCTTCGAACTGGCGGTCGTACCCAAGGGCAAATTCACCTTCAACCCTTGCGCAGTGGGAATCAAACCGTACCTGGAGAGCGGCGCCGGCATGAGCTATGTCTCGGAAACCTATCGGAATTCCGGCTCACGCTGGAACTGGTCGCTCATGGCCGGCTTCGGACTCGAACGGCGCTTGCCCGGACACTCGATCTTCTCCCTCGGGGTCCAGTGGAGACATCTCTCGAACGGGAATATGTGGGGGAAAGGCGACGAGCTCCATAATTCCAATTCCGGCACGGATATGATTCAAGGTCTGGCCTCCTTTCTTCACCGATTCTGATCACCGCGCTTCGGCGTCGCAGCCGCAATCAGGCGCTTCTCGCGAGCGAGTCGGTCCCGGCGGGAACCCCTCTTGCCGCCCGAACGGGCAATTGATTTGAAATCAGGCCCGCCGATGGAGTAGACTCAATCAATCACGCCCAAGTGATTGTTCCGTGCAAAGGGGAGGAGGCTGTTGACAATGCGCTTCCACATACTTGTGATAACGGCGATTGCGTTCACGCTCGGCGCGGCGCCCGTGTTTGCGATAACCTGTCGGGAATGTCAAAATCTCGAACAAGAGAAACGGGCTCTCCAGCAGGAGCTCGATGAATTACGCCAGGTCATCAACACGGCGTTTCAGCAGAAGAAGTACAAAGACGTCAAGGCGACCAACAAACGGATCAACGAAATCAGGCGCAAGCTCATGGATATTCGAGAGTTTGACGATCAATGCCGAGACGCGTGTCGCCCGGACGTGGTCAAACGCGACGAGTGCACTCGGCTGAAGAAAGAAATCTTGAGCCTCGAATCGTCCGGCGCCATATCCGAAGAGCAAATTGCCAAAGTGGACAAACTCTACCTCGACCTGAGGCGCTGTAATCGAGAACTGCGAGAGCTCGAAGGCGGGAATTCTTTCTGAAGGGCGACGCTTACCCTGTCCCTCGGGGAGAGGGTGAGGGCGGGCCACTCTCAACGATCGTCAATATTCCGTGTCCTCGGGTGGGACCGCCAGTCCGTGGCCCGGAATGAACGGCACGGGCGCCACCGGATATCCCTTGACCCAGCGGATGCCGCATCGAAGGACCGTCTTGACGGGCGCGGGGAGCAAGAGGGAGTCCGGGTCCGCTTCGACGGCTTCCCGTTCGAATGTGGAAGGTATGATCTTGATGCAGTGGCCCCCTTCGGGGAGATAGGCGTAGAATGGTTTGAGTTCTTCGGGGATATAGCCCGGATACTCACGGCCGGACGCGAATTCGTTGAAGTCTTCTTCGGAAATCCCCGCCATCTCGGGCGGATTGCTGATCATGTCCCACAGATTGTCCTTGGGGTAGGACTGTGCGCAGAATCCCCTCACTGCGCGGTCGAACTCGATATCCGTCCATGGTTTAACGTTCTCGAAGTGTCTTGGCAGGGATGCGAAAAAGCTCTTGAACGTGTTGCCGGTGTACGTGGAGAAATCTCGTCCCGACTTGCCGTAAAAATGCAGGCTCAGTCGCTCCTGCTCGGACATGCGTTCAAAGTGGCGCTCTTGTCCCGTCGCGTGGTAATTCCACCAGATGTCGAAGAACTCGGCGGCCCCGTCGTCGAGCTTGACCATGGTCACGACGAGGAGCACGTCGTTGAAGCGAATCAATCCGGCGCGCTGTCTGATGCGCAAATCTCCGCCACGGCTTACCGACCCGGACGCGGACCGAATACACAAGGCGACCTCGCCCTTGTCGTCGGGTCCCGCCGAGAAGAGCGCTTCAAAGCACTGTCCCGGTCTGAGACGTATTTCGTCCGGATTGCTGTATTCCATGATGTCTACCTCTTTATCAGGTTTTAGCAAAAAGACGCTGAGTGGTCCAGTGAGTTCTGTCAACCTTGGCGCTCGGAGGTTCTGCGCTCCGGCGCCGGTGAATAATGGTCTGAAGTCAAATGAAAGGTCTTGACCATAACGCTCAGTATTGATAATTTTTTTTTAGGCGGATTTCCCGCCGATGGAGGCCCCGTGTCCGATGATCGAACAATATGCGTCATCTGCGCATGGCGACAAAACTGTACTAAGAAGTTCGCCATGGACGGCGCAACGTCAACTCGCTGTCCCGATTTCACCCGTGATATCACCCTTCAGCCCGCCCCGTCCGAGTCGGAGCAGTCGAGTGGGACGGGCTCTCCCGACCGAGAGGGCGGGAAGTCTCAGAACGATACCTAAAACCTGCACGCGCCCTCGGCGCACCGGCTGAAAAACCCGGAATATTCGGCGGCCGCGTGCGTCCCGCACGTTGTCTTTGCAAGAGGTCGAAGGCTGAATGAAAGACTCCATCAGAACCCTCATCCACGACGCGCTCGAAACCGCACACGCTCGAAACCGGATCGATCTCCAGGATTTCGCCGATATTCCGATCGAAGTTTCCCGGACCAAGGATCCCAAGTTCGGCGACTATGCGTCCAATTGCGCAATGGTCCTCGCCGGCAAGGCCAAAATGAAGCCGCGGGAGATAGCCGCGATCATCGCCGATCACCTGACGGATTACGATCAGGTATTGGAAAAGACCGAGATCGCGGGACCGGGCTTCCTCAATTTCTTCCTGTCTTCCGACACGTGGCGCGGCGCGCTCCGTGACATTCATGAGATGAAGGAGAGCTACGGCGGCGTTCCGCAGTCCGGATCTCGGCGCACACTGCTGGAATTCGTGAGCGCCAATCCGACCGGCCCTCTCCACGTGGGTCACGGAAGAGGCGCGGCTGTCGGCGACACCCTCGCGCGGCTTCTTCGGGCCAGGGGGTACGGTCTTGACACCGAATATTACGTCAACGACGTCGGCAATCAGATGCGCATCCTCGGCCGATCCGTCTTCCTACGCTACCGGGAATTGAAAGGGGAAGAGATCGCCTTCCCCGACGACCACTATCGCGGCGGCTACATTACCGATATGGCTCGAGATCTGATCGGATCGCCACTCGGGACGCGTCTTGAAAGAACGGACGAAGACGAGGCCGTCGCGATCTGCTCCAAGTACGCGGCCGACGCAATCCTTAAGGGGATCGAAGAAGACTTGCGCCTCTTCGGCGTCACCTACGATCGATATTTCAGCGAGCGAACACTCCATGACGAGGGACGCATCGGGGAGACCCTCGATATCCTGCGCGCTCGAGGACGGGCCGAAGAACGGGACGGCGCGCTCTGGTTTTCCATGGAAGGCGACGAAGACGAGAAAGACAGGGTTCTCGTGAGGGCGACGGGCGAACCCACCTACTTTGCGGCGGACGCGGCGTACCATCGGGACAAGGTCGAGCGCGGGTACCATCGGCTCATCGATATCTGGGGGTCCGATCACCACGGGTATGTTCCGCGGGTCAAGGCGGCGATGCAGGCGCTGGGACATCTTCCGGACGCGCTGACCGTGCTCCTGGTGCAGTTCGTGACGCTCGTTCGAGGGGGCGAGAAGGTCTCCATGTCCACCCGATCGGGGGAATTCGTCACCCTGCGGGAGGTCCTCGACGAGGTGGGTGCGGACGCAGCCAGATTCTTCTTCCTGACCAAAAGGTGCGACAGTCACCTGGACTTCGACCTCGATCTGGCCAAGAAGCAGTCCCGGGATAACCCGGTCTATTACGTGCAGTACATGCACGCGCGGATTTCAAGCATTTTTCGGATCGCGGCGGAACGGGGCGTCGACGCGGACATGACCGATCCGGATCTCGACGCACTCGACCTTCCGGAGGAAGAACGGATCATCAAACATCTGGCCCACTTTCCGGACATGCTCGCCGAAGCCGCGCATGCGCTCGAACCGCATCGGATAACCTTCTATCTGTTCGATCTTGCAGACCTTTTCCACGCCTATTACCATGATAACAAGGTTCTGACGGAAGACCCGCGGATCAAGAAAGCGAGACTCTATCTGGTCTGGGCGATCAAGCAGGTGACCGCGAACGGCCTGGAGATCCTCGGTGTGAGCGCGCCCGAGAGGATGTGAGGACAATGGCTCTATTCAGGAAGGGAACCGTGAAACCGTCCGGCGACGCGCAGCGGGAACGGACCCGACCGCCGGAGACAGAAGGCGCGGCGCCCCCGAAGAACGGCCGCCTGTTCCTGGCGGTCACGGCGTCGTTTCTCTTGATGATTGCGCTGGCGGTCTTGAACTTCAAGATGATCGGCGATCCGTCCGTGGCGGTGAAAGCCTTCGGACCGCCTGCGTCCGTGTCCGAGTCGGAGGCCGGGCCGTTCGGTTGTCCCGCGGCCGCCGGCGCGAATTCGGGCAAGAGCTACGACCCGCCCCAGGTGACGTTTTATCGCAAGCTTACCGCGCAGGAGGAGTCCCCCCCGGAAGAAGAGGCCGAGACGCCGTCGGACGAGACCGCTGACCGGCCCGTGGACCCGGTGAAAAACGATTTATCCTCGTCGTCCACAGTATCCCGCCTCACCGTCACGGACCGTGACAAGCCGGTGAACGCGCGGAGGTCGGCCGCCCCGACGGCGCCACCCGGAAAGTCCGTCCGATTGCCGAGACCGGCCGGCGGTTCCAAGCGGTACGCGGTGCACGTGGGAACCTTCTCCCATCCTAAGATCGCTCAGGAATGGGCGGGGAAGTGGAAGGCGCGCGGACACCGGGCGCTCTTGAAGCCCGTCGCCAGGCCGGGGGCCGGAGTCACCTACCGGCTTTACCTGGGCAGTTTTCGCTCTCGAAAAGACGCGGACGATTTGATCAAGCGCCTCAAAGTCCGAGAGGGCATAACAGCGTTCCGCGTTGCCGTAGACGGGTGACGCGACCGCGCCCGCAAGGACTCATTGGCGCCGCTGCGACTCCGGCCGAAGCGCTCCATCGGCCGGCTGCACGACCCGGCCGGCGGCTCGTGACGAAAAGAATCCCCGCTCGATCCATTTCGGTCAACATTCCTGTGAAGATATTGTAATATTGAGCGAATTGAAGTAATTTTACCCGATTTGGCGTCGACCGCGTGAGGGCTCGCGGGAAAGATCGAACGCCGGCGTTACGTCCTCAAATAATGAGGGGTATGAGGAGGAACGGTATTTGGCTACACTCCATGAACGCACAACCGTAGGCATAGAAGAAGAAATCCAGAAGTCCTACCTGGATTACGCGATGAGCGTCATTGTCGGACGCGCGCTCCCAGACCTGAGAGACGGGTTGAAGCCCGTTCATCGGCGCATACTCTTCGCCATGCAGCGAGGGGGCAATCTCTGGAACCGGCCGTATCGGAAGGCCGCGCGCGTGGTCGGCGACACCATCGGTCAGTTTCATCCTCACGGCGATCAAGCCGTGTACGATTCGGTGGTTCGGATGGCGCAGCCGTTTTCCATGCGCTACACCCTTGTAGACGGGCAGGGCAACTTCGGGAGCGTGGACGGCGATTCCGCTGCGGCCATGCGATACACGGAAGTGCGGATGGCGCCGATCTGTCAGGCGCTGCTCGAGGATCTCGACAAGGATACGGTCGACTTCGTCGCCAACTACGACAACTCGCTCCAGGAGCCGCTGGTGCTCCCCGCTCGATTTCCGGTGATCCTCGTGGAGGGTTCCCAGGGCATCGCGGTTGGCATGGCCACCAATATCCCGCCCCACAACCTCGGGGAGACGGTCGACGCGCTTATCCATCTCATCAAGAATCCTCAGGCTTCCCTGGCCGAAATCATGCAACATCTTCCCGGTCCTGACTTTCCCACGGCGGGGTTCATTTACGGCCGGGAAGGGGTTCGACAGGCGTACGCCACGGGTCGCGGATCGGTCCGAATGCGCGCCCGCACCCATGTGGAAGATGCGGGCAAGGGCTATCAGCGGATCGTGGTGACGGAGATTCCATACCTCGTGAACAAGGCCCGGTTGGTCGAGGCGGTCGCTGAACTGGTGAAAGACAAGATCATCACGGGTATACGCGACTTGCGGGACGAGTCCGATCGACGCGGTATGCGGGTGGTCTTCGAGCTCAAGCGCGATGAAATCCCCGATGTCATTCTGAACCAGCTCTTCCGACACACCCATCTGCAGTCGACCTTCGGCGTGCAGTTGCTCTGCGTGGACGGCGGTCGACCGCGGCAGATGAGCCTTATCGAGATGCTCCAGGGTTTTATCGACTTCCGTCGGGAGGTGGTGGTCAGGCGGACGCGATTCGAGCTCGCCCGGGCTCGGGAGCGGGCCCACATTCTCGAGGGGCTTAAGATTGCGCTCGATCATCTCGACGAGGTGATCAAACTCATCCGGGAGGCGGACAATCCCCAGACGGCCAAGGCCGGACTGATCGAGCGGTTCGAACTGAGCGAGGTTCAGGCCCAGGCGATCCTGGATATGCGCTTGCAGCGACTCACCGGCCTGGAACGGGATAAGATCCTCCAGGAGCTCAAGGAGATCTTGGCGCGGATCGAAGAATTGGAGGGCATTCTTGCGTCCTACGAGAAGGTGCTCGATATCATCGTGGAAGAGCTCGAGGACGTGAAAAAGCGGTTCAGAGACGAGCGCCGGACGGAAATCATCGACAGCGAGCCGGAAGTGCTCGACGAAGATCTGATTCCCCGTCAGGACGTTGTGGTCACCTTTTCCCGGAAGGGATACGTGAAGTGGGTGCCCTCGAGTTTGTACAAGGCCCAGCGACCGGGCGGCAAGGGACGGATCGGCACGCGTGTCGCAAGCGAGGATATGGTCTACCAGATCCTGTGGGCCGCGTCCCACGATTACCTGCTCTGTTTCTCGAACCGAGGACGCGTTTACTGGCTGAAGGTGTATCAGCTCCCTGAAGAAACGCCGTACGGCCGCGGCAAGGCCATCGTGAACCTGCTCAAGATCGAGCCGGGCGAACGCATCAGGAAGATTCTCCCGACTTCGGACCTCACTGCGGAAGGCTTCGTGGTCATGGTCTCGGCCAAGGGGAAGATCAAGAAGACGGCGATCACCGAGTTCGCCCGACCGCGCTCGACCGGCCTGATCGCGTTGACCATCGATCCGGACGACGAGCTCATCGATGTGAAATTCTCATCCGGGTTCAACGACATTCTGCTGGCGACCCGCGGAGGCAAGGCGATTCGCTTTCACGAGGACCAAGTCCGCGCGATGGGCCGTCAGGCGCGGGGGGTGACCGGCGTGCGCATGAGGGATGACGACGCGGTGGTGGGCATGGAAGTGATATCCGAGGAAAACGCCTCGCTGTTGACCATCACGGAAAGCGGTTTCGGCAAGCGCACGGCCCTCTCGGAGTATCCCGTGATCAATCGAGGCGGACAGGGCGTCATCAACATCAAGAATACGGAACGCAACGGCGATGTGGTCGGGATCGAACTGGTTCAGGAGACGGACCACGTGCTCATCCTGACGTCCGCGGGGAAGATAATACGCCTGAAGATGGAAGAGATCGGGGTGATCGGCCGCAATACCATGGGACGGACGCTCGTGCGTATCCAGGACGGAGAACACGTTGTGGACCTCTCCCGCGCGGAGACCGACGGCGAAGAAGATGACGAAGTCGCCGACGCCGTAGTCGTTGAACCGCCTGAGGAACCCGAGCCGGAGAGCGTGTGAGGAGTAATTCTTCCGAACGCGCGGACGGGAGATTCATGGGCAAAAAATCCTCCTGTGACAGGCCCGCGTGGCGCTTCCTCGAACACACTGCGGACATCCGAATGGAAGCGTTCGGGAGCTCCCTCGAGGAGCTCTTCGTGAACGCCGCGCTCGGTTTGACGTCACTGTTGAGCATTGAGCCGCCCTCGGGGCCGGCCGAGACGCATTCGGTCTCCCTGGATGCGGATGACGTCGACGGGCTCCTGGTTGATTGGCTGCGCGAAATCCACTTTTTGCACGAAGCCCGACGGTTCGTTCCCGTTGACGTCGCCATTCACGCCCTCTCGGAAACCGCGCTGGAAGCGGACATCCGCGGCAGGACCGCACCCGAAGACGCTGAAGGCCCCGAGGTGGAAATCAAGGCGGTCACCTATCACGAAGCGTCCGTTCGCCGGCGGGAGGACGGATATGCGGCTCGGGTTCTGTTTGATATTTGACGTTTGATAGTCTTCGGCGGGACGTATCGAGGATCGGCCGCGCCGCGCACTTCGCCGTTCTCCCGCCCTATTGAGGAAAGGCTCGGGAATTTTGCCGAATACGCCGCCTCCAATCAAATTCTCGACAGGAAATCGCTATCGCCGCGCACTGCCGGCCTCCAGTATCCTGCTGGGCGTGCTGTTCGCGGTGAGTCTGCGTTACGACATCCTTCTCTTCCAGGCCGTGAACGGCCTGCACAGTCCGCTGACCGATCGTCTGTGGCTCGGTGTGACCACACTCGGGGACGGGCTGCTCATCGGCGTCATGCTCGGAGCCTTTCTGACGGTGAATCCGCGGATTACGTTCTTCGGCCTGGTCATGGTGATCCTCTCGTCCGCAGTGGTCCATATCTTCAAAGGAACCCTCGACACGCCTCGGCCGGCCGCGGTTCTCGATTCAGTTCATGTGATCGGCTCGTTGTTGCGGTCGGGTTCCTTTCCTTCTGGGCATGCGGCTGCCGCGACCGCCGCGGGTCTTGCGATCGCCCGATATGCGCCGTCGGTGGGTCTCGCGGTGACCGCGATGACGGTCGCCGCGCTGATCGCCGTTTCCCGCGTCTTCGTGGGCGCGCACTTCCCCAGCGACGTGGTGGCCGGTGTCCTCACATCGGTGATGGTCTACTCCGCGCTGAACTACACCGTGTGGTCGCGACTGGAGGCGCGCATTCCCGCAAAGCCCGATTTCACGAACAAGCGATTCCGCGCGGCGTATCATTTCACCGGAGTTGCCGCGGTCTTCACCATGCTGGGGTACGCTCCGCTCTTTTCCGATTATCCCGTATGGTGCGGCGCCGTAGCCTTGGCGGTCCTCATCGTCTTGCTGACCGCGCCGCGGCGGAAGAGCTGAACCGGCGAAGCAATCACGGATTCGGCCCTCGACGGCATGGACGAAATGGTCCGCTGCTCTTGTGTCCGGCTTCGCATGTTTTATATACCGGGTAAGAGTTCGTCCGACTCTGAGGCTGCGGGATCCTCATGAACAATTTGTTCGGGATTCCGCAGTCGCGTTTCGGGAAAGGAATACCGGCATGGCGAACACCGCCCCCTTTAAATTGGTAAAGCTCGACGATGTACGATGGGAAATCCCCAAGACGGGCGGCATGCGCGTGCCGGGCCTGATCTTCACCGACGAGAAGACGCTCCCGTCCATCCGTCAGGACAAAAGCCCCGAACAAGTGTACAACGTGGCTCACCTTCCGGGAATCGTCGGAAAATCCTTGGCCATGCCCGACATCCATTGGGGGTACGGCTTCCCCATCGGCGGGGTCGCCGCGTTCGATCTCGACCGCGGAGTGGTCTCTCCCGGCGGAGTGGGCTACGACATCAACTGCGGGGTGAGGCTGGGGTTGACCGCGCTGCGCTGTGAGGACGTCGCAAATCGCATGCGCGATCTCATAGACGCGCTGTTCCTTCGGGTTCCGTGTGGAGTCGGCTCCAAAGGCGGTATTCGGCTCAACAGAAAAGAGACGGAGTCCGTCCTGAAGGTGGGCGCGGAGTGGGCCGTCCGACAGGGCATGGCAGACGAAGGTGACTTGAGGCGCATCGAGGATTACGGCGCGCTCGAGTGCGCGGATCCGAGCGCGTTGAGCGACCGGGCGTTCGAGCGGGGCCGCGATCAGCTGGGTACGCTCGGGTCGGGCAATCACTTCCTTGAAATCGGCTACGTCGACGAGATCTTCGACGAGGAGACCGCCCGCGCCTGGGGCATCGAACTCGGCGCGGTGACGTTGATGGTTCATTCCGGCTCACGAGGGCTCGGCCATCAGACATGCGACGACTTCCTCGCGCGCATGGTCAAGAGCGTGAAGAAAGAAGGATTCGACCTCCCCGATCGCCAGTTGGCATGCACACGTCTGGGATCGCCGCTCGCAGACGAGTATCTGGCCGCGATGGCGGGCGCGGCGAACTTCGCGTACGCGAATCGTCAAATCCTTATGCATCTCGCCCGTACCGCCTGGGAGGAAGAGCTGGGCATATCCCCGAGAGAATTGAAACTCCGCCTCCTCTACGACGTCTGCCACAACATGGCCAAGATCGAATCTCACGAAACGGACGGGAAGCGACGTAAGGTGTGCGTTCATCGAAAGGGCGCGACGCGAAGCTTTCCCGCGCATCATCCCGCTCTTCCCGAGGAATTTCGCTACACGGGCCAGCCCGTGCTCATCCCGGGCGACATGGGCCGGATGTCGTACGTGCTCGCCGGCGAACCGGGCTCGATGGAGCAGAGCTTCGGGTCCGCGTGCCACGGGGCCGGCAGGACCCTCTCACGCAGCCAAGCCCTGAAGCGCACCAAAGGCCGGGCAATCGAACGCGAACTCGAGGACGCTCACATCTACTCGCGGTCCCGCGGGCGAAAGACGCTTCGAGAAGAGGTCTCCGAAGCGTACAAGGACGTGAGCCGCGTTGTGGACGTGGTCGCCCGCGCGGGGCTCGCGCGAAAAGTGGCGCGCCTCAGGCCGATGGGCGTGGTCAAGGGATAAGACCGGTTCGCGGCCGGGACGCCGGCGACCGATCCCGCAGTTGATCCCTTCTTCAAAAGAGTGTACTAGAAAGAGTGTCGACCGAGCTCTTCGAAGGAGCCCGGTCCGTGCGCAATCGCTTCTGAAGCCGCAGGAAGAGGACCCGTACCTGTCCCTGAGGAAGAGGGAGAAAGAAAGCGGCTCTCCCAGCGAGAGTGCGAAAGAAATCGTGTGAAAATGGCCTCTTGTCCCCTCTCCCCGAGGGGAGGGCGCGTCGGGGTTTAACGCCGCGCGCAGCCCGAGACGAGAGGCGGCCGATCCGCTTTTCAAGGTGGGAAGCATGAAAGACAGCTTGTTCCTGAAGAGTCTGAATGTTCGCAATCTGCTCTCATTCGGGGAAGACGGTCAGGAGATTGATCTGCTCCCCCTGAACGTGCTGATCGGTCCCAATACATCGGGGAAATCCAATCTTATCGAGATCATCGGGCTGCTCAAAGCCGCGGCGATCGACCTTGTGGAGCCTGTCGTGCGAGGCGGCGGCTTCCGTGAGTGGGTTTGGAAAGGCGGCGGAGAACGGCCGAGAGCTGAGGTCCAAGCGGTGCTGGAGCCCCTGTCCGGCGAAGGGAACACGCTCAGATACAAGCTGGCCTTTTCCGAATATCTGCAGAATCGTTTCACCATCGTCGAGGAGCGTCTCGAGGACGAAGCTCCGGGCGACTCCTCCGAAGAAGGGCGGAATTTCTACTATAAATTCGAGAAGGGGCGAGCGATCATCGTTCCAATGCTTTCACGCCAACTTTCGGATATCTGGCACAATCCGCCCGAGCCGCTGGAGCTTGACGACATCAACAAGCAGCAATCAGCGCTGTCTCAGCTGCGTGATCCCGTCAGCTACCCGGAATTGACCAAAGTCGCGGCCTACTTCAGATCCATTCACCTGTATCGGGAATGGAGCCTCGGAACCGACACGCCGGTTCGACGCCTCCAAAGGGTCGACGCGCCGGCCAAGGCGCTGAGACCGGACGGCGCGAACCTCTCGATGGTGCTCAACGACCTTCAGAACAAGCCCGAGACCAAGGCGGTTATCAACCTGCGTCTGCGAGAGTTCTATCCCGACGTGGAGGATGTTCGGACGCGGGTCCAGGGCGGATACGTCGAGCTCCTGCTCTACGAGAAAGGGCTGAAGGAGCCGATCCCCGCGGCGAGGCTCTCGGACGGTACCCTGCGGTACCTCTGTCTGTTGGCCATCCTTTGCCATCCCGAGCCGCCTCCCCTTGTCTGCATCGAAGAGCCGGAATTGGGATTTCATCCGAATATGTTGCAAACCGTGGCCGGACTGCTCCGGGAAGCTTCCAAGCGAACCCAGATCGTGGTGAGCACTCATTCGGATCTGCTGGTTTCCGCGTTGGCGGATCATTCCGAATCGGTGCTGATTTGTGAGAAGACGGTCGAGGGCACCCACTTGCGACGCCTCGAGGCTGAGCGCCTCAAGAGCTGGCTCAAGCGATACACCCTGGGCGAATTGTGGTTGAAGGGGAAACTCAGCGGGAACCGAGGGACAGCCGGCGATCCGGACGTCGGCCGTCCTTCGGGCCCTATGTGAAAAATCGTACTCTCATTCCCCTGCAGATGGCCTTAAATATTGACTAATTAGCGAATCCTGTGCTATGATTATACTATAGGCGTAAAGTTGGCGTACGGGGAGCGGAGGGTCCCCAATCAGGCCCCGAATCCAGGCAAGGAGTAATGATATGAGATACGCGATTGTTGCGGCCCTGTCGACGGTGGTTCTCGTCTGCGGAGCTTCCGTCCATGCCGCAGAGATCTACTGGGACACGGAAAAGCAGTATGACGCTCAAATAGACCCCAAGAAGTTCGACGCCACGTTCACCCCTGACAACCCGGCCAAATCCTTTGAACAGATGGAAGTGTACGACAAGCCGTCGATCGAAACCGAACCGGCGGCGCCGCCGGCGCCGGTCGTAAGACGCACGCTCCCCATGCCGCCGGCCCCCCGAACGCGTATTGACACCACGCCGACTCGCCGGCCCAGGGATCCAGTCACTCGGCCCGTGGATGAACCCCGCCTGTCGCGGCCTCAACCGGAGCCGGAACCCGGAGTGAGCGTCGATACGGCCGAACCGAAGAGCGATACGCCCATCCCGCAATTGGGTGGCGGCAGTAACCGCAACGAGAAAAAGCTTCAGTGGGGTAATGTCCAGGTGAAGCCGGCCGAGCCGAAAAGCGACGAGACCAAGCTGCGCTGGGGCAGATAATAAGAGCGGCGCCGAAACGCTTCGAGTCGGTCGCCCGACCTGGGCGTCAAGCGCTCAGCCGGCCGAATGCGGCAGGATACTCACAAAAGAAAGCTATCGCGCATGGACGGCCCGGGAGCCCGACGAGGGGACCCGGGTCAGTCGCATCTGGCCCCTAGATTGATGCGCGGATCCTTCTGCAGTCTCGCCAAGGCCACCTCAACGTTGTAGGCCCTGATATTCAGACCCTTGGACATTGCGATGATCTCGCCGTCGTCCACGCCGATCTCCATAGCCATGATCTCTTTGGCCTGCTGCAATCCCGCGAGATTCACCGGAAATCCCGACCAGAGATTCCAGGAACGGAAATAGACGATCCAGTGGAGCTTGTTGTCCATGACCCGCGTGTCGACGAGCCGCATGCACGGCGAAGAGCCGTCCTCTTCATCGTAGAAGAAGACATCCTCGGGTCGCCCCACCTCCATGCACATCCTGTTGGTCCTTCCGCCGTATTTCTTATAATAATCAATTACATACTGCCACGCGACCTGCAACCGCTCGCCGTACGTGTAATGTTCACTGTCGGCTTTGGCCGGCGAAAGCAGGTAGGGCATGTACTCGGTGAGGTATTTCTCATCGGCCACCGGCGGAAGATTGAGATGTTCGGGTATTTGCGGAAGGAGCGGTCGAACGCCCGGCTGTTGGATATGGATCATCGCCATATCGAATTCAATACGGTCCACGCCCGGATTCGAGCCCGTGTCGACCGTGTACCGACGAGCCGCGCCGTCCGGCTTCCTCGACTCCTCCACCAGCGTATAGAGGCACTGGAACCAGGCGTCGGGGATGGTTACGGCTTCGATGACGATCGGTTTCATAACGGTTCTCCTTCCCGCGGACGCCGCTCAGGCCCCGCCTCGGTCGTGATCGACGCTTAGCGTCTCTTTTCCTCCGGGCTCATTCGCCGCCCGAGCGGATCGATTGTCGGTCCGAGCTCTCCGATGGAGACTATGGATCTCAGTTCGGATGACAGGTCTATTGCAGCGGCGCCGTCTTGTCAAATGAATTTGACACTCGAACGATTCGGCTGTTTCGAAGCCGCGGGGGGCCGCATATCGCAGCACGTCCGTGAATGCGAGCCGATCGTTTCCAAACACAGAAATCACATTCGGCGCGGACTCGTTCGGTGATACAATTGCGGCTGAGAGCGCAGGCCGCGCGTTTGCGCGCCGGCGAACATCCGGGGAGCGCGGTCTCAACCCGTTGCATGAAGGGAGATTCGGTGATATCACGACCTTCGCGAATATGTCCCGTAGGATGACGAAGATGCCGGGTGCGCCGGTGAAACTCAGGGTGGTCTCTCCCCATCCTCCCGATGATCGGGAGCCTGAACCGCCCCCACAGCAGGACACTCCGGAGAGCCCCCGATGGAGCGGAGTCTACGGGTTTGTCCGCCGTCATCTGGTGGAACCGTTCGTTCGTTCGAAGCATCCACCCTGGTTCGACGCCCGGGGGACCGCAGTCGGCTTCGTGGTCGGATTCTTCCTCCCCTTCGGCAGTCAGCTCATCGGCATGGTGCTGATGCGCACGATCTTCCGGTACAATGTGGTCATTGCGTTCACGGTCAGTTGGGTCAGCAATCCATTCACCATAATCCCGCTCTACTACGCGTATTATTACGTGGGTTCAAAGATTCTGGGCGGCCCCAAAGTCATGAGCGTCGAGGCCTTCCGACAACTGGTGAACCCAATCCTGCAGCAGACCTACTTCTGGGAGACCTTCCAGGTCTTCATGACCATGTCCTACGACATCATCGCGCGCTGCTTCGTTACCGCGTCAATCGTGACCGTCATAACCGCGGTGATCGGCTATGTGGTGACGCTGAAGATTCAGACCGCCCGATGCGTTCGCAAGGCCGAAAAGGCCGGGATTTCCTACAAAGCTCTCGTGGACGACCTGGAACGACGACTCAAGGAAGAGCGCAACGGAGTCGACGACGAAGACGAGCGCTAGGGTGATTTTCGAGAAGAATGTCGGGCTCGGACGAACCGGAGCCGCCCACGGTACGGGCTGGGGCTAAACCGGCGGGGGGCGAATTTGCGTCCGGGCTTATCAGCGGTGCTTGGTAACCCCGATCTGCGGGCAGAGCGGCTCGAGTCGGCACTGTGAACAGAGCGGCGATATGGGCTTGCAGATGTTCTGCCCCCATGTGACGAGCAGGTCGTTATATTCGATCCAGTACTCTTTGGGAAGCTTCCGGCGGAGCGCAAACTCGGTCTCGTCGGGGGTCTTGGTCTTGACGTACCCGAGCCTGTTACTGATCCGATGGACGTGAGTGTCCACGCAGACGCCTTCCTTGCCGAATCCCAACGTGACCACCAGATTGGCCGTCTTTCGACCTACGCCTTTGAGCGATAGCAGTTCGTCGAGATCGTCGGGGACTTCGCCGCCGTACTTGTCGATGAGGTCGCGACAGACTTGACGGACGGTCTTGGCCTTGGTCTTGTAGAAGCCCACCGGATAGATCGCGCGGGCGATTTCCTCCTCGGGTATGTCGAGGATTTCCTCGGGGGACGCGCCTTTCTCGAAGAGTCTGCGCGCGGCCTCGCGCGTGGTTTCGTCCTTGGTTCTCAGTGAGAGAATCGTGGCGATCAGAATCTCAAACGGGTTGCGACGATGCTGCGAGACCTCGGTGACGATCGGAACCTTGAACTCCCGGACCTCTTCGCGCAGGATCTCGATGACCTTGTGGATGTCCGGGGCGCGTCCCTCGCCGGCGGCTTTCAATAGATGGTCCCTACGTTTTTTCTCACCAGGTCGATGGTTCCCGAACCTATGGATCGGGCCTTTTCCGCTCCTTCTGCGAGTATTTGTTTGATATGGCCGGGATCCTTGAGCAGCCGAGCACGCTCCTCCCGCGCGTCGCGAAAAAAATCCCAGAGTATCCCGAACAGTTCCTTCTTGAGCGAGCCGTACGCGGCCCCGCCTCCACGGTACAAGGTCAGCACTTCCGCGGTGCGATCCGCCGGCGCGAAATGGCGAAATATCTGAAACACATTGCAGGTCTCCGGATCTTTGGGCTCTTCCACCGGCGTGGAATCGGTCTTGATGCCCATCACCCGCTGACGCAGGTCCTTCTCGTCCAGGAAGATCTCAATGGTGTTCCCGTACGACTTGGACATCTTCTGACCGTCGACGCCCGGAACTGTGGCCACCTCGTCGCTGATTTCCGCTTCCGGGATGGTGAAGGTCTCTCCGAAGGTGTGGTTGAATTTCATCGCGATGTCGCGAGTCACCTCCACGTGCTGCTTCTGATCCTTGCCCACCGGCACGAGATTCGACTGATAGAGGAGAATATCCGCGGCCATCAGAACCGGGTACGCGAAAAGGCCGTGGTTCGGAGAAATCCCCTTGGCGATCTTGTCCTTGTACGAGTGGCACCGTTCGAGCAGGCCCATCGGCGTGATGCAGGTAAGAATCCACGAGAGCTCGACCACCTCGGGAACGTCCGATTGCACCCAGAAGATGGATCGGTTGGGGTCGAGCCCCAACGCGAGAAAATCGGCCGCGGCCTCGATCGTGCCGGTCGCCAGTCGTTCCCTGTCATGAAGGCTGGTCAACGCGTGGAGATTGACGACGAAGACAAAGAGCTGTCCACGATCCATATACGAAATCATCGGCTTCATCATACCGAGATAATTGCCGATATGCAGCGAACCGCTCGGCTGGATTCCGGAAAGAATTCGCACCGCAGGCTCTCCTTTCGGTTCGGGTGTCGACCTTGTAACATGCCCTATGCGCTGCCTTCGGTCAACCGCATTATGCGCGGCCGACGGACGCATCCCGGGCGCGCGCCGATCTCCCGGGAGACGAGAATCCGGCGGCCTCCCGCAGTCGATTTTCCCAACCGAGTATGATACGACGTCGATCCATGAAGAGCTCCACTGCGCGACGCACCGAATCTGAAATCTCCGCGATCATGAAGAAGGTTCGCAGTCGCGACACGAAGCCGGAGGTGGTATTTCGGAAAGCGCTCTGGGCCGAGGGGCTGCGATATAGGCTCTGCGCGTCCGATCTGCCGGGGAAGCCCGATATCGTCGCGCCCTCAAAGCGACTCGCGGTCTTCGTCGACGGAGACTACTGGCACGGCGGTCAATGGCGTCGCCGCAATCTGGCGTGCCTCGAGGAGCAGTTCACCAAGACAGGCCAAGCAAGAAACTACTGGCTGAACAAAATCCGCAGGAACATGGAGCGCGATTGTTCCGCGACGGCTGCGCTGATCTCAGACGGTTGGACCGTGCTCCGATTCTGGGAGAGCGATATCCGAAACAACCTCGATGAGTGTGTGAATATGACGCTGAAAGCCGCGGACCGTAAACCGGGCCCGAGTCCTTTGGCGATCCTTCCTCAGAAGACTTTCGCCGAATTTTTCGCTGGGATCGGACTCGTTCGTGTCGCCCTGGAACGTCAGGGCTGGTCCGTTGCCTATGCCAACGATCTGGACCCAAAGAAAAAGGAGATGTACGAGGGACATTTTCAGGACACGGAGCCCCATTTCCATCTCGCGGATATCCACGAGATTCCCGCGGATCGAGTCCCGACGGTTTCTTTGGCGACGGCCTCGTTTCCCTGCAACGATCTGTCACTGGCAGGCTCGCGCGCAGGCTTGGGCGGCAAACAGTCCTCGGCTTTTTGGGGATTCATTCGCATCATCGAGGAGATGGGCCCGCGGAGACCACCCTTGATTCTCCTGGAGAACGTCCCGGGATTTCTCACATCGAGACAAGGGCGTGATTTCGAGGAAGCCCTTCTCGCACTCAATCGCCTCGGCTATTCCGTCGACGCGTTCATCCTCGACGCGGCGTGGTTCGTCCCCCAGAGCCGACGGAGGCTGTTCGTGATAGGCGTCTCAGACGCTGAACTCGAATCCGCGGACGGGGCCACAGCGGCAGACTTTCGGGATGACGCGGTGCGACCCGCACAACTGATTGATTTCGTCAGGGAAAGACCTGACATCCGCCGCCGGATACGACCCATGCCCAAACCGCCCGCCGGCGGCATGCGTCTGGAGGATATCCTGGACGATCTGCCGGAGGACGCCGAGGAATGGTGGGACGAGACGCGAACCGACTATCTGATCGATCAGATGAGTCCTCGGCACCGAAAGCCCTTCGATGAGATGATCTCGAGATCGACTTGGTCTTACGGCACAGTCTTCCGGCGTGTCCGAAACGGCGTGTCGACCGCGGAGCTCCGCACCGACGGGATCGCGGGATGCCTGCGCACCCCGCGGGGCGGGAGCGGCCGTCAGATTTTGGTCAAAGCAGGACACGGAAAGAGCTTCGCCCGACTGCTGACCCCGAGGGAATGCGCCCGGCTGATGGGCGCGGACGATTATAACCTGTCCGTGCCGCTCAATCAGGCGCTCTTCGGGTTCGGGGACGCGGTCTGTGTCCCGGTGGTGGAGTGGATCGCCCAGTACTACCTGAACCCTCTGGTGAATGAATTGCTGCGCGGCCGAGCGCTGGCTATCGGACCGGACACGCGGTGAGATTGAGCGGTCGATCGCTCCCGGTGAGAGCCGCCTCCTCTTCCCAATCCCCAGAGAGTCTTTCCCTCTGGGGCTTCCTCGCTCTCGCCGAATGAGCGTCGTCATGCCGGCCGGCCGGGAATCGGGCGCCGGCGTATGACGGGCGCCGTTCCGAAGCCCGCACTCAATGCGATCAGTCTCCAAGAAGTCGGAGGCCTTCCGGCGGTGTCATGGCAAGGAGCGCAGCGACGTGGCAATCTCAGGCGGTTCGGGGCCTTGCGCGCTGAGATTGCTTCGCTCCGCTCGCAATGACATGGATATGGCGGTT
>CAYLRL010000004.1:0-18443 GCA_964385875.1 uncultured Syntrophales bacterium
GCCTAATGATTCCTCAACCGCCTGGGATTGCTTCGTCGCTCCGCTCCTCGCAATGCCGTAATCCAGCCGCATCGCGGTATAGTCGTTATGCGCGATTAATATGACAATATACCATTTTTTTCCTCTGTCCTTTTGGGAGAGGAGGTTCTCTTTTCCCTCGGAGGGGGCTATGCGCCCGCCTGATCGTCACGCTTCGGTTCGAGCAAGCTTGCGGTCTTCAACAGCAACTCGGGAATGAAGGCCCGGGCGTGCTTCCACAGCTCGTCCGGCGAGACGCGGTCGGGCGTCCTCAAGAGCGTGTCGCCCATCTCGCATATTCGCTCCCAGGGAACGTCCGGGTGTTCGTCCTTGAAGCCTCGGGAGATGCGTTTGGCCATCCCCGCCATATGAATGCATTGCCCCGCAACCGCTTTCCTTCGCATGAGATCGCGCCGGAAGGAGCCTCGCTCCACATCCTTCACGAAGCTCCTGATCAGCCGTGCGGCCCGGACCAGATCGGTTATGTCCTGGAGGTCGGTATGAGCCACGAGCGCCTTTTCTGCGCCGTTGCGGCGCGCCCATTGGACGGATCTTTCGTAACGGCTCCGAGTCTGCGCGGTTACGGTTTCAGTATGTCGTCAAATTCCTTCACATCATCGGTTTTGACGCTCTTCGCAAAGGAATCGTCGACGAGTCCGGCGACATCACTACTTTTCAAGAGCCCGAATCGGACCATTTGATCGGCAAGGTACCGAATCTCGGACTCTTTGGGAACATACTTGTCATACACTATGCGGCCCGGCGGAACGGTCATCGCGTACTCGACCAGATCGGCCGGCTGGTTCCAGTATTGAGCGGCTATTTCGGCCGCTTCCTTCGGATGTTCGCGAGCCCATATCCCCGAACGAACCGCGCCGCGGACGAGCATCCGGACGCGGTCGGGATGTTTCTCGATATAGTCCTGCTTCACCAGGAGCAGGTTACAGATGAAATCCGGCCAGACCCGGCTCACGAAATAGAGCACCTCCGCCTCCCCCGCCTGGATGGTCTTCGCGGCGAAGGGTTCGCCCACGTAATACGCGTCGAGCGCTCCGGCGGCCAAGGCTGAAGCCATATCCGGGGGATTCATCTCCACAATATTGAGATTCTTTCCCTTGAGCCCGAACTTCTCGGCGAGCTGCCGAGCCGAAATGTTGTGGCCGGAATAGCGCATGGGCACGGCGATACTTTTGCCGGCCAAATCGGCGAAATCCTTGACGTCGAGACCCCTGCGAAAGACGAGGGTGCTTTCATGTCGATTGCCGATGTACACGATCCGCACGTCCGCGCCCTGCTGGTGCAACACGATGGAAAGCGGCGCGATAATGAACGCGGCCTGTATTTGCCCGTTGCGCAGCGCCTCTCCCATCTCCGCGAACGACGAAAACTTGAGCGCTTCGAACCGCACGCTCCCCGAATCTCGTGTGGCATAATCCAAGAGCGGACACGCCAAATTCGTGATGACCGGCATATAGCCCATCAAGACGACCGGTCTCTCGTCCTTCGCGACATTGAGCTGATAGTGGAGAACGCTGATCAGAAGCAACCAAGCCAGAGCGACTCCGGCCACGGGGGCCGCGCCCGCCAGGGGCGAGTTGGTTCGACCGCTCCGACTAAAGAGCATAGTGAACCCCCAGAGTGGTGTACACGGTCTTGCGCAGCGCCTCCAGTTCGGGCTCATTCGCGAAATCCCGCGGGTGAGGGAACTCCACTCTCACATCCATCTCCACTTTCGCCGGTCGATCGCTGAAGACCACCACCCTGTCCGCCATGACCAACGCTTCTTCGATGTCGTGGGTAATGAAGATGATCGTCTTCCTAAGGAATTCGTGCATGTTGATGACTTCTTCACGCATCTTCAATCGGGTTAGAAAGTCGAGACCGGCGAAAGGTTCGTCCATGAAGAGAATTTCGGGATTGACCACCAGGGCGCGGGCAAGTTCCGCTCGCCGCTGCATGCCCCCGGAGAGCTGAGTCGGGTAATGGTTCTCGAATCCCGTGAGATTGACCACGTCGATGAACTCTTGAACTCGCTCCTCCAATTCGTCTTCATCGGTCATGTGTCGCAAACCCAGCCGAACATTCTCCCATACCGTCATCCAGGGAAAGAGCCCGCTGTGCTGGAACACGAAGATACTCCCGGACCCGGGCCCCTTCACGGGTCGGCCGTCCACGAGCACATCCCCCGACGTGGGGAAATCGAACCCTGCGATAATTCTGGCCAGCGTGGTCTTTCCGCATCCCGACGGGCCGAGAATGCAGACCATTTCGCCGTCGTCGAACTCAAGATTGACGTTGTTCAGCACAAGGAGTCTGTCCCCCTCGTGCGTATTCGGATCCGAATTGACCAATCGTCGAGTGTGTCGACGTTCTATGAAGCATTTAAAGACGCGTTCGACTCTGACATGCCCCACGCGGCTACCCTCCCCAGGCCACCGCCTTGATCCTGTTCAGTTGCGAAATCACCTTGTCCAGGCATATGCCGATGAGACCGATTGCTATCATGGCGTCCATAACGTAGTCCATCCTCAGGGCGTTGCGAGAATCGAGGATAAGGTATCCCAGACCCGATGTCACGGCGATCATCTCCGCGGCCACCACCACCAGCCACGCGATACCCAGGCTAATGCGCAGCGCCGGAAGGATCTCGGGGAGTATCGCGGGAAAGATGACCATGATCACCGTTTCCAGCCTGCTGAAGTCGAAGTTCGCGGCCACCTGGAAATAGACGGAACGAATATTGTTAACCGCGGTGATGGTCGAAACCAACAAGGGAAAAAAGCTCGATAGGAAAATGAGGAAAATCGCGGGCTTGTCGCCGATCCCGAACCACAGAACGGCCAGGGGAATCCACGCCAGCGGTGAAATCGGCCTCAGGAACTGTATCAACGCGTTGGTCATCGTCTGCGCGGTCTTCCACCACCCGAGAAGAATCCCCAACGGTATGCCCAGAAGGGCGGCAAGATAAAACCCCAGCGTGACCCGGAACAGACTCGCGACCGAATGCTTGATCAGCGTCCCGTCCGCGATGAGTTCCCACATTCCGCGCGCGGCCTCCATGGGACTCGGGAAGACCGCCACGCTCCAGCCGCTGATACGCTTGGTCGCCTCCCAGACTACAAGAAGAACGAGGAATGACACGAGGGGAAGGAGCCGATTCTTCAGCTGTTCACGGTCCATGAATCCCTCGAATAGCCGCTTGCGGGAAACTGCGCGTCAACCGGACGAACGCGTGGAGGCTCTCAAACGGCCAATTTACCACGTATACGGCTCTTTCGGAATGCTCCAAGGGAAAAAAGCGTCAAACCCTCACAGTCGGCGAACCGCGGCAGGCCCGGTTCCCGCGGAGACGCGCCGACGGGCCGACGTGCCGGTCGTCCCGGTATTTGGCGTACGGAATGCTCCCGGCGCATTTTTCCCTTGACCCGGCCGGAGGACATTGGTACGGAATCCTACACCGGAGCACGCGGTTCTTAATCGAACACCCTGGACTTGTTCCGGAAAATCCCTTCACGCCGCCGAGACGCCGCGTCGTGCGGTTCGGCCGCCCGCCGCCCATACGGCCTCGGCGCGCACGAGGAGCTTGTTTCCATGAAGAAACACACCGTTCCGGCCATAGCGCTTATTATCGGTTTGATTTTCTCTTTCGGGATCGTTCCCGCGATATGGGCCGCTGAGGATCGCGTGATCATCGATCGGACCACGCGCAGCAAGACGCTCAACGATTACAGCATCCTCACGCGGGATTCCATTCAGCGCGCGTGGAAACCGGCCGGGGATCCCGACATACCGACCAATGACAGATTGAGCATCCGAATCGATTATTCCCTCCGAAGGAGCGGCGCGCTCGACTCGGTTCGGCTGCTCGAAGGTTCCGGCGACGCCGCGCTCGACGCGTCGCTGGTCGAGGCGATCCGCAAAGCCGAACCCTTTCCGCCCTTTCCCGAGGGAGTAAACGCCAAGAGCATTCTCATCCGGGCCAATTTCATCATCGCCGCGCCCGATACGCCGCAAACCGTCACGGCGCAGAACAAGGAAGATTCAGATCAAGAGAGCCTCGCGGCGGCGGACGAAGAGGCGCGACGAAAGCTTCGCTGGGGTCTCCCCGCAGGCTCGGCAAAGCCTGAGAAACCCGCGGAAGAGAAGGAAACCGAGGAGACATCAAAGCCCAAACGGAAGCTCTACAAGTGGGGATTGCCGGAATGACCGCGCCGCGGTCGTTCTGTCCGTCGATTCCGTGAGAAGGCGTCGGCCGGGTCGGGCGGACGCGTGGTTCCCCTCGGCCCCCGCGCTCTCCCCGCCCCGCGGCCGGCAGAAAAACCGCAGTCACCGGGCAATGATCCGAAACCCGTCGGACATACTTACGAGTCGAGCGCGACGGACGGCAGCCCTCGTCGCACGCTCCCCCCACTCGGACCGAACCCGTGACGCACCATCCAAGCATTGACGGGGAAACCAAGAGATTGTCGAGAACGAGCCCGCGTTTCTTCGCAATCAGCGTGCATGGGACGGACTTCGTCAGGAGCGCAAACCCCGACCGTCGTCGAAACTGCGCCGCGTCGTCCTGCGTTCGGTCGAAGTCGTTGAAATCGCCGAGGACAATTATGTCCGGGTCCCGTTCACTCAGCCGGGTTGCAAGCGAAATCATCGAGTCCCACTGAGCTTTTCTGACGGAATCGCACGGTCCGGATTTCAAATGTACCGCAACCGCGTAGAAATCCATTGCCGAATCCCTCACCGCAAATCGGCAGACCAGCGCCGGACGAAGATCCCGGAGGCCCCGGACGCATTTCGACGGGTGGTTCTCGGCTTTCACCGACGAATAAAGTTGTGTGAATTCGAGCTTCTCTACGAGGCGCACGGTCGAACCGTCGTAAAGAAACCCGACCTTCTGCGCCCCTCCCTCTTGAGCCCATACGAATCGCCGGTCAGGGCCCAGAAAGTCGTGCGCAAAACGGTTCATCCGTCGCGGGCTGAGTATCTCGTTAACCGCGAGGATATCCACGCGCAGCCGGCGTATCTCGTCGGCCAACAACGACAGGCTTGTAGGAGGCGCGTCTCGATCCCGCCGGCAATCGAACCCATGTGCCTTCAGGCAGCGACAATTGTTATTGCACGGGAAGTTGCGGATGTTGAATGTTCCTACGGTGATCGAGCGACCCGGCCGGCCGGTTTCGGCTGCGTACCCCGTTGCGATAAGGAAACCTCCCAGCGCGACCGCCAAAACGGCCGAGCGCTTGTAAGCGGCTTTCCAATCTTCCATGTCCACGGTCTCCTTCCCACGCCTCCGCACTCGAGGCGACACGCACGAGGACCAATCTCCCAGGCCCCTCATCAAAGCCGCGGGCTGCCCATGCGGCCGTAGCGCCTCATGTTTGCGAAGCCGCACGGTATTGTATATGTTTGAGCAGAGGCCGTCGACGAGGATCGGCGGATACCCGTCGCTCGGCCCAACGGTCACCGGGGGCGAGGCGATGCCGGAACAAGCGTATTCACTGACCGTTATTATTCGGGAAATATTGAAGATCGCGCGGGTTACGCTGATCGAGAGCGGCACGCATCTTCCCACGGCGATTCTCCATACCATGGATGGGATGTTTCCGATCGTGATGCCCTTCAAGAACGAACACCAGAAGAAGGCCCTTGTTGATCACGTGCGCGACGCGGCTCTCGAGAAAGGCGCATTCGCGGTGACGACGGTCACGTGCGCGCGGGTTGAGGACCCGAGGACCGGAGCGGTGGAAGAATCCCTCGTGCTGACCACCGCGATTCAGGGCGGTGCGCCTTATGTGGTGACACAATCCTATGAGCGGGACGCTCAACGTCGCGTGGTCGGGTTCGGCGAGATTACCGAAGGGGATCATGCGGCATTGCCGGGTCAGATGATGATTATCCCTTCATGGGGAAAAGAGACGCGCCACTGAGCCGAGCGCCACGCTCCTCATCTTGCGTCACTCGGCGTCTCGGTATATAGAATGGACAGCCGAAATGGGTTCGGCGGCCCACTCTTCAGTTGGCTCCCTCAGCCTTGCTCGGCCAATTCTTCAGAAGCGAGTCCAACATGGCGGTAAGTGAAGACCTGTTAAAAATCTTGGTATGTCCTGGCTGCAAGGGCGATTTGGAACTCAGCGAATCCGGGGACGGCCTCCTCTGTCATGCGTGCAAGCTCAAATATCCGATTCGAGATGACATTCCCGTTATGCTGCGCGATCAGGCTGAACCGTTGCAGGACGACCAAGCACAGTGAACGCGTCCTGAAATCCCTCTGACTGAAGAAGGACGATCGCAGTGAGCGCGTTCTCCACGTCTCTCACCATACCCTCCCGAATTGTCGTTCGCGGAACCAACTGGGTGGGCGACACGGTCATGAGCCTCCCCGCTCTCAAGGAGCTTCGACGGATATTTCCGTCCTCTACGCTCGCAGTGTGGGTTCCTGAAGGGCTCAGCGACCTCGTGCGCGCCACGGGAATAGCCGATGAAGTTGTGACCTTCACGCCGCGCTTCGGCGGTCCGGCCCGTCGGGCTTTCACGATGAGGAAGCCGCTGCGCAGGGGCCGTTTCGGCATGGCGGTGCTGTTCCAGAACGCGTTCGAGAGCGCATTCACCGCGTGGCTGGCCGGCATTCCGATTCGAGCGGGTTATCCCACCGATCTTCGACGGCCCATGCTGAATCTTGTGGCGCCGAGGACCGAGGAGATACGAGCGAAACACCAAGTCTTTTACTATCTTGCCATAACCGATTACCTGGAAGCCCGATTCTACGGTGAAGCTCACCGGGCCGACCCGACACCTCCGGATTGCTCGATCCTCCTTCCTCCGGAGAAGCTGAACGGGGCGGCTCGGCTGCTTCGCGAATTCGGCGCGGATCTCAATCGCCCGCTCTTCAGCCTCTGTCCCGGTTCGGTCAACTCGGAAGCCAAGCGGTGGCCGGCCGATTACTTCGCTCGCCTGGCGGACCTCCTCACCGAACGATTCAACGGCGAAATCGCCTTCCTCGGCGCGCCGACCGAGACGGACCTGATATCCGGAATTCAATCGATGATGCGGCGCGCCCGGGGTATGAATCTTGCCCGCAGGGCCGACATCATCACGTCGATGGGGGTGATGAACCTCTCCCGCATGGTCGTGTCGAACGACACGGGAAGCGCGCATCTGGCGGTAGCCGCGGACGCGCCGGTGTTGACGCTCTTTGGACCCACCATAGCAGGCGCCACCGCGCCGTACGGCGGTCACGCCCATGTGATCGAAGGTCGGGCCTCATGCGCGCCCTGCCGACATTTTCGATGCCCTCTCCCCGATCACCCGTGCATGCGGAGCATCAGCCCCGACGAGACCGTGAACGCAATCGAGGAAATCTTGAGCGGCTCATACCCGCAGGCGACGGCCGGCGGGGACGCGGCCCGCTAATCCCGCCGCGCGCCCGTCGGACAGGCTCGGACGTATGGAATCCACTTCAAATCCTTTTGTCAGCGTCATCATCCCAACGTATAACCGGTTGGAGCTGCTCAAGGAAACGGTGCACTCAGTTCGACGGCAGACCTTCAGGGACTTCGAGCTGATCGTGGTGAATGACGGCTGTTCCGACGGGACTGGGGAGTGGCTCGATCGGCAGCTCGATATTCGTGCGTTGCATCGGGAGAACAGCGGGATCGCGCGATCACGGAATGCGGGCGCGGCTCTCGCGCGGGGCCGGTGGTTCGCGTTCCTCGATCATGACGACCTCTGGGCGCGGGACAAGCTTGCTATTCAAGCGGACTACGTTCGCGTCCAACCCGAGACCGCGCTCGTCGCGGCCCGCCATGTGCGGCTGGGCGATCGCGTCTCGTCGAGGCGGCGCAATCGATGGATCGCCGGCGATCTGTTCGTCAAGGCGTTCTCCCAGAGCTTCATTCACACCTCCTCGGTCATGATCAGACGCGACGTCTTTCACGCGGTCGGCGGCTTCCCGCCCGAGTATCGCTTTGCCGACGAGTTTCACGTCTGGCTTCGGATTGCCGCTCGATATACGATCGCATACGTTGACGATCCCTTGGTCTTCATTCGATTCTACGAATCGAACACCAGTCACAACCGTATCGGCGTGAGGTCGGACACGTACGACATTCTCATGAGGAACTACATCCCGGATCGTATTCCAGCTCGCGTATTCCTCCGGGTCATGTCGGATCACGACATCTCTTTCGGGCGCGCGTACGCGTCCGTCGGCAAGCTCCCGGAAGCGGTGCAATGGTTTCGTAAATCCGTGGACCGGACGCCGTGGCGGTTGCGGAGCCTCCGGTATTATCTGCGCTATCGGTTGAAGCTGGCCCTGACGACGGCGTTCGTGCGGAACCGGGGTCAAAACAACTCCTGACCGGGAGCCGCTTTGGATTACACAGTGAGTCGAGATTTCCACATAAGCGTCAACAGTTCGGCGATTTCGGATCTGGGTATTCCCTCGGACGAGGCCGTCCGCTTTCTTCGCAGGGCGATCATCGAGCATGAAAAGGCGCTTGAATCGAACCCGGCCGCGATACGAAAGAACGCGCCGGAAAGCAGAGTGACCGTCGTCGAATTCGATGGCGGCCCGGAGGTCTGCGTCAAAGAATTCCGCCCGCGGGGGATCGTTCATGCTCTGAAAGGACTGTTTCGTCCGACGCATGGGCTTGCCACATTTCGGAACGGATTGAGACTCGACGAAGCGGCCGTACCGGTCGCGCGACCTCTCGGCTTACTCAGGAAGTTCTCCGTCGGGCTTATTCACACCGAATGGGTGGTCATGGAGGTTGTTCCGGAAGCCGTGGAATTCGATCGATACGTGCTCGGCAAGGTCCGCGCCGGGTGGCCGGCCGCGGAAAAGCAGGCGTTTGTGCGATCGTTCGGGCGTCTCATCGGAAGCCTTCACACGAAAGGCGTTTTTCACGCGGACCTCAAGACGTGCAACATTGTGGTTCAGGAAAATCCTTCCCCCTCGGATTCCGACGACAGGGGACGATCGGGCGAACCGACCGAAGGAGACGCCCCCGTCAGGTTCGCTCTCCTCGATTACGATGAGGTCGATTTCACCGGCAGGATGACCGAACGCAGGCGAGTGAAAAACCTTGTCCAGATCTTCCTGAGCGCTCCCACCGCGCTCGACGCAAAGGACAGAATGCGCTTCCTGAGGGAGTACGCTCGAGAGGTCGGCTTGACGGCTGCTCAGAAACGCAGGATCGCCGACGGGGTGATCGAAAGGGCCCGCGATCGAACGATACTTTACGTAGGATTCGATGGGGACGTGATCGAGACCTGGAATGCGGACACGTAGGCCGCGGCGCTAACGGCCGCCTTGCTTCGACGCGTCCGAATCGTGAATCCACCGTCGCTCCATCCGGTCGATCCGTTTGAGCCACTTCTCCTTCTGCTCCTGAGTGAGCGCCTCGGCTACCTGATCTCGAGTCAGGGCGAACTGCTCCTTCAGCCTCGGCCGAACATCACGGAAGATTTGTCGGACCGCTCGCTCTCGTTCCCGCAGGATGCGCCCGACCTGTTCGGCCTGTTCGGGAGAGAGATCCAGTTTCCGTTCCAGGCGTTTGGTTATGCGTTTCGAGGGGTCGCCCGGAGTGTGCATGCTCTCGACTACTTTCTTCACGTAAATGAGCGTCACGCCGGCGCCGAGCGCCATTCCGCAGACGAGTATCAAAATGCCGAGCAGGACCGCTCGCAGACGCCTTCGCTTCACCGTCCGCGGAGGCGGAGTTTGTGTGGTGTCGACGGTCTGTTGGGTCATAGCAACGTCCATCCTACGGCGGAAAGCGCCCCTTGCAGGGGATCGGTGAATATGTCGATCGCTTGAACCGCCATCACAACCATCGGAACGGCCGCGGCCAGCGACAAGCCCGCTACCCACGCGAGCGGACGGATCACATCCTCGTCGTCCCGATCGAGCGCGGCGAGGACGCGGTCGACAATATCCGTTTCCGGCGCGGGTTCTTTGTTCGCCGTTGCGGCGAGCCTTTTGAGCAGATCGGTTTCCTTCACGGCGACACCTCCACTCCTGCGGAAATCAGCATTTTTCGGAGTTTCTTTCGAGCCCTCCACGCCTGCACTTTCACCATCGTCGCAGACCAACCCGTCAGTTCTGCGGTTTCTTCTACGCTGCGGTCTTCCACGTAGCGGAGGGTCAGGACAAGACGGTCGCGAGGAGACAGGCGCTCCAAGAGTTTGAAGAGCGTCTCCGCGGCCTGAGCGGGCTCGAGCTCCTCCGGCTCGACAACCGCAAGTGATTCAAGGGCTTCATGGGGCCACGGCTCCGCGGCGCCGGCCCGATCGGCCTTCTTCCAAAGCTTATAGCCTGTCCGTGTGGCTATTTTCGAGAGCCAATGCTCGAACGGAGCGTCGCCGCGATAACCGGCCAGGCTGAAGAAGGCCTGAACGAAGACTTCCTGCACCAATTCCGCGTGATCAGCCCGATCGCGGGTGAAGCGCCACATGCGGGTGGCCACGAAACGCTCATGCCGCCGGATGATTCGCGCGTACGCGTCGCCGTCGCCGCCAAGTGCGGCGGTAATATCCCGAGCGTCATCATCACCGTCGATTCGTTTGCCGTGCTCGGCCTGCGATTCCACCGCTGTTCCTTTTTCATTGGGATCGACCGAGAATATCGACTCCGCCGAGATCTCAACAACCGATGGTATCGAACGTCTCATTCACCGTCTCGCAGAGTGGGCGCCGGCGGGAGATCGTTTTCGTTCGTTCGCGCGCCGAAGCGCGAGAGACCGAGCCGCACACGATCAGCTTCGCTGCGGCTCGATCGTTCGGGTTTATTTCCCGGTCAAATCGTTCAACCATTCCATCGTGCCCGCACGCATATCAGACCGGAATTCCCTGAGAAGCTTTCTCTGCTTCGGGCTCAGGACGGGCCGAGCGTCAGCGATCACCTTGGCCGCGACCACTGCGGCGTCGCCGATCGAACCGGACAGCGACTTGGCGGCCGCGCGAATCTCGGCTTCGTTCGCGGGCTCGTCAAGCACGGCCTTTCGCAGGCGATACCGTTTTTCCATGAGATCCTTCACCACAGGCGCAATCTCACCCTTGCGGCTCTTCACTATACCTTTGATCTTCTCCCGTTGCTCGTCCGTGATGTCCAGCTTCGATTTCAGGACGAGCAGCCGACCCATGTGACCCGTCAGGAGCTTCTTGAACGGTCCGCCCTCGCCGGAGTCTCCGCCGTGGAAGCTCCACGCAGACCCGGCCGCGGTTACCATAATCGCCGTCACTATGATCGCTGCAATCAGTCCGCTTCTCTTCATGGTTCATATCCTCTGTTTTTCGTAGTGTTGAGATGTGACCGGCTCGAGCCTGCGGTCTCTGTGGGGATAGTGCCGTCGAAGCGGGGCGGGTTACACGCGCGGAACGCGAAGATTTCATCAGCTGCGATCAGCGCCACCTTTCGGCGTTTACAACAAAGGCGCATGAAGGCAATTGAGCTTGCTCTCGGGACAGGAGGCGCTGTAGATTTGATAAAGAAAGCCGGAGCCGACGGACGCGTCGCGAACCATAGCGAGTCCGGCCGGCGGGAGGACCCCATGGAACTGCATGAAAACGAATCCGTTGAAGAGTACGCCCAGGCCCACCCGGATCTCCTGGAAGCCGAGATTCGCCGCCTTCTCAAAGAGGGGTACCATCGAGAGGCGAAGAAACTGGCCGAAGAAACACCCGAGGGGCTTTCCCCGGGGTTGGACAAATTGCGCAGGCTTTTGGCCTACCCCCCTCCTACGTTTAGATCAACGGCCACGGGCAAGAACTTCGCGGCCGACTTCAAGTGGATCGAAGAACACTACCACGAGTACCAAGGCCGGTGGGTGGCAATCAAAGACGGCGCGCTCGTGGACAGCGCTCCGACTCGGGCCGAGCTCGAGTCACGCCTCGAAAGAACCGGTCGAATGGAGGAAGGAACGCTCTTCTTCAAAGCGTAGGACATGTGCCGATGAAGAATCTGTTGATTTCAACGACAACCGGTTACGCGGACTGGAGCACCGGCTCCGCTCGGTTCTCTGAATACCGAATCAAGGGATGGAGAGTAGACATCGGCGTGAGATGCCGGATAGAACACTGGCCTGTGCAGGAGGTCGCTCTTCTCGACACGGGGTCCACATTCTCGGTAATCGGCGGCGAGACCGCCGAGGCCCTGAAACACCGAGTTTTCGATCTCAGCGTCCCGACGGTCATTCGCGCCCACGAAGGATTGATTGAAGGCGGACTGTGTTCCGTCGATATAACATTGCTCGCCGAGATGGGTCAGAATCTCACGGTGTCGGGCGCGCAGGTATTCATACCCCGAGATCCCGAGGACTGGGCCGGCCCTCCGGTTCTCGGTTATCAGGGCTTCCTTGACAGAATCAAGATCGCGCTCGATCCGGGCGCGCGGCTCGAAGACGGGCAGGTGTTCCGCTTCGGAGGCTATGTGTGAACCGTGGGGTGACCCGAGCCGTTCCAAATCCTTCCGAAATCACATTCCCATCGACGATTCCATCCGAGCCGCGGCGAAGCGCGTGACTCGACCCGCCTGTCGCAGCGCCGGGCAAACAGCGCGGATGAAGCGCTCCATGCGTTCCGGTCTGAGGCGAGCGGCTTCGGGCAGGGTGATGTCGATGCGATAGGACGAATCCTCGATCAGGGCGTACGAGGGATCGTTCAGCCGTTCATCGAGCATCAGGTCTGTAAGCGACCGATTCGCGGACGCCGCGAGCCGCGACGCGGTCTCGCCGCATTCGCGCATCACGGACTGAATCGTGCCGGAACACGCATCGTCGTCGTCTCCCGCCAAAGCGGGGATGAAGGGATGATCCCGCGCGGTTTTTAACGCATCGTTAAGCAGATAGTGCACGGCGGCCTCGAAGAGCAGGTGACGATTACGGAGGAGATTGGTGTTGCTCTCCATGAACGAACCGATCGACGCGCGCGGCGCGGCTTTCCGGAAAAGAAAAAGCAACCCGAACGGAAAGGGCTTTGCGTGATAGGGCTGGGTCAAATCTTGCAAATAGTGCATGGCCCACGCGGTAAACCGCGCGCCCCAATAGGGCAGGGAGATGTTGAACGCCAATCGCGCCGACGTGAAGAAAACTCGGACTCGCTCCTCCATGAAGCTTGTTCCGAGGCGCGGCAGCAGCGTTCGAACCACGGGCGAGCCGAATCGGAAATCCATGTGGAACGCGGCCTGGGAACTCATGCCTGAATTCCCCCCGAACGGCGACGGCCCGAAGGGCCTTCCATCGGCGCCGAAAAGATCCATATCCATGCCCCAGTCGGGTTCGTCCGAATAGCAACACAGGATATCTCGAAAGGAGATCTCTTCGCCGATCCGCGTTTCGGTGTACGCCGGACCCGGCGGGCCTTCCCGGCCCGGATCGTGGGGCGCGTCCCCGACAGATCCGTCCGGACCGGAGAGTATCACATAGGACGGGCGATAATCCGGTCCAGTTCGGAGCGCCCCGAAAAAGGCCTCAACCGTTCGGATCGACGATGACCCTTCCCGTCGCGGTGGAATTCGGCCGAGCTTGTCTGCGAGCAGGCCCTCATACCATCGTATGATCGGGTTGAGATGATCCCCGGCCGATTCGACGAACTCTTCGAGCGACGCAACCCTGCACGCGTCATCCAACCGGCGCCAAGACGGGGCAGCGAGCGCCGCGCGCGTGATGAGCGCGTGGGTGTTCCACGAAATTGGAGGAGCTCCGGCGGGGATTTGGGGTTCTTCGTCCATCCGCTTAAACCACCGCCGCATCCAGGTACGCGCGCAGGTCGTCGTCCGATCCGATTCGGCGCCCGAGCGCTTGGGCCCAAACATACGGCGATTCCATGCAGAAGTAGACGCGCTCATCGAGCCCTCGACACCGAATGCGCTCCGCCAGAGTCCGATAGATCGCTATCCTCTGCTCGACGGGGAAACGGCTTTTTCCGTCCAGGCCTCGGATGAATCCCTCACGGACGAATCGAGCGTCGGGGAATCGCTCACGTATCGTCTCCTTGAGCCGCGGAACAAATCGAATCACTCCCAAGGATATCCACGCAATGTCGGACGGATCGACCGCGTTGAAAATCGCGTCGACCGTCGCTCCGTACTCCTCTTCCCATCCCGGAAACGGAATGATCGGATCGAAGTGGAATCCGACGCGATAGCCCGCGTCCCGTGCCCGCCCCGCCGCTCGGAGGCGCCGTTCGATCGACGGCGCGCGGATCTCTTCCCGAGCCGCGACCGACCGGGCATTCATTGAGAAGCTGACGATGACCCTGCCCCGGGGATCCACGTCCGTCAAGGAGTCCACATTATCGGTCTTGGTCTTGAGTTCCAGCGTTGCGTTGGATTGCCGGGCGAAGAAACGGACCAGATCTTGTGAGAGCCCCGTCAGCGGCTCCAACGCCAGGGAATCGGTGAACTCGCCCGTGCAGAGACGGTGGACTCGTTCCGGCGCGCTTGCGAGCCGGTTGCGAAGCTCGTCGAAGAGGTCCGAACGATTGACGAAGACCTCGATGACCGGCCGATTGAAATACGCCTGGAGCGCGCAGTACCGGCAGTCCATGGGACACCCCTGACCGATGTGCAGAATCTGAAGGCCGCAGCACACATATTCGGACGTCCCGGGACACGGTTTGACAAACGCGCCCTTGAATCGAACCAGATGGAGGATCCGCTTGCCGGCGAGGAAGGGATCCGCGCGTAGATCGACTTCACGTCGGGCTGCCCGGGTATCGTCTCCCGTACGTGTGGGAACAGCTCCGGGAAGCTTGGCGAGGATTTCACGCGTCATCGCCTCGTCCGTCGCGTCGTCGTCAATCCACACTTGGTCGATGGGAAAAATCATCTTGATAGGGTACGCGAAAGGACCGCCGTACGGAAGTCACACTATCCGTTTTCATGACGGGCCCTCTGCGCTTGAAGCCTCGAGAGCAACGCTTCGGCCTCTCTTCGTGACGCCGTCGCAATCTCCACGATGACTCCCTCGTCTTCAAACGATCGCGTCGGCCGAACGATCGCGCCGGTCTCTTCCCGGACTACAGCGGCCCACTCCGCGAATTCTTCTTCCCGAGCGCTGAATTCCGGGAATTTCCGCCGCCGCAGCAGCATGCGGAATCGCTCGGCCTTCTCGGGAACGCCGCAGTCCGGATCGTCGAGGATCGCAACCCATTCACGGTCGGCAAGGAGTTCCCGGATTGTCCTATTCACGATTACGGCCAGATCCGTCAGGCTCTCCGCGACTTCCGCGGCCTTGTTCGCGTTGAGCGCGAGGTCGTCGGTTACGAGGAGCAGCGCGTTTCGATCGTCTTCGCTCAGATCGGCCATCAGCGCTGCGGTTTTTTCGAGCAAGCGGCCGGAAGCGAGGCGCTCGAGGATGAAATCGGGCAGACCGCCGATCCGTCGCAGCCGTTCGATCCCGGGGCCTCGGCTCGGGACCCCGAGCGCAGGGAGGAATTCCTCCGCGACGCGGCCGATGGGAAACAGATCGAGAAGCCTCCGCACAACCACCGCAATCGCGGCGCGATCGAGCGTCCGATGGGAGAGGTTGTCCCAGACAGCCAGGGCGAAGGCCTCGGATTCCGTGATCTCCTCGGGCAAGGCCTTGGCCTCACATGAGTCGATACCGACCGCAAACGCAACCTCGAGCCGGCGTCGGCCGAGCACTGCGATCCATGAGCCGTCCGGGCATTGTCGAATAACCGGCGGGTTGACGATCCCGAACCGGCGAACGGACTCCCGCATCGGGCCGCTATCGCCGTAAAACGGTATGCGATAGGTCGAATCTCCGAGATCCGCATCATCGGGGCCGACGGTAACGATCCGCATACCATTGAGCGATTCTGCGATATTCATTCGCCTCCTTGATCTTCCCGCGCTTTTCACAACCCGTCGCGATGATTGCGCACTTGCGTTCGAGTTCCCTGACCGCGGCCCCGCGATAGGCCGGCGGTAGGTCCTCATGCTCGAGGATCTTCCGAATGGCCGCAATCCTGAACCGATCGATCGCCGGCACGGTGAACGAAAGTTGGCCTTCGTGTCCTCCGTGCTTGATAACCAGCGGTTCGGGAATATGGTCCACGTCGTGGAACGCGGTGATCCGCAACCATAGATCGTAGTCTTCCGCGGCCGGCAGGTTCTCGTCAAACCAGCCGACCCGATCGAGCAATTCCCGCGACACCATCACCGATGAGGGGCTGATGAGACATCGTTCGAGCGCTCGCTCGAAAAACCGTCCGCCCTGCTTGCGATGGATCGGCTTCTGAGGAACTTCCCGGCCGTTTCGTCGCCAGATCTCGTCCGTGTGGCAGATGAAGCGGGGATTGTCGGACGTGTAGCGCTCGACCTGACGGGCGAGTTTTTCCGGCAGCCATTCGTCGTCCGAATCGAGGAACGCGAGAAGCTCTCCCGAAGAGGCCTGAATTCCACGATTGCGAGCGGCCGAGACCCCGCGGTTTTCCTGCCGAACGACGCGCAGACGATCGTCGAATCGGCCCAGCTGATGAGCAGTCTCATCCGTAGAACCGTCGTCCACCACAATGAGTTCGTAATCAGGAAACGTTTGGGCGAGAACGGATTCGACCGCGCGGGGAACGAGCCCCGCCCGATTGTACGTGGGCATGACGACGCTCACCAGGGGCATAGGGAATTACCGCTGCGGATCGCTCTCGGCGATTACCCGCTGCGGTGATTGTAACACGCCCGGTTTACGTCCGTGAGCCGGTCGCGCCGGACGCGTCCTGCGCGTCGGCGGAGGCGGGTAAAGAGGCGGATCGAGCCCCTGCATCGTAATGATCCTGAATCTTCCGGCAGACCTCGTCCTTCACCGTCTGCCACGAGCAGAACGCGGCCGTGCGGATTTTCCCCGTATCGACGTCCTCATACGCAAAGACCGCAGGGCAATCCTGCAGACGCGCGTCTTCGAGGCCGCCCTTGTCTTCGTACGGGATGGTGAGGAGCGTCAGCACATGCTTGAAGCTCGTCCGACGGCTGAGTATCCGATCGATTTTGTCTCCGCGCATGAGGTCGAGCACAGCGAGCGCTGCCGAACGAGCAGCGCGGCCGCCGAAAATCCTTCCGAACCACAGCCGACGGCCGAGCACTCGCAGCATCGAAAGAAAGGTGTACGCGTCGAAGAGTGAACGTCGAACGCCTCGAACCGGCCGGCGTTCCGAGATGCGGTCCAGGTTCGCGTCCAGACGTCTCAGGTCGACGAGCAGCTCCGAGAGAGCGCCCTTCAGGTAATGTGAGATAGGGCGATAGCTCTCGCCGTCGGATACCAGAAGCGTCGCGCTTTCGCAATTGGGATGAGACCCTCCCAGGGTCTGCCTGCCGAAGAACCGTGAGAGCTCGCCGAAGTTCATCATCGCGGTGGGAACGAACTCCAGACCGTCCACGAGTCCCTCGAAGGTCCGCTCCACGCACTCGGTGGTGGTCGGCTCCAGGCTCACCTTTCCGTCCCAACACGGTGTCAGCGGCACAAAGGCCCAAACGGAGACATGTTCCCGATATTCATGGATGAATTTAAGGATCTCCGTCATGTTGCCGTCGTTGACCCCCCGGGCGAACGTGGTGATGACCACGAGCTTGTCCACACCGCATTCGATGACGTTCTCGAAGGCTTTGCGCTTGGCCGCAAGGGAACGGTCTCCGCGGAGTTTCTCGTAGATCTCGGGGGTGGTGCCGTCAAAACCGAAATTGATCTGCACGCCAAGCCGGCAGAGCTCACGGCAATACTCTTTGTCGACGAGCCGAAGACCGTTGGTAAAGAGTTGAATGCGAAAGCCGAGCGATCGGGCGCGCTTCGCGATCGTAAGGAAGTCCTCGTGGACGGTGGGCTCTCCGCCGAAGAAGCATATGTTGGGCAGCGGGTCGTGATTGCGGAAATGATCGAAAATTTTATCGAAATACTCGACGGGCGGGTGGAACGTATACCCCATTGCGTCGACGTAGGCGAGGCAAATCGGGCAGCGCTGATTGCAGAGGTTGGTCACGTCGATTGCGACGGTGTTCGGGCTCTTGTGGAGTTCATGATCGCAGACGGAACAGTTGAGTGAGCAGGAGGTAGTCGCCGGCTCCTGATAGCCTGTTATTTCCCGTTTCCAACGCCACTTGCGGGCGTCCTTTGTGACGAGGGACGCGGTTCTGCCGCAATCACGGCAGAATTTAGCGAGATAGACTTTATTGTCGCGAATTTCGTATGCGGCGTCGGTCGGTTTGCCGCATTTTTCGCAGAGGCCCAGCTTCATGGCATGCTCCGTTCGCGCGCGTACCCTGGAGAGTGGATCGCCGCGGAGCGAAATGTTCCGCGAGTGGAGTTCGCGGAATTGATTCTAAGGATGCGTTGTTATTGAAGAGGGGCTCATATCACAATTTTTTCTATTGTCAAGCCGAAATTGATTTTGCTATTGTGAACGGTTATGCTTAGAAAATACACAACGGCCGCTCGCGC
>CAYLRL010000004.1:18543-50347 GCA_964385875.1 uncultured Syntrophales bacterium
GCTCGCGCGACGCCCCGAAGGAGACCCATGCGTCCACCGTCCATACTCGTGCTCGCCGGAGAAGCCTCGGGCGATTATCATGCGGCAGCGCTCGTCAGGGAGCTGAAGGCGGCGCTCCCGGAACTGCGGGTCGTCGGCATAGGCGGCGACGGTCTTGCAGACGCCGGCATGGAATTGCTCCGCCATTACCGCGACATCAACACCATCGCCCTGGGAGAGGGGCTCGAGAAACTCCGTCACATCCTGTCCGCGTATAAGGCCATGGTCGCCGAGCTCGAGAGCGGTCGGCACGAACTCTTCATCCCGGTGGATTATCCGGATGTGAATTTGCGGCTCTGCCGGAAGGCCAATCTCGCGGGCGCGCCGGTCTGCTATTACATCAGTCCCCAGGTGTGGGCGTGGAGAAAGGGACGCATTCGGAAGATCGCGGCCCGGGTCGATCGCATGATGACGATTTTCCCCTTCGAGGAGACCCTCTATCGTCAAGCAGGGGTTACCGCGGATTTCGTCGGACACACCATGGCGCGGGACATCGGAGAGGCCGGCGACAAGGCGGAAAGCCGGAGGGATCTCGGCCTGGAGGAAGCCGATTATACCGTGGCCCTGGCGCCGGGGAGTCGCCCCGCGGAGGTCAAGCGCATGTTGCCGCTCATGGCGCGCGCGGCCGCGATCTTTGAAGAGCGCTTCCCGGGTACGCAGTTTGCGCTTCCCCTTGCCGGCGAGCACCTTCGGTCGACCGTCGATGCGATTATCCGTTCCGGCGGCCCGCGTATCCGCGTCGTCTCGGGGAACGCGGCGCGGCTCATGGCGGCTGCGGACAGCGGCTTGGTCACCTCGGGTACGGCCACGCTCCAGGCCGCTCTGACGGGCATGCCCCATGCGGTGGTCTACGTGGTGGACGGACTCACCTGGTGGGTGGGCCTGCGGATTCTCAAACCGCTCGTGATGGACAAGGACATCCACCTGGCCATAGCGAATGTGCTGGCGATCGATCAGGAGAAGCGCGGAGACGGCCCCATCGCCTGGATGCAGGAGGCCGGCTATACCATCCCCTGCCGGGAGTGCGGGCGGCCGCTTTTCGTACCCGAAATCCTTCAAGATCGGGCGACCCCCGAAAGCCTTGCCGAGTGGCTTGTGCGCTTCCGTACCGAGGAAGGTCTGCAAACGGCTATGCGCCGTGGGTTCGATCGTATTCGGGAAATCCTTCAACCGGGGGCCGGGGGCCTGACGGCCGCGGAGATCGTCCTGGACATGCTGAAGGCCGGCCGGGAGAAACGCAATCGCGTGTAAGGGATTATCAGCCGAGCCGCAACGATGATTCGGGTCTCGCCGATTGCGTCGCCGTACCGGTCCGCGTGAAGGCCGACCGAGATGATCCCATTTCCTATCAGCCGCGTTCAGAGCCTTTTGTCGGGACATTGTCCGCCAAAGGGGGCCTGTACAAACGAAAGGCCCTCCATGATAGGTAGGAATATCGGGGCCTTTCCATAAGTGTCCTAGAAACAGGTAGGTTGGAAGGTAGGTAAACCTTCAGACACCGCACCCCATAGGCGGTTCCCCAAAAAAGCCTTGCAGGCCTTCCCTGCGCGATCGCGCCGCGGTTCGCGCTCATTCGGACGTCTGCTTTCGGACTTTCCCGAAGTCCATATACATCTTGGTAAAGGGGTCTTCTTTCTTCTCGGTATGTCTCTTGCGCAGCCTCGAGAAGATCGCCTCGTGCGTGTCCATGAGGACGGTAGCTCCGATCGCGGTGTCGATATGCTCGAAGATGGGACTTCCGCCTATGTCGACCGCGCCCCCGACGTAGAGGATCGCGGCGACGGCGATAATGATGATGGTCGGCAAGAGCCACTTTCTGTCCATGATTCACCACCCTTGAGTCATCATAAGCGTAGGCCGGTACGTTTATTTTACCACGAGCGGCGTACGGCGTCGACGTGCGGCCCGCGAAAATCCGCGCGGTCGATGCGAATCCTGTTGAATCCGCGCGTTCGCCGTGAGCCGGCGAGAACCCATCCCGGCGCCTAAACAAGGGGTTTGAGCGCGTTCGGCAATTCCTCAATGGAACCGAGGACCCGCCGCGGCCTATGCAACGCCAGCTCTTCCGCGGAGAAGATCGACCCCGCGACGGCAAATGCGTCGATTCCCGCGTTATGGGAGGCCTCGATGTCGATGGGCGTATCGCCCACGTAGACCGTGGTTTCGGGATCGGATCCCTGGGAACGCATGAACTCGCGGAACATCTCGTGGGAGGGCTTCCCTGCAAAGCCGTCTTGTGCGCCGATAATCCGCGCCATGAACCGGTCGAGGTTCAGATGCTCGGCGATCTTCCGCGCGTACGTCCCGCGTTTGTTCGTGATGATCCCGCCGATTACGGTCCCGTCGAGCGCTTCGAGGGCTTCCGCCGCGCCGGGCATGAGCCGAGTCTTTTCCAGATAGACCGTATCGTAGTAGTCGCGGAAAATCCGGACGGCCTCTTCAACGCGGTCCGCGCCGAGATGGATTTCGCAGAAATCTCGCAAGGAAAGCGTGGTCTTTCGCGCGACTTCCTCCTGCGTCATGGAAGGACAGCCCAGCCGAGCGAACATATGGTTGAAGGCCTCGGTGATGAGCTCGATCGAATCGATGAGCGTCCCGTCCATGTCAAAGGCGACGGCCTCAATCCGCCGCTCCAGAAGACGTGGAATCTCCTCGAATCCGTCCACCCGCAAGGCGGGTATCCCGCGCCGCGCGCAATAGACGAACAGGTCCTTCAACGCGAGAACAAGATCCGCTTCTTCCGCCGCGTGACGATCCGACTCGCCGTCGCCGATAAGTATGATCCGTTCGTATCGATCGCGGAACTGTCGGATGACGTTCCATTTGCACGTGCCGCAGTTTCCGCATTCGGGGTTGGCATAGGGGGACGTGATCGTCACCGCGCCGTCCACGTCGATCTCGAGGCGGTTCGAAAAGATCTCGATCCCGGTGATTTCGTGATTGGCGAACAGCGTGAGAATGGTGGCGTCAAACCCGTCCGAGAGGATTTTCACATCGAGGTCGGATTTCTTCGCCCATTCGAGGAACGCGGGAAAGCCTGGATCGAGGCGGGCGTGCGCGGCGACGAACCGATCCAATTGCTCGACGGTCATGTTCATGAGCGGGGCCATTCGCTCGTACACCTGCCTCGAGCCGATCTTCCCGACAAGGTAGCACTTCATGTGATGTCGCCATTCAGGCGAGGTCACGTGATCGCGCACGAGTCGGTTGACCGTGTCCTTCGTGGAGACGGTACCGTCAAAATCGCAGAGAATGAGCGTTTTCCGAGTCTCGGTGGAATTCATCCTATCAATTCATGCCCGACACGTGTCGATCGAAAAACCGATCCCTGCGCGAACTCTACGCCATCCCGTCTTCGGTCTTGGTTTGATTCCTGTTCGGAGTCAATGATCGGCGGGGGTCCGAGGTCCCGCGGCGTGAAACGGAGGCCGCGGGGACTCCCGCGCCCGGCCGTCGGACGATCAGAAGATCTCGATGACGTCGTATTCACGGATTCCGTCGGGAGTCTTGACTTCCACCACGTCGTCAACTTCCTTGCCGATCAGCGCGCGGCCGAGCGGAGACGTGACCGAAATTATGCCCTTGCTTATGTCTACTTCGTCCTGACCCAGTAATTTGTAGACCTTCTCCTCGCCGGTCTCGATCTCTTCCAATCGCACGGACACGCCGAAGACGATGCGGTCCCCGGCCGGTCGGTTGCGGAGATCGATGATTTCGCACAGGGAGAGCCTTTCCTGGATATCCCGTATCTTCGTTTCCAAAAGCGCGTGTTTTTCCTTTGCGTACGTGAATTCCGCGTTTTCGGAGAGATCGCCGTGTTCGCGGGCAATTTCGATTTCTTTGAGAATCTTGGGTCGCTCGATTCGCATCAGTTGATCCAATTCCTCCTGAAGCTTCTTGAAGCCTTCCGAGGATATTGGACGCTTCCGGGCGCTCATATGCGTTTCCTCTCGCTCTGTGGCGGTGCGGCGAAAGATTCGGCGGGTTTTTTCGAAAAGGATCTCACCCACCCCGCAGTTACCTTGCAGCCGTACTCTCTTTAAGTGCGTCGAACGCCGACGCCGAGATCCGTCGGATCGCGCGTGGTCTCGGTTCTTAACAGACTCGTCACATTCGGTCAACCTCAGCCCGGCAATTTGGCGCCGGCATTCCGATAAGGAGACAAGAATGAAGAGCCGGGGCCGTGACGGGCATCGAGGGCCCAGAGAGCGCTCCAACGATGCGCCTGAAGGGATTCGGGGAACCCGGTTGACCCCTACGGCGTCAGAAATCGACTAATAACTTCTGTTCATTGACTTTTTTCGACACTTAGGGTAAGGTGAACCATCTACGCGTCGCGTCAGTAAAGGAGGATGCGCTTATCCGGCGGGACGAGCGCCGTCCGAGGAAGAGGATGCTCATAGAGACGGATGTACAGTCCCTCGGGCCGCCAAAGATCAATGCGCCCCCGTCGATCGGCCAATTTATCGAAGACGACGAGCGGGTGATCTTCGAGTTGTCGGTGGACCGGGTCTGCGACGAAGTGCGGGACGGCGGACGGCCGGTATCGTTTCTGAAGGCGGGTCCCCGAAGGACGATCTTCTTCGACCCGAGCAAGCTCAAGTGCGCCCTGGTTACCTGCGGCGGACTCTGTCCGGGCCTGAACAACGTCATCCGATCGGTTTTTCAGACACTCTGGTACACGTACGGCGTACGAAACGTGCTCGGCATCCGGTACGGACTCCAGGGGTTCATCCCCGAGTACGGCCACGACGTGGTTGAAATGACCCCCGATGCGGTCGGGCACATCAATGAAATCGGCGGGACCGTGCTCGGGTCCTCGCGCGGGCCTCAGAGCATGGAAGAGATCGTCGACGCGCTCGAACGCATGAACATCGGCATTCTCTTCATGATCGGCGGCGACGGCACATTTCGCGCCGCGGCCAAAATGGTCGAAGAGATCGGGAATCGCGGCTCCCGAATCGGTGTTGTGGGCATACCGAAGACGATCGACAACGATATTCATCTTATGTCCCGGAGTTTCGGGTTTAACACCGCGGTGAGCATGGCCCGATACGCGATCGCGTCGGCTCATGCCGAGGCGACCGGCGCGCCGAACGGCGTGGGCTTGGTCAAGCTCATGGGGCGACACTCGGGATTTGTGGCCGCGACCGCTGTGTTGGCCAAGCTCGAGGCCAATCTCGTCTTGATTCCCGAGGCGGACTTCGATATCGAGGGGCCGGATGGCCTGCTCTCATGGTTGGAGAAACGTCTGAAGTATCGGAAGCACGCGGTCATCGTCGTCGCGGAGGGGGCGGGCCAGGACTATTGCGGCAGCGAAGCCGTGGACGAGTCGGGAAATCGACGCTTGGGAGACATCGGAATCTACCTGAAAGAGAGAATTCAGGAACATTTTTCGGTGACAGGAATCGAACTAAATCTGAAGTATATAGATCCCAGTTATATGATCCGTTCCGTGCCGGCGGATTCCGAAGATTCCATCTTCTGCGGCTTCTTGGCTCAGAACGCGGTTCACGCGGGAATGCGCGGGTACACCGGAATGGTGGTGGGTTTGTGGAACGACGAGTACGTCTACTTGCCGATGAGCGCGGTCATCGCCCGCCGGAAACGGATCGACCTGAAAGGCCGTCTTTGGAGAAGCGTGCTCGAGGCCACGGGGCAGCCGGAGCTCAAAAATGACTCGCTCGGCGCAGCCGTCGGCGGAGAATAAACCAGTCCCGAACGCGGACGCGAGCCGCATCGCGCCGCATGTGCGAGATCGTTCGAGGTCTCTTGTATATGGGTAATCGAGCTTGTAGACTGAAAGCTTGATACGGTCTATGATAGGTGTATGGAGGTGTGTGATGAAAAAGAAGCTGATAGTGGTCCTCGCGGGCTGCGTTCTCTTGACGCTTATGGCTGCGACGGCTTTTGCCGGTCCCATGTTTGTGGCGACCGCCAAGAATCTCCGCGGGGCCATGTATCTCGGATACGGGCCCAGCCCGCATCACGCTTCGGAAATGGCCATTGCCAAATGCTCTCAGAATTCGGTCTTGCCGCCTACGTGCAGGGTGACGTGCGTGCGGATGGAAGCCCCCCCGCCCTGCCCGCCGCCGATGAAAATGCGTAAGCCCATTCGGAAGCATAAACCGATGACCAAGAGCTATCCGCGGCACAACTACAACTGGGGCCACGCCACGAACTAGTTTCGATCCGAATCGAGCGTACGGGACGCGTCTCTTTTTCGGCGGCGCGTCCCTTCGGCCTATCATGAAAAATGCCTTCCTCATTGCAGGAACCGCTGCAATCTTTTTACTTGCGGCTTACGGAGCCTTCCGTCTCTTTACGGCCGGCATGACCCCCGCCGGCGGACGGGCCGCCGCGGAAACCGTCCATCCATTTGTGGACGGGATGGCGGATGTCGCGCGGGAAAAGCTCGAAGCCACGCCCAACGAGCAGCTCGAAAAAGAAGCCGAGGTATGGAGCAATAAGCTGTATCCGATCGTCAAGGGCGCTCTCAGAGGCCAGATCGAGGCCGCTTCCAAAGACCCCAACCGCGAGGAGTTCGCCAAGCTCATGTACGAAGCAGGGAAGAGCTTCTCCGAGAACTTCGTCAAGCCCTTCGCCGCGGGCGCGGCCGAAGGAGCAGCGCCGCTCCTGGGGGGACAATCCTCTCCAGACGGTTCCGCGTCCGACGCGCGGTCACGTGAGAATCTTAACCGCGCGATGGAGGGTCTCCGGCGATTCGGCCGGGAGAACAAGGACCTGGTCCAAATCTTCACCGGCGCGGTGGACGAACTGCGGAAAAAATTGCAGGAGATAGGTCCTCCGCTCCCGCCGGGCCCGGGATTCGCTCCTCAAACCGAACGGCCCGCTTTCGATCCTCGATATTTGAATCCAAACCAACGCGGGAGCGGATACGCTCCTTCGGAAGGCCCCCCACCGTACGCCACAGACGGAAATGAATCCCATTCTCCGCCACGTGGGTCGATTCCCCCCCGTCCCGAAGAACGTTACGGGCCGCTCGACACCCGTCGATAATTCCGCCCTGACGCACGGCCGCGCTCGGGTGCGTCCCCAAATCCCCATCGCGGGGCTATCCGATTCGCCCAAGCAGTTGAGAACCGTCGTAATCAGGGACGTACGCAGCCTTTACACGATGCCGGGTATGGGGTAGGATGCGCGGAAAAATCAGGGTACGGCTATGAAGACTGCGCCCGGAGCGGTAAAAATGAAGACCGACGAAACATACGACGTGATAGGCGCCGGATCGACACTCACGTCCCGTCCAAACTACTCCGCGTCGAACGCGCCGAACGAAACGTTGTCGTGCGATCGAGCGCTCGAAAGGCCCCTGTCCAGGCGGAAGTTCATCATAGCCGCCGGCGCCGCGGCATTGACCGCGGCCTTTCGAGCCGGCGCTACCGCTGGGACGAAACGACGAATTCGTGTCGGCCTGATGCCCTCCTCAAGCGGCGCATGGGAAGCGGAATCCCATTCCCTGGTGACCGGCTTCAAGCTCGGACTGAAGAATAACGTTGCGTCCAAACTCCCCCTGGAAGTGATCGAAGCCCCGGTGGGAGAGGACGAGGCCGAGCTGCTCAATATTCTCACGGATCTCGTGCTCAACAAGGAAGTGAATTTTCTGATTGCGCCGATGTCGCTCACGGCTTCCGAACATACGCTCCACGCGGTCAAGGAACGCAACGTCATCGTCTTCATCACCAACCCCACGGTGGGTCTTGTCGCAGGTGAACTCTGCATTCCCGGCTGCTTTCGAGTCGGCCCCAATACCTATCAATCCTCCTATCCGCTCGCTCCCTGGGTTCTGAAAAACATGGGGAGGAAACTCTTCCTCACCGGGAGCGACAACCTCCGAAGCAATCAGGAAGCGGACTTCTTCGCGTATGGATTCGAACGCTCCGGGGGACGCTTCTTCGACCGCCTCATGACGCCTGAAAACGCGCCGCCGAGCGATGAGGTGTTCAAACGGATTGAAGCGATTCAACCGGACTCGATCTTTGCCGCGTTTCGGGATGAACGCGCCGCCGAGTTCCTCGCCGCGGTCCGGGAGCACGCGCCCGAGTACGCGCTGAAACTGGTCGGCCCGGAATCGCTCACACGGTATCCGCTGAGTTTTCCTCCGCCGGGAAAGAATCCGGTTCGGGCGCGCACGCTCACATCGCTTCAGACGCCGCTGGAATTGATGAAAGCTATCGAAAAGACCATGGGAGTGCGCATAACTCACGCGTCGCGCGCGGCGGAAGGGATGGACATTGCCACGGTGATCTGCACGGCGATCGATAAGACCGACGCCGACCTCGGGGACAAGCAGCGCATCATTCAGTTGATCGAGCAGACGGAATTTCCCGGCGCTCACGGTATCTTGCGCTTCGACCCAAACCACGAACCGATCGTCCATATGTGGGTAAACGATTGGAGCATGGCCGGCGGCGCGGTGGACGAACGTATTACGGCCGACCTGGGCCTCTACGAATCACCCGATTTCGGCTGCGGTCGCGTCGGATTTCCTCCCCCGCCCGAACGCGGTCCCATTGAAACTGAGGAACCCGCGGGGGATGCGGACACCGGGGTCGAGGAGTGAATCGGACACCACCCCCGATCGAGGAGCGCGCCGCTTTCTTTGCTTGACAATTCCTTCTTTTTCTCATACGTTCCAACTATACGGTTTTATGTGAATTCGGGGCGGGCGTTGAGTCCGGAGATGGTTCGGACCGGCGGCCGTGCTCCATTGTGTGAGGAGTAGCCAATGAAAAAGTACACGGCCGGGTTAAGTGTCCTCGTCGGCCTTCTTATGATTCTCGCTGCTATGCCGGTCTCCGCCGGCGGACCTGCATGTCCTCCGCCCATGTGTCCGCCGCAGATGTGCGGCCCTGCGATGTGTCCACCCCCGATGTGCGGCCCCATGCCCTGTCCGCCGCCCCGGTGTGGGCCCAAGTGCGATTCCAATCCCTTGGCGGACTTCCTGCGCTCGACCGTGAAGCTCGCGGCCGCCGCAATCGCGTTGCCGTTCAAGGTGGTCGATTCCTTGGTCGGCGGATTCGACTGTCCGCCGAAGAGATCCTGCCGCCCGGTTATGGCCTGCGCTCCGCGTCCCTGTCCTCCGCCCATGTGCGGCCCCATGCCGGCGATGAGCATGCCGATGCCCGCATGCGGCCCGTATATGCCTCCGCCTCTCTGCGGCCCCCCCGTTTGCGGGCACGGGACCTTCCACGGCGGACCGGTGGGATTCGGATACGGCGCTCCCATGCCTATGACCGCCGCGAAGAAAACGACCGCGATCCCCGAGAAGCTGATTGCGGCCGGAGCGGTCGACGGCATGTTCGGCTCATATTGGTAGGCCGTACGCGACAACCGAACAACAAAGGGGACGCGCAACCGAGCGTCCCCCTTTCTACGTACCGGTCTTCGGGATCAATCCCATCTGCGTAAACGGAATATCCGCTCCTTGGCGAGATTGATCACCTTCATCCGCTCCTCGTCACCCTCTTCGCCGTCCGGGTGAAAACGCCGAGCGAGTCTCTTCCACGCTCTCAACACCTCTTCCCGCGTCGCCTCCTGATTGACTTCCAGAATGGCGAAGTGCCGGCGCAACGAATACTCGAAGGGATTTCCCGACGAGCGCCGATGCCGATCGAAGAGATCGTGAGGTATGCCGCCGTTCGAACGGATTTCCCGCATGCGATCCTTCCAGCGAGCCGTGGCCATCGCGGCGGAGAGCGTTTCCATGGTCTTCCGTCTGACCACCGATTGTTTAAAGGTGCACGGAGCGATGTCCATGAGCAGTTGCGCGAGATCCTCGAGGACCGAAATATTCACCTGGCCCAGGTTGTGCGGGGTCGGTTTACACGGCGCACAGAGCACTTCGATCCGTCGTTGGAACGCGGCCAGTTCCGCGCTTTCGTCGTCGGAATGATAGAAGCAGCAGCCGTCTCTGAACACAGGCTTGTTGTCGCATTGCGCAAATCCGCCGTTCTCCCTGCCCATCCATTGCACGCCGCGGCACCGGCCCGGTCTGATGTCCACGATCCACACGCCGTGCGTATCGTCCTGGACTACTATCTGATCGGTGAGCCCCCGGTCGATCTTCGTCAACGCGCGGCGCAGCCGATACGGCGTGAGATCGAACCTCTCCCGAAGCCGCCGCTTCGACGTTCCCGGGGACTCCTGCAGCATCTTCAGTATCCCAAGAGCAATCTTCATGAAAAGTTGAGGTTCCTTTGGTAATGGTTCACCGGGCTTGAGGCGGCTCTGCGCCCGGTGAGGATGGAGGGGGAGACTCATCTCCCCCTCCAAGCCTCCCCCATCGAGATATCAAGCGCTTTTCGCCGGCCCGGTGAACGGTTACCTCCTTTGCAACCGCACGGGCGCTCTCGCGGTTCATCTCCAATCATTGTCTTCACTCTTCCGGAAGATAGCAAGCCGAGGGCGGCTCTCGGGCGGGAATGCGGGATGAACATCGCGCGTGAAGGGGCCGGACCGTATGAGGGATCGTACAAAAAAAAAAGCCCGACCGGGCTTAAACGAGCTGGGAGGGTAACGGCCGAGGAGCGGTCGGGCCTTAAATAAGGATTCTCCTCCCAGCCGTTGCCAACTTTGGGTGAGACGCCGGACCCCTCCGGCTATCCGGCGTCTCCCGCGAAATCTAGAAGATGAACCCCATCTGCAGGTATCCGCCCTCGATGGAGGTGTCTATACGTTTCAGATCGTGGTAGCCCTTGTTGAAGGTGAGATATCGATAACCCCCCGCGAGGTAGCCGTATCGACCGTTCCCCAAAGGAATCGTATATTTGAGCCCCGTGGAAAGGTCCGAACCGAAGGCTTCGTCCAGGAAGGCGACGCCGGCCTTGCAGCTCAGAGACAGCGTGTCGCGGAGGCGACGGGTTTTCAAGCATCGTTCAAACTCGAGTCCGGCCATACCCATATTGAGAGTGTTATCGAGCGTATCGCCGCAGCAGTTCACCTGGACCACGCTGAGCTTCTCGTCGAGGCGCACATACTCCCCGAACACGCTCACCTTGGCCCGATGGGTCCGCAGCGCGTCGTAGACCAGACCGCCCCGATGAAGGGTGCGCTCCCATTTGACCTGGGTGTGCTGGCCGCTGCTGTAGTTGTTGTTCCCGAAGGTGAAATTTCGTCCCACCGCGCCGCCGCCGTTGACAACCATCGGCATGATGGAATACCGCAACGACCAGTTGGGACGAAATCGGTAGTTCACGGTCATCTCGGGGACCACCCAGTGATCGGGCACGCCCATGTCCGCGTTGAGATCGACGTGTTCCTGCTGCTGAAAGCCGAAGGCCGTGTTCCCTCGGATGTAGCGGACTTTGCCCTTCACTCGTGCGAAAATGACTTCCGCGTTCATCTCCCAGGACTTGTTCTTCGGAACCGGGAGACAGCAGGTTTTTCCGAGCGCGCCATATGCGAACGCGGGGTCGTGGGGCGCCACCATCCAGACGCGATCGGACTTGACCTTTTTGATGCGCTTGAGGCTTGGTCCGGTCACGGCCTTTGCTTCCGTGTAGGAAACGGCTTGTGGAGCGGCGGGCGCAAGGAGATCTTCGGGCGCTTGGGTTGCGGCGGCCTGAATGATTGAGTAGGCGCCGGCGCTACCTGCGCCGAGAGTGATTAGAAACACTAGGCATACCAATGCCATGGACAGTTTTCTTCTCAACATACCATCCCTCCCAGAGGCAAGATTCGGTTATCACGGACTTTACTGATGACTTTTCTGATGTCAAGAAAAAAGTTATCACATATTTCAGTGCTTAGACTAAGAAGTGAGAATTAGTATGAATTCCAGACGAATCTTTTTCTGAATAAATTACTTCACATTGGCCACGCACATGCCCGCAGTTGCTGGATAATTTGGTTTTGCTTTACACGGCCTGCCTAGCTGTAGCCCTGTTTCCTAGTGTTTCTCAATTACTTAGCACCTCTTCCGTAGGTCATTTCGAGAAGCCCCCCCATCTCCGCCTCCAATCCGCCGGCCCTTCGTCACTCCGCCGGCGCAACCAGTTCCCCGGCCGCGCGCTCCACAGCGGCCCTAACCTCACAAACCGCATCCTGAGCGCTTCTTCCTCGCATGTTGACGATCCGAAGCCGCTCCGGTCCCGTCCACGGCGCCCATACCGCCGGGTCGGACGCGATGAAAACGACGGTCGCGGGGACATTAAGAGCAGCCGCCAAATGGCTGATTCCACAATCATTTCCCAGAAACATCGTCGAGCCGCCCAGGTCCCGGCACAGGACGCTCAGCTGCTCGTTCTCCCTCACCTCCGCGGCCGTCTCGCCCACCAATCGGAACCAGAGAGGGCGCTCCTTGAGGAAGCCGTCCTCCTCCCCCATGGTGACGACCACGCGCGCGGCGAGCAACTCCCGCAGTCGTTTGACCGCAAGAAGCAGCGTTTCGAGCGGCAGACATTTGCGCGGGCCGCCGCTTCCCGGATGAACCCAGAGGATGGTCTCTCGCCGGCGGGGCGCGCGGTCGATCAGCGCGGGGCGTCGCGGCGGCACGGGAAGTCCGAGTCCTCGGTGGAGGTGTTCCACGACATGGACGCCCGGGGGAGGATCGGATCGAACGTGGACAATCTCACCCGTTCCGGCTCCGGCGAGGTTCCGGATGACCGTTTCGGGTCGGTTGAGCGCGACATAGGCGCGGTCCCACCCCTCCGTCCGTTCCGGGGCGAGGCCTTCCTGAAAGAGCCGGCCGGCCGCGGGGTCGTCGAACGGTAAAAACGCGATATGGTCGGGGAGGAGCTCTCGATACGCGCGCCGTCCCATAAAGGTGATACGCGCGGCTGGAAATTGCCCTTGGATCGATTGAATGAGCGGCAGCGCGAGAATCGTGTCCCCGAGCGCGCCCGGACGAATAACGAGAATCTTAGATTTCACGGCTGCGCGTCTATGGCGTTTCATCCCCGCGCGGGAAGGTCTCCTTCATGAAAAACGTGCAGACGAGTCCGATAATCGCGGAGATCAGCAAGACCAGCAGCAGGCTTGAATAGGCTTCGAGCGGGTGCGCGCCGACCGCGGTTCGAGGGTACGCGTCGAGAATTCCTCCGAGTACGATTTGCATGATCGCGCCGCCCAGAAATGGAAAAAGGTTCACGGTTCCCACGGAGGTGCCTGCGATCTCGATCGGGAAAAGTTCTTTGGTTGTGGTGAAGGCAATAACGACAATTGCCGAGCAGGAGACACAGAACAGGAAAAAGACGACGTAGAGCGCCGGTCGAGAGAGCGACGCGGGAAAGATGTTCAACACGAGCAGGACGAGACAAAGGAGCGCGGATGAGAGCATGAGCACCTTCTTGCGGCTTTCCAGAACGCGATCCGAAAGGTAGCTCATGAAGGGGCTCCCCACGATGAGACCGACGGCTATCATATTGAGGATGCTCCCGGCCTCCGCTCGGGACATGCCGTACGCGTGCATAAGGTACGGGCCGGCCCACATTGCGCCGAATCCGAAAAAGACGCCGACGACAAAGAAGAACCAGACGGCCACGGGCCAGAAGTATTTCTCGGTGACGACGCTCCGCGCGCCTTCCCACAGGGGTATTTGACGAGGCGGCGCGGCGGTTCCGGGTCCGGTATGATCGATGTCGGCAATCGAGGGCCATCCCATGTCTCGAGGGCTGTTTCGGACGAGCAGCCAGACCAGCGCGGCCACCACAATCGTGAAAACCCCGATGGCCTCGAAGGAATTGCGCCACCCGAGCCAACCGGTCATCATAGCCAAAGGCATGGCCGCGGTGAGCGCTCCAACGCCCCCCATGGTATTCAGGATGGCCGCCATGAGAGAGAATTCACCCACGCGAAACCATTGGGAATTGATCTTCATGGTCGGGATGAAGACCATTGATACGCCGATTCCGACCATCACCCGCGCGGCCACCGCGTATTCCATGGCAGGAGCGAGCCCGAAGAGGATCGCTCCGATTCCGGCAATGACAAGAAAAACCGTCACGGTCTTACGCGGCCCCAGAGAGTCCGAGAGGAGCCCCGCGGGAAACTGCATGAGCGCGTACGGATAGAAGTACGCGGACGCGAGCAATCCCATAAGTCCGGCCGACGCGGCGAACTCCTGCTGGATATCGACCGCGACGACCGCGGTGCACGTTCGATGGAAGTAGACGAAGACATAGGCGAGTGCCATGACGCCGAAAACAATCCACCGATACCGCATCACCTTGGACGTGTCGTGCAGATTCATGACACTCATCTCCATATGTGGGGGGTGACGGGACGTTGAGAGCATACCAGACGGGAGAGGGGAGAGCGCAAGCATTGTCCGCGCGCTTGGAGATTTTTCCGTTTCGGCCGCGTCGGCCCCCGCGTCCAGCTGTCGATTTTGACATAAGCCGCCCCGAGTTGCTATATTACCGGAACGGGGTCGCATGCGTGTGAATCGCAATTGAAGCGATTCGAGACGTCTGATGTCCGCGGCGGCCCGGAGGCGAACCGCTCGTCATCGAACGCATCCGCCTCCCGAATAGCTTGCCCCCCTGGAGCGCTTCTATGCAAAAGCCCTTCCTGAACGTGGTCTCCGCGGATGAGGCGTGTCGTTTATTGAGCTTGTTCAGGTCGGGGCCGGTCGAACGAGTTGGGTTGGATGATGCGCTTTTCCGAGTCCTTGCCGCGCCCGTGGCGGGGCCGGAAGACACACCGACTTTTACCAGATCCACCATGGACGGATTCGCCGTACGCGCTGCGGACACATTCGGCGCGTCGGAATCCGCGCCGGCGCTTCTCCGGCTTGTGGGCGAAGTGGCCATGGGCGAGATTCCCGAAAGGGATTTGGCGCCCGGCGAAGCGGTCCGCATATGGACGGGGGGCGCGTTACCGGGAAACGCGGACGCGGTGGTGATGGTCGAACACACGGAACTGCCGGACGAGCACACGGTCGAAGCGCTGAAGGCCGTCGCGCCCTTTGACAACACGGTGCGCCGCGGAGAGGACTTCAAAGCCGGCGAAACCCTGCTCAAACCCGGGCATCGACTGAGACCTCAGGACATCGGGCTCCTCGCGGCTATGGGCATTACCGAGATCTCGGCGTACCAAAGACCGACCATCGGACTGCTCAGCTCGGGCGACGAGATCGTCCCCGTGGACCAAACGCCCCCTCCGGGCTGCATGCGGGACGTCAACCGGCACGCGCTCTTCGCGATGGTTCGGGAAGCCCACGCGCATCCGCTTTGGATAGGTATTGCTCCGGACGTATTCGTTCCGCTGGAGACCATGCTGAAAAACGCGTTGGAGCGATCCGATTGCGTGGTAATCTCCGGCGGAAGCTCTATGGGGAGTCGGGATCTCGTTATCGACGTGCTCGAGGGCCTCGAGGATTCGGAGATTCTGCTTCACGGCGTGTCCATATCGCCGGGCAAACCGCTGATAGCCGCTCGGGTCGGGAATAAGCCGGCGCTCGGCTTACCGGGGCACCCGGTTTCCGCGATGATCACCTTCGAGCAGTTTGTGGTCCCGCTGATCCGTCGACTCGAAGGGGAGGACGCGGCGACGCCGTTTCTGCGGCCGTCCCTGTCCGTGGTCATGGCGCGGAATGTGGCGTCGCGGGAAGGTCGGACCGACTATGTCCGTGTTCGCCTCGAGAAACGGAACGATCGAATCGTCGCGGTTCCCGTGCCGGGGAAATCGGGAATGGTCTCCACGATGGTACGCGCCCATGGATTCATACGAATAGGGGCGGATTGCGAGGGCGTGTACAAAGACGAGCCGGTCATTGTTCATCTCTTTGCCGATTGGATTGGGGAAGACATTGAGAAGGAATATCTATCTCGACATGAAATCTCCCCGGGAAGCCCTGGAGATTTTTCCGGGGCGTTTCGACAGGAGCGCCTTTCCCGGCTCTGAAATCATTCCGGTGACCGAAGCGCTCGGCCGGGTAACCGCGGTACCGGTCACCGCGCGCATATCGTCTCCCAATTATCATACCGCGGCCATGGACGGATTCGCGCTCAAGGCGCGGGACACCTTCGGCGCGAGCCCGGACTCGCCGATCTCTCTCAAGCTGGGCGATCAGGCGTCGGCGATCAACACCGGGCAGCCGCTTCCGTCGACTGTGGATGCGGTGGTGATGATCGAAAACGTCAATTTTGTGGACGACGAGACCTTCGAGATCGAAAAGGCGCTCGTGCCCTGGGAGAACGTGCGGCGGACCGGTGAGGATTTCGTCGCGTCGGAGATGATCCTGGCCGCCCGTCGGCGGATCACCGCGTACGAGCAAGGCGCGATACTCGCAGGCGGGGTATACGAGGTCTCGGTCGTTGAAAAGCCCCGCGTTGCGCTCATTCCGACGGGATCCGAACTCGTGCCGCCGGAGATCCTCCGTGAACGAGCGCCCGCCGCAGGCGAAACCGTGGAATTCAACACGGTCATGCTTGCGGGCATGGTTGAACGCGCCGGCGGCCAACCGCTGCGGAAGGAGATTATCGCGGACGACTTCGACGCGCTCAAGGTCGCGGTTTCGTCCGCGTTGGACGAGGGCGCGCACCTGGTGGTGATGAACGCGGGATCGTCCGCCGGCAGCGAAGACTATACCGCGGCGGTCATTGCCGAGCTCGGCGAAGTCCTCGTTCACGGCGTCGCGATGATGCCGGGCAAGCCCACGGTCCTCGGCGTGGTAGACGGACGGCCGGTTATCGGCAATCCGGGCTATCCCGTTTCCGCGGTCCTCTCCTTCGAGGTCTTCGCGCTCCCCGTCATCGCGAGCATGCTCGGCATTCCCGCGTACCGACGTCCAACCATGCAGGCGCACACCGCGCGGAAGATCCCGTCCAAGCTCGGCCGGGAGGAGTTTTTCCGCGTCAAGCTTGGCCGGGTCAGGGATCGGGTGATGGCGACGCCTCTGCCGCGCGGAGCAGGCTCGATCACGACGCTCACCCGCGCGGACGGTATAATTCGGATTCCCTCGTTGAGTGAAGGGATCGATCAGTCTTCAGCGGTTCCGGTGGAACTGCTCAGGGACGCGACGGAAATCGACCGAACCGTGGTGATCATCGGGAGCCACGATCTGACGCTCGATATTCTTGCCGATGAACTTGGGGGCCGAGACGTGATCCTCTCGTCGAGCCACGTGGGGAGCCTCGGCGGGTTAACCGCTTTGCGGAACGGCGCGTGCCACGCGGCAACATCCCATCTGCTCGACGAAGAGACCGGCGAATACAACTGGTCCTCTATCAAGAAGTACATCCCCAACATTCCGGTGAAGGTCTTCCACGGCGTCATGCGCGAACAGGGGTTCATCGTGCCCAAGGGAAATCCCAAATCCATTCAAGGATTCGAGGACCTCGTGCGAGACGACGTGACGTACATCAACCGGCAGGCCGGCGCAGGCACACGGGTGCTGCTCGATTACCACCTGAGACGATTGGGAATCGACCGCGCTCGGATCAAGGGATACGACCTCGAGGAATACACCCACACGACCGTAGCGGTCGCGGTGCTCTCGGGCGTCGCGGACACGGGCATGGGAGTGCTCGCGGCCGCCAAAGCCCTCGATCTCGATTTCGTTCCGGTCACCACCGAGCAATACGACCTGATCATCCCCGAAGAATTCCTTGGGGACGACAAGATCCAAACCATGCTCGACGTGATAAGGAGCGGCGCGTTCAAACGCCGCGTCTCGGAACTCGGCGGGTACGGCGTAGAGCGAACCGGAGAGGAAATTCCCGAACCCTAGCCGAGGAACGTATGGTCTGTGGGGCCTTGACAGCGCCAATCGACTTGCTAAACCTTAAAGAGACGGTTGGAACGACCGGGGCCGGCCCGACGATTATTCCAAGGCCGACCGTGGATCAAGCGGCCGATCTTCTGAATGACGGATTTGACGTGCTATGGATTTAACGGCGTTCTCCCAATTACCCTGGACGAATATTTTCATCGCTGCGGGCATTCTCTCGGCGTGTTTCGGCCTGTACGCGTGGCTTCAGCACCGAACGAATCCCACGTGGGGAACCATCGACCAACCGGACGCGACCGCGTTCGTCAAAGGCACGTGCGGCGATTCGATGAAGTTGTCGTTGAAGTTCCGGGACGGGGTGGTCGCAGACGCTCGACACTGGACCGACGGCTGCCGCATGAGCGACGCGTGCGGCGCGGCCGCGGCCAAGTTGGCGCTCAACAAATCCCCCGAAGATTTGGCCGATCTGGACTATCGACAGATCGAGGAAGAAGTGGGCGTCCTACCCGAGGAAGACCGCCACTGCGCGACCCTCGCCGCAGGGTGCCTCCATGAGGCGCTCCGGGTCTATCTGACCGGCGACGGATCGGAAAAGGAAGTCACCGTCGAGAGCAAAGAAGCCGCAGGTTAGCTCGATTCCCTCTTCAGAAGTCGCTTCTCCTCAGATATCCGAAAACGGCGCTTCCTCGAGGTTCGCGGGGGCGATCTTCCGTTTGCCGGCCTCGATCTCTTTGATCATGCGGACCACGGCTTCATTCAAGGGGACCGGCACATCGAGCTGACGCGCCTTTTCGACCACGTAGCCGTTGAGGAAATCGATCTCGGTCTTCCGGCCGCGCTCGAGCGATTGGAGGCTTGACGAGCGAAGCCGGCGATACTTGAATCCGATGATGCGCACGGTTAGATGACGTTTAAGCTCGGCGAGCGGACCGCGTTTCTCGAGAAATCGATAGTAGTCCAGCTTGCCGCCTCCGCCCGGCTCGACGGTGATGTTCAACGCTGCCGCGGTCTCCATCATCTCCCTCATGAGCGCGAGGAAGATTCGCCGGACCTGCGCAACGGCGAGCATGCGGCCGAGTTCGAGGCCCGTGACCGCGCCGAGGGACGTAATGCACGAATTCACGATCAACTTTGAATAGAGCTCGCCGATGATGTTGTCCGTCACGCGCGTCGGGACGATCACGCCGAGCATGTCCTTGAGAAACTCCAGGCGAACTCGGTCGCGGTTCTCGATGTTCCCGAGGACGAATTCACCGCCGGAGGTCATTTCCAGTTCGGCCGGGCCGTGCATGGTCGCGCCCCATGCGGTGACGCAGCCGACTACCCGGTCGGCCCCGACCACTTCCGCCAGAGCCGGCTCGCAGATGCCGTTCTGGAGCGAAACAAGCGCCGAGTCCTCGCGCATGAACCGCGCCGCCCTGCGGGCCGCGTCCACGCATTCGGTCGCTTTGGTCGCCAACAAAATGATATCCTTTGATTCGGACAAATCGCCGATGTCCGTGACGGCTTTCACCGGGACGGTGAAATCTCCCTTGACGCCGAATATGTGTAAGCCCTTCCATTTCGCGGCCCGTGTCGTCTCTTCGTGTTTGCAGACGACTTCGACATCCCATCCTTCCCGAGCCAAGAACGCCGCGGTGATACCGCCGATCGCGCCGGCGCCCACGACGGCGATGCGAACTCCCGTCTCCTTCATGCTTCACCTTGATGTGCGGTCATTTCCACGCGGCGGCGTTGAATCCTGACCGCGCCGCGGTTCAGATATTGAACCGGAAGAGTATGACGTCGCCGTCCTGCGCCTGGTAGGTTTTTCCTTCCAGGCGGACTTTGCCCTTTTTTTGCGCTTCCTGCATCGAGCCGGCCTCTTCGAGATCGTCGAATGCGACGACTTCGGCCCGAATGAACCCCTTTTGCATGTCCGTGTGAACGGTTCCCGCGGCTTCGAGCGCGGAGGACCCTCGTCTCAGGGGCCACGCGCGGACTTCCTTCTCGCCGGCGGTGAAGAAGACGATCAGATTGAGCAGGTCGAACGAGGTTCGGATAATGCGCTGTTTCGCGCTCTCGTCGATGCCCATCTCCTCGAGGAAATCCTGCGCGTCCTGCTCGTCAAGCCGAGCGATCTCCGCTTCCGTGTCCGCGTAGATCCAATCGACCGCGGTGAAGGGTTGATCCTTGACACGATCTTGAATCGAGTCGAGCAAAGAAAGAATCTCTTTCCTCGGGCGTTTTTCTCCGGCGTTCACCAGGAAAAGTTCGGGCTTGGCCGTGAGAAACGCGTATCCGCGCAGCAGGTCGGATTCATACGCGGGCGGATAGAGCCGGAGCGGCTTTCCTTCGTCCAGTGCAGCGCGGGCCTCTCTCAGAAGGGCCTGTTCTTCAGCGAGTTCCTTCCGGCCTTTTGCGAATTCCCGGTCGACCCGCTCCAGGCGCTTCTCCACTTGCGCCAGATCCGACAGGAGCATCTCTTCTTCCACCCGGTCGAGATCCTTGAGAGGCTCCGGCGGGCCAAGCGCCGGCGAATCGAAAAATCGAACGCAGTGAACCAACGCGTCTACGGCGCGGGTGTGCGAGAGCGCCCGATCCCCGATTTCGCGGCCGGGCTCTCCTTCGCCGGTAAATCCTGCTATGTCGAGATACTCAACATATACGGGAGTCACCTTCTTCGCCGAGTAGAGATGGTCAAGAAACTCCAGGCGTGAATCGTCCACCTTGACGGTTCCGAGACCGGGATCCTGCCGTCCTTTGGTCGGCTGTTGTTCGAGGCCGCCGGTCAGCGCTCTGAAGACGGTGGTTTTCCCGCTACCCGGCAGGCCGATTATTCCGAGCTTCACGTCACCAAGCCTTTCTTTCCGTCAATTGTAGGCGGTTTGTGCGGACTGGGGCGCCTGCGAGGCGTCCCCTCCGCGACCGCGCTGCAGGCAGGCTCTGCATCTTGAACCCAAATCGGTCGGTTGTCAAAGGGAGCGTCCGCGCGCGAGCGCACAGGGAGGTTGATATCAGGTAAGCCTTCACCGGGATAGCGATAAGCCGTTGATATCTCGATGGGGGAGGCTTGGAGGGGGAGATGAGTCTCCCCCTCCATCCTCACCGGGCGCAGAGCCGCCTCAAGCCCGGTGAACCATTACATCTCAGGGGGAGTGAAGGGCGCGTTTCATCCCGGGGGACGATGCCGTGATCGAATCTCGAATGGGTGATTGCGGCCCGTGCGCGTCTCAGCGACCGGGGACGAGACGGATGTAGAGCATGACGTTTTGGCCTTCGGATCGCTTGGGCGGCGTGGCGTGAGAGCCGGCCCCCGCTTCCACCGCGCCGAAATCGATGAGCCGCGTGGTGAGGTCGCCGTACGCGTGACTGGGAATTACCACACCTACCAGGACCTCTTTCACCGCGCCGTTCGGCTTGATGTCCACGATCTTGCCTCGGAGATGCGGCACCATTTGCTTGATCGTTTCAACCGCCGTATCGATCCGGGGACTTTCGACGGTAAGATTGTCAGCGCCGAGTCGATCCGCGGTGGTGGGATACGTGGGGCCCGCGCTTGCCGGCAAACTCTGAATCGGTTGGGAAAGTGGTCTGGAGTAGGTGGGGTAATTCAAGGAGGGCGTATCGAGAGGCGAGGAAACGACTTCTCCGGCGCTGATCGATTTGGGCCGCATGAGCTTAAGATCGTTCGCCGCTCGAGGTTTATTCGGGATCTCCTGCGTCGTACCGGTATTCGCCGCGATGGTTCCGATGACGCCGGTTGGAAGGGCGTCGGCGATCATCGAGGTAACAGACTGATTATAAAAGAGAATGCTCAGCACCACAATGCCCGCCAGGGCCGCCGCCCCGACCGGTAACGGAAGATGGGGCGCCGGAGAGAGCCGGCTCTTGATACGTTCAAAAAATGTGGCGGAGTCAACAGCGTCAATGCGGGTATTCAATTGCGCGAGAAAGTCCGGGGGCGGGGTGACCGTATCGAGACGGCGGAGAGCTTCGACGGTCAGACTGTAGTGTCGGTAGTCCTGATCGCACACATTACAGCCGCGCATATGATTCTTAAATTCGAGGGCGGCTTCGGGGTCGGCTTCTCCATCATTGAGCTCCAAAAACATATGACTGAAACGCCGGCATTCCTTCATGGCAGGACCTTCTTTAGTTTTTCTTTGACGACCATCCGGGCCCGGTGCAACCGGGACTTGGTGGTACCTTCGGGCAGATCGAGAATCTGCGCTATTTCATCGTAAGAAAACCCTTCAATGTCCCTCAGTATGACTATTTCCTTGTGATCCGGTTCCAGCTGATTAATTGCATCCTGGACGAGTTGCTGAATCTGTTTTCTTGCGAGTACCGCCTCAGGATTCGTCGTGTGGTCCGGAATGTCTCGTTGCGGAAGTTCGGCGCCGTTTTCGTCTTCCGATCTCCCTTTGTTTGCGAAGTAGCCCCGACGTTTCAGATACTTGAATCTATTCTTGCCTCGATTGGCGGCTATCTGGAAGAGCCACGTGGAGAATTTGGCGTCGCCGCGAAACCGCTTGATATTCTGATAAGCCGCCGTAAATATTTCCTGCGCAAGGTCGTTGGCCTCCTCCGTGTCGCCCACGAAGCGGTAGGCCAAGTTGTAAATCCGCTTGTAATACTTCTCTACGAGAAGGTCAAAGGCTGTTCGATCGCCCCGCACCGTCCTTCGGACAAGATCGGCGTCATCGTCGCTCTCGCGGGTAACCGCCGAGAACAACAAAATACTTACGATGTTCAGACACAGGTAATTCAAAATGGTTTCAGGGGAGACGCCCACGTGAAGACTTTTTTCTCCGCGGAGAATATTCCAGCAACGTAAGGAAATAGCGGCGCGAAGTCAAGATTTAAGCTCCAGGGAAGCGCGTCCTCGCGCCGGCGGGCACGGGAAAGGCTTGGCGCCTCTTACTCAGGGAATCGATTCGCGCTTCTCTCGCCGCCCCGGGAGACCGCGTGCCTCCCCTTCTTTTTAGAAAGCCGCTCCTCGTCCCTCCCCGGCCGATGAACCCTCTTCCCCGACCCTCTCGGACCCGGAGCGCTCTGCTCCGCCCCTCTCTCATCGAGAGCCCTTTCGCTTAACTCTCTCCCTCCGAAAGAGCGGCCTAAACCGCTTCCCGCCGCACCTTGAAGAATTTGCGTTTGCCCACCTGGAGCGTCTGTTCCGACTCGGTGAGCGCCACGTCGCGGCCGGGATCGTCCACCCGTGTCCCGTCCAGCTTCACGCCCCCTTGGGATATGAGCCGCCTTGCCTCGCCCTTTGACACGCCGGCGCATTGCGCGACCAACTCGTACGCAGGGAACGACGCCTCGGAGAAAACCCGCGACGGGATCTCATTCGGCGTCTCTTTGCGCTGCACAACGCGCTCGAAGTGGTCTTCCGCCCGAGAGACCGCGTCCGAACCGATATACTCGGTGACGATCGCCCTGGCCAGCGCTTTCTTGATCTGCATCGGGTGAAGCGGATCGTCCAACGCGGAGTGGAGTTCGATCTCCTTGAGCCCTTCCCCGTAACGCCGAACCTCGTCTTGATCCACATCGGTGAGGAGCGTGAAATACTTCACCACCAGGTCGTCCTTGATCGACATTACCTTGCCGAACATATCCTCGGGCGTATCGTCGACCGCTATGTAGTTGCCGAGGGTCTTGCTCATCTTCTTTGCGCCGTCCAGCCCCTCGATCAGCGGAGTCATGAGGAGGATCTGGGGCGGCTGCCCGTGCTGAATCTGGATATCCCTGCCGGCGAGAAGATTGAACATTTGATCCGTGCCGCCCAGCTCGACGTCGCATTCGAGCGCCACCGAGTCGTATCCCTGCATGAGCGGATAGAGAAACTCCGTGATGCTGATGGGATTGCCCTCGCGATACCGCTTTTCGAAGTCGTTGCGTTCGAGCATACGGGCGACGGTGGATCGATACGCCAGATCGAGGCAGTCCTCGAAGCTCATGGCGTCAAACCACTCGCCGTTGTTGCGCACTTCGGTCTTCTCTTTGTCCAAGATGCCGAAGACCTGCTCCTTGAAGGTCTTGGCGTGCTCCCATACTTGTTCTTTTGTCAGCCGCAGCCGCCCCTCGGACCGCTCGGTGGGATCGCCGACCCGAGCCGTGAAGTCGCCGATCAGGAAGATCGCTATGTGGCCCATATCCTGGAAATGCTTGAGCTTGCGGATAGTCACCATGTGACCCAGATGGATGTCCGAAGCGGTCGGGTCCACGCCGAGCTTCACGCGCAGCGGCTTCCCGCTTTCCATGCTCTTCCGGAGGCGATCGCGCAGTTCCGGCTCATGGATGATCTCTTCGACGCCGCGCATGATGTGTTTCATCTGGGTTTCGATATCCGGGAATGACATCGGTCCGTACCTTTCGCCGTTAGTCGTGAATTCGGGATTATGAAGTGGAGGAACAGAGAGAATAGCCCACATTTCGGGCTCAAAGTCAAGATCCCGCCGCTCCGTCCGCCACGGATCCCGCGGAGCCGATCGAGGCTCGAACGTCGCTCTCCGTGCCGTCAGGTCCGGCGAATCAGATGGAGGAAGAACTCCCGATTTCCTTTCGGGCCCTTGACCGGACTCTCAATCCGTCCTTCGACCGAGAATCCGATCCGGCGGGAGTACGTCTCGACCTCGTCAAGCGCCTCAGCAATCCTGGCCTCGTCGCGAACAACACCCCCTTTGCCCACATAAGCCTTGCCCACCTCGAACTGGGGCTTGACCAGCGGAAGCGCCCAACCGCCAGGCGCAATGAAATCGTAAAGCCGCTCCAGGATGAGACGGAGCGAGATGAACGAAAGGTCGGCCACGGCCGCGTCAACAGGGAGGCCGGGGATCGATTCCCGTGGGATGACGCGTATGTTGGTTCGCTCGAGCACCCTCACCCGCGGGTCGTTCCTGAGTCGCCAGTCAAATTGACCGTATCCCACATCCACCGCGATCACTTCCAGAGCGCCCCGCTGAAGGAGACAGTCGGTGAATCCGCCGGTGGACGCGCCGGCGTCGAGAACCCGGAGGCCGGAAGGATCTATCTCAAAGCCGTCGAGAGCGGCCTCGAGCTTCAATCCGCCCCGGCTCACATACGGCAGGTCTTCCTTGATTTCGAGGGTCGCTCCCCGCGGGAACTCCCGGCCGGGCTTGGTCGCCGGAACGCCGTCCACGAGGACTTTGCCCGCCATGATGAGCGCCCGCGCACGCCGGCGCGACGAAACCAAACCTCCGGACACCAGAAGCGTGTCAAGCCGCTCTTTGTCTTTGGCGATCGTCACGGAACGGGAATCCGACAGAAAGATCGAAGGCCGCAGGGCGCGCCCGGAACACGTCACGAGAACCGGCGCCCCCAACTCGTCCGCAGTATCCAAGCTCACATGTCCTGAACAATTGTGAACTCGAAGGCCTCAACCATACTGAACCCATAGTAGACGTACACGGACCCGCTGCCGAGGAAATCCTCCGGAGTGTGAACCGTGAACTTGTACGAGTACTCTCCGCTGCGATCCCGAAGATGCACGGTCTCTTCGTATTGCCTCGCCTGGGGAAGCTTGATCACGAATCTGAGCGGAGTCTCGGGTCGTGACGCGGCATACGCGAACCGCACCAAGAGCGTGAGTCGATCGTCGAACTGCTCGGTGTTGAATGTTCGCATGTTGCCCAGGAATTGCCACTTCTCTTCACGCTTGAGCGCGGGACCGAATTCGAGGTCGTAGATCGAGAGCTTGCCCGGCATCTCCCATGAAAGCTCGCGGGTCGCCGGCACGGCTTGAGCGAAGGGGGGCCACGACATCAGCAACCACAGCAAAATGATCGCCGGCGTCGCCATACGAACGGATGAATCCTTTCGGAGCGCCCGTCGGTCAACGCAAACCCGATTCATGCCCCCCACCACCTGGGTTTGATCGGATCCGGGGTCACCAGGGGAGCGCCTTCCTCCCAAAGATCCTTCGGCTTGACCGTATCCCAACCGGGACCCTCTTCGTCGTCGAGGACTATTTCATCGTCCGCCTCAGCGGAGCGCTCCTCGTCGGGCTCATTTCTAAAGATTCTCATCAATTCGTCGTCCCGATCTCCCAGCCGAGAGCCGTCTTCGCTTTCCATACGCGCTCTGGCGCGGGAACCGAGAAAACTGAACAGCCAGGAAAAGACTATAATCAAAACCAGTGGAATAAGGCTGTAGAGTAACTCTTCAAGTTCCATGGGGAACCTCCGATCGGTGCGCGGCCGGCCGCGCTTGCTTTTCGAATAGTGTCACAAAAAGAATAATGCTTCAATGTCAATCCCGCTTACCCTCCGGCGCGCGCCCGCAAACAAAGCAACGGACAAGGCTCCGACCGGTGTCGACCGAGAGCGGCTCTTGAACGTACGGCCCCGCGCTTTGAAATGTTTCGCCCCAAGGGGCGGCCGTGCCGCGGCCTTCCGGAGAATTGTCTTGAAATCGCCTGCCGGCATGCGGTAGTTTACAGTGTTTCCGTGTGCTCACGCATGCTTCACATCGAGGAGGAGGTGACGACCTATGGCCGCTCGAATCCATAATTTCAATCCCGGCCCCGCCGCGTTGCCGATCAAGGTCCTGGAGGAAGCGAAGGAGGAGCTTCTCGATTTCCGCGGATCCGGTATGTCCGTAACGGAGATCAGCCACAGGTCGGCGCTCTTCGAGGATGTGCTCAACGACGCGGCGGAGCGAACCAAGCGCCTGCTGAAGCTCCCCGAGAATTTCAAGGTTCTCTTTCTCCAAGGCGGCGCCAGCACCCAGTTCTTCATGATCCCCATGAATCTCATCCCGGAAGGCGCTTCCGCGGATTATATCGACACGGGCTCGTGGTCCACGAAAGCGATCAAGGAGATCGAGATACTGGGCAAGCCGTTCAACCTGATCGCGTCGAGCAAAGACCGCGACTACAAGTATATTCCCAAGGAATTTACCGTCGCGCCCGACGCGGCCTATCTCCACATAACATCGAACAACACGATCAAGGGCACCCAGTGGCCGACCTTCCCCGACGTCGGCGACATCCCGTTGATCGCGGACATGTCCTCGGACATCTTCTCCCGCCCGTTCGACGTGAAGCCGTTCGGCTTGATCTACGCGGGCGCGCAGAAGAACCTGGGCCCGTCCGGCGTGACCATGGTCGTCATCCGCGACGACATGATCGAACGGACGCCCGCGAATCTGCCGACCATGCTGCGATACACGACGCACGTCGAGAAGAACTCGCTCTATAACACGCCGCCCTGCCTCAACATCTATCTCGCGCAGCTGGTGCTCAAGTGGATTGAGGAAGAATTCGGCGATCTCGATGCGGTCGAATCGTACAACAAGCAGAAGGCCGATCTGCTCTATGGTCTTATCGATGAGAGCGACTTCTACAGCGGGACCGCAGACGCGGACAGTCGGTCTCTGATGAACGTGACGTTCCGACTTCCCAGCGAAGACCTTGAAAGGAAGTTTACCGCCGAAGCGCTCGAGAACAAGCTGGGAGGCCTCAAAGGCCACCGATCGGTTGGTGGTTGCCGGGCTTCCATCTACAACGCGGTCGGACTCGAGTCGATCCGAGCGCTCGTGGATTTCATGAAGACATTCGCAGCCAAGAACGGCTGAGCCGTGGGGTGGGTCTCGCGTCGACTCACGGGTTCATTGGGAGACTCGAGGACGGGCGCGTCGTACGGTTGAAGCGTCCGGAGAGACGCCGACCGATCGCCGCGCAATTCATTTGTCGGTCCTTCAGGGACTTTCATGAAGAGGAGTGCCGTCATGAAGCATAGAGTGTTGGTTTCCGATCAACTCAATGAGAAGGGCTTGGCGCTCTTTCGCAACTCCGATGACTTTGAAGCGGACATGAAGACCGGACTCGAACCGGCTGCGCTCCGGCAAGTCATCCCCGGATATCATGCCCTGGTGATCAGAAGCGCGACCAAGGTAACGCGCGACATCCTCGAAGCCGCCACCGATCTCAAAGTAATCGGCCGCGCGGGAACCGGCCTCGACAACGTGGACATCGCGGAGGCCACTCGCCGGGGCATTGTGGTGATGAACACGCCCGGGGGAAATTCGGAGGCCACCGCGGAGCATACGATCAGCCTGATTATGGCCATGCATCGACACATTCCCCAGGCGGTCGCGTCCCTCAAGGAAGGCAGGTGGGACAAGAAGAAATTCCAGGGCCGGGAAATGGAGGGTAGGCGCCTCGGAGTGATCGGATTAGGCAAGGTGGGAAGTCTGGTCTGTAAGATCGGATCTCGGGGGCTCCGTATGAAGGTCATGGGGTTCGATCCCGTCGCCTCACAGGAGGCGGCCGCTCAGGTGGGAGCTACTCTGACCGACCTCGATCGTATCTTTGCCGAATCGGACGTGATTACCGTCCACACCCCGCTGAACGACGCAACCAGGAACCTCATCGACGCCAAAGCCTTCGAGAAAATGAAGGACGGTGTGATGATCGTCAACTGCGCGCGAGGCGGAATCGTCAACGAAGCCGACCTCCTCGCCGCGCTCGAATCCGGAAAAGTTGCGGCGGCCGCGCTCGACGTGTACAGTCAAACTCCGCCAGGCGATGACAATCCGCTGGTCAATCATCCGCGTGTCGTCACCACGCCTCATCTGGGCGCTTCCACCAGTGAAGCGCAGGAGAACGTGGCCGTGGCGGTTGTGGAACAGATTATGGATTACCTCGCTCAGGGCATTGTTCGCAATGCGGTGAACGTCCCGACCGTGAGCACATTGCAAGCGGCCAAGATGGGGCCCTATTTGGATTTGGCCCGCCGCCTGGCGCAATTCCTCGGAGGGTTGGCGCCCTCCGCTATTTCGGAGATGCAGGTGGAATTCCTCGGCGAAATCGCGACCTGGGATCACGCTCCCATTACCAATGCGGCTCTGGTCGGGCTTTTGCGGCGGTTCGAAGGGATGGAGGTGAACGACGTGAACGCCGGCGCCATTGCCAAGGAGCGGGGCATCCGCATATCAGAGACGACATTGAGGGAAGGCCAGGATTACGCGTCTGCATTGGGGCTCAAAACGGTGTCCAGCGACGGCGCGTCCCGATACGTCCAAGGGACGCTTATTCAGCGGGACGGCCTGGAACCGCGCATCATCGCCATCGACAACTTCGTGACGGAGGCGGTTCCCGCGGGTCCGATGCTTATCGTTCGGAACCGCGACACGCCCGGCATGGTCGCCGGCATGTCCCGGAAGCTCGCAGACGGCGGCGTCAATATTGCGCAGATGAACCTGTCCCGCGACGCAATCGGCGGAACCGCGGTCTCGATCATCAATACCGATGAAGCCGTTGACGAGTCGGTAATAGAAGCGATCTCGGCGATCGACGGCATTATGTCGGTCCAACAGGTGATCCTGTACTAACCGAAAATCTATGAAAGAGGCATGAAAGTTTGAGCACGCTGGTTATCGTAGGAACTCAATGGGGAGACGAGGGTAAGGGCAAGATCGTCGATCTCCTGACCGGAAGAGCGGAGGTCGTAGTCCGTTTTCAGGGCGGAAACAACGCCGGGCACACGCTGAAGGTGGGCGGACAACAGATTATCGTGCACCTCATTCCTTCGGGCATTCTCTATCCCGATACTCTGAATGTGGTGGGAAACGGAGTCGTGGTGGACCCGGGCGTGCTCTTGGAAGAAAAGAGCGAACTGCGCTCGAAAGGATACTTCCAAAAAGACGAGCAGCTGGTCATATCCGACCGGGCTCACGTGATCATGCCTTACCATAAGGTGCTCGATCTGTGCCGCGAGGAATCGCGGGGTAAAGCCAAAATCGGCACCACCGGACGCGGGATCGGACCGACGTACGAAGACAAGGCGTCGCGGACGGGCATCCGCATCGGCGATCTCCTTCGACCGGACAAACTCAAGGAGCGGGTCACGGCCGCGCTCGACGAAAAGAATTTTCTCATCGAAAAGCGTTTCGGTCGCGAGCCGCTGAACGGGAACGAGATAATCGAACGCTATCTGGACTACGGCCGACAGATCCAATCTCACATCGACGACGCGGCCCATGTGCTCCAGACGAGGATCGAAAAAGGGAGCCGCGTGCTCTTCGAGGGCGCTCAGGGCACCCTCCTCGACATTGACCACGGCACCTACCCGTTCGTCACCTCATCGAACGTCGTCGTGGGCAATGTCTGCTGCGGTTCCGGCGTCAGCCCCGCCAAGCTGGTCAATATCTGGGGAGTGGTCAAAGCCTATTCAACCCGCGTCGGCGCGGGCGGATTTCCCACCGAACTTCAGGATGAAATGGGAGAGCGCATTCGCGAAACAGGGGGCGAATACGGCGCCACAACGGGAAGGCCCCGACGATGCGGCTGGCTCGACATGGTCATCTTGAACCACAGCATCAGACTGAACGGAATCAACGGCTTGGCTCTCACCAAGATGGACGTCCTGACGGGCATTTCCCCGCTGAAGATCTGTGTCGGCTACAAACTCGACGGGGCCCAGATAGACCGGGTCCCGTCGGATATCAACGACCTCGAGCGGGTGGAACCCGTATACCGGGAATTCCCGGGATGGGACGAACCGGTCAGCGAGTGCCGTTCATTCGAGGACTTGCCGAAGTCGGCCAAGCATTACGTCGAAACCGTCGAACATCTCACCGGGGTTCCCGCCACACTGATATCCGTAGGACCGGGCCGCGAACAGAGCATCGTCCGCAAACCGCCGTTCTGACGCGCGGCCGAGAAACGCGGGATCGATCGCCGCATGCTCGGACACTCCCGTCAGGACTATGAGGCGCGGCCCCGTACACCCGGCGCTTGAATCGTGCGCTCACGAATAGGCGTCGGCCGCGCCGGAACCGCGGGAGGGGGGCCGAGCCGCGCGGGCTCCGCCGCGGAACCGCCCACATAGGTTCCCGCACCGTTTTTGAGAAGCAGAGCCCGCACCGCGGCGTGCTCACGGGTGGTCGCGCACCACAGACATGTGCGGTTCTCGTAGTTGTCGAGATTCGGATCCGCGCCGTTTTCCATGAGGATCTTCGCAATCACCGGCATGCCCCAGCAGGACGCGTAAAAGAGCGCGGTGTTGCCGTGTCCGTCGCGAGCGTGCACGTCGGCGCCCTGACGGATGAGAACCAGCACTTCTTCCAGTCGACCGTTCTTGACCGCGTCGAGAAGCTGAGCGCCTAATCGTTCTGTTGGATTCCCCGGACCGGGTGAGGTCGGAGCGCCCGAACGCTGCGCCGCGACCGCGACAGCGGGCCTCGGCCGACCGGCCACTCGCAGGAGGTCAGCCGTGCGATCGTGCTTTCGCGATTCCGCAATGGTCAGGCATCGCCGCGCGTCCGCCGGGTCGATACGCGCCCCGTTCCGAAGCAGAAGCGCGGCTATCTCCGGCATCCCCCACGCCGACGCATAGAAGAGCGCGGAATTCCCGTGACGATCCTCCGCCTTCGGGTTCGCTCCTTCAGCGAGCAGTTTCCGAACATCATCCGCGCGGCCGGCCTTGACGGCCTCGATGAGAGCGTCGGACCCGCCGGGAACCGGACCGCGGCTCTGCGGCGGCCCGGGCGCAGGCGCGCCTCTGTGAGAGACACTCTGCGACGGCGCCGATCGAGGGCTCATGGCCAGACGGGGATCGCGGGCGCCGCGCGCGGCAAGCAGATTTTTTACTGTGTCGTGGCCCCGCAACGCGGCTATCCACACACTTGACATGCCGCCCTGACCCGCCGCGTTCGGGTCCGCGCCGCTCCGGACAAGCAGGTTTGCAACCTCATCCATTCCCCACGCTGCCGCGTAAAATAACGCTGTATTGCCATGATCGTCGCGGACGTTCACGTCAGCGCCGCCGGCAATAAGGCTTTGAAGCTCTTCCAACCGATCGGCCTTCGCGGCCTCGATCAGCGCCGTATCCAGGTTACCGCCCGGCCCTTGAAACGTATACCGTGAACCCGGCGCCAACCGTCCCGGCTCGGACCGGAGCCCGGGCGGCGGACGGTAACCGGGGCCCGAGGACAAGGATCGCGCCAAGCGGGGATCGGTCGCGCCTCGAGAAGCCAAAAGGTTCTTGACCGTGTCGTGGTTGCGCAGCGCCGCAATCCACACGCTCGATATGCCGCCCTGACCCGCCGCGTTCGGGTCCGCGC
>CAYLRL010000004.1:50447-106432 GCA_964385875.1 uncultured Syntrophales bacterium
TCTGAACCGGCGCGCGTTGCGCGTACCCCGAGCCCGGCGCAGGTCGAGCCCGAACCGCCGTTCGAGGAACCGCCGCCGGGGTTCGCGCTAGGCGGGGATCGGTCGCGCCGCGGGACGCGAGGAGATTCTTCACCGAATCATGGCCGCGAACAGCCGCAATCCACACGCTCGATATGCCGCCCTGACCCGCCGCGTTCGGGTCCGCGCCGCTCCGGAGGAGCACGTTCGCAACCTCATCCATTCCCCACGCGGCAGCATAGAACAGCGCAGGATTGCCGTGCGCGTCTCGAGCGTTCACGTTAGCGCCGCCGGCAATAAGGCTTTGAAGCTCTTCCAACCGACCGGCCTTCGCCGCTTCGATCAGCTGTTCGTCCAGGTTCTGAACCGGCGCGCGTTGCGCGTACCCCGAGCCCGGCGCAGGTCGAGCCCGAACGGGCGCTTGCGGAACCCGCGGGACCGACGGCCGGGCTTGCGCCACTCGAGGATCCCGCGCTCCTCGGGAAGCCAGAAGAGTCTGCGTCTCGGAGTGGCCTCGGGAGGCTGCTATCCAGAGGCAGGAGATCCCGTTGGCGCCGGCCGCGTTCACGTCCGCGCCCTTCTGAATGAGCATCTGCGCCGCCTTGGGCATTCCCCAGGCCGAGGCGTAGAAGAGCGCAGTGTTTCCGTGTCCGTCACGGTAATTGACGTCCGCGCCTTTCTGAACAAGTCCGGCGGCTTCTTCGAGGCGTCCGCCTTTCACCGCCTCGATCAGTTCTATCGAAAGCCGCTCCGAATGAGGTCCGCGGGGAGCTCCCGGCGGTGTTGACGGGGGCGCCGGCGCAATTGGTTGAGGAAGCGGTCTTTCCGCGACTCGCACGCGGGCGCGCGGCGAGGGTATGGGTCGCGTTCGCGCCGAGGCCAAGGGCGGCGCGGGTGTTCCCGTTGTCCCGGCGTACTCGAGCAAGACATCGTGCACTTGGTCGCATCCGGCTTTTATGGCGTAGGAAAAAGCGCTCTCTCTGTTCCGATCCTTGGCCCGGATATCCGCCCCGTAGGAAATGAGGAGTTTGACCGCTTCAGGCTTATCCCGCATCGCGGCCATCATGAGGGGGGTGCGGCCGAATACTCGATCCCGACCGTTGACGTCCGCGCCCCGCGCGATGAGGAAACGGATAATCTCGATGTCGCCTCGAGCCGCGGCGGCCGTGAGCGGAGTCTCCCCCATCCCGCCGACTCGATCCACATAAGCGCCCAAATTGACGAGCCGGATCACATCGGGTAAGGAGCCCTTTTTTACGGCCTCGAGTAAGGGGTCGGGCGCGGCGCTTCCGACCGGTCCCACGCCGAACGCCAGGGTGAAGACGATGAACCCGGCGATGACGGGCAATGTCGCGGTGACGGCGGCGGTAAGATACGATCGCATGGTGAACCCCGATTTCATGAACGGCACTCCTCTCAGCCTCACCAGTTCGAGCGGTAAGCGTGGAAAAACAATGAAACGGCGCGCGTCGACGGACACACGCTCTCTCGTGACGGTGGGCGAATAAGACTAGTTTTCCGTGAGAGCGTCGCTAAAACTCGATTCGGAATGTCCGACGGAGCGCCGTCTCAGGCGGGATGCACGCGGCGATCCGGAAGCTGGGAATGTGGAACAACGGTCAAGAGGAAAACGATCAGGCGTCCGAGTTGTCCGGGCCTCGCTGGAGATTAATACGGGAGGGACAGCCCGCGTCACCGCAGGATTGGCAATGAAGCACACTTGGGTTTGGTCCCGAGTCTTCGGGGGCGCATGCGGCTTTTTTGCTCACAGCGGCCACGTAGAACCGTCGGATGAGAAACATCGCGGAGACCGCTACGATTACGCCGACTGCGATGCCTTCCAACATGTCGTTCTCCTTATGCGGGGAAGCTGAAAATTCCCACGATTCCTCATGTACAATCCTAATCACCCGGTCTCCGGCTTGCAAGCGAGAAGTCTGTGACGCCGAGCCTCAGCGGCTGTTACCGCGAAAAGGATTCTCTCTGAAACGCGGACGAGAGGACCGCAGCCGGCGGCGGCTTCGAATCAGGGCCAATCCGTGTCTTCATCTCCGGGACCCGGAGAATCACCATCAGGGCAGCGTCACCCCGGATTAGTAGGGCCCTGGACGTCAACTCCGCGCTGAGCGGGCCCGGGGAAATACTCCCACGACGGCTTCCCTGCGGCGAGATTAATCGCCCCAAGGAGAATGAAGGCCGCAGCGGCCAACCAAATGAATCTCATCAATTTCGTTCCTCGCGCTTCATCCCTTACACGAGTGCGGCGGGGCGATCAAGAGCCTCCGTGAAGGGAACGCCGCCGTTCATTCCTCGTCAAGAGCCGCTCTCCTCTGCGACGTGATCAGCTTGTACGACGGGTAAACGGAGGAGGCCAGGCACGCGGCCATTGTCAACGCAAACGTTTTTATGAACACCCACGGATTCATGAAAATGTCGATCGACCATCCGAAGGAGCGGTAGTTGATTGCGTACACGATAATATATGTGAGGACGATTCCGCAGACGACCGAGACCGCAAACGCCATCACTCCCATGATAACCGCTTGCCAACCGTTCAGCCGCGCGGTTTCCCATGATGTGAGCCCCAAGTATCCGAGTACCGTGACTTCCCTGGATCGCTCCATGAGTATGGCCATCAGGGCCGTCGCCACACCGAGCAGGCCGACGACCAGGGACACGCCTTTCAAGGTGGCGGTGGGTGCAAATGTCTTGTCGAATATCTTCAGGATGTCCTCTTTCATGCGTGTGTTCGAGACAACGGTTCGATCGAGTCCCGGGAACATCCGGGTGAGTTCGGCCCGCACATCGTTCGGCGACGCGCCCGGCTCGAGAAACAAGGCCATGGACTGAACTCGGTCGTCGTTCCAGAACGTCCGGTACGTTCCCCAATCCATGTGCATCGCGCCCTGATCCGATGAGTAGTCACGGGTGACCGCGGCTATGCGGAAGGCCCGCTTTCCGTTGGGAGAGCTCAGGGTGATCGTGTCGCCCTTCCCCACCCGGAATCGGTACGCAAGCGATTCCGAAACGAAGACATCACCGTCGATCAGTTCATCCCACGCGGTCGCGTCCCCTTGGATGAAATGGAATCGGCCGCGCTTCTTGAGCACGTCCGCGTCGATGACCCGAAGTCTCACCGGACGGCCCTCAAGATAGATCTCGTGACTTGAGAAGCGCTCGACAGCCGCCACATTCGGGAGGCGTCCCGCGTTCTCGACAAGCGTTTCCGGGAGCGGATGGGCCCACTTGGTCGTCGAAGGCGATATGTACAGATCCCCCTGAAGGGAGTAATCCAGCCAGTTCCGGACCGACTCCTTGAAGCTGTGGATCATGGTGTCGACACCGATGGTCATCGCAAGCGCCACCGCCAACGCGGCCACCGCAATGCTCGTCCGGCTCAGGGAGGCCTTGATGGTGCGCGCCGCAAGGAAGCCCTCGAGCGAGCCCAGCCCCTTCTTCAGCCAGCGAGCCAGGTGATGGGTCGAGGGCGCCAAAATCGACGGGGTGAAGAACGCGAAAGCCAACGTGAGACCGAACGCGGACGCGAATCCCCAATAAATGGAGTATCGCGACGCCCACGCCGCGGCCCCGGAAAATGCACACAGGATGAGCCCGCCGACAAAGAGCATGCCCTTGAGGCCGTGCGCCCGATCTTCGATGGTGCGACGCTTCATGCCCAGGATCGGCGGAGTGAAGGCGATCTCGAGCGCCGGCAGCGCGGTCCCGATCAGCGTCGCGGCGAATCCTACCGCGAAACCGCGCAGGACGACCATCCGGGTGAGGTGAACTCCCTCGGCCCGCACATAGAAGTAGATCTCCGAGATAGAGGCCGACACTCGTTCGATGCTGAACCATGCGGTCATCCAGCCGAACGCGATCCCGATGAGACTCCCGACCGCGCCCATCAAGAGCGCCTCGAGGAGGAACGCTCCCACGAGGTTGCGGCGATCCGTTCCAAGCGTCAGGAGGAGGGACATCTCCTCCCGCCGGGAGAGCACTGAAAACATCGAGAAGTTGTAGATCAGGAAAATCCCCACGAAGAGCGCCAAAAGGCTCATTGCGGCCAGATTGAGTTGGAACGAGTAGAGCATCGAAGTCAGAACGGCTTTCCGCTCTCCCCGGTCCGTTATTCGCAAGCCCGACGGAAGGGCGTCCCGAAGCGTGTCGACGCCGTCCGCCGCGATGATGTCGATCCGGTCGAGGTATCCGGTTCGGCCGAAGAGATCCTGCGCTGCGGCGATGTCGAGCGCGGCCGTGTTCTCTCCCGGTCCGGATCCTTGAGAACCCGGGAGAGCGCCGAGAATTCGGATCTCCTTGCGAACGCCGGCCACGGAAAGGGTCAGGGGGTCGCCCGGTTTCAGGTCGAAACGTTTCATCAAGTCCGCAGAAAGATACACACGCGGGGGTCGACCGGTCAGGAACGCGACAAACTCACGTTCGTCCCCTTGACTCGGAGTAAGGCTTCTGAACTGCTCGTCGAGCAACGGATCGAGACCCACGAAGCGAATGGGCTCGGAACCCGTCTCCTTGGTTGCGGCCGGCGCCTCGACCACCGGAGACGCGGCCGTGACCTCCGGATGAGCCCAGACGCGACGGAACAGATCCTCGTCTATGCGGTCGTATTCCGAGATGATCGAATGAGTCGATTTGCCGGAGAGGAAATCCACCGACGACGCGAACGAGGCGAGCGCCGAATTGTTGATGAGTTCGACCGCGACGATGATTCCCACGCCCAGGGCTATTCCGAGCAAACACAGGAGTGAAAGAACCCCGTGACGCCGATAATATCGAAGGTTGAGCTTGAACAGCACGCCGAGTCCCATAGGCAATTCCGTTCATACGTGTCTCGATCGACACAATTCCTCGATCCGAGCGGCTCGAGATCGCGGTCCGATTCGTCAATTCATGCCGTTTCCAAATGGATAGGGGAAGCGGCGGTCGCACGCGGTCGCTCCTCGAGCAAAGCGCCGGCCTTGAGCGTGAAGACTCGATTCGCCAACCAGAGGGCTTCGGAGCTGTGCGTAGCCATGATGAGCGTCGCGTCCGCGGCTCGGCACACGTCGTAGATCAACTGGAGGATGAGATCTCCCGTCTCGAGGTCAAGGTTACCTGTCGGTTCGTCCGCACAGATCAATCGAGGCTTCTTGATCAACGCTCGGGCAATGCCCACCCGCTGCTGCTCACCCCCTGAAAGCTGTTCGGGGAACTTGTCCCACTGACCGCCCAGCCCGACCGCGTCAAGCAGATCGCCGGCGGCCTTCTCATTCGGGATCCCCAACAGATCGAGGGGCAGCATTACATTTTCGCCCACCGTGAGCGTGGGAAAGAGATTAAAGGACTGGAAAATAAACCCGATTTCCCGCCGGCGATACTCGGCCAGCCGGCGCGGGCCGAGGCGCGTGATCTCCCGATCGTCAAAGAAGATTCGCCCCGAGGTGGGAGAATCCACCCCACCGACAAGATTGAGGAATGTGCTTTTGCCCGAGCCGCTCTTGCCCAGCAGAATAATCCGTTCTCCGGCTCGGACTTCAAGGGAGACGTCAAGCACGGGGAAGATCTCGCACGTATTTCCGCTGAGATAACATTTGCTTACATTTTGCAGGCGCAATAAGGGTTCGGGCGCGGCTTTCAACAGTATTCCCCCGGATGCAATTTCGACCCCGATTAAGAATCGAAGGAGTCGTCAGATCAATTCATTGACGGGTGGCGGGCCGCTCGTTCGAGCGCGTATTCCCCGCTTCCCGGTAGATCCTTTTCAGTCGTTCTTTCCAGTATTGGCTCCGCTTCTTGCGGTACGCCATGTAGGCGTTGGGCTCGGGAAGCTTGTTGTCGTTGAAGACCAGCCACAACCGCGTGATCGTGACCTGTTCAAGCACCCACCCCAGCTTCATGGAGATCAATTCCCCCTCGGAGAGCTCGCCCATCGCCTTGTCCAGCGCCTGCGGATCCGACTCACATTGCCGATAGACCGCGTCTCTGAAGTCCGGAGACGGAAGGAGGGACATCGGGTCCTTTTTCTTCTTGCTCGAAAGGTACTTGATCGCGACGAGGACCCGGTACATGTCTCGCTTCATCAGCGGTATGCCGTAGGAGATGATCTTTTTCGCGGTTGATTCCAAGGAGAGGATCTTCTTCTTCTCTTCCGAAGAGAATGCGAGTGAATACGGAAAGGAATCGATGTTCTTCTGCGCGTCTCTCAAGCGATGCACCTGCTTCTCGAGAAAGAGGAGACTCTCGAGGGGATCGCGATTCGCCTGCGTGATGAAAAACTCGAGGGACGGGTACTTCGATATGAGCGGCTTTGTCGCATACTCGTTCACTTCGCCCAATTCGTGCTTCATGAACGCGTTGATCACCCGCCTGTTATCCGGTTGAACGATCGCCTCGGAGATCTCTTCGTGCGACGGGCCTCGACCCTGGGCGGCGGCGGCGAAAACCGCCAGGAAACAGAGCAGCGGCGCGGCGGCTTTGACAAGGCAGGCCGGAAGCATCGACTCTGCAGGCATGGATTCACCTTTCATAGCGGTTCTCGAAATATGGCGCGTGTCCCCGGGGCTTCCCGACACGGCGGATCGGACCGCGCCTCGACCACAGCCCTTACGCAGCGTTGATTCGCTCTTCCAACCATGCCGTGAAGTCCGATATGCCCTCTCCGGTCCGGGCCGACACGGGAAAAATCTTGATCCCCGGATTCATCGCGGTGACGGTTTTCCGAAGCTCTTCCATATCGAAGTCGGTGTAGTCCAGCAGGTCGATCTTGTTGAGGACGAGCGCCTGGGATTCGGTGAACATGAGCGGGTATTTGAGCGGCTTGTCGTGACCTTCCGGAACCGACAGAATCATCACTTTGACGTTTTCGCCCAGCTTGAATTCCGCCGGACAGACGAGGTTTCCCACGTTTTCGATAATAAGGAGCGACCTCCCGTCCAGGCCCAGCTGATTCGCCGCGCCGAAAATCATGTTCGCATCCAAATGACACGCGCCGCTCGTGTTGATCTGGACCACGTCCACGTTGTGGGCCCCGATCTTCTTCGCGTCCACGTCGGAGGCAATGTCTCCTTCGATGACTCCGATCTTATGTTTGTCAGCCAAGTTGTCGATTATTTTGAGAATCAGAGACGTCTTGCCCGCTCCGGGCGACGACATGAGATTCATCACGAAGACCTTCGACTGCTCGAACTTCATCTTCAGCGCATCGGCCAGGTTGTCGTTCGCGCTGAGAATATCTTCCTTAACATTCAGGGTTTTTACCGCCATGTTACCGTCTCCTTCCGGACCGCGTTCGTCTCTTATCCTTTTTCTCCGCCCGCCGAACGGCCGCGAGAGTATCCTTGTAACGAACATATTCGACGTACGCGCAGTCGGGGGGAAGCCAACGGAGAACCCGCACAAGGTCTTCGGTCAGGCTGATGCAATCCGGCTGCGCCTCATGCCGATTCTCGTAAATCTTGCACATATTGGTTTCAGTGTCCAGGTGTTCGCAAGGCTCGTCCGTGTAGCATATCTCGCCGCCGCCAAGGTCGACCTTCTCGTAGCAACACTGGCCGCAGCGCTTGCAAATCGATTCCCAGTCTTCCAGGTCTTCCGACACCATGCCGCGTCTCCGGCGGCTCCTAACCGGTTGAAAAACGCCGTTGGAGCCGAACGGTATCAGTTATCGCGCACGCGGGGTCTTGGGGTCAACACGGGTCGGAGGGTCGCCGCAGGAGCGGAGGTCTAGAGATCACTTTCATTAGTGTTGATAACTATTGACAATCGATGCGGCTTTTTGATATTATCCTCACGTGGCACCAAAAAAGAGTCTCCCATCGGCGCCGTCGGCGAAGCCCTCGCAAGATCGCTCCGCCAACCGAACCCGCATACTCCGCGGCCGACGGTGTCGATGCCGACGCTCATCGCAGCGCAGGCTGCGAAACCGGTTCCGAAACTCGGAACAGAGCGGAATAAACAGACAGTTGGTTCCGCTTATCGACGACCTACTCAATATCCTCCTTCGTCCCTTTTCGGCGTGAAAAGGGACTTTTTTTTTTGCGGGATCCCTCTTCTCAGGTCGGTTGACACGAGTCACGCCGGCGGCTATGATCCGCGCCGTGCATCGATAGAACAGCCTTATCATTTGGTATTTTGCCGTGCTTCAGCCGTTCTTGAACAAGGTGGAGGACCCCGGCCGCACCGATTGGGAGGTGGTCCACCACGAGCGCCTCGAGGAACGCCCGGCGCTGATTGCGGAAATTCCCGAGGAGTTGGACCCGCGGGCGGCCGACTTGATTCGCGCCGTGGGAATCGACCGGCTGTACAGCCACCAGGCGGACGCGATACGCCTCGCGCTGTCCGGTCGGAACGTTGCGCTCGCCACAAGCACGGCGAGCGGCAAGAGCTTGGCGTATCAGGCCGCGGTCATGGACCGCCTCTTTCAAGACCCCGACGCGCGTGCGCTCTTCATTTTTCCTTTGAAAGCCCTCGAGCGGGACCAGCGGGACGCGTTTCTCAACCTGGCCGGTCGAGCCGGGCTTACTGCGGAGGTCTATGACGGAGACACGCCGGAACCGCAGCGGCGAAAGATCCGAAAGAATCCACCCCGTGTGCTCATCACCAACCCGGACATGCTCCATCTGGCTCTCCTGGGATTTCACGACTCGTGGCGTGAATTCTTCGGCAATCTGCGCATGATTGTCCTCGATGAGGTTCACACGTACAAAGGGATCTTCGGCAGTCACATCGCTCAGGTCCTACGGAGGACCAAGCGCGTCTGTGCGCTCCACGGCGCGGAACCCCGCTTTTTCACGTCGTCCGCGACGGTGGCCAATCCCGGGGAGTTCGTCTCCCAGCTCATCGGGGAAGAAACCGCGGTTGTGGACACATCCGGCGCTCCCATGCCGAGTCGTCATTTTCTGTTTCTCCAGCCGATCCTGAGCCCGTACACGGTCGCGGCTCGACTCTTCACCGACGGAATCGCGGCCGGTCTGAAGACCATCTGTTTCACGCGAGCGCGTAAAATCACCGAACTGATCACCACCTGGGTCATGCAGCAGACGCCCAAGCTTCGAGGACGGATCAGTTCGTACCGGGCGGGCTTCCTTCCCGAGGAGCGGCGGGAAATCGAGGCGCAGCTCTTCTCGGGGGCCATGGACGGGGTCATTTCCACGTCCGCGCTCGAGATGGGCATCGACGTGGGGGGACTCGATCTGTGCCTCCTGGTCGGGTACCCGGGAACGATCATCAACACATGGCAGCGCGGCGGGAGGGTCGGCCGAAGCGGCAGGCCCAGCGCGGTGCTCCTTATCGCAGGGCACGACGCGCTCGATCAGTATTTTCTCAAGCATCCGAGCGATTTCTTCGACCGACCGTGCGAACAGGCGGTCCTCGATCCCTTCAACGAGGAGGTGCTCAAGCGGCATATCCTCTGCGCGGCCGCGGAGACGCCCATCCTCGAATCCGAGCCCTGGGTCCAAAACGACACGGTCCAAACGGTGATCAAGGGCCTCCAAGAGGCGGACGCGCTCGTCTATTCCGAACGGGACGGAAGCTACCGTTCCCGCAGCCGGCGCCCCCATTGGGAGGTGGACCTCCGAGGCATCGGGGAGTCGTTCTCGATCTTTCTCGAGGGCTCGAAGACGATGATCGGCAGTTCGTCCGGAGTGCGTGCGCTCAAGGAATGCCACGAGGGAGCGGTCTACCTTCACCGAACGCGGCAGTACGTGGTCACAAGATTCGACCTGGAGCGACGCAACGCCCTGGTCAAGCCGGCGAGGCTCAATTACTACACCCGCGCGCTTTCCGAGAAGGACACCGAGATCATCGGCGCGCCCTTCGACCGGAGGGACTTCCCCGGCTATGTTGTCCAGGAGGGCCGCCTCAAGGTGACCGAATGGATCACCTCGTACGAGAAGCGCCGGACCGCCGGCCAAGACCTGATCGGTGTTATCGAACTTCAGCTCCCCCCCGCGCACTTCGAGACCATCGGGATCTGGATCGCGATCCCCGACGAGGTCAGGACGACGGTCGAGAAGGACGGGTTGCACTTCATGGGAGGCATCCACGCGCTGGAACACGCGGCGATCTCGATGTTTCCCCTCTTTGCCCTCTGCGATCGAGACGACATCGGCGGCATCAGCACGCCGTACCACGAGCAGGTCTGCGGTCCCGCGGTCTTCATCTATGACGGTCATCCCGGCGGAGTGGGCCTTGCGCGGCATATGTTCGGTCGGATCGAGGAATTGCTGGAAAAGACTCGATCGCTCGTCAAGGAGTGCGAATGCGAAGAGGGCTGCCCGTCGTGCATCCATTCACCGAAGTGCGGTTCGGGCAATAAGCCCCTCGACAAAATCGCGTGCCTCCGGGTCCTCGATTATCTCCTGGACCCTGCGACGCTCGAACGGGACCGGGAACGACAGAAGCGCGCCGCGTCGGAACCCGTCGCGCAGTCCCGCACGATCGCGGTTCCGTCCTCCGCAAAGAAAAAGCCGCCCAGGCCGGTCATCTTCCCCGAGCTGGTCGAAGAACCGGAAGCCGCGGAATCCTTCGGCACAGAGATGAGTCGATCGAAGTCGAGAGGCGGTCGGAAGCGGTCAACCGGATTTCAAAAGCAGGGCGCGCCGCGCAGCGGGGCTGCTCCGGCCGTTCGGGCGCAGCGCTCGGTCGGACCGGTCCCCGTGACGATCCCCGCCTGCAGGGTCGTCGTCTTCGACCTCGAGACGCAACGGCGTGCCCAGGAAGTGGGCGGCTGGCGGAACATCCGGCGGATGGGGCTCTCCCTTGCGGTTACCCACAGCGACGAGGAAGGATTCCGCACCTTCACCGAAGAGACTGTGGAAGATCTCATCGAGGTCCTCGAGAACGCGGACCTGGTGGTGGGGTACAATCATCTGCGGTTCGATTACGAGGTGCTCCGCGCATACACGGACAAAGACTTACGAAGTCGCCCGAATCTGGATATGCTCGTGGAAGTGCAGAGCGCGCTCGGTCACAGGCTCGGACTCGATCAGCTGGCGGAAGCGACCCTGGGCGCGCGCAAGTCGGGTCACGGCCTCGAGGCGATTCAGTGGTTTCGGGAGGGGAAGTGGGACCTCTTGGAGAAGTATTGCCGAGATGATGTGCGAATCACCCGTGACCTGTTTCGATTCGGCCTGGACAACCAGTACTTGCTGTACAAGCCGAAGCACGGGAAGGTTGCCCGTATTCCCGTGCTGTGGCGTCGGTCTGTTGAAGGAGACTGAGGGTGGGTTAAGGGGGCGGTCGGACCCGCCCCGTTCGAGAGCGTGTTAAAACTGGATTCCTCCGTCGAACGCTACGCTGAACCCGCCCGTATCGAGCGTGGTTTCAACATCGAGGAGTTCCACCTTCTGGGTGGTGACCAGTCGGTATTCAGTCTGAGAGCCCACGAAGAAGCCGCCGTAATTGAACCTGACGTCCGCGCCCACAAACGCACCGTACGCCCACATGGTTCCCTGTTTCTGAGCCGCCAGATCTTCGATGATCGTTCCCGGTTCCAGTTCGGGGCCGTTGGATATGGTGCGTCGCGTGCCCGCCGTCTTGAAGGTAATAGGGGCGAAGAGAAATCCGCCGTATGCGCCGACGCTTCCCAAACCGTAAAGCGGCTGCCAGCTGCGCGCCCCGAAGCGGTTCTCGTAGATCTCGAAGTCGGTGCGGTGGGTGATCGTCTCGACGAACTGCTCGTTGGGCCGGGCTGCGTTTCGGCGCTCTTCGAATCGCCGACTAGGGTAGATGTCCTTGCCGATGCTGTTCGGCCAAATCGCGTAGGATTGATTCGCGTCGAGGTTGACGATCGTGTCCGACGAATCGAACTGGGTCTCGGGCCAAGCGACCCCGTGACTGGATGAGAAGGGGAAGGTGTCGATGAGCACGCGGCGTCGGAATTCGCCTACGGTATTATTGACCTTCTGCATTCCGTGCTGCAGCCCAAACCACGAGATGCCGTAGTAGAGGCTGAAAAAATTCGTGTACTGAAATCCCAACTCGATGAAGGGCGTCCAGACTTTGTCCGCGAACTCGATGTCTTCGAGCAGGAGCCCGTCGGCCACGTATATGGCTGAGTCTTCGATAACTCGCTCGAAGGTTACGGTGTCGGTTTCCGCAATACTCTCCGGGTTACTGACCTGAGACAACGGATCATTGATGACAAACTTCCCGACGTTGTAGGGGAAGACCTGCCCGCCGCAGCAATTCGCCTGATTGTCCAGCACGAGAAATCGCCCCAACTGGGGGTTGGGCGGATCGGGGAACGACGTGTCGGGCTCCCCGCAGTCCACGATCCCCGCATCGGGGTCGTCGCATTGAGAGCGTCGCGTACCAGGACTATTCGGATTCAGCTCGCCATTGTCATAGAAGATGATATTCGCAGGATCAGGCGCCGAGCCGACATCAACGAAGCCGGGAATTCCCGTGCCTCGCCCAAAGTCACCCTCTGAGTCGGGCCCGAACGGGACGGTACCGGGATTCTCCTGCCTCAGGTCGTGGCCTTTGACGTTGAACTCGAACTGGTTGATGTTCCGATAGCGAACACCGCCGAGTATGAAGAAGTTGCCTCCGGCCCTGGCGAGCCTCCCGTTGGGCATGAGCGGAGGCTGCATCGGGAACCCTTGCGCGGTCGCCAGGTCTGCCGCGAGGAGGCAGGCGATGACGAAAGCGAGTCCCATGGTGAGACATATATGAGTTTGGAGTTTCATGGGGCGTCCTTCATGTCTTGAGGGGTACATTTTTGGAAGGCTCCAAAACATCAAGTTTTGCTTTAAGTTCTAATGCTGCGAAAGTTATATCACGTTGATCCTCTTTAGTCAATAAATATGTGAGTATTTTCAGTCTGTTTATCAGCAAAGCTCAACCATCACTGGATACCGGACCGGCCGCCCCGCACCATCGCGCCGCTCCAAGACTAACCTCACAACGAACCACCAGCCGGCTTCCCCTCGCCCCCGGCACGCGCTCCCACGCGAGCCCGGCGCCCATCCGGCAGCCCGAGGGTCCCCGCGACGGAATCGCGCGCCGAAGCTCACCCGCGGCGCGCGCCGCAGATTTGGAAACGTTTAAGGCATTGAACGTCTTACAATAAAGACCCTCACCTCTCCCTCTCCCGGAGGGAGAGGGAGAAGAAAGCCGCTTTCACGGACGCTATCAAGGAGAAAGCCCGAACTATCCTTGAGGGAGAGGCTGAAAGAAACCGCTCTCCCAGATAGCAAGGGAGGAGAAGGTCGCCGCCGGCGGACGCTTATCGCCTGTCTCACGGGCAGGAGCGTTGCCGACAGGGAAATCCGCAGTCCATCCTATGAAGGCACGCCGGTACAAGCTTGTCATTGCGAGCGAAGCGAAGCAATCTCGGCGCCCACGCTTAGAATGCCTTTAAGATGCCCACGTCGCCGCGCTCCTCGTAATCAGGTCATCCAGCGGCCGCAATGTGGTTGGGCGTTCGAAAGGGAGGATGGGATCCCGGCCCGGAGGGAGAGGAGGAAGAGGGCGGGCCCTCTCGGAGAGGAGCGGTATAAGACGGTAGACCCTCCTTTAAGGGTGAGGGTGAGGGGACTTCGCCGCTCCCGCCCGGAGCAGGCCCCGGCTTGAATTACTCCCTGAAGCCGCCCGGCGTCTCCATATAGAGGATGCCGTACTTCTCCTTGATGACCGAGTCGAGCTTTTCCTGGTCTTCGAAGTCGATGGGGATTTGGATTCGTCGGGAGAGTTCGAGGAGCGCCTTCTTCGCGCCCTTGGCCTTACGCTTTTGGATTTTCTCGTAAAGGTCCTCGATGTTAAGGATATCTTCTCCGTCGATCTTCACGACGCGCTTGAGGTAGGACGAGGTTTGGACGAGCCCGTATTCGGGGAAGACCTCGGATATGATAACGATCTTGCGGCGCGGTTTGTCGGGGTATTCCCCGAGGTATTTGGCGCGGAGGGTGGCGCCCGATTTGCCGAGATTACGGATGCAGTTGTAGGTGAGTTCCACGAATCCGACGCCGCCGAAGATGAAGTAGTTCGCGGTGGTGAAGATGCGGGATACGAGTCTGGGGAGGCCGGGGGTCACGGTCCCTTCGATGTTCATCGTGACGCCGTCGCGGATCACGGTGAAGGCGATCGGGTCTCCCACTTTCTTTCTGTTGAGGGCTTCCGTGAAGTAGATCCGCTGTTCGAGCGGTTTGAAGTAGATGTCGCCGAAATTGTCGATCTCTTGGCCGTCGATGGACATGAGGATGTCCTTGGATCTCAAGCCGAATCGGTACGGCCCGCCGGCGGGGATGACGTAGTCGAGGAGCACACCCCCGTCGTCTTGACTGAGATTGTAGTAGTCCTTGAGCCGCGGAAACATCTTTTGCACTACGTATCGCCAGCCGGGGATGAGCTCCTGCCGATCGAGGACGGGCAGGAGGCTCCGAACCAGATTGATGGGAATGAAGTAGTTGATGCGGTCACCGGCGCGCATCCCCTGAAACGCGACGCCGACCACCTGTCCGTCTTTGATGACCGGCCCCCCCGAGTTGCCCTGATTCTGCTGCAGGGACGCCTGAACCATGAGCCAGTGTTCCTGGGAATAGGCGTATCGGTTCACTTCGATTCGGCTGATCTCACCCTCTTCGGACTTGCTGATGCGCTCGCCGCCGAGAGGATACCCCCAGCCGGTCACTTTGTCTCCGACGCGCAGGGTGTCGCTGTCGCCGAGATCGAGGGGCTTGATCGGCCCGTTGCGCTCCTCGTAGATCCGCAAGTCGTCCGGTTCTGTTTGGAGCACCGCGAAGTCCGCGGAATTGCAGATCCCGACGCTTTTGACTTCATAGCGTCGTTTCTCGCGGCCGTTGGAGATCTTGATGCTTTCGGCCATTGAGACCGCGTGCGCGTTGGTGAGGATCAGCCCTTTCATGCCCGGGAAGAGCTCGTCATCTTCGAAGAAGAAGCCGCTGGCTCGAACGGTGGTGAAGTCTGGGCTTTTCCAGGGTTTGTGGTAGTACGCGGATTTCTTCAGCGAGAAGATGCGCACAACGCGCTTCTCGATATCCGGGATTTTCGGCTGGGCCACTGCGTATCCGGCTAGGCTGAAAAAGAGGAATATGAGGAGAATCGAAGCCCGGCGTTTGTTCATAATCGTCATCTCCAGAGTAAAGCGCTCTCAATAGGGTTTGAAGCGCATGACCGAGCCTTTGGAGCGCGAGGCGGTTCGACGGCGTGAGCACACGGCCGCGCGCCTCTCCCCCGCCGGCTCGATCCGACTATTCGAAAATCATGGACGTGAAGCTGACAAATGAATTGCGGTCGTCCATGTACGTGAAATCCAGGTCAAGCAGACGTCCTCTGCCGGCGTCCATGCAGTGGAGCATCGCGGTAATGGGCGGGAACCCGCAAATCCGGCGTTGGTCGTTGTCCTCGGCCACAGAGCGGATGAAGGCCTCGGTGTCGAGTCGCTCGAGGTGTTCGAGCATTCGGCTGTCCGATTCAAGCGTGCTCTTCACCGTCGCCTCAGTCGGCGAGAAGCGATCGCCGTACATCGGACCGATGTGGTCCAAGTCCGCGCTGGCGATGAAGCAGACCGAGCGCCCGGTCTTTGCGCACGCGCTCTTCAGCGCGGAGCAGAACCTGAGGAACTGTTCCCGCCGGTCCCGATACTCGTCCCCGTCGCTGAAGTACTCGTGAGGAGACCAGCAGAGTAAGGGAAGTATGGTGAAATCGTGACGGGGTCCGAGGACATGCTGTAGGAAGAGCGCTTGGAATTCGATGACGTGTTCGGTCTTATGGAGAAGTTCCTCCGCGCCCGGATCTTCGCCCAGCTCGTCGGAGAGCAGTTCCAGGGCTTCTCTGTCGGTGCGGACGGTTCCCAGGGGGGTTTGAAAGTCGAGATACGATGCGGTGAAGAGATTTTCCACGCCCTGGTGGCCCGTACCGAGGATTACGTAGAGGTCAGAAGGCCGACCCGACGCGAGCGCGTGATAGCCGTGCGCGAAGCAGCGGCCGCCGGCTCGGATGTCGATATGCGGAGCGATCAAGCCGACCGGTCGTGTGTCATTCGAGAAGTAGTCGGGCGTTCCGGGTCCGCCCTCGTCGCTGAAGAATGCGTCGAGATCGCGGCGGAGGGTTTCCGGATCGTCGCTATAGCTCAGGCCGGCATGGGAAGAGGGTCTGAACGGCGATTTGCGGTAATCGACGACCTTTTGGCGATACGCCTCCCGATAGCGGTCGCCGTCCAGCAGAAAGAGGTCGTCCAACTGCTTCACCAGGACGATGATGTCGTCCGAAGCGACCAGGGCGCCCGTGCTGCGCGTCAGCTCTTCCTGAATATCCCGGATGGAGCGTCGGCCGTCCAGGAGCGCGAGAAAGCCGATCACGCCTCGTTGAACGCAGAGCATTCGGTCGGTGAGCTCGAAGGGGTCCTGGATTCCTACGGCTTCCACGCCCTGCGCTTGAACGGGAACAACGCGGACGCTTCTTAATTTCGGTCGATAATTGTGATCGATATCCATGAACGTGTATATCTCTTCCTGCGCACGCGGCTCACGCGTGCGCGGACATGACTCGCCCGCGGGAAACCGCGCCCACGCGGGCCGTCCCGGCAGTGTAACACAAAGCGCGCCGCAGCTCGACCGGTCCGCAGAACGAAAAGGAGCCGCCCGAGCGCGACTCCATCCGTCAATTCGTTGCGTGATGTCCCGCAACCCGCTCCGCCGCGACCGTCTTCAGCCTTCGATGAACGGCCGGAGGCGCTTGCTTCGCGAGGGGTGTCGGAGTTTCTTGAGCGCCTTGGCCTCGATCTGCCGGATACGCTCTCGGGTTACGTCGAAGTCCTGACCAACTTCTTCGAGGGTGTGATCAGCGCGTTCGCCGATGCCGAAGCGCATACGAAGGACCTTTTCTTCCCTCGGGGTGAGCGTGGCCAAGACCTTGCGGGTCTGCTCGGTCAGGCTCATCCCCACGACCGCGTCCGACGGCGAGAGAATCTTCTTGTCTTCGATGAAGTCGCCCAGGTGGGAGTCTTCCTCTTCCCCTATAGGCGTTTCCAGAGATATGGGCTCCTTTGCGATCTTCAGGACTTTGCGCACCTTCTCCAGGGGGAACTCCATCTTGTCGGCGATTTCTTCCGGGGTGGGTTCTCGGCCGTATTCCTGGACCAGGTATCGTGACGTGCGTATGAGCTTGTTGATCGTCTCGATCATGTGCACGGGGATGCGAATAGTCCGAGCCTGATCCGCGATGGCGCGGGTAATGGCCTGTCTGATCCACCAGGTCGCGTACGTGCTGAACTTGTACCCGCGCTGATACTCGAACTTGTCCACGGCCTTCATCAGGCCGATGTTCCCTTCCTGGATGAGGTCGAGGAACTGGAGACCGCGATTGGTGTACTTCTTTGCGATGCTCACGACGAGTCGGAGGTTTGCCTGCACCAGTTCGCTCTTCGCCCGGCCCGCGAGCAGTTCGCCTTCCTGACATTCCCGGAGAGCTTTCTTGAGGTCGCCGCCGCTCATTCCGGCTTCGGCCTCGAGCTTTCGGATCTTGCGCCTGGTGTTCTGCAGTTTTCGGTCGATCTCCAGGACCTTCTGAGGCGGCAGAGTCGTGTGTTCCTTGATCGGCTTTCGCTCTTCGATGAGCTTCTTGAGGCCGGCGATGTGCTCTTCCGCTTCCTCGACGGGCATCTTGAGTTCGTATTCGACCGCCCGCAGTTCATCTTCCGCGGCTTCGAGCTTCCGGACGAGGAACCTGAGCTTGCCGGCGATGTGCTCGATCATGTTGTTGTTGAGGTTGATATTCCTCAAGCACTCCATGACCCGGGCCCGGTGAGGCTCCTTTTCCGCGTCGAGTTCGGCGATCGCCTCTTCCGTGGCCGATTCAACCAGCTCGTTCCGTTTCTTGAGAATTTCCTGAAACTTGGCGTCATGATTCTTGATCTCGTCAATCAGTTCCAGGACCTTCTCCACCTGGCTCGCATCGTCGCCGTCGGCCAGGTCGTCGTCCTCGAGCCCTCGGATGACTTCTTTGAGCCTGATGGCCCCCTTCCGAAGCTTATCGCCGAGGGCCACCACCTCTTTGATGGTGACGGGACAGCCGATGATGACGCTGAATACTTGCTGTTCGCCCTGTTCGATCCGTTTGGCGATCTCGACTTCGCCTTCGCGGGTCAACAGCGAGACGCATCCCATCTCGTGCAGGTACATCTTGACAGGGTCGTTGCCCCGCACGACGGCCTCGGCTTCACTCTGAGTTTCTTCCTCGTCGTCGTCGGACTTTTCCGAGTCGTCCTTTTTGGCCTTCTTTTCGGAGATGGGAATCTTCTTTTCCGATGCGACGAGTTCCACATTGTACTCGGCCATCATTCTCATGAGGATCTCGTCGATTTGTCCCGCTTCGACGATCCCTTCAGGCAGGTACCGATTGATCTCGTCGTACGTTAGGTATTTCTTTTTTTTTGCCAGATCGAAAAGACTTTTCAGTTCCGGCGAAACACTCCCATTGCCCATATACGGAATTCTCCTCTGCCTCCCGGATGTTCGGCCGCCGAACAGCGCGCTCATCGGCGCGTCGACCATCCGGTTTTTTCGTTCTCAAGCACGCGACAATCGAGATCAGGACGCTCTCGGCTCGGCCTCCCGATCAGGCGCCGCGGTCGGACCGCGCGCTCTTCAGCCGGCGATTGATCTCGAGCAGTTCCTCCGCGAGCTTGTTATACTCGTCCCCTATCTCCCGACACGCGCTCATGCGTTGTTTAATCTCTTCGAGCCGTCTTCGGTATTTCCTCAGTTTGAGTCGTTTGAGCGCGTCCGAGGCCGCTTTGCGACCTTCAATCCCGTTACGGGGATCGTCCCGGAGATCGTCCTCTTCCCGACACGGCTGAAGCCACCCAGCTGCGGTCGAGGCAAGTCCGTCATCAGTTATGGCCCGGCAGAACGAAACCGCGTCGAAGTCTCCGGTCTCTCGCACATACCAAACCATCAACTCCGCCATTTCTTTCAGAACGGGTTCTACGATCTCCTTCAATGCGCCGCTTTCGACGACTTCGTCCACGAAACCGTCGAACAATAACATGCCTCTGACTACATGAGCTTCGTCCGCGGGGAACTCAAAAATGTTCCGTTTCCGACTCGGCCGCTGATCGCGTTCCCGCTTTCCGCCGCGACTCTTGGCTCGGACAAGCCGTCGCAGATGTTCCTCCCGCACCCGCGTGCGCGAGGAAATACGTTCTATAAGATAATCGCCTGCTTGCCGATCCGCAATCTCCATCATCACCGGGAGGCACTCCTCGATCGCGGAATTCCGCCCCTGCAACGTGGAGAGATCGTACTGATCGGCCAAGCTCTCCAGGAGAAAATCGATCATCGGGACCGCGTCGTCCAGCAACGTCCGGAATCCGTCCGCGCCGACGCGGCGGATCGCTTCGTCCGGGTCTTTGTCTTCGTGAAGTATCAGACACCGTGGCTCGAGGCCTTCGGCGAGAAACATCGGTATCGCCCGTTTCACCGCGCGCACGCCGGCCTCGTCTCCGTCGAACACCGTGACCACATTGGACGTGAATCGTTTGAGCAGCTTGATCTGGTCCCGTCCGAGAGCCGTCCCCAGCGGCGCGACCACATGTTCGAGGCCGCGAATCCGAAGCGCGATCTGATCGAAGTAGCCTTCCACGAGGATAACCGAGCCCTCGGACCGGATGGCGTCACGAGCCCCGTGCAGGCCGTAGAGCAAGCGCTTCTTGTGAAATACCGACGTGTCTGGTGAGTTGAGATACTTGGGCTCGCCCTCACCGACGATCCGACCGCCGAACGCGGTGATCGAGTTGTTCAAGTCGTAGATGGGGATGGTTATTCGCGAGCGGAAGAGGTCGTAGTAGCCTCCGCCGGAACGCGCCTTGACCAGGCCGGCGTTCAACGCGTCCCGAAGATCCAAACGCTCCCGCCGGATCGCACGAACCAGCGTGTCCCACGAATCCGGCGCGAATCCGAGTTCGAGTCGTTCGATCCATTCGGGCGGAACGCCTCGCCCTTCCAAGTACGCCGCCGCGTCCGCGTTGGGCTCGAGCGCGCTCTTGAAACAGCGATTGGCGAACCCGAGGATTTCAAGGAGTCGTTCCCGGTCTCCGCGGCTTTCGGATCGACCGTGTTCGATTTCAAAGGGAACGCCGTACCGCTGCGAAACCTTCCGGACCGCCTCGACGAAGGTAAGGTTCTCCATCTTCATCAGGAAGCTGAAGACGCTCCCGCCGGTCGCGCAGCCGAAGCAGTAGAAGATCTCCTTCTGCGGCGAAACGTAGAACGAAGGATCATTGTCGCCGTGGAACGGGCAGAGTCCTCGATAGTCCTTACCCGCCTTCTTCAAGTCCACGTAGTCGGAGATGACTTCGACGATGTCGGCCGCGTTGGTGATTTCGGCAATTTTTGAATCGGGAATGCGCATCTCACTCCGAGTCCAGTCGCACGACCGTCACACCCGCGCCGCCGCCTTCCGCATCGGAATGTCGCACATCTTTCGCGAGCGGGTTACCGGAAAGATAATCCCAAACGGCTTCTTTCAGCCTGCCCGTCCCCTTCCCGTGTATGACGCTGATTTCCGACAATCCCCCCATTACGGCGTCGTCGAGCGCTTTGTCAACGATGGGGATTGCGTCATCCACGCGAAGGCCGATGACATTCACTTCCCCACGCGGCATTGTACGGGGGATATCTACCTTAACCCGTTCATTTTTTGAAGAACTTTTTTTCGTCGGCCGATCGAGGAGCTCCAGATCTTCCCTATCAGTGGTGATTCGCATCGGACCAACCGCGACTTCGGCGCGGCCGCCTTCCCGGACTGAGAGCACCTCGCCCGTCTTCCCCAGCGTCTTGACCCGCACCCGTGAACCAACCGGGATCTCCGACACCCGGCATTCCAGAGGCAGACCGAGCATCCGCTCCATGTCTTCCCGCAGAGCGGAGATCACGTCCAACGGAGCGCGCTTTTCCTTGGAGCGGCCCTTCTTCATTGACCGTTGAAGGTCCGCGACCTCTTTCTGCCCCCGTTTGATGAGATCCCGAGCCTCTTTGCGAAATTCTTCCGCAAGACGTTCCCCCTCGACGCGCATCTGCTCGTCACGCTGCTCCAGTTCCCGCTTCCGGCGCTCGAGATCGACGGTGAGTCTCTCAACTTCTTCCAGTTTGGCGCGAAGATTCTCCAAGAGTTGCGAACTGCCTCCAACGGATTTGTCCACGTAGGCCCGGGCCGCGTCGATTACCCGTTCGGGCAGGCCGATGCGCTCCGCGGTTCGGATCGCGTGAGATTCGCCGGGAAGGTCGTAGAGCAGCCGGTACGTGGGTTCGAGCGTCTGAGGATGGAACTCGACGCTGACGTTCCTCACGCGGTCACGGCCGAGCGCGTAAGCTTTCAATTGGGTAAGGTGCGTGGTGACCACGACCCTCGCGCCGCGCTCCAAGAGATCGTCCATGACGGCCATGGCAAGCGCGGCCCCCTCTTCCGGATCCGTCGACCCGCCCAATTCATCGAGCGCGACCAGGTCGCCGGCCTCGGCAGTCTCCAGAATCGACTTGAGCCGGGCGAGTCGACCGGAAAAGGATGAAACGCGGCCCCGGATGTCCTGCTCTTCACCGATGTCCGCCATGATGCGCGAAAACGGCCGAATCTTCGTGCCTTCACGGGCGGGGAGCATGATCCCGCACCTGGCCATCAACGGGAACAGACCTGCGATCTTCAATGCGACCGTCTTGCCGCCCATATTCGCGCCGCTGATAATCGTGACCGCGCCGGCGTCGTCCTGTCTAATGTCCATCGGTACGACCGCGGTATCCTCGGCCGCAATCAGCAGGGGATGGCGAGCGCCGAGAATCGAAAAGCCTTCGTCGCTCAGCTCCGGTTCAATCGCGTCCGTGTGAGCCGCGTAGAGCGCCCGGGCCTGATCCGCGTCAAGGACGGCCAGCAGCCGGTAATCGTGAGCGATATCCTCTCTGACGAAGCGGATCTCATCGGTAAGCTCGCGGTAGATGCGGAGAACTTCCTCGCGCTCCTCATCGAGTGTCGACGCCACCTCATTGTTGAGCTCCACCACCCGGAGAGGTTCCACATAGACCGACGCGCCGCTGCGGGAATGATCGTGCACAATCCCGTCCATCAGCCCTTTGAATTCGGGCCGAAGCAGAATCACGTATCGATCGTTGCGCATCGTCACATAGTCTTCCTGGACGACGCGCGCCAATTCGCCGGCGTTTACGACCTCTTCGAGGTTGCGGTAAATCCTGCGCCGCAATGAGGCCGTCTTGTCGCGAATCTTCGCAAGCCGCGCGCTGGCCGTGGAACGGATAACCCCCTGGTCGTCGATAACCTCATCGATCTTGAAGCGAATTGGCTCGATCCGACGAAAGCGACCGGCCGTCTCCCGCAATAGGTCGTATCGCTCATCGAGACCCTCGAGTCGGTCATGCGTCCGCTGAACAATCCCCAGCATGTCCCGTAGGACAATAATCTCCTCAGCCTCGAGAATCGCCGACGGATTTTCCAGCTTCTCCAGGAGACCTTCCAGCGGGGCGAGATCCGCAAAACCGATTGTCCCGTTTAACTGAATGATCTCCCCCATCTGAACCACCGTGCGCAGACGGCGCACGATCGTCTCACGATCCCACGCAGGCGCGGTTCGCAGAACCTCGAACCGACCGGGAAGCGACCCCGCGTGCGCAGCGACTTCTTCGAGGACCTCCGGCAGCTCCAGATGATAGAGGCTCTCCTCGAATACCTGCTCGGGTGGGGGCGCCGTCTCTGCGGCGTAATCCGTCATGCTTGCCCGATCCGCGCCGCTCTCGGCGCGTTCGGTAGTTCGGCCGGACTCGTCTTCCCACATGTCCAGAAGATGTTTCCTTTTGCCTTGGCGCGCAAGGGCCGCGACGCCCGCGTAAGCGGGGACGGACGTACGTCGTGGAATTCGTCCCACTGACGCTCGGTTCAGCCGGCCTCGGCCCCCTCGAGCCTCACCGGGATGCCCTGGTCTCGTAGGTACGTCTTCAGGTCGGCGATGGGTATCTCGCGATAATGGAAGATCGAAGCCGCGAGGACCGCGTCGGCGTTGGCTTCGCGGATGGCGTCGCGGAGGTGCTGTGCCTTTCCCGCTCCGCCCGACGCGATCACGGGAATCCCCACGATATCGGTGACGGCCTTGGTCATCGGGATATCGTAACCGTCCTTGGTCCCGTCCGCGTCCATGCTCGTGAGGAGGATTTCACCGGCGCCGAGATCCTCAGCCCGCTTGGCCCACTCGAGCAGATCCATGCCGGTCATGGTCCGCCCGCCGTGAATCGACAGCTCGTATCCGGACGGCGTCGACCCCGTCAGCTTGCCGTCGATAGCTACGACGATGCACTGGCTGCCGTATTTGATTGAGGCTTCCCGAACAATTTCCGGATTCTGAACCGCCGCGGTGTTCAGCGACACCTTGTCCGCTCCCGCGTTCAAGAGGTTTCGGACGTCCTGCGTCGTGCGAACGCCTCCGCCGACGGTCAGCGGCATGAAGACCTCCTCCGCGGTTCGGCGGACCACGTCGAGTATGATGTCCCGGCGTTCGTGCGACGCGGTAATATCCAGGAATACCAGTTCGTCCGCGCCTTCCCGGTCGTAGAAGCGCGCATTCTCAACCGGGTCGCCGGCGTCGCGAAAGTTGACGAAGTGAACGCCCTTGACGACGCGTCCATCCTTCACGTCCAGACATGGTATGATTCTCTTTGCCAGCATCCTACCGTTCCGCAACTCGTATGGCTTCCGCCGGATCTATTGCGCCCTCGTAGAGCGCCCGCCCAATGATCATCCCCGTTACGCCGTCCTTTTCCAGGTCCAAGGCCCGCCTCACGTCGGTCATGCTCGAGACGCCTCCGGACAGGATTACCGGCCGCTCTACACTTCCGGCGAACTCCGCGGTCGATTCAAAGTTCGGCCCGCTCATCATGCCGTCCTTGTCGATGTCCGTGTACACAAAACTCACCGGTCTAAACGGCTCATAGAGACGCGCAAGTTCGACCGCGTCCCGATCGGTCTCCTCTGTCCAACCTTGGACGGCTACCGCGCCTTTACGAGCGTCGATCCCGATCGAGATCCTCCCGGGGAAACGCTCAAGAATGCTTTTCACCAGGTCCGGGGCTTTTGCGGCGATTGTTCCAAGTATAACATTGGCGACCCCGATGTCTAAATATAGCCGAACCGAGGCTTCTTCTCGTATACCTCCGCCCAGCTGCACGGGCACGCCGACTGCCGCCACCAGTTCCTTGATTGTTTCCAGGTTTGCCGGTCGCCCATGAATAGAGCCGTCCAGATCGACCACATGAATGCGCGAGGCTCCCGCGGCTTCCCAGGAGCGCGCCTGATCAGCGGGATTGCGGTTAAACACCGTCGAAGTGTCCATGTCTCCTTGCCGGAGCCGGACGCACTCCCCATTCTTGATGTCGATGGCCGGTATGATTTTCATAGTTGTATTTCGAACAAAAAAGCCCCCATGCGGGGGCTTTTCATCCGTCAGAAGGGCTGCCTTTTATTCGACAGGCAGGTAGTACACGAAGGGCGGCCAAGGCACGATGAACTTCCACATGGGAACCGCCACGGGGATGGGGGGAGGCCCACATCCAGCCGGCTGGAAAAAGGGGGGCGGTTCGGGCATCGGGTACTTCATTTTGACCTTGATGCTCGTAGCGAGGTTCTTGCAGGGCTCCGGCACCATTTTCTGCGTAGCCACGGCGGGCGCGCAGCTCTGCTGGGGCGGATTGGTTGTCTGCTGGAACATATTCTTGTTCGGCTTCATCGGCTTGGGAGCGGCCGGAAGCGTCATAGTCGGGGGATTGCAATTCGGGCCCACACACGCGGGAGCCGAGGCCGGCATCACGGTAGGCTGGGGAGCCGGAATGGCGCCCGAATAAGTCCCGGCCCATACCATGCCCGCCGCACAGACGGCGACCAGGATGAATCCGAGAATTCCTAGTTTCTTAACCATACCCACATCCTCCTTTCGCAAACTCATTATATTTGCAGAAACGTTCTATCCTGTTCGAATCGCCTACTTCCTCACCTTGCTGGGCATGGGCGGGGGCGGCGGGACGGGGATCGGGCCGCACGGCTGCTTCACGTAGTTGGCCTTCACGTATACGCAGCGCGGCTCTTTGAAAGGCTTGCAGCACGGATCCTGGCCCGTCCAGTAATGCTCCTTCTTGATCTCGGTCACGGGGACCAGCCACTCGTAGCGGCCCGGCGCGATCGGGTCAGGATAGCTCTGCGGGTTCCCGAAGAATGCAAGAGGAGTTCTCGGCCAAGCGATGCCGCCAAGATAGGGGGCCACCACCCGGACTTTCCTCAGCTGTGCGGGAACGGGGGAGATCTGCTCTCGGACCACGGAATAGCTGGTGGACGCAGGTCCACCGATGGGCGGAGGGCCCGGAGGGGCCGGCGGCATGACCATGGCCTGACCGGCAGGCCCGCCGGCAAACGACGTCACCGCGCCGACTCCAATCAATGCGAGAACCAAAAGGCTCAGAAGTAACAAACGTTTAACCATACCCTTAATCCTCCTTTCAACAGTTCCTTCCGATTATACGTCTGGAACCCGGTAAAAACATTCCCGGATTAAAACCCTAGTAGTCCGGAATGTATTTGGAGTACCAAATCACTCCGCGATTGTCAAGCTCTTTTTGCCTGCATCGGCCCGCCTGCGCAGACACCGAACGGTGTTCCGTATACCTCCGGCGTGTCGCGGCGTGCTCTCGCCCAAGCCCCTGGGCCCGGGCCCTCGGATTGTACTCTAATCGGCGTTTTCTGCTTACCTACGATTTCTAGCAAAACGCCCGCGCCAAGTCAAGGTTTTTTTCCCATGACCGGCCATTCAATCAGCCCCGACGAGATTTCTCCGCCGCGGCGGCGAGACCGGCCCGGAACCTCCCCCTAGATCATTCCGTATCCGCCGTCCACGCAGAGAATCTGTCCCGTTACGTAATCGGATTCCGCGGACGCCAAGAAAACAAACGCCGGGCCGATATCTTCAGCTTTGGCGAAGCGCTTGAGCAGAATGCGATTCATGTAGATCTCGGTGAGCTTTTCGTCGGTGCGAATTTTTTCCGTCATGTCCGTTTCCACGATGCCGAGCGATATCACGTTTGCAGTGACGTTGATGCGGGCCAGCTCCCGGGCGACGCTTTTCGTCAAGCTCAGTATTCCGCCCTTCGCGGCGGAATAATTCACCTGACCGACGGTCCCCACCAGGCCGGCGACGGAACTGACGTTGATAACCTTTCCGTAGTTCTGTTCCTTGAAATGCGGATAGGCGGCCTTGATGGCAAGAAAAGGCCCCTTCAGATGGATGTCGAGAACTTCGTCCCATTGCTCGCCCGACATCTTGTGAAGCATCGCCGGCCGCGTGTATCCGGCGTTGTTCACGACGATGTCCAGCCTGCCGAATTCGTCTTTGGCCGCGGCGATCATCGCCTCGACCTCGGCTTCCGAGGCGACGTCGGCCTTGACCGCGATCGATTTGCGGCCCAGGCCCCGAATTTCGTCGACCACTTCCTGCGCCGCGGCTTCATTGGACGTGTAATTCACCAGCACGTCCGCGCCTTCTCGCGCGAACGCTACGGCGACGGCCCTCCCCACGCCTCTGCTGCTTCCGGTGACCACAGCTGAACGACCCGCCAGTCTCATCCTTTCTCCTCCTCATTCCAGATGTATCGATTCGTCACATTCATCGCTCGAAGCGCGCTTCGACGGGGTCCGCCCTCCCGCTCGGGGATCCGGGAACTCCCGCGCACGCGGGACGCTCTCCGGTGATTAGGGTTCCTGCGCCTCGGCGCTCCGCGCGTCATGGTCGTACGGTCGGTCGTAAGAGTGTAACAGGGAGCGCGTCGAAAAAAAAGCCCCGATCATGTGACCGGGGCGTGAAAGGAGGTATGGATATGGGTTATCGTGTTTGGTTGCGACGAGCGTATCTCTACGCACGGGCTGCCATGGTGCTTTTCAAGGAGGGAAGATACGCTTTCGCTGATTCACATAACCCTTGGTGAGTCAGACACGACTCATCGGAGAAGGTTCCGAGAATCAGCGCGTGGTCTCTTTTTTGCATACCATTCCGCTTGGGGGGCCCGTCCCCGCACGGCGCCCCGCGTTCCGCATGAAGAATCGGCTACGCCGGCGGCGCCTATTGACAGGCCCGATGAGTTCGGCGTACCGTAATTCGGTCGGCCGGTTCTCATCCGTTCACTTGTTTCAGGCAATCTCCGACATTCTTGGGGGACAAAATGGCTCGAATAGGCAAAATCGGTCTGATGGTCGGCCTCTTGACGCTGGTCGCCGCGGCGGACACGGCGTTTTCACAGCTGTTCTCGCCGCGATCGAGCGTGATCGTTGTCTGTCGCAAATTCGACGTCGACAATAACTGCCATCGTTGCTCGGATTACTTCTACGTGCATTCCGAGGACAAAGCGATCGCCAAGTGCAAGCGCATGGGGTTCGAAGACCCGTACTACTTCCCCACGGTCGGCGCCGCGTTCAAATGGATGCTTCCCAACTGTAGCTGCGGCGACTAATTCTCGGTCGCGCGGGAAGCCGTCTCCGGTCCGGGGGGGGGAACCCCGCAGGATCGGATTCCCCGGTGAGGCCCGTGAGCGGGGACGTGTCTTCGGCCGGCAAGACCGCGGTCCGCGGTCAGGGCGCATACACGACGACGATGAGCTTGGCCTCGGTCTTGCTCAGGTTCGTCAATGTGTGCGGCGCGGCGGAATTGAAATGCAGGCTCGATCCTTTCCGGAGGATGTGCTTCTCGTCACCGACCCGGATCTCCACTCGCCCTTCCAGCACATAGACGAACTCCTCGCCCTCGTGCTTGTATTCGACGCGTTCGTGCTCCTGTTTTGGATCGAGGGTGACCTGATACGCCCAGAGGTGGTTGTCCTCGGCTTCCGGGGTGAGGGTCTTGTATTTGTACGCCTTGGTTCGTTTCCGATACCCTTTGCGCCGCTCCTGCCGGCGGCCCTCCGACAGGAGTTCCCCCGATTCCATGGAGAGGGCGCGGGAAATCTGTATCAGCGCGCCCACGGGAGGCGAAGTCTTCCCTTCTTCAATTTGTTGCAGGAAGTCAACCGGTTGCCCCAGTTTTTCCGCCAGGGTCTCCAGGTCTATGTTCTGCTTTTTTCGCATCTGCCGGATGCGTTCGCCCAGGCTTTCCGTCTTCAGCGGTTTTTTTCCCATGATGTGCACTCCGGGGTGATCTCGGCGGCGCGCGGCCGCGCGGCGCGTCGAAGATTGGTCCGCTTTCGGCCCTCGGTTCGGCCGTCAGTAGGAGTCCGGTCTCTTCCGTCCTTTGTATTTCATGAGTTCCCGGGCGATGACGACCTTCTGGATTTGATTGGTTCCCTCGAATATCTGACCGATTTTGGCCGACCGCATGTACATTTCAACCGGATACGACTTCATATAGCCGTATCCGCCGAGCACCTGAACGGCTTCGGTGGTGACGTCCATAGCCATGTCCGTCGCGAAGAGCTTGGCCATGGCGGCTTCCATGACCGCGGGGTCGCCTTCGTCCATTTTCGACGCGGCGCGATAGATGAGCAACCGGGCGGCTTCGATCCGCGACGCGAGTTCCGCGAATAGAAACTGGAGCCCCTGAAAGGAGACGACCGCGCGTCCGAACTGCTGTCGCTTGTGCGCATAGGAGAGCGCGTAATCGAACGCCTGCTGCGCAAGCCCAACGGAAGACGCGCCGATGTTGACCCGGCCTCCGTTGAGCGCGGAGAGCGCAAAATTGAACCCTCGCCCCTCCTCCCCCAGGAGGTTCGCTTCGGGCACGAAGCAGTTGCTGAAATTGAGTTCCGTGGTGGGGGAGGCGTTGAGCCCCATCTTCTCTTCATGGGGCCCGAACGTGAATCCCGGCGTCCCCTTCTCGACGATGACCGCGCTGATACCCTTCTGCTTCTGGGCTTCGTCCGTCCGGACCATCACCGCGTACACATCGGCCACGCCGCCGCTGGTCACGTAGAGTTTCGTCCCGTTGAGCAGGTACCCGCCTTCGGTCTTCTCCGCTCGGCAACTGAGCGCGGCCGCGTCGGAGCCGGCGTCGCCTTCGGTCAGGGAGTATGCGGCGAGCTTCTCGCCCGTCGCCAGCGGCTTGACGAACCGCTCGCGTTGATCCTCGTTCCCATAGGTGTAGATGAGGTTGGCGACCATGTTGTGAACCGAGAGGTAAACCGCCGTCGCGAAACACCCTTTGGCCAGTTCCTCGAAAACGATCGCGGCGGTGAGTCGGCCAACGTCGGTCCCTTCATACTCTTCGGGCACGTACAGCCCGGTAAAGTCGAGTTCGCCCAATTTGTCGAAGACTTCCCGCGAAAAGGTATGGGTCTCTTCCCATTCGCGAGCGTTGGGCGCGAGCTCCTTGAACGCGAAGTCCCGCGCGGCCTTCCGGATGAGCCGCTGTTCGTCGTTCACTACAAAATCCATGGGATGATCTCCGCTGCGCCGGCGCCGCCCCCCGGTTCTCGGGAGGCGTGCGGTTTGTTCTACGAGCGTTTTCGGATCGGAACGTCCAACCCTCTGCGGCAAAGCGTGCGCCCGCCTACGCCGAACGCGCGGCGTACAACCGGATGGACGCCCCGGGCTTCCGCCGCGCTCGACCCGACCCCATATGTTACGGAGAGGGACGTGATTGATCGGCCGTATCGCACTGAGTTCTCTTACTGCGTACTCTCGTTCATAATAGCCGAGGGCGTGTCCCGTCAATGAAAAAGGTCGCCGAAGAGCGTCCGCCCGAGCGTTCGGTCGAAGCGTGGAGCGCTCGGTTTCTTATCAGGAGCCGCCGATGACTCACGACGAGAACGATATCTTGGCCCTGGCCGAGCGCCACGGCGTCGAACTCGAATACGAAGACACGTGGGGACGTATTCACCGAACAAGCGAAGAAACAGCGAAGAAGATCCTTACCGCGAAAAGCGCCTATCCCGCGGAGCGACGGATAGAACCGGAGTCATGGACGTACGTTGCCGACCGGGGAGATCCTGAGGAGCGAATAGCGTGGACATTCGAGCCCCGAGAATCCATCGAGGGGTCACGGCCCGAGCGGATCGAATTGACGATCTCGGGGCCCGGTGACGACCGCGCCTCCCGGCGCTCGGACTATTCCGGGGACCACATTGAAATTGAGTGGGACAACCTCACGGGACGGGCTCGAATCAGCGTACCGATGCCCGAAGAACCGCTGCCGATCGGCGATTATCGCGTCTCACCACGAATCGAGGGCGGAGATCGCTCCGCGGAGCGCGAAGGCGCGCTGATCGTCTGTCCCAAACGCGCGTACATGCTCGGAGAGCCGGCCGCGCCGACACGCATCGCCGGAGTCGGCGTCGCGCTCTATGGACTGCGATCGGAGCGGAACTGGGGTATCGGAGACTTCACCGACCTCATCGCGTTGCTCGATTGGGCCAAGGATGAGGCGCACGTGGATTTCGTGGGTCTCAATCCTCTCCATGCGCTCTTCAATCGCCGGCCGTACAATATCAGTCCGTACATGCCGTCAAGTCGTTTCTTTCATAATTTCATCTACCTGGACATTACCGCGCTCCCCGAATTCGAGGAATCCTCCGACGCGCGATCGTTTGCCGAATCGCCCGAGACCCTCGAGCGAATCGAGCGCCTTCGCACGGCCGCGCTCGTCGATTATGAAGGGTGCGCAGGTTTGAAATTGGAGGTTCTGCGCAAAGTCTTTCGATCCTTCATGGATCGCGGCCGACGGAACGATTATTCGGACCCGCGGTGGACCGAATTCAGTCGATACGTGGACGAGCAGGGCGATTATCTCCACCGGTACGCGATCTTCTGCACGCTCGAGGAACACTTCCGAACGACCGGAGAGCCAATCTACGTATGGACGGAGTGGCCGGCCGAGTATCATGACCCGGAGAGCGAAGCGGTCGAGCTATTTGCGGAGGAGCGGAAAGACGACGTCCTGTTCTGGAAGTACGTCCAGTGGCGTACTGAATCGCAGCTCGCGCGATGTCAGGAGTACGCTTTGGACAAAGGCATGCTCATCGGGCTCTACCATGACGAAGCGTTGGCCGTGGATCACAACGGCGCGGACTCCTGGGCGTTCAACGAGCTTTTCCACGAGGGCTTCCGGGTCGGGGCTCCCCCCGACGCGTTTGCGCCTCAGGGGCAGGACTGGGGATTCGCCCCTCCCAACCGGGACAAACTGCGCGAGGCCGCGTACGAACCGTTCCGACGAAAGCTTCGGGCCAATTGCAAATACGGCGGCGCGCTTCGCATCGACCACGTCATGCAGATCCATCGCCTCTTCTGGATCCCCGACGGGCGCAAGCCCGCCGACGGCGTGTACGTGCGTGATTCGGAACGCGATCTGCTCAATGTGATAGCGCTTGAGAGTCTACGGAACGAAACGATTATCATCGGCGAGGACCTCGGCACGGTTCCGCCGCGCTTTCGGGAGCGCCTCATGGACAAAGGCGTTCTCTCCTATCGGCTCTTCTATTTCGAGCGCGACCAAGGAAACAACCTTATACCCTATCACCGCTATCCGGAGCGCGCCCTGGTCTCCGTGACCACCCACGACCTTCCCACCCTGGCCGGCTTCTGGACGGGCCGGGACATCGACCTTCGGCGGAGGCTCGGACTGTTGAACGAGGAGGCGGAACGGGACTTCCGCGCGGATCGCACGGATCATAAAGCGAAGATCATCGAGCGTCTGGTGCGGGACGGGGTTCTGCCCGATCATACCGCTCACGCGGCGTGGGAGTCTCCCTTCCCGACCGAGGATCTGCACAACGCGGTCCTGCGATTCCTCTTCAATACGCCTTCACGAATGGTGATCATCAACCAGGAAGACGTGTTTCTGGACGAGCGGCAGCAGAATCTGCCCGGCACAACCACGGAAAACAACAACTGGGTGACGAAGATGCGCTATTCGATTGAACAGCTGCGGAACGACCCGGACGCGCTGCGGTTCGCTCAACGCTTTCGGGATCGTCTCGAGGAGTCGGGGCGGGCGTCCCGCCCGTCTCGGCCGTGAACGGGTCCTCGACGGTCGACGGACAAAGCTCAGGAACGATTCGAGCGGCGTTTGGGCGAGCAGCCGGCGGCCCGGAGGCTCTTGCGGGCGGATTCCAGATCCAGCGCGCCCTCGAGGCGGCATTTGATGGACGAAACGTCCTTGCGCCAGCGATCGATCTTCTGAATGGCTTCGAGCTCCCATGGGAGCCACGTCGCACGCTTTCGTATTCGGAGGGACGCTTCCAATTCCGCGGGAACGGGAGGATCGAGGCATTCGGGGTCGCGAGATTTGAGGCCCTTGATGAATCGGTTCATCAATTGGAGCTGACGCCGAGTGAGCTTACCCCGAAGATGCTCGAGATCTTCTTCCACGAGGTCCGCCAGGGCTTTCTTGGCCGTGGCGTTTTTCTCCTCACAGCTGATAAGTTCACAGAGAAACAGGTAGTTCTCTCTGAACTCACCGGGAATACTGTTGAGGTCAGAGGTTCGCGGCGGGTTGGTGCTTCTCATGTCCTCTCCCTAGTGCCCTGGGAATCTCTGGAAAGACCGCTCGACGTGCGGAGTCGGGAAGCGCGTGCTCGGCGCGGGCTTCGTTGAGACGCCTAACACCGCCCTTTCATTTTGTCAAGTATTGGATTGATATTTTTATTGAACAGGTTGGATTCAGCAGTCTTTTTTCACTCATTTGCCGGGGTCGGCTCGCCCCGATCCGTACAATTCCTTGTGCTGCTTCAGAACCTCGGGGTTGAGCTTGATATTGCCCTTGTGCTCCTCCAGATAATTCTCCAGATGCCGCTTCTCCTGCCACGAGAAAACCTTCGTCTCGATCGCTCCGACAACGTGTTCGCCGTATGGGAGCTCTCGAACGAAGGCCACACCGCTCATCAACGTGGTTTGATTGACTCGATGGCCGTGGATCGCGCAGCCGAATATGATACCGACGCCGGCCATGAGTCCGAACCAGATCGTGTACGCGGAAATTCTCAGCATGGCACACTCCGTTATGCGGACGACCTCGATCGGGGATCCGGAGAACGAGGGACCGCGGGCCGAATTCTCCCGGTCAGGAGTAAATAATCGCCACGCACGCGGCCAACCAGACCATTGTGGTTATGAGCAGCGGCGCGTCGTACAGGAGGACCGTTGTGGGCGAGCCCCCTTCCTTCCGGTGATAGATGAGATACAAGTAGCGGAATATTCCGTACGTGACCAGCGGGATGGTGAACATCATCTTTTCCGATTCGATTCCCAGGGCCGGATTGCCGCGTACCGTATAGAGACAATAAAATATGAAGGTGGACGTGGTGACGATCTGCAGGAGCTGATCGAGCAGGGGGACGCTGTAATTGTCCAGCACGGGACGATGGCAGGCCGCGTCTCCGCAGAGGATCACAACCTCATGACGTCGTTTTCCGAGCGCAAGGAAGATCGCAAGGGAAAATGTGCACATGACAAGCCAACTCGACACGCTCACGTCTATTGCGACGGCGCCCGCCAGGACTCTCAACAAGAAGCCGATGGCTATGGCGAGGACGTCGAGGATGACCACGTTCTTGAGTTTGAAGGAATATGCCAGATGTAAGGCGACGTAGCCGGCGAGAAAGATCAGACCTGCGGGCGGGATCGCTCCCAGGAGTTCCATGGCCAAGACCACGCCGGTCAGCGCCGCGATCGACATCCACGCGGCCGCGGGCCGCAGCGCGCCCGAGGCCAAGGGACGAAATCTCTTCGTCGGGTGGACCCTATCCTGCTCCATGTCCGCGTAGTCGTTGATGATATAGGTGATTGACGAGACCAGGCAGAACGCAATGAACATGTATGCGACACTGAGCATGTCGGTCGGCGAAACGAGATGACCGCTGAAGATAAGCGGCATCAGGACGAAGCCGTTCTTTATCCATTGCTTGGGCCTCAACAGGATGAAGAGGGATTTCAGCGCGTTCATTTTCGGGATAGTCTCTGCGGACGGTACGGGCGCGGAGTCGGCCTGAGGGTCGGCTTGGGCGGACCGGCTTTTGTCCGGTCGGGGCATAAAGACGGGAGACGTCAACTGATGCTCCTTTTCGATTCGACGAACGTCCGAGGCGCGTATCGCGACCGATGCTTCGGATAAGCGTCCTAACATAAACGAGATTCTCTGTAAATTGAAACCGTCGGCGCGGCCGGCGTAACGTCTGCGTCGAGTCGCCCGACGAGACGTTACCGCGGTGGGCCGAGCCGGCCCCGCTCTTTGGGGGTCCCGCCGACTCGGTCGATGATTACATGAAGATGAGAGGCTTTCTATGACTCGGGAACACCTGATACGCGAAGAAAACCGCCGGATAAGAATGCTGCGGATCGCTGCGGACCTGCTTGTGCAAACCATACTGACGGGGAGTGTCGACTCGAACGAAGTGGTGCGCATGGTGCGGGGCTTGCGGGCGCTTTCGGAGAAGCTCTTCCCCGGAAAAGGGCATGTATTCGATTTGATCTACGCCCCCCGATTCAAGCGAGCGGCGCGTGAAGCGGGGATCGCGGATCTCGACGGGGTCGAGGTCTTTCCGGCGAATCGCGCGCGCAACAACGGAGCGTAGGAATAAATCCCCGAGGAGCGGGCCCGACGCGTCCGAACTTGCATTCGCCCAATCTATCTGATACTCGGTTTTCGGCGCCGCATGTGTCAACGGTGAAGTGAACCACTCGGAGGACGGCTCATGAGCGACCTGAAATTGATGACCGATCTGACGCAACCCGGAGAATCGAAAATTGTCCTCCTGGTCATGGACGGACTGGGCGGTTTGCCCGGTCGACCCGGAGGCCCGACCGAGTTGGAGGCGGCCCACACGCCCAACATGGATCGCCTTGCCCGAGAATCTATGGTCGGTTTGCTGCATCCGGTGGATATCGGCGTCAGTCCGGGCAGCGGCCCCGGTCATCTGGGCCTCTTCGGATACGATCCCCTCACCCGTATGATCGGGCGGGGAGTGCTTGAAGCCGTCGGAATCGGGTTGGAATTGACCGATAAGGACCTGGCGGCCCGGGGCAATTTCTGCACCGTGGACGAAAAAGGGCTCATCGTCGATCGCCGCGCCGGTCGCATTCCCACGGAGGAATGCGCGCGCATGATCGGGCTGATCGACGATATCACCCTGCCCGGCGTTGAAATCATAGTGAAGCCGGTTCGCGACTATCGGTTCGCTCTCATCTTCCGAGGGGACGGTTTGTCCGACGCGGTCAACGAGACCGACCCGCAGAGGACCGGCGTGGAACCGCTGAAGGTCAAGGCCGAGGAAGATTCGGAGGAGGCGCGACGGTCCGCGGATTTGGCCAATCAGTGGGTCGAGAAGGTCAAAGAGCGGATCAAGAATGAACATCCCGCGAATATGGTCACCCTGCGAGGATGGTCACGGGAGCCGGGGCTGCCCGGTTTCCACGAGGTGTTCAAGCTCAAAGCCGCGGCCCTCGCGGTTTATCCTATGTACAAAGGGTTGGCGAGCCTCGTCGGCATGGATCTCATCCACGGGTTGGCAAATCTCGACGAGCAGCTCGCTGCGCTCGAAGAGCGATGGAATGACTACGACTTATTCTTTGTCCACCACAAGTACACCGATAGCCGCGGAGAAGACGGGGACTTCGACGCGAAGGTCGCGGAGATCGAAAAGGTGGACACGGCGATCCCCGCTTTTCTCGAGCTTGACCCCGACGTCTTCGTGATCACCGGAGATCACTCGACGCCGGCGGCGCTCAAATCCCACAGCTGGCATCCCGTTCCCGTGCTCTTCCGAGCGCCGAAAACCGGGCGCCTGAATCCGGAAGTCACCGGGTTCGGCGAGACCCAATGCCTCAAGGGAGTCCTCGGTCAGTTCAGGGCGGTCCATCTGATGCCGCTGATCACCGCGCATGCGTTGCGGCAAAGCAAGTACGGCGCGTAAACGCGCTTACGCTTTTTCCACCGTAATCCGGCCCTCGCGGGTCACACTCTTGAATTGCGTCGGGTCCCCCGTGACCTTGCCGATGATGTTGACCGCGGACGCGGGCCGGATTTCGCCGGCCTCACTGATTGGGGTCGGGCCGTAGAAGATGCAAAAGGCCTTGGCCGTCGGCCAATATCCGAGATCTCCCGCTTCCACGAACTCTTTCGCGCCCTCGTCCAGCCTCGACGCGACGTCCGTCGAAAAGTAGATCTCGTCGCCCCACAAGCTGAAGGGCGCATCCATGGGGAGCGCATTGGCGATTCGCCGCGCGGTGGGGGTGTCGTTGAGTTCCCCGTCTACCGCCAAGTTTCCGATCTTCATACGAATCTTCATGGTTCTCCCTTCCCTGGATCTGTTTCGTCAGCGCGCCGCGTTCAGCGCGGGGCGCGCCGCTTATCCCGTTCACGCTCGATAACTCAACGCCGGACCAAAGAAATACGCCGGCAGGAGGATGAGTATCAAGACCGCGATCACTGCGGCCTCGGTCGTAATACCAATGCGCTCTCCAAGAAGTAAAATTAAGGCCCTCACCGTTGCTCTCCCGGCGAGAGAGGGGCCAAGATTTTACGTTGACTGATGTGGTACCGTGTCCTCCCCGGGTGGCCAAGACGTCATACGTCCGGGCGGCGCAGCCGCAAGAGGGGTTTTTCACCGAAGCGCCGGTTGATTTCTCAATCTCCGGCGTTCATCCTGTGAAGGCGCGCCGGTATAACCCGTCTATGGAATGCGCGGACGCGGTCGACACTAGCACGGGGTCGATCAGCTCGAAAGAGAATTTGCCCGAAGCCGGCCGCGGACGGAACGTGTGAGGTTTTGCGAGGTCGGATGGATGAGGATTTGTACGGGGGGCGGCGACCAGTTTTCCGAATACCGTTACGTGTGCGACACGGGCGCTCCGGGGAATTCGAATCCGTCGTTCAGAAGGTCAATACACGCGTCGACCACCTCTTCGTCGTACAGAATCCCACGTTGAGCGAACAATTCGCCGATGACGTCGTCTCGACTGCACGGAGGCCGATACGGTCGGGCCGACAACATGGCTTCAACCACGTCCGCGACCGCCAGAATGCACGCCTCCGGCATGATTCCGTGAGCGCCGAGGCCATCGGGATAACCGGAACCGTCGAGCCGTTCGTGGTGTTGGAGCACCATTTCCGCCACCGGCCAGGGGAATTCGATTTGCTGAAGTATTTCATACGCGTGCCGCGGGTGTTGATGCACGATACCCAGCTCGTGTTCGTTCAGTTGACCGCCTTTGAGAAGCAATTCCGCGGGGACCGAGACATTGCCGATGTCGTGGAGCCCAGCCGCGATACGGATTCCTTGGGTCGTATCTTCGTCGTATCCCATCTTTTCCGCCAGGGCTGCCGACAGATCCGCGACTCTCTGTTGATGACCCGATGTGGTGGGATCCTTTCGTTCCGTTATCGCCGCGAGCGCGGAGACCGTACCCTCGAGGGTCTTCTCGAGTCTCCGCTTACCTTCTTTCAGTTCCGCTTCCGCGATCTTCTGCGCGGTAATGTCGCGCACACAAACGATCACTTGGGCAAGTTTTCGATCCTGATCGAATATGGGATAGCCAAGAACTTCAAGGTGGGCGACCTCGCCCGACTCAGACCGCCGCGTGACTTCGGTTCGAGCGGGCTTCGAGCTTTGTTTCACGCGTTGGACGGTGCAGACCGCGTCGTCCCCTTCACACCGTTCCGCCCGTCCCCGGATAATTCCCCAGCACGTCGGATTCCCTTCGGGCGCGACGGCAATTGCGGCCGTGTTCGCGATGCGGATCGAGTAGTCCTTGGCGTCCACCGCGAAGAGGGGATCGGTCAATGAATCGATGATGTGCCCGATATAGTCGTTCTGCTCCCGGATCGCGTCTTCAACGAGCTTCTGCTGGGTGAGCGCCTCGAGCAGCTGCTCGCTGAGCGTTCGCAAGTCCGAAGACTGTTCGGTCACATGTATCTTCAGCCGGTCGTACGCCTTGCCCAATGCGGTTTCGGCCACCTTGAGATCGGATACGTCCCGTCTCATCAGCCAAAACCCTTCGAGAAATCCGTCGGCCACCTTGCCGACCAGCGTATTCTCGATATGGCGGACGTCGTTCGTCTCTTCTTCGTGCCGCGTCTCGAAGGAGAACGGCTCGAAATTTCGAGCGATCCACCGCTCTGCGATCAACTCCTTGTACCGCCTGAACGGAAAGACCGCGGCCGCGGCTTGGCCCCGTTCAGTCTGCCGATCCGTCGCGCCCGGCATTTCCGACCATGTGCTGTTGAACGAGACGAGGAGCGCGTTGAGCACCGCGGAAAAACACTTCTCGACGGGACCCTTCACCGGAAGCGGCGCCCGGAGGGCAAAATCCGCTATCGCGGTCCACGCCGGTTTGCTCTCGCTTCCCGCACGTTCCGTCTCGGCTTCCGCGGCAAGATCCTCGATCGCCAGCAGAACCCGCGTGTTCGGGCCTATTCGGACCGGCCGAACGTGCATGCGCGCGCGGACCGGCTTCCCGTCGAAGTTCCACACGCCTTTCCTCACAAAGGACTTCCGGGACGAGAGGGCCTTTTCGATAAGGCTTTGCGCCTGGAGGCTCTGGGAGTGATCCGCGAAAAAGGAGGGAACCGGGGTTCCGATCAGCTCCTCGGGGGCTTCGGCCACGTATTCGAACGCTTGATTGATGAAGGTGAAAACGAGTGTCTCATCAATCAAAGCAAGGGGAACTCTCAATGATTGCAGAAGCTTGTCGTACCCTGCACCCGACGCGCCGTCATCGGAGGTTCGCGTTTCAAGCTCGCGCGTCAATTCGTCCGCGTCAAATGTGCTCGAACGCGACTCAGGCGCTGTATCCGTCGTTATGGATTCCCTGTCGGCTGAAATCGTGTCTTCCATGTTGGGTAGAATGTCCGCCTCCCACAGGGACCGGCCGCTCCCGGTGGATCTTCCGGGTCGACTGCCGGCCGCGCCGATGCTTCGCCCGACGTTCGCCACTCTTCGGTCGCGCCGGCAAGAGATGCGATCGCGGCATCTTAAATGACCGCGCGCCCGGCCGTCAATCTCCGGTTGCCGAGAGCCGGCGGCCATGTGCGTTTCGAGATGCGCCGGCCACGGCGGCCCTATTCGAAGAGAGGGTTTCACCGCCTGCGACGTTGATCCGGTAGGTTTGGTTATGCAACGAGCATGCCGGAAATCGGCCGACGAGACCCTTGGAATATCGGCCTCTTACAAGAGACACGAAAATCTCATCAACGCCCGGGGTGACAATTCGGGGAGCTCGTCCCCGGCGGGGAAGCTAAGTTCGTCGTTTTTCAGCGGAACTTTATGTCAACCTTCTTGACGGAAACGGACCGTTTTTTGTCGAACACCCTTAACGCAGAACAGTCTTCGCTCGTTCAACAAAGTCGAACCGTTTCAGGCGGCTTCGGCGTGCGCCGAACCTATCGCGCCGCGCTGCGGCGCTTCCGGGAATCCGGTTTTCTCGAACCTTTGGACTCCCCCGACGATCCCCGACCGCCGCCGGTCTTCCCGCCTCGTTTCGCGTTTCGGGCGCGAATAAGGGACTGGATCACGCGCGTGGCGCCTTCGTGGCCCTGATTAGCCGCTTTCTGGAACCATGTCACCGCTTGAGCCGAGTCTCGCTTGACGCCAAGCCCCTTGGCGAAGAGAACCCCGAGATTGTACTGAGACGCGGCAAAACCTTGAATCGCCGCTTTCCAGTACCACTGCACCGCGGTCTGATAATCCTGTTCCACTCCGTGGCCGTGCTCGTACATATAGGCCAAATTATGCTGCGATCTCGGATCCCCTTGTTCCGCGGCGAGCGTGTACCATCTGACGGCTTCCATGTAGTCCGCGGCGACCCCTTTCCCAAGCCTGTAGATGAGCCCCAAATTGAATTGCGCCTTCACATGGCCTTGAAGCGCGGCTTTCTCACACCATTTAACGGCCGCCTTGATGTCCTTGGGCGCCCCGGCGCCCGAAGCGAACATCAGCCCCAGTTGGAATTGCGCCTCAGGATCGCCGCGTTGGGCAGGCTTACTGTAGAGTTCGTACTTGCCTTTCGCTGCCATGGATTCCCCCTCTTGGATCTTTGCGGACGCGTCGTGATCCGGCGTGTCGTGTCGCGATCCGTCCGATCGCTCGAGCGTCGTTCCCTTCGCATGCGGCGGGCGTCGGGTGAGAAAAAACCAATCGCTCGGGCTGCTCTCAAATCCCTCGATTCTCAATTCCCACGAACGCACGTACCTTAGTGTCTATTATCACTATTACGTTCATGGATTTCAACGGAAACCGCGTTGTTTTTCAAAGACAAATCAGCTTTTCCCGCAATTACCGATCGTGGGGATCTCGGACGCGACGTCTCCGTGGGGCGAAACGCCGCCGGTACGATCGGTTGCTCCTTCTCTAGAACGACTCCTCGTAGGATTGAGGCCGCCAATCCGCTTCCGCCTTCGTTATAACCCCCGCTCGGACCATGCGTTCAAACAGAAGGGGAAGCGTCTCGGACGTGAGGCGGTATTTCCGGATGAGTTCCGCGTCCGTCATGCCTGCTCGCATATCGTCGGCCACGTCCTCGTACCGCGGCGTGTCCGGCAGGCCCCGCCCATCGTCAGAGCCGTCCAGCCCTGCTCGAGCGGGGTCGGAGGTTCTCTCAGGGGTCGCAGGCGGAGGGGGGCCGGCCGCGTCTTCTTCGATTTCCTCCTCATCGGTCACAAACGCGCCGCATTCGGGGCAGACGTCATACTCCCGGCTTTTTTGCGCCAGGCAGACCGGGCATTCCCAGACAAGCTCTTCTTCAGGAGGCGACGGTTCTTCACTTTGCGGGGCTTGCATCTGCGCGAGCCCAAGCAATTTCCGTATCGCGGAAACATCGATCGATTCGACGATGGACGACGCGTGAGCGGGCTCATTCACCAGGTTGGTCGTCTCCCGCAAATCGATCGTGTCATCGATATCCCCGTCTTCGCGGTCAGCGTCGACGTCGTTTCCCACCGGCGGCTCAGCGGTTTCATTCCAGTCCTCGTCCGCACGGATGGGTGTGAACGACGGCCTCGCCTGCACGGGCGTCGGGGATTCCTGAGACGCCGGCGGCGCGACGGCTTCACGAGCGCGTGCGCCGACGCGGCCGATCCGTCGTCCCTCGATGACGTCCCACGTGATGAATCCCGCGTGCGCCAATTGCTCGAAGAGGTTCTCCAGTCCACGTGACGAGAGGCGATACCTCTGCATGAGGTCTTCGTCGGTCGCGCCCTCTTGAATGTCCCGCACAACGTCCTGAGGGTTGAGTTGCCGCACGACTCCCACGTCGGCAAGTTTCCTGTACAGACTTTCCAACCCTGTACGCGAGAGGCCGTACTTCCGCATAATCCATCCGTCGTCCATACCCCTGCGGATGTCTTCCAGAGCTTCCTTTGCGTCGATTCGCCGTTTCTGCATGAGACCCGCTACCCAACCTCGCATGAATTCGTTACGCAGACTCGCTCATATGGATTTCATCATCCGGTCGCGCCGACGGGGAGGAATCAAAAGTATACACATCCCGAATACGATTCGCCAAGAGGGGGCCTTGTTTTCAATGAGAAGAATCCGCGTCTCTTCGGGGAAGGACCCGCGTACGCCGGCTACCCGACCGACCCGTCCGCGCGCGTCTCGACCGCTGCGGGAGCGCGCTTGGGGAGTCTCACAATCACTGTTGTCCCGCGCGCTTCTTCGGATTCAATGTCGATCGACCCGCCCAGGGACTCGACCAGTCCGAGGCATACGGTCAGCCCCAAACCGGTCCCTTTGCCGGGTTCCTTGGTGGTGAAGAAGGGATCGAAGACATTGTCCAGGTCTTCCCGGCGTATACCCTCGCCGTCGTCCGTTACGGCGATCTCGATTCCGTCTTCGTGTGCGGACGCGGTCAGTTCGACGGTTCCGCCCGTTTTGGAGACCGCGTCGGCCGCGTTGAAAATGAGATTGACCAGGATCTGGCGGATCTTGTCCGGCTCGGAGAGTATCGAAGGAACATCATCCTCGACGCGCTGCCTGAATTCGAGCTTTCGGAATCCCTTCCTTCCTTTGAAGAGATGTTCACAATCGACGAAGAGGTCCCGTACGTCGAAATGTTCCACCCGTTGTCGAGCGGGTCGTGCAAAGGCGAGCAGTTCCTCGATAATGTGGTGAATCCGCTCGACCTCTTTTTCCATGCGCTTGAGTACATCCGGATTCCCTTCCGTTCGCGGCGATCGTTGGAGAAGCTCGACGTAGCCCATAACGATTTGCAGGGGATTGCCGATCTCGTGCGCCAAGCCGGCGGCCAGTCGTCCTACGCCGGCGAGTTTCTCGGACCGCACCAGACCCTGGTGAGCCGCCTCGAGATCTTTATTGGATCTTCGCAGCTCCTCCACCAGGTCTTCCATCTTTCGTCGATCGTTCACAATCTTGGCGATCATCGCTCTTAGACTACCGGCGATGGTCTGAATATCCCCCCGGACCGGGAAATCGGGACCTCTTTCACCCGAATCGGCCAGACCGGCCGCGCGACTCGCGATGCGCGTAATTTCAGTGAGCGGACCGATCACCGTACGATGGAAAAGGATAGAGCCGAGGAAAAAGAGGGAGACCTGTGTCAGAACGAGATAGGCCACGAAGAAACGCCAGGCCGATGATTGGAGCGGCGACGGCACGCTCAGCAGTCCCCGCGCGGATTGGATCCCCTCGGGAAAGTCTCCGGTCACGTCGACCACGAGGACCGCGCCCTTCACGATATTGGCGGGAAACGAGCCGTCGACGATCCGTATCGACACGCCTCGTCCGTCCGGATCGGGCGGAGGCAGATTTATCTTGACGTCCGGCGGGCCGATCGACTCGCCCGTACGGTCGTACAGCAGGATGGTCCGTTTCTTCCCGAATCGCGTTATCTCTCGGATCTCGGACCACAAGCCGGACGGCGACTCGGTCCCGGGGAGCTTGCGACTCATGGCGTCCGCCATGATCAACGCGTCTTGGAAGGCGTTGTCGATCATGGACCGTTGGAGCGCCGCGGTAAACACAATGAGAAGGAGAAGCCCGCTCACGGCGAAAACGAGCGCAAGATTAATCAGGACTCCCCATCTCACCTGGAACTCCGGATATCGGGAATGATCTCACATTCGCAATCCCATCCTACCATATTTCGATTGTCCAAACGTCACGAACCCGCCGGTTTCCGGATCAGCGCTCGAGCGATCACCACGCCCCCCCGTCGTTCGGCAAACGCCTCGACCACCGCCACTCCGTTGTTCTTCGCATAGTCCGCGGCCTCATTGCGCAATTCCACCACCGCCCGACCGGAATCGCCGGCCGCGTGTACGCGGATGTCCTTGAGATCGAACCTCAGGCCGGTTCCGAAGGCCTTGAGCACAGCCTCCTTGACCGACCACATCTCGGTGAGGGCGGCGACGGTATCCTCTTCTCGACGTGCGTGGGCGATTTCGTCCTCGGTGAAGTAGTCCTCGGCCCAGGCCGCGCTCCGCTCTTCAATCGCCTCCACATCGATACCGACACCGCAGAAGGGCCCTTCACGGAACAACGCGGCCGCTGCCAAGCCGTTGGAGTGCGAGAGCGAAAGGTCCCCCACCCGCGTGTCCGGCGCGTTGACAAGGTGTACGGTCGGTTTCCCGTTTTCGTCATTAGCCACGCGTATCGTGTTCCACGGGGGACCCGATTCTCCGGAAAAGGCCGGCAGTCGACGAACGACGCGCTTGGCCGCGATCCGACCCGTCAGCCATTCCAAAGCGCGCTTAGGCGTCTTCTTCGAGGCGTATTCTTCAGCTTCTTCCTTCGTGAGCGCGTGCTCGAGGAACGCTTGGGATCGCTCGACGAGCCCGGCCTCCACTTCACCCGCGTCGACCCATTCCTCGAAGACCTTGCCCCCGAAGCCGGGGCTGCGGTCAAGCTCGATCATCTCCACATCGGTCAACGTGACGACCGGAGCGCCGGTGCGATCCATGACCGCGCCTGAGAACGACAGGATGCGGCGACCTTCGACTCCCATACGATTTTTGTCCGTCGACGGAACAAGCCTCCCCCTGTGCGGCGGCCCCGAGGTCTGGTGAACCGTCAATGCGCCCGCTCCGGTGGGGAGCGTCATGATACCCAGCGATTCGGAGCAATACGCGGCCGCGGCCTGGAACGCAACTTCAATAGCGGACGGCGTCGTATCGGCGAACATTCGGGCGTTCTCATCCGTTGAGCGATGCACAAACTCGACTCCCGCGCCTTCACCCTCGATAAAGACCGTATCGAGGAATTGGAACGCGGGCCCGTGAAAGAAAAGCGAGTAGATCTCGGCGGCCGTTACCCAGACGGAACGGTTCCACGACGCCGGGTCCGGCGATTCCGCTAGGGCCGTTGAACCCACGATAATGCGGCACTCGTGATGAAGACGAGAGGCGCCGACCTGCCGGCCGTCCCGGTCCGTATGCCACGAGAAAAGTCGGGCCGCGAATTCGACGCGTCCGTCCTCGGTCTCCGCGGTCCGAACCACTTCCGCCTCAGCGGTGAAAGGATCGGCCCCGAAAATCTTGAGCGGGCTGTGGAATCGAACATCCACGAATCCCGCGGTCCGCGCTCTCTCGTCAATGAGCGCGGCGACGGAGCGCATGATCTCGAGCCCTCCCACGCCCGGTAATACCGCGGCACGGTCGATCCGGTGATCGTCCAGGAGCGCGTGAGCGGGGTCCAAGTAAATCGCGGCCCGAGCGTACCGGCCCGGAATCAACGATATGATGTCCACATCCTGACCTGCGGCGATCAAGGTTCCTTCATCGGTCGTTCCGGGAACACTGAACGCGTCGGCCTCGAACGGCCCCAGACGGCCGGCCGCGACGACCTCGACCGGTCCGCTTTGCCTGCTCAAATCCCGCACGAGCAGATCCGCGCCCTCCTGAGGCGCGATGAAATCGATGCCGGCGGCCTCCAAGGTCTGCCGGACGCTTTCGCGCGTCGCCATACCCACGTCGGACCAGGGGGCCCAGTCGATGATCGAGGTGCGGACGTCCAGGGCAACCGCGGCGCGACGGAGCGCGTGCGCGAGGCCGTCGTTGGCCGCCGAATAGTCTACTTGAGCCATATTACCAAAGCGGCCGGAAACGCTGCCGAATCCCACGATGCGCCGCGGGTGCGTCGCATGGTTTTCCAACGATTGGACGAGATTCCGTAGACCGTCCACTTTCACGGAGATAACGCGCTCCATCTCCTCGACCGTCTTTGAAGCCACCGCGCGGCTCACGTCGATACCCGCCGCATGGATGACCAAGTCGACTCGACCGCAGAGATCGGCGATTTCCTCCACAACGGCGTCGACGCGGTCCGCATCGCGAATGTCGACCGCTCGATAGATTACTTCCGAGCCGGCAGACTTGAGTTGTCGTATCGTCGAGACCACCTCCGCCTCGGCCTTGCGTCGAGCCAGTTCCTTATCGACTTCGACGGGCGTGGGCTTCTCACCGCGGTTGCGCATCTCATCGATAATGCCTTGCTTTTCCGCCTCCCAGTCATCCGGGCCGAACCGGGCGCGCTCGTCCGCATGGGGCGACAATTCGGTTCGACCGAGAAGCGCGAAGGTCAGCGGATTTTCTCGGGCCAGGCGCTTGAGGCACTCCGCGGTAATCCCCCGGGCGCCGCCGGTCACCAAAACCACATCTCCGGAAGCGAGGTCCGAGGATCCGCCGTCGTCGATCACCGGAATGAGCCGCACCGCTCGAAACGCGCCGTCCCGGTCGAGCCCCGTTTCCAAAGGGAACGCCTTGGTAAGTGATTCTCCGACGAGCGCCGCGGTTCGTTCCGGGGAGGTCTCGGGGTGTACATCGAACACCCGAACTCGGCTCGACGCGTACTCACGTCCGAAGGCCTTGGTCGCGCCGGCGACCGCGCCGGAGACGTAGCCGTTCGCCGCGGGCGCGTCGAATCCAAAGGCTCCGTCTTCGGAAATCACGGTCACGAGAAATGCCGGCCCGCTTTCCCACAACCGGGCGCACTCCACGTAGAGCCCGAGCGTGGCGGAAAGCGCGGTCGCTTCCGCGTTCCACGGGATCAGGTTGACGACACCGACCCGTTTCGATTGTAGGCCGTCGGGCACGGACGATTCCGCAATCCGTCGAACGTCTTGATACCCTACCGAGGTGAACCAATCCGCAGCTGCTCGCGCGCGCTCGTCGGGACCTCCCACGATGAGGACGGCTTCCGCGTCCACCGGCTCGATTTCAGGCGGTTTGGGAAATTCGACCGCAACCGTGTCGAAAAGCCTGACCTCCTCCTCTTTTCGAGGCAGGCCGGCTGTGGTCACGCTCTGTGCTGCGGTTTCCGGTTCCTGCTTCGGGCTGCCGTACTTCTCGAGCACAAAGCCCACGATATGGCGAATGGTCGGGAAGTCCGCGATCTTGAGGCCCTCGATCCGCGGTATGCCGAACATCTCGCGCACTTCGGAGATGAACTCGGCCTGCTTGACCGTGTCTATGCCCAAATCCGCCTCGAGATCGAGGTCCAGGTCGAGCATGTCGGCCGGATACCCGGTCTTGTCGGCGAGGAGGGTGAGGATATTCTCCCGCACCCCGGCTTCGCGGTCGTTGTCCTCGGCTGAAGAGGGCTCACCGGCAGTCTCGTCGCTCGCCGTATCCGCGGTTTTCTTCGAATGAGAGACAGCGAACTCGATGATGTGCTCGATCGTGGGGAAGTCCGCGATCTTGAGACCCTCGATCCGAGGGATGCCGAATTCCTCCCGCACCTCGGAAATGAATTCCGCCTGCTTGACTGTGTCGATGCCGAGGTCCGCTTCGAGGTCGAGTCCGGTGTCAAGCATATCCGCGGGATAGCCCGTCTTGTCGGAGAGGAGCGCGAGAATCCCGGCCCGCGCCTCTTCGTCGGAATACGGTGTCGTTCCCGCAGTCGGGGGGCCGGCGACGACCTGATCCTGCGCAACTTCCTTTGAATCCGCGTCCACGGCGACGGCGGGCGCGGCAGGACGTTCGGCCACGTGAAGGGTCCGGTCTTCCACGGATACGACCGGGTCGGCGAATCCCGTGATCTCCTTGAGCCAATTGCGATGGAGTGTGAAATCCGTGACACGATTCTCTTCGCGGCTGCGCGCTTTGTACATCGCCATGACGATCTGCGAGCCGAAACCCGCCGCGAGCCTAAGCACGTAGCGCGCGTCGCATTTTCCGCCGCGGCTGAGGCAAAGATCCGCGAATTCGGGATCCGGCCGCCTCAGGTTCGGAATCGGCGGCAGCATGCCCTTCTGGAGACATCTGATCGCCGCCGCGTCTTCGACGCCGACGCCCATGGTATGCCCGGTGAACCCCTTCGTGTTGGCGATGGGGATGAGCCGTGCCTTGTCGCCGAAGGTCGTCCGGAGCGCTCGAATCTCCGCGGCCGAACTGCCCCCCCGCTTCGGGGAGTATGTCTCGTGAGACATAAAAAACAGGTCTTCCGCCAAGTAGTCCCTCGACCGGCCCGATTCTTCTTCCCACTTTGCGATAAGCCTTTCCATGAGCGACGAAATGTGATCAACATCGAGTCGGGTCCCGTGGAACGCGCTATTGGCGACAATACCGGCCTCGACCGACGCAAGTGCCTCCATCCCGCGTTCCGCGACCAGGTCTTCCTTTTCGATGACCATGCCGACGGCCGCGGATCCCAGAATCAGTCCGTGACGTCGATCGTCGAACGGAAGCGCGGCCTCGCTGACATTGCCTTCGGTTGTGGCCGCTCCGAGCGCGAGAAACCCCGATCCGATCCAGGGAAGCAACGTCTTGCCGGCCACATCGTCCGCGGCGACCACCAGCACACGCTTGGCCTGACCTGTCCTGATCCAGTCCCGGGCCAGGAGAACCGCCTGGGTCGTGCTGGCGCAGGCCGCGTCCACATTGCTGTTCGGCCCCTGAGCCTTGATGAACTGCGCCAATTGGCCGGACGCCAATGTCATGACACGCAGGAGAAAGCTGCGATTGAAGCTGTAGAGATCTTCGGATTCGGACGGGTTGAGTCGGTTGAACTCTTCGGTGAACCAGCGGGTGATCGATTCGCGCTCACGATCGTTCCGAATGCGGGAGACCAAGCCGGTGTAAAATTCGATCAGCCGCTTACGCGCCCCGGAACCGAAGCGACCCGCCGCCTGGCGGCTCACCTCGTCCACGAGCGACGCGATACCGGGAAATGCGGATGCGAAGATCACGCCCGTCTCGCCGCGGAGCGGACCGGGTAACGCCCATGATTCCGGCAGTTTGCGACCGGTGCTCGTAGTGCGGTCCTGCCTGACCAGCGGGATGCCCGCGTCCCGCAGCGCTTCCAGACCTGCGGCCAAAGCCAAACGCGCCGTAACGTCCATGGCCGCGGCGAACTTCTCGTCAACGCCGTACTCTTCGATGATGCGCTCTTCGGAGAAATAGCCCGCGAGCTTGATTACGCCGGTCGGGTCCTTGACCATCTCGAGTTCCGCCTCCCCCATGGGTCCTTTCACGAGACGCTCGATGTTCTTCTCGACCATGGATTGGAGTCCGTCATCCGGCACTTTCTTGATGAAATTGCGGCCGAGGATGAGATCGTCGAGGTTTTCCCGATCAAAGGGGAATCGCACATCGCCGGGCAAGCCCGCGGAGAGGCCGCTTACCACGACGGGCTGGAAATCCATACCCTGAGATTCCACCTGACGGACGGTCCGTTCCATCGGCAGGATGGTCTTGAGATACGTTTCAAAGCCGCTCTTGAGGAGGCTCCGCATCGGTTCGGACTGAAGCTCGAGGAATCGAGCGAACTCCGGCTGCTTGGTCATTTCCCCGAGCTCATCGTCGAGCAGCGCTTCCAACGGCGAGGATTCCCGAGCCTCAACCGGGGGCCCGGAGTATCGGGCTTCCGCCTCGGAACGGACCACTTCGAGATGAGGCGCTCTTACAGTGGCCGGTAGGGTCGTCTCTTTGTCCGCTCCTCGGAAATTGACGGGAACACCTTCCACCGCCACCGCGGCGAGCGCCTCCATAAGTTGGATAATTCCACCCTTTTTCGGGTGATTGGTCGGGAGCGCGAGAATGTCCTTGGGCAGCGTGTCCAGAGCGAGATTGGTCAGTACCCGCTTTGGACCGCATTCGATGAAGACGCGAGCGCCGTCGTCGTAGAATCGCCGGAGAGACTTCACCCACTCAACCGGCGACGCGAATTGTTCCCCGAGCAGCTCCCGAATTTCGGACGCCGCGTCGGGCCCGTCCGGGTAGTATTCGCCGGTAACATTGGAAAGCACGGGAATCGAGGGCGGATTGACGGTCAACCGGTCGAGCGTCTTCATGAACGGCTCTTTCGCCGGCGCCACCACCTGGGAATGAAACGCGGCGGAGACGGGTATGAGGATTCCGTCGAGACCTTCGGCCGCGAAGAGTTCCCCGGCCTGTTTCACCGCGGCGGTCTCACCCGAAATGACCGTCTGCCTCGGCGAATTCTTGTTGGCCGCGACCACGTACCCGTCGACCTTGGCCAGGATCTTCTCGACGGTTTCCGCGTCGGCCGGGATGCTCATCATGAGACCGGGATCGTCAATGCCGACACGGGACATCTCCCGCCCGCGCACCGCGACGGCCTCGAGCGCGTCCCGGAATGAGAAGACCCCCGCCGCGACGCACGCCGCGTACTCGCCGAGAGAATGGCCGGCCGCGGCCGCGGGTCGCACGCCGAATTGTTCGAGCAGGCGTAGAATAGCGGTGTTGGCCGTGATGATGATGGGCTGGAGGAACTGGGTGTCCTCCAAGGGGGTCGCCCCCGCGGACGGATCTTCCGTCCCGTCGGGGAAAATGCCGGACGTGACGGTTCGCAATCCGAGCGATGAAAGGATTTCATCCGCTTCACGAAGCGTCTCTGCGACGATCGGGAAGCGTTCCGCGAGATCGCGGAGCATGAACGGATATTGCGATCCCTGACCGGGAAACAGGAAGACCACTCCTTTGGTGATCTTCTCCGGCGCGCCCTCGACCGCGTGAATGCCCTTGGCTGGGAGGAACGCCCGCTTCTTCGGATCGGTCAGGGCTTCACGGATCAAACCGAGCTTCTGAGCCGCTTCTCCACTGTCCTTTGCCGCAAAGCCGCAGCGCACGGACTCATTTCGCCCTTCCTCTCTCATTCGTCGCGCGAGCTCCGACGTCGTGTCGGGGCGCAATTCTTCGAGCGCTCCCTCGATCACTTTTTCGAGAGCGCCGGCGTCCGACGCGCCGATCACCCAGGCTTCTCCGTCCGTGGTAAATCCCGGCAGACAGGGCCATGACGGGGCCGATGTTTCTATCGCCACGCCCTCCCGTTTTCCGCCTTTGACCACGCGCAGCTCGGGAACGTGTTCCTGGACGATGAGATGGAAATTGGTCCCGCCGAACCCGAACGCGCTGACTCCCGCCCGACGAGGCCACCCATTTTCGCATTCCCACGGCGCGGACTCGGTGAGGAGACGAAGCGGCGAAGAATCCCAATCGATGGTCTTCCTCGGGTTCTTGACGTTGATGGTCGGCGGCAGTGTTCGATGATAGAGGCTGAGGACCGCCTTGATGACGCCGGCCGACCCGGCCGCGGCCTTCAGATGGCCGATTTGCGACTTGATCGAACCGATGCCGACTGAGCGAGGCGGCCGGCCCATTTCTCGGAAATAGGCGTCCATGACGTTGAGTTCGGTTTCGTCGCCGACGGGAGTGGACGTCCCGTGGGCCTCGATCAATCCAATGGACTCGGGCGGGATGTCGGCCGATTGCAGACACGCCCGGATCGCGCGCTTCTGCCCTTTGGCGTTGGGCGCGGTAATGCCCTTGCCTCGCCCGTCCGACGAGGACCCCACCGCGACGATGGTCGCGTAAATCCTGTCCCCGTCCCGCATCGCGTCCGAGACACGCTTGAGCACGACCACGCCGGCGCCTTCACCCATCACAAAGCCGTTCGCGGATTCGTCGAACGGTCGGCTGCCGTCCGGGGAGAGCGCTCCGATCTTGCAGAATTTCACGAAACACGACGGGTGCATGGCCGCGTCCACACCGCCCGTGACCGCGTAATCGATGGAGCCGTTCCGCAGCGCGCTGATCGCGTTCATCAGCGCGGCCATGGACGACGCGCACGCCGCATCGACGGTGAAATTGGGGCCTTCGAGGTTGAAGACGTTGGCGACCCGCCCGGAAATGACGTTGGCAAGCTCTCCGGGGAGGGAATCCTCGGTGATTTCAGGCAACCCCTCGAGGTACTGTGCGCAGAAGGCCTCCCTCACCCGCGCGTATGTCGAGCGGTCAAACGCGCCGCCGTTGAGCGACGCTTCGAGGCAGGCCAGGGTCCGGGGAAGCCCTACCCTGAAAGCGTATTGGTCGACGCTCTCGCCGCCCATGCTGTTCCCGAGAATCACTCCGACGCGCTTACCCTTGAGATCCTCCGCGCTGAGGCCGGCGTCCGCCAACGCGTCTCCCGCGCATGCGACCGCGAGCTTCTGCGTGCGGTCCATCTGCCGCGCCACCGCCGGCGGGATGCGGTACTTCAGGGGATCGAACTCGAACTCCCGGATGAATCCGCCGATCTTGGTGTAGGTCTTGTCCGGCGCCTTCGGATCGGGATCGTAGTAGAAGTCGGGATTGTCCCACCTGCCCGCGGGGGGCTCGCCGATGCCGCTGCGACCGGACATGATCTGATCCCAGAAGGAGTCGGGAGAATTTGCTCCGGGGAAACGAAGACCGATACCGACGATCGCAATCGGTTCCCGATCGGGTTCCACCTCGAACGCATCGGCGGATTTCGGGGTCGTGATCTCGATCGGCGCCTCGATCCGACCAGTGTTCCGCTCGAGGACCATGCGACCCTGCTCGACGATCCGATGGTGGAGCTTCTCGACCGTCGTCGGCGCGTCGGTCAACGCGACGGCCTGCCCCATGAGATAAAGACCCCGATCGAGCTGCTCCTCCGGTGGAAGCTCGCAGAAGACCGGGCAATCGGTCTCGGCGGTCTCCGGATCGATTGCGCATCCTTTTGACGCCAACCTGAGCGCGCCCAGGTTGTCTTTTTCGTAGAGCTCCTTGCGCTCCCTCAGCGGAACCCGATCTCGGACGCGGTCCCGTTCCCGCTCGATAAGCCTCGCTGCCATGGGCGAATTCGCGCACCGAGCGCGGGTGTTGACCGTTCGCCCAATGACGGCCGTGCCGCGGCTCTCGACGGTCAGGTCGCGATAGACGGATGTGATCGCGCACGTGGAGACCGCTTCTTCCGTCGCGAGATACGCGGTGCCCATCTGGATGCCCGTCTTGAGACCCTGCGCGGCGAGATCGGCCGTGAGCCCGCCGACAAACGCGGCGCCCCATTCACTGCCGACGCCGCCTGCAAAGAGCACGGAAACCTCGGCCGGCGAGAGCCCTTTCCGAAACGCGGCATCGATGACGGCAAGATTCGCGCTCCAGAGATCCAGGCTGCCGAGTAATCCGACATGGCCGCCCGACTCGCATCCTTCGAAGACGAAATGCCTGAGCCCCGCGTCGAGCGCGTCCGCAAGAATGGACGGGTGAGGGCAGTGGAGATAGCAAGTTACGCCCATCCGTTCGATTCGCTGGGCCAAGTCGACTCCGCCCGCGGCCAGGATCGCGAAGGGGGGCGGATTTTCGCTCATTATCTCCAGGTGCGCCTCGTAACACGGGCGGTTGACCTCGAGGCCGATCAGCCCGACCCCGAAGACGCCGCCGGTTTTTTCTCGCGCCGCGTCGAGCGCTTCTCGAGCGATTGGACCGGGCATATTGCCCATCGCGAGAAACGGCAGCGCGCCCCTTTCCTTGACCAGTCGAAGAAATTCAGGATTGTCGCTCACATGCGCCATCGGTCCCTGAACCACCGGGAAGCGCGTCCCGTGATCCGCGGCAAGCTTCGAGCCCTCGGCAAACGGCCACGCGGCAGCCGAACCTTTCATACGCTCGCCGAACGCGGCAACGATCCCCGCCGCGCCGGCGAACTCCTCGGCGAGTCGTTGGGAACGGGTGATATCTTCGGAGAGCGGCAGGAGGACGTCGTCCGTGTCCCACGATCCGGTCGACGTCGACCGAAGCAGGGTCGAGATCTTCTCCCGGTACGCCGGCAGATCGCCGTCCGTCAGACTCTCCTCGAGCGCCTTGAGCTCGCGTGTCGCCTTGGTTCCCACCCGCGCGTACACGCGACAGGCAAGCCCGGTACCCTCTCCGAGCGTGACTGTGGCGGGAGGTCGCAAAGCCCGCAGAAACTCGCGGCTCGAATCATCCAGGCCCGATTCCGGAGTGAACAGCAGGTGAACGTCAAGGACAACGCCGGCCGCTCCCGCTGCGACCGCGCCGGCCGCCGTGCGGAGGCTCACCCCGCCCCGGAGGAATACGGGAAGATCGGCGCCTGCAAGAATCTCCTGGAGCAGCACCAAGCCGGAGGTTTCGCTCACCCATCCCGGCCCTTCCGCCCCCGCGACCACGAGTCCGGCCGCGCCTGCTCTCTCGGCCGAGCCGGCGCTTTCGCGGCCGGCCGCCTCGACAAAGACGGGCGTGGGTGATTGACGAAACGCCCCGTCCGGCAAGTCCTTCAACGCGTGGGCGTCCTCAACGGAGACGAGCAGCATCGTGACGAGCGGGTCCGACGCGTAGGAAGCGATATCGTCGAGCCGAACGCGAACCCCGTGGGGAGTGGTTGGGCGAATCGGATCGTCCGGGCGTCCGGCCGCGGCGTCCACAATACCCAGACCACCCGATCGAGTTACGTCCTCGGTCAGGCGGGCGCTGCGGTTAATCGGCGGATTTACGTAGAGTATCGGCGGGCTTAATTCAAACGGGAGTTTTTTTGTCATGATATCACCTTGAGGGTATCCGAAGCTTCAATCTCTTCGTCGGGAGGAGAGGCCAATCCGAAGAACAGCACCTCCTTGACCGTGTCCACCTCATCGAGAAGAGAGCCTCTGCATCCGTCGTGGAGCCACTTCTGGATTACTCCGTTGAGAAATCCCACAATCCCGAAGAAGACGGTGTAGTAATTCATTTGCTTGAGTTGGCCTCTGCGGGAGGCCTTCCAACAGGCGCGTTTGAGACCGGGAAACGCAACGATCAGCTCGCTGATGAACTTTTCGGAGAATTCCCGGCCGAAATCCTTCTGTTCCTGGATAATTACTTTGAAGAACGCTGAATTGCGCTCGAAAAACTCCAGATAGATACGCACGACGTTCTCGAGGATCCGCAGGATGTCCGCGTCCGCGCTGACCTCTTTCTTGGCCAATTCGACGAATTCATTGATGGTGTCTTCCTTGAGCGCGTTGTAGAGGTCGGTCTTGGTTTTGAAGTACCGATAGACGGTGCCCTTGGCGATGCCGGCACGGAGCGCAATGGAATCGATCGTGCAGTGATAAAAACCTTTTTCGGAGAACTCCTCGAGCGCGGCCCGAAGTATGCGCGCGCGGGCGTCCTTCTGCTTTTTCCGTTTCCCCACGTCGGTCTCGGCGGGCCTCCGTATGCTCTGAAAGAGGAGGTCTTCCAGAAGCCCCTCTCGCTCGATCCCGAGGCGCGCGGCGAGTTGGAGCACGCTCTGGTACAGCTGTCTGACGAGCGTTTCAGAATAGATGGGCGAGGCCGACATCGCTTCGACGGTCCACTCGACGAACTGGAGGATGAGCTCTTCCTTTGCCTTCTTCTTGCCGGAGTGATGCTCCAATTCCCGCTGGAGGATTCCCATGAGTTCGGGGACCGCGAAGGTGTCCTTATGGGCTTTGGTACCGAAGACGACGGACTGGATCTCTTTTCTTACGGACGATTTCACGGTAGTACTCCGATTGGGAATGGCGCGTCCGGTGAATGACTGACCGGTTAGTCACTCCTCATCATTTACCGAACCGGTACGGTCTCTGTCAAGCACATTTCCCCTTCCGCGCTCCTCATCATTCCTCAATGTCCCGGCCGCTCCCGGTCCGCCGGAAACCTCTCTTGCCGGGGGCTCTCCAAAACCGGCCCCACGGCTCGCGCTCTCTCAGCATGATCAAAAAAGGAATCAAGGATTTCCGCGCGAACCCTTCGCCCTGTGGAGAAACGCTATCCCCATCTCATGGGCCGTGGGGCTTATGGAGGACGCAATGGAGGTTTTCAATTCAGTTGAGAAGGGCCGGTCCGATCCGGCGCCGGGGCGCCAAACGCGGTTGTTTTCCCGGTTTGGGCTGAGGATCGGCGGATCAATCGGGCACGCGCGGGCGCGGGGCGGGCGTGAATCGACGGGAGCGGTCGGGAGCCGGGTCAGTTAATGATCTTGAACATCCTGTTCCAGCGGACGTACGTCGACAACGGGAGCCATTCCAGGGATCTGTCGACCTTGACTCCCGGCGGCGCGGGGCCGTAGTTGGCGGAATAGTAGATCATGAACGCGCAGCCCTTCACGTCCCAAACGGGCACAAAATCCCAGAATCGGCTGTCGTGACTGTGGTCGCGATTGTCTCCCATGACGAAAAGGTGGTCCTTCGGAACCTTCTTCGGAACCATATTGTCGCGCGGCCCGGCGAAGTCCTGCAGGACCTTCGGGTCGTAGTGATGCGCATACGACTCTCCGACGGGCTTTCCGTTGATGAAGACCTGCTTGTCGAGAATCTCGACGGTATCGCCCCCGACCGCGACCACTCGTTTGATGAAGTCCTTGGATCTGTCCACGGGATAGACAAAGACGATGACGTCACCCCGTTCGGGCTCGGAAAATTCGGGCCACCGAGCGTTCGTAAACGGTACGCGAAAACCGTAGATAAACTTGTTGACCAGGATATGGTCACCCTTGAGCAGAGTGGGGACCATCGATTCGGACGGTATCTTGAACGCTTGCACCAGGAAGCCTCGAATGAGGATGGCCAAAATGACCGCCACAACGAGCGCTTCGGTATATTCCTGGAAGATCGTTCGCTGAGTTTTTTTTGATTGATCTTGAGTTTTGGGCTGAGCCTTCATCAACCTCACTCTCGCGCGGTCCCCGGGGCGGCCCGCCGGACCGCGCTCGAGCCGCTTCCACGCTCGGACGTAAAATGTCTTTATAGAGTATCGGAGGTTCGGTGTAAAGGGACTTGTCGCG